>WRKO01000003.1 GCA_009782215.1 Oscillospiraceae bacterium | reverse complement strand
GACCCAACCCCCCCCCCCCTCCCGCCCGGCCCGCAGGAGAAGGAGCAGGCCCGGGGGAGAACGGCGGAAGAGACGGACGGCGGAGGGCCGCCGTGGGTCTTTATCGCAATCGGCGGCGCGCTGGCCGCGGCGGGCGTGGTTGTTGTAGTCCTGCTCAAGAAAAAGAAAGCATAAACTCCGATACTGCCAAGCCAATCAAAATCACCCCGCCGATTCTGGAGGGGTTGACGGGCAGCGAACCGGACAGCTTTTCTCCCAAGCGGCAGCCGCCCATGATGGCCGCGATACCAATCACAACCGACGCGACGACGGCCGCCGGGATGTTGGCGCTGCCCACGCCCGCGCCAAAGCCCACCGCCAGCCCGTCCAGCGAAAGCACGATCGACAGGAGCGCGGCTTCGGAGGGGGATATGACATAATCCTTGTTTGCGTCCCCGTCCGTAGGCTCGTTTTTTTCAAAGAGCTTGAAAACGCCTACGGCACACAAGACGCCGGACGCGAGGACGGTGGTCAGCCATTCGGGCAGATACGGCCTCAGTAGCCCGCCCAGTAACAGCGCCCCGCCCAAGAAAACCGTGCAGCACAAAGTTGCAATCCACCCCGACAAAACCGGAATACGGATACGCTTGCCGCCGTACGCAAACCCAAGGGCAAACGCGTCAAGCGAACAGGCCAGCGCCAGCATGGCGCCCTCTAAGACAGATGCCATACAAAAATCCCCCCGTCACACTATATGCGGCGGGGGCGCGGCTGTGCGGGGAGAAAAAAAGTCTTGACAACGGCTCGCGCCGCGCGTATAATACAGGTAGACAATCCAATCATGTGAAACCGATGACGCAGAAGAGTAACTTTTCCCACGATGTTCAGAGAGCCGCCGGCGGTGTGATGGCGGCCATACGGGGAATGGCGAATGGCCTGCCGAGGGCGGGGTGAAAGCGGGTTTGCCGCGAGTAGTACCCGACGGGAGTCCGACCCGTAAAAAGACGGACGCGGTTGCCGGACCGTGAAACTTCGGGTGGCTAGAACAGGTACGACCTGTCCCGTTTAGGGGCAGGTTTGCTTATTTGCCCTTTCGGCAGAATATTTTGAAAGGAGCGACACCCCATGAAACGAATCCCCTACAAAACCTACCTCCCCGAGGAGAAACTCCCGCAGGCATGGTACAATGTCCGCGCCGACATGGCCGATCAGCCCGCCCCGATGATTCATCCGGGTACGCACGAGCCGATGACGGCCGAGCAGCTCACCCCCATCTTCATTGAGGAATGCTGCCGTCAGGAGACGGACAACACCACGCGCTATATCGACATCCCCGGCCCGGTGATGGACTATTACAGAACCTATCGTCCCTCGCCGCTGTGCCGCGCCTATCATCTGGAGAAGGCGCTGGACACCCCCGCCAAAATCTACTACAAATTCGAGGGCAACAACACCAGCGGCAGCCACAAGCTCAACTCGGCTATCGCGCAGGCCTATTACGCGAAAAAACAGGGCCTTGAATTCCTAGCCACCGAGACGGGCGCGGGACAGTGGGGGACGGCGCTTTCAATGGCCTGCGCCTATATGGACATTGAACTGCGCGTCTATATGGTCAAAGGCTCGATGATGCAGAAGCCCTACCGTAAGACGGTGATGGAGACTTACGGCGCCAACGTCTTTGCCTCCCCGTCCGAAACCACGTCGGTGGGACGCAAGCTGCTGGCGGAATACCCCGACACCACCGGCTCTCTGGGCTGCGCCATTTCCGAAGCTATCGAGGCGGCGTTGAGCAAGGGGAGCGATTGCCGCTACGCGCTTGGCTCGGTGCTGAACCATGTGCTGCTGCATCAGTCGGTCGTCGGGCTGGAAGCCAAGACAGCGATGGAAACGCTGGACGAATACCCCGACCTTGTCATTGGCTGCGCGGGCGGAGGAAGCAACCTCGGCGGTCTGATGAGTCCCTTTATTCAAGATAAGCTGCTGGGCAAGCGGGCGCCTAAGTTTATTGCCGTTGAGCCGGCGTCCTGCCCCAGCCTGACGCGGGGCCGCTACGCCTACGACTTCGGCGACACCGGCTGCACCACGCCGCTGCTGAAGATGTATACCCTCAGCTCGGGGTATATCCCGCATCCCAACCACGCGGGTGGCCTGCGTTTCCACGGCATGAGCCCCATCCTCTCCAAGCTGCGCCACGACGGCGTTATCGACGCGCGCGCCGTGCCGCAGAAGGCGGTGTTTGAAGCGGCGGCGCTGTTTGCCAAAGTCGAAACCATCCTGCCCGCGCCGGAATCCTCCCACGCCATCCGCGTGGCCATTGACGAAGCGCTGGAGTGCAAGAAAACAGGGGAGACCAAAACCATCCTGTTCGGCCTGAGCGGCACCGGATACTTCGACATGACGGCGTACAGCTCCTTCCTCGACGGCTCAATGACCGATTATGTCCCAACCGACGAGGACTTGGAAAAAGCCTTCGCCACACTGCCGAAAGCGTAAAAAACAAACTTATGCATGGCCGGAAGGGCAGGGAGGCGGGGTCAAATCCCCGCCTCCCCGCCGCCGGTCATAAACGTCCTTGATGCAGTGGTATTTTAGACAACAACTAAATCAAATAAACAGTAGACCCATCAACCGATTTTCGCAGGGTTGCGAGTAAAATTTGTTTTAGAGGAGTTTTCAAATGGAATTAAGATACAATGATTTTTTGATAAGTGATGATAAATCATTGATTCAGATTGACCGTGTATATGAGCTTTTGAAAACAACATATTGGGCAAAAAATCGTTCAAAAGAAATTGTTGATAAAACAATTGAAAATTCTCTTTGCTTCGGAGTCTATAAAGATGATGTTTTAATCGGGTTTGCGCGTGTCATAACCGATTATGCCGCTGTTTACTGGCTTGGAGATGTTGTCGTTGATGAAAGGTATCGTGGTCAAGAGATAGGAAAGGCACTTATAGATTTTATAACAAAACATAAACAACTTGAATCCTTGCTCGGCCTGCTCGGCACGAAAGACGCATCGGGCTTGTATGAGCAATTTGGATTTAAGATTTGTGGCGATATACAAATGTATAGATTGCCCAATAACGCGGAATAAGTACGTTTCCCCACATTTACAACCTACAAAAAGCATTGACAAAGCGGTTTTCTGTGTTATAATATAGAAATGTTATCAGCGTTCTGCGGTGATGAGGGGCGCGAGTATGAAAATTTATATTTGAGGTGTGAAAATTATGAACTGGGTTTGTAAGTGCGGCTGTCGCCACTATGGAGCTTATTCTTCGGACAGGGGAAGCAGATGTAAAGAGTGCGGCAGTATTTCGCCTGAAAGTTATAGCAATGTAAACGAAGATGAAAGGGAACTTGATTTTAACATATTGCGCGATTTAAGCACTTCAAAAGACGATAAGTTTATTACTTCCGCCAATGCTGTAGTCAGAAGCATACCGCCGTTGGGTTTTTGGAAATGGTTTCGTATTCTGCCCCACGAAGAATGGATAAAATTAGGGTATTCGTTTAAGGCGTATAGAGGTGTTGATTATTTTGGAGATGCGTCCGGGAACATAGAGGTTTTTTATAATAATGAAATGCTCAAAAAATATGATGATATAAATCTTAGAGATTTGGATAATTTTGAAAGGAGCATATATGTCAAGCCATTATAAAGAGTTTTCCGTTTCCGCAAGTCGTAATTTTTATTATCGTTTTATTTGTGAACATTGCGGAAAAACAACTGATTGGAAATCAGAAATGGTTACCCGTTCAGCATGTTTGAGGAAAAGCACGTCTACCATATCATTAACTCCCGAAGAAACAACGGCTTTACAAGATGAAGCAAATAAAAAATTACAAATAGGCTATGAGAAAATAAAATCATATGCTGAAGTAAAAAATTATATTTCGATGATGAAAGAAGCGGCGGGGGTATATGAAGAAGGCGCGGGTGGGAAAATATGGAATAATCTTCTTGGGATATGTCCGTTTTGCAATAAAAAGCAATCATGGGATAGCCGCTCAACACAGACATTAATAAATTGGTCGGCAGGCGGTTTAGTATTTGGCTTTTTGCTAATGCTTGTAATTTCTTATTTTACAAATGATATTGAATATTTAAAGTATTTACCCGTTTCAATTCTCGTTTCTTTTTCCCTATTAGGGTTAATTATTGGAATAACACAATATAAAAAGGGAACAGACAAGATACCAAAAGGTTTGAAAAAGAATGACCCCGAATTTAGATGGGAATAATACAAGGCTATTAACCCTACTGCGAACGAAAGATTAAATAAAATTGGGGATTAAGGTTCTTCGAGTTCGATTCCTTTGCGCCCTTAACAACAAACCCCACATCACCAACAAAGCGCGGCGGGATTTACCCCGCCGCCGTTTTCAGTCGGCAGGCTTGATATCGCGGAGGGACTGAAAGCGCGGGACGAGGGATGTTGGACAAATATTTGCGTTGATATCCGGCGGGGGGCATGGTATAATATCCGCAAAGCGAACTCCCGCGCATACGAAGACCCATCTACGGCGCAATCATTGAGCAATCAAAATAACAAGGAGGTTTTCCCTATGCAACAACAGAATCAATTTATCCGCAAAACGGCGTTTGCCGGACTCGTCGCCGCGATGTATATCGCCTTGGTGACGGTCACCATTCCAACGTCGTTCGGGCTTTTGCAGTTCCGGGCGGCGGAAGCGCTGACGCTACTGCCGTTTATCTTTCCGGCGGCGATACCGGGCTTGTTTGCCGGATGCTTTTTGAGCAATCTGCTGTTCGGGGGGCTGGGGCCGGTTGACTGGATATTCGGCTCTTTGGCGACGCTTTCCGCCGCGCTTCTCACGTCGCGGATCAAAAACCGCTGGCTGGCGGCCGTGCCGCCGGTAGCCATAAACGCGCTTGTCGTCGGCGCTTACCTCAGCCTGATGTTTGAAAATGCGGCATATATTCCTTTCGGCGTCCTGACCGTCGGCATAGGGCAGGTGACCGTCTGTTTCGGCTTGGGCGTCCCGCTGACATACGCGCTGGAGAAGGCGGGGCTGGCCGAGAAGCTGTCGCTGGGGAGGGCAAAGTGATGGATCCGCGTATCCAAGCGGCGGCGGAGCGATTCGCCGCGCTGCTCGAAGGGCAGTTGAAACGAATAGACGATATGGCGGCGCAGAAAAGGCTTGCCGGGCGCGCCGGGGCGCATACGCCGGTTATAGGCGTCTGCGGCGGCGACGGTATCGGCCCGTCGATTACAAGCGCGGCGCGCGCGGTGCTGGAAAGCCTTTTGCAAGGCGAGGCGGTTGAATTCCGCGATATAGGCGGGTTGACCATTGAGCGGCGGGCGGCTTGCGGCAAAGCCATACCGGACGATGTGCTGGCGGAGCTAAAAGCCTGTGACGTCATCCTCAAAGGCCCCACCACAACCCCCCGCGCGGGCGACCCGTGGCCGAACATCGAGTCCGCCAACGTCGCCATGCGCAAGGAACTGGATCTTTTCGCTAACGTCCGCCCGGTCAAGGTTCCCGAGCGGGGCATCGACTGGGTGTTTTTCCGCGAGAATACTGAGGGCGCGTACGCGGTCGGGAGCCAAGGCGTCCATGTCACGCCCGATTTGGCGGTGGACTTCACCGTCACCACCAACGGCGGTACGGAGCGCATTGTCCGCCAAGCGTTTGAATACGCCGAAAAGACGGGGCGCAAGCGCGTCACCGCCGTAACCAAAGCCAACGTCATCAAGGCCACCGACGGCAAGTTTCTCTCCATTGCCAAGGAAATCGCTCTGGAATACCCCGGAATCGCCTTTGACGACTGGTATATTGACATTATGACCGCAAAGCTGCTGGATGAAAAGCGCCGCCGTGACTTCTCCGTTTTTGTTCTGCCCAACCTGTACGGCGACATCCTCACCGACGAAGCCGCTGAATTGCAGGGCGGCGTGGGCACAGCCGGCTCCGCCAACATCGGCGGGCGCTACGCCATGTTCGAGGCGATCCACGGCTCCGCGCCGCGCATGGTGGAGGAAGGGCGCGCGCAATACGCCGACCCGACTTCGCTGTTGCGGGCCTCGGTTTTGCTGCTGGAGCATATCGGACAGGCGGAGAAGGCCAAGCTGCTGGAGCGGGCGCTGGACGTCTGCGCCTTGGAAGAACGCCGCGTGACCGTCACCGGGAGGGACACGGGCAGTACCGGGGCGGCGTTTGCGGAGTATGTGCTGGAAACGGTTGAAAAGGTGCGGATATAATGAAAACGCGGGTGTCGTGCGTGCTGCTTTCGCTGGCGCTGCTGCTTGTCAGCGGGAGCGGGGCGTCTTCGCCTGCGCGGGCGACGCCCGGAACGGCTGAAAACCCGGTCATCACCCTCCGCTATCTTGAAGATGAATTTCTGCCCTCGGTGCGGCTCCGGGCGTCCCTTGCCGCCGAACGGCGGATGAGCGGCGTCCTTGCCGACATATACGCCCTGCTGGACGGCGGCGGGGGCGTGCCGCTCAACGAAGACGCCCTGACGCGCAAGCTTCTCTCGCGTCTCAATCAGACCGGGACAAACACCGCCGTGAGAATGGCGGCAGGGACGACCCTGACGCTGGGGCAGGGCGCGTCCGTCGCCCTGCTTTCCGGCTCCGCGGCGCACCGGGGCGGCGTGCTGATTGACAGCTTTGCCGGACAGGAAGCCGAGGCGGGCGGGGCGTTGAGGGAACGAAGACGCTACATTGGCCTGAGCGGGGAAAGCACTGTGCGAGTGACGGCGGACGCTTCCGTCCTCATTCAGGGCGCTTACCGCGTCACGCTGCCGTATGTGCCGATGTACGCGGATTTGTGCGAAGCGTTGATGACGATGGGCGTCATCAACACCTATGAGCTGTCCCGCGTCACCATGCGCACAGAAATGTTTATCATCTTCGTCACCATCCTCGGCGTCAAGGACGAGGCGTCCTCGGCGGCCGGAAACCACCCGTTCACCGACTCGCCCGAATGGTTTGATTCATATCTTGCCTACCTCTACGACAACAACCACACCGCCGGAACCGGAAACAACCGCTTCTCCCCCGACGACCCCGGCTCGGTGCAGCAGTTGGCCTTTATCCTGCTTAAAGCGCTCGGCTATCAAGACGGAACCGACGTCACATACGCCACCTCCGTCAGCGACGCGGTCAGGCTTGGCGTATTTACCCAACGCGAAATGGATATCCTGCAAAGCGAGGAATTCACCCGCGACGCGATGATGTATATGACCTATTACAGCCTGTTCGCGCACTATAAAAACGGCGTCCGCGTCCTCGACCATCTGACCGCCATCGGCCAAATCACAGCCGCAGACGCCGCCCGCGCCACCGCGTCCGTGGGCCGGAGCCGGTTTTAGTAGGGACACGATATATCGTGTCCGAATAGGACACGTATGCTTACGGTTACGTTTTGCGGACGCCATATATGGCGTCCCAACGTGGGAACACATCATTTTGGAGGTGACTTTTGTGATTCTTGCCATTGTTTATGCTCCATGCAGGGTCTGATAACGGACGGAGATTGCATGGAGCGGCAGCGGATACTGCCGTCCGAATCGGGCTTTGCATTTTGATTCCATAATAAGAATTAAAGGAGCAAAGCCATGAATAAATCAAGTATGTTTTCTGGACTTCGGGATTTTTTGATTCTTTGGAGTTCTCAAATTGTATCAAGACTTGGCACGGCTATGACAAGTTTTGCGCTTATCGTTTGGGTCTACACTCAAAAAGGCACGGCGTCAAGCATTACGCTGTTGTCCATCTGCTCACTTGTCCCCTCTATTATGTTCAGCTTCATCGCGGGAACGCTTGCCGACCGTTGGGACAAGAAGCGGATTATGCTGCTTTCCGACATGATGGCGGCACTTGGAACAGCGGCCATATTGGCGCTGTATCTCACGAACAATCTGCAAATCTGGCACCTGTACATCATAAACTTTTTACTCAGCTTCATGAACGCTTTTCAAGGGCCTGCGTCCTATGTGGCGACAACTCTGCTGGTGCCGGAAGAACACTATGTCCGCGTGAGCGGCTTACAGGCTTTTTCCGGCTCTGCTGTGACCATTTTAGCCCCCGCGCTAGGGAGCGCGATTCTCGCGTTTGGCGGATTGAAAATGGTTTTGATTGTTGACCTCGCCGCTTTCGCGATTGCGTTCACAATCCTGCTTTTGTATATCAAAATCCCAAAGATTACGGCGATAACGGAAAAAGCAAAAGAATCTTTCTTAAAAAGCTGTTTGGCAGGTATCCATTTTTTAAGAGAACATTCAGCATTGCTTCGCGTTATCCTGTTTTTCGCGTTTATCAATTTCATCGCCAAAATGGGCAGTTACGGCATACTGCCCGCGCTGATACTTGGCCGTACAGACGGCAATCAAGTTTCGCTTGGGTTTGTTGAAGCGGCGGTCGGCATTGGTACGCTCGTGGGAAGCGTAGTTGTAACGCTGATAAAACCGGCAAAAAGCCGGACAAGGGTCATATTTTTCACTTGCGGGATGTCCTTTTTGCTCGGTGACGTTTTGTTTAGTTTTCAGCGAATACTGCCGCTTTGGATGTTTTTTGCTTTTGCGGGCAATTTGCCCTTACCCTTTTTAGCCGCCAACCTGACGGCCATTATGCGTACAAAAGTGCCTGTGGAAATGCAGGGACGTGTATTTTCGGCGAGAGATACCATTCAATACAGCACCATCCCGATAGGGCTGCTGCTTGGCGGCCTGCTTGCCGACCATGTGTTTGAGCCTTTCATGGCAACCATATCGCCAATACAACGGGCGTTATCATTGGCTTTCGGCGCAGGGAAAGGGTCTGGTATCGCGGTCATGTTTTTCATGGTCGGCGTTATTGGGTGTATGGCCAGTTTCATATGTCTGAAAAATCCGATATACAAAGAACTCGATTGAATTCAACCGGGAAGAGCAACGGATTCGCGTCCCTACTTTTTCCTGAAGGCTTCCCGCCCGTCCTTGGGTTTGGCGGGGCGGACGCCGGTGTAGTCGGTGGCGGACACTACGTGGACGCCGGCTTCGTCGATGTGCTTCATGCTCCGATCTTTTGAGGTTTTCCCTTTGGACGGCTGCGCCATTTTGATGCACGCTCCTTTCCGATAGGGTTGCCGGATTGGGGTGGGTTTTATGCGTGCGGCGGGGCGCGAAAAAATATTTTGAACAGGTGTTTGCAAACTGTAAAATAATGTGTTATAATAGGGGAGAAGGGCGTACGGGGCGCGGTTTGCCGCGGTTCCGCGCTTGACAAAAGGAGTGACCGATATGAAAAAAGCGTCCATAAAACAGCAGCGAATACTGGATTTTATCGAGCAATTCACACGGGAACACAAATATCCGCCCAGCGTGCGCGAGATTGGAGCGGCTGTTGGGCTGC
The DNA here is from genome assembly GCA_009782215.1 of Oscillospiraceae bacterium. GTDB lineage: Bacteria > Bacillota > Clostridia > Oscillospirales > UBA929 > UBA929. The sequence continues at coordinate 123,283 of WRKO01000003.1, read as the reverse complement.
GAAGCCCCTCGACCGTTCACGCGCATATCACGGCCCTGACGGAAAAGGGCTACCTGCAGAAGGACAAGCGCAAAACCCGCGCGCTCACCCTGCCGGGGCGCGACCTTACCGCCGACGGCATCCCAATCGTAGGGAAGGTCACGGCCGGGTCGCCCATCCTCGCGTTTGAGGAGGACCGCGGGATACTGGCCTATCAGCCCCCGCGCGACGGCGATTTCTTCGCCTTGGAGGTGCGCGGCGACTCGATGGACGGCGTTGGCATCCTTGAGGGGGACTACGTGGTCGTGCGCAGGCAGCCCACCGCCCGCAGCGGGCAGATTGTCGTCGCGCTGCTGGACGAGGAGGCCACCGTCAAGCGACTGAGAAGGGAAAACGGCGAGATTTGGCTGCTGGCCGAAAACCCCGCCTATCAGCCCATTCCCGCCGCCGGGGTCAAGGTTCTGGGCGTCGTCGAGTCGGTGGTGCGGGAGCTGGTACACTGACCGTTTACGGCATGACGCAGCCTCCCGTCCCCGCCTAGGCGGGGACGGGAGGCGTTGCCGGGCCTTAGATGCGGCGGCCGAAGCCGCGGTGGTCAAAGCCGTGGGAGCGCCCGTCGAACCTGCCGTCAAAGGGGAAGAGGAAAAACGGGAAAACGAAGGGGAAACGCCCGCCGAATCCCCGGCGCTGATGGCGGCCAATCAGCTCGCGGACGACCAGCGCCTTGGTCAGGTCGCCGAGAGAGTCCGCGCTGTGGCCGTGGGGCAGATTGCCCTCCATGCCGCCCCGGCGCATCGCTTCGCCTGCCATGCGGTTGATATCCGTGCTGCTGACGGCTTCCAGCGCGTCGTCGCTGAGAGCGTCCACCATGTCGCGGGCGTGGGGCGCGATGATGGCGGCGGTTTCGGGGTAGAGCCGCTCCATCCTGTCTGAGTAATCGGCCGTCAGGCCCATCGGGTTGTAATTGTCCATGCAAAAATCATCCCTTTCATGCTTCGCCGCGCTCCGTGCGATTTTTGTTCAATCCGTCTGCTTTTCCCCCGCCGGAGGGCGGGGGAAAAGCGCGTTTTGAGCGAAGATTGAATCATGGCTCCGTGCGCGGCTTCTCTGTTTCAGTGTATGGCTATTTGGCGCCGGCTGTGCTATACTGTCCGCGGGGGAGGATGATACGGATGGATTTTCTTAAAATGGCGGACGCCGTCATCGCGAACGGGCCGTATGCGGACGACTGGGCGTCGCTGGCGGGGTTCAGGGCCCCGGCGTGGCTGTCGGAGGCGAAGCTGGGCGTCTTTGTTCATTGGGGCGTTTACAGCGTGCCGGCGTACGCGCATGAATGGTATCCGCGCAATATGTACATACAGGGCGGGCATGAGTTTGAGCATCATGTCAAGACCTACGGGGCGCATAGGGACTTTGGGTACAAAGACTTCATCCCGATGTTTACGGCGGAGAGGTTTGACCCGGAGGACTGGGCGGAGGCGTTTGCCGGGGCGGGGGCGAAATACGTCGTGCCGGTGGCCGAACACCACGACGGCTTCCAGATGTACAAAAGCGCGCTGTCGCGCTGGAACGCCTTTGAAATGGGTCCCAAGCGCGACGTGCTGCGCGAGGTGCTGGACGCCTGCGAAAAACGCGGGCTGGTTCGCGCCGTGTCCAATCACCGCGCCGAGCATTGGTGGTTTTTGGGGCACGGGCGTGAATTTGAGAGCGATATCCCCGCCGAGCCGCCTAGGGACGACCTCTACTGGCCGTCTATGCCCGAGGCGCACAACCATGACATCAACAGCAAGCCCGCGCCGTCGGGCGAGTATGTCGCGGACTGGTTCGCGCGGTGCGTGGAAATGACCGAGCTGGCCAAGCCGAGGATGGTTTACTTCGATTGGTGGGTCAAGCACGCCGCGTTTAAGCCGATGCTGCGCCGCTTCGCCGCGTATTACTACAACCGCGCCGCCGAATGGGGCTTCCAGCCCGCCATCGCCTTTAAGGACGACGCCCTGCCGTTCGGCTGCGGGATTCCCGAGATGGAGCGGGGCGGCTTCGCCGACGCCAAGCCGTATCTGTGGCAGTCCTGCACCTCCACGGCGCGCAATAGCTGGTGCTACACCGAGCAGAACGTCTACAAGCCCGCCGCCGAAATCATCCGCAACCTCATTGACGTGGTGAGCAAAAACGGCGTGCTGCTGCTCAACGTCGGCCCCAAGGCCGACGGCTCGCTGCCCGAACAGGACAGGGACATCCTCCGCCGGCTCGGACGCTGGCTGGACGCCAACGGCGAGGCCATATACGGCGCGTCGCCGTGGAAAATCGCGATGGAGGGCCGCGCCAACGTCAGCGGCGGGAGCTTCAGCGAGGACGCCCCGGATTATTCGCACGAAGACCTCCGCTTCACCGCCCGCAACGGCAAAATCTACGCCGCCGTGATGCGATGCCCCGCCGCCGGCCGCGTCGCCGTCAAAGCCCTCGCCGGGTTCAACGGCGACGGCCACGCCTTCGGCGGCGTCGTCCGCGCCGTGCGCCTGCTCGGGTACGAAGACCGCCCCCTCACTTGGACGGTGGACGCCCGCGCCCTTTACGCCGAATTCAAAAATGTGCAAACCGACCTCCCCGTCGTGCTGGAAATCGAAACCGCCTGACACGGCAACCCCAAAGCAACCAAACGCAGCCGCACAGGCTGCGTTTTTGCCTGCGCAACTTCTTGCCAATTTCATCTTTTTTTTTGAAAAAACGCTTGACATTCAAATCACATTCGTGTATAATTATCACGAACGCGGCCCTATTTTTTTATGATGAAGGAGAGACTCACAAATGAAAAAGCGACTCTTTTCCCTAGCCGTGGCGGCGGCTATGATACTCGGTATGCTCCCGGTTATGGGAACTCTGGCGGACAATGCTGACACCGCTGGTGAAGTAGACGCCGTGTTTACGGCGGACATTGGCAGTATTACTGCTAATGCGTACTTAACACTGCTGGAAGCTGTTACCGGATTAACAGTTGATGGCGACAACGAAGACATCTATTTCGCGTTTGCGGCCGAGATTAAAGGCGCGATTGACGATGCGGCTAAGGCGATTGACGATGATGGCGGCGATCCTTACGACGGCTGGGCAGAGTATGTACTTGCTTCCGGTGCTGAAGATGGTTTGGATCCTTATGCGTCCGTTGACGATGTTGTCGAGGCCATTCAAGGCGTCATCGGCATGATTGACCTTTCGGTTGCGGCGTTTGCGTTGGTTGACGACGTGTACGAGGCCGACGAGACCACGATTGTCGCGGCTTTGGCGGCGTTTGATGCTTTCTTGGGGGAAGAGTCGAATTACGACGACGAAAACGACGAATTCTATGAAATCGCCGCAGAGCATGGCTTTTTCGCGCCGGCTTTATTGGACGCGGCGGTTGAGGCTGCGACGCTAACAACCGATGGCCCGGTCAACATTGAAACGTGGGAAGATTTCATTGCCGCTTTCAATGCCGGGGAGATTGAAGAGTCTCCCACTGAGTGGCTATTCGTTCTTGCCGAGGCAGCGCTGGGAATCATTGACGCTGCGATTGAGGCTGCCAATATTGCTTTGGGAGACATCTTTACTATACTGGAAAACATTGTGACCGAGCTGGACGGGGACGGCAGCGGCTTGTATGCCGCGCTGGAAGCCTACAATGCCTTTACCACGCCTTTCTTTTACGCTGACAGCGACGGGCTTCTCCTCGTTAATTGGGATGTCATGGTGGCCAAGTATAAAGTCGCGCTGGAACACATCGACAATGTATATCTGGCGAAATTCGGCGGGGATACTGCCACTATCGCCGATATTCTCGAAGCCATCTTAGAAGTTAACTCTGCGATTCTTGGCGAGAACTACGAGCTGATTACGGAGACGTTGGGAGGAGTCAAGTCCGCCGTGGACGCCGTGGACGCCGACGGCATGATTGTCGCGTTGGAAGCCTTTGCGGCCTTCTTCGGCGAAGACCTTGATTCGTGGGTCGTCTTGGAAGCCTTGTATGCCGAGGAGCTGAAGAAGAGTACGACCTACACGGATTGGGCTTCCTTTATCACCGCTATCGGCAGCGGCGACTATAGCGCGGTTTCATTTGAAGCCGTTGTGGGCGATGTTGTTGACGCGGTTGAAGTCGTGAATGCCTTGCTGATTGGTTATCTGGAAGACGTTGCGGAGGCCGTGTCGGCCGACCTTGAGGATGTAGACGAGGGCGACTTGATTGACGCGCTGGAAGCGCTGGAAGGGTTTGTCGCGGAAGAGGGCGACTGGAGTATTGACGAAGACTTCGAGCTGGAATACGCCGCGGAGCTGGCTGATAGCGCCAATGATTGGGCTGACTTCGTGGCCGCTGGCCTCGTCGGCCCCTACACCGACATCAACCTTGACGACGTTGTGGCTGATATCGCCTTGGCGATTGAGGTTGTGAATAATGGCACGGCGCCGACGGCGTCGTTTGAAGATGATGCCGTGGAGCTGACGATGGAGTTCGACCTTTTCGACCCAGCCGACGTGCTTATTTTCATCGACCTCGGCCGGGGTACGTTGGGCGCGGTCGGGATTGATGAAGTGTGGGTGGCCGACACCGATGATAATAGCGGAGTCCACAGCGATGAGCTGGATATTGGGGATGATTTCACATACAGCGCGGGCGTACTCACGATATTTGGTAGTACGATTGAGGAGGCGATTGACGAGTTTGGGTTGGAGGCGACAGACAACCTCTACATCGTTATCCTCTTCGACGATGACGCGGACACGAGGGCAGTTCTCACGCTGGCGATTGAGGACAACGCGCCGCAAGGCAACCGGCCGACGGTTACGCTTGTCGGCTCCGAGTTTGACCTTTACGCCCCTGCTCCGGTGGTCGTTACCTACACCCACGGGACGGGATATTTTGAGACGACCGCAGTTGAAGGGGTTGCGCTTTCGTCCGACAACGGGAGTACTTGGTATACGCTAGCTTCTGTCGAGGCAGATTACTCAGTTAATACGACCGCGAGAGAGATTACCATCATTTCCGGCGTGTTTGAAGATGGCTACGCCAAAGACGACAAAGTTCTCATTCGGGTGACGTTCGATGAGGGGGATCCGGTTGTGACGTCTTCCCCGCTGACGATTACGGATACGACGCCGAGCGTGGCGCCGAGCGCGAACTTTGGCATGGATGGCGTGACGCCGATTACGAAGGTGACGTTTGATATTGACGATGCCGCAGCGGATGACGTGGTTATCAATGTTGACCGCGGCTCGGGCGCCTTGGCAGCGACTACGTATAAAGTGTTTTGGAGTTCGAAAGACGATAAGACGGCGCCTTTCGCATCGGCTGCCGACCTCGTTTCGCTGGCTGCTGACCAAACGGCTTCCACTTATTCCGTTGTCGCGAGTGAGATTAAAGATGAGGTTACAGAATATGGGCTTCTGGACGTAGGCGTCGGGAAACCTCTCTACATCTATATCGTGTTTAATGACACCTCTGAAACGGTGAAGATACTGACGATTAACATTGTTGACGGGAGCGACCCGGTCGCGCCGATATTTGAGCCGACGGGTCAGGACTTTGCGCCTAGCAACTTTACCGCTGGTTCGGGCACGGCTGAAATGGAAACGGACGCGATTGGCGGGTTGACCAATACGTTGAAGATTGTTGGCAACGGCGCTGATAACTGGCGCTGGGGCGCGAGGGTTAGCTTTGCTAACCTTGGGATTGAATATCCGGGCAAGTATACGATTGAAGTTGACTACTACCTGCCTGCTGGGAATCTGCCCGGTACGGATGCCGCAACGGCGATACAGGTTGCTTTCCAAGACGACGGTCAGGTTCCCACCGGGCTTGAAGTGATAACCGGCTCGACGTGGATAGGCACCGTCGCAACGGACGCTTGGACGACGATTTCGCTTACGATTGAGCTTGACGACACTTTCGACTTCAGCGGAAGAACCCTGCGCGTACAGCCGGGCAACGGTGTGTTTGAACACGCTTGGTATTTCGCGTCGTTTGCGGTGGAGGAGATACTGCCCACAGACGAGGAAAAAGCGTTGGCGTTTGAAGCGAAACATGCGACTATCCTTGCCAAGACGCTGGCGACCATTACTTGGAATGACTTGTTTGTTGTTAGCGGCGACAGCCTTGTGGATTTGCTGGTGGATGAGTATGAAAACGACTTAGCCCAAGAAGTAATCAACGAGCTGACCGCTGGGGTAGAGGATAAGATTATTGCCTTTGCTGACTTGAAAGAGGACATCGACGACTTCTTGAACGACGTCCTTGACGGAATAGACTTCTCAGATTGGGGAGATGTGCAAGATACGCTGAGTGCTTATTATGACCTTAGCGAAGTCGCTCAGGAACTTTTGGAATCGGAGCTGGACGTTGAGACTGACTTGGTTGACGCTGCGGTTGCCATCTTTAGGGACGACCATGATGACGCGCTGGAGCTGGTGGTTGAGGAGCTTGCGATTGCAACCTTGACTGCTGACACAGCGCTCGTAAATGCCGCGCTGGCAGACGTTAGAACCACAGGCAAATGGGCGAGCTTCGACAAGGTGCTGACCGCGCTGGCTGATGACATTGCGCGCTTGGAAGCCTTGGAAGATGAGCTTGAGATTTTGGGATTTGTCGATGCGTTCTTGGCGGACACCAATATCGTGGCGATAATGGATTTGACAACGGGCACTATAGCATTGTCCGACCTCGGTAAACTTCCCGCCGCTCTCGTCGTTTATGATATGTTGTCACCTGCGCTGAAAGCGAGACCCGAAGTGGTGGCAGTGAAAGACCACCACGACGACCTGCTGGCGAAGTGGAGTGCGCTGAACTTTGAGGATACCTATAGCGATGTGCTGTTGCTGAATCCATTGGATGATAACTACAGTGAGGCGAACGACATTCTCAGGGCGCGGGTTGATTTCAACGGATTGAGCGCTGAAGCTAAAGACTACTTGTCCGCCGGAACGGAAGATAAACTGAACGCCCTGTATGACGCGATTATTGGGGACGTTTGGCCAGACTTGATTGTAGAGGTGTACGATTACACGGCGGGTGACACGGAAGGGCTCCTGATTGCGCTGGGTTACGCGACCGACAGCTATTCCAACCTCTTCTTCGACGTGAGGGATTTCTACATAGCCGCGCTGCAAGACTTCAAAGACGCGATTGACGCCGTGGCGGACAGTTTGGGCGCAGACGACTGGGATGACTATGTGACTAACGGCACCCCCGCCCGAGCTGACTTCGAGCTGTTCGTAGCCGCCATTAAGGGCGTCATCGACGGCGTGAACCTTGCGGCGGTGAATGCTTGGATTGGTGAGATTGGCTCTACTGACAACGCTGGTGTGCTGTGGGTGAGGCTTAACCTGATTGGAGAGGTTGCCGCTGCCGGGTTGGATAACCTTGACGTGGGCAACATGGAGGCTTACTTCCTCTTAATCGTCACCGAAGACATGTTCAATATCACGGACATTGGGACACTGCAAGACGCGATTGACGCCGTGAACGACGCAGTGGACGAAATGGTTGACTTCTTGCTTGACTACGCGGACGAGCTGACATTGGTTGTGACAAATCCGAGTAGCAGACTGAGCGACGCGGAGGTTCAAGCCCTTGTGGATGACTTTACCTACGTGCCGGAAGCGTTGACGGAGTTTGGCTGGCTGAGTGATGGCGCGAAGGCTCTGTTGGCGCTGGAGGGCGTGACGGCTGTGACCATTGCAGCCACTCGTGACAGCCTTATTGCCGCGCTGGAAGAGAATGTTAAGCTGTGGATTTCGTGGGCGAATACGTCGGGATTGAAAGACTCGGCGCCGCCAATCGCGAGCCTTAATGACTACTTGCTAATCCTTGCGAGCATAAACATTGCGATTGACGCTTACGAAAGCGTGAGCAGGGAGTTAGCGGAAGACTTGGATGACTTTTCTGACCTAGAGGACGTGATTGACAACATAGGGTATACCAAAGCGGCGAAAGACTGGCAAGATGCCCACGCGACCATCCTTGCCAAGACGGTTGCAAACATCGAAATTAGCGACAAAGCGGCTGTGACAGTTGCGCAGACAGCGTTTAACTTGCTGCACACCTCCTCTAAAGGGCTGCTAGAAGCAGAAGAAGAACTGCTTGACGATTTGGCTACCGAGATTGCCGCTAAGGAAGCAGCGGGCGGCAACACCGGCGACGAAGGCGGCGACATTTTCATCCCGCCGACCACGCCGACCGACCCGGAGGAGCCGACCGAGCCGGACGGCGAGCCGGAAGTGGGCGACCTGACGATTGGCGCGGAAGAGGTTGCGGAGATTTTGGAAGAGATTGCGGAAGCGATTGAGAACGGCGACGACGACTTTACGCTGACGTTTGAGCTGGAGGGCGACATTGAGGCGACGTTTACGCTCGACCTCGAGGCGCTGGAGACCATCTTCGGCGAGGGCGTGACGGTTGAGTTTGTGGTTGAGGCCGTGGACGTTGAGACCTTGGACGACGACGTGGCGGAGCTTGTGGAAGACCGGCCGGTGTATGACTTCTCGGTGCTGGTCAACGGCGTGGCGGTCACGGAGTTCGGCGGCGGCACCATCAGCATCGCGATTCCGTACGAGCTGGGCGACGGCGAAGACGCCGAAGCGATTGTGGTGTACTACCTCAACGCGGACGGCGAGCTGGACGTCATCAGAGGCTACTATGACGACGGCTTCGTGTACTTCGTCACGAACCACTTCTCGAAGTTCGTCATCGGCTACAACCCCGTGACGTTCACCGATACGATTCCCACGTGGGCGAGCGGCCACGCGGTGTTCGCGGGCGCGAGAGGCATCTTTGTGGGCGACCAAGCGGGACGCTTCAACTCGGAAGCCCCGATTACCTATCAGACGCTGGCGGCTGTCCTGAGCAACTACCTTGGACTGGGCGCGGAGCTTGTCTGGGCGGACGGCGACCACATCACATGGGGCGAGGAGTTTGGTATCTTCGCCGGGCTGGATATTGAGGATTATACGGAAGCGGTGACCCGCGCCGACATGGCGGTTATCATCTACAACTTCATCGTGAAGAGCGGCGTGAAGGTCAGCGTCAAAGCCGGCGCGGAGTTTGACGACATTGACGGACTGGACGCGGCGGTTGTGGATGCGATTGAGTTCCTCGCGGGCCACGGCATCGTGAGCGGCACGGGCGGCGCCAGCTTCAGCCCCGACATGACGATTGACCGCGGACAGATTGCGGCCATCATGTCCAACATCGTGAAAGCCTTCGGCAAATAAGCACAGCGCAATACTAAAATGACAACCCGCCCGGCTCTGCGTATGCGGAGCCGGGCGGCGCTTCGGACAAGCCGTCACCGCCCGGTTGACAAATTTCGGGGAAAATAGTAATATGGTATGGTGGAGCCGCCGTTTTGGCCACTTTTATGCCTTGGCATACACCGGGGCGAACAAGTAGGAGGACAGTATGAAAAAAGCGCTTATCGTCCGGGGAGGCTGGGACGGCCACGAGCCGCTTCTGGTCAGCGAGAGATTCGCGGGATATTTGCGGGAGGAAGGGTTTGAGGCTGAGATTAGCGATACGCTGGACGCGTTCGCTCAGTCGGAGCCTTTGATGGAGCTGGATTTGATTGTTTCATGCTGGACAATGGGTGAGATCAAGAATGAGTATGTGACGAACATTTCCAAGGCCGTGGGCGCGGGCGTGGGGCTTGCCGGCTGCCACGGCGGTATGTGCGACAGCTTCCGGGGCAATACCGAATGGCAGTTTATCACCGGCGGCCAGTGGGTCAGCCATCCGGGCGGAGACGGCGTGGAGTATACGGTCAATATCTGCCGGGGTTCCAGCCCGATTACAGAGGGTCTGGAGGACTTTGCCGTCAGGAGCGAGCATTATTACCTGCACATAGACCCCGCTGTGGAGGTCTTGGCGACGACACAGTTTCCATCCCCCGGCGTGCCGTATTACCATATTTCAAACAAGCCGTCCGCCATGCCGGTGGCGTGGACGAAGTATTGGGGCAACGGGCGGGTATTCTACACCTCGCTGGGCCACCACGACGATGTGTTCGACCTTCCCGAAGCGGCGCGGCTGATGAAAAACGGGATGCTCTGGGCGGCGGCGGGCAAGGCCTATGCCGTGAAGCATGGCTTGACGACGGAGCGGTTTGAGAACACCGCAAAGATGTACTAGGCAGGAGGGAATGGAATGAAACGCGTTGGGATTCTCGGGTGCGGAGATATCAGCGGCATTTATATGAAAAACCTGAAGGGGATGTTTTCCGACAGGCTGGAAATCGCGGGAATATGCGACCTGCTTTCCGAAAAGGCGCAAGGCCGGGCGCGGGAGTTTGGCATTGGGAAGATATACGGGGATATGAGCGAAATGCTTGCCGATTCGTCGGTGGATATCGTCCTCAACCTCACCCGGCCGAACGAGCATTATAAAACGTCAGAGGCGGCTCTGAACGCCGGGAAGCATGTGTATTCAGAAAAAACCTTCGGCGCGGACTGGGAGGAAGGGCAAAGGCTGATGGCGCTGGCAAAGGAGAAAGGCCGCCTGCTCGGCGGCGCGCCGGACACATTCCTCGGCGCGGGGGCGCAAACCTGCCGCAAGCTGATTGACGACGGCGTCATCGGCGACATTGTGGGCGCGACGGCGTTTATGGTCTGCCGGGGGCATGAATCATGGCATCCCTCCCCGGAGTTTTACTATAAGCGGGGCGGCGGCCCGATGATGGATATGGGGCCGTACTATATCACCGCCCTTGTCAGCTTAATCGGGCCGGTGAAGAGCGCCGCCGGTATAGCAAAGACGTCGTTCCCAGAGAGGACGATTACAAGCGAGCCGAAAAACGGGACGGTTATCGAGGTCGAGACGCCGACCCACATCGCCGGGCTGATGGATTTTGCCTGTGGCGCGGCGGGCGTCATCCTCACAACCTTTGATGTGTTCGCGGCGCAGTTGCCGAGGATAGAGATATACGGCTCTAAAGGCACATTGAGCGTACCCGACCCGAACACCTTCGGCGGGCCGGTGCTGCTATACACGGCGGACGTAAAAGCGCCGGGCGCGGGCCGGTTTGAGGAAGTCCCGCCGGCGTTCGGTTACTCCGAAAACAGCCGGGGACTGGGGCTTTATGATATGGCCCGGCATTTAGAGGAAGGTACGCCGTTCCGCGCTTCGGGGGAGCTGCTCGCCCATGCGCTGGAGATAATCACGGCGTTTGAGCGGTCTTATGAGAGCTCGGCGTTTATCCGTCTGACGACGGAGACGGAACGCCCCGCGCCTATGGGAGACGCGCCACGGGCCGCCTCCGTGTGTACGTAAGGAGAACCGTTCATGCTTATGTCCCCATCCGCCGAACCGCGTGAAACAGACGCCGCGCTCGTTGGCGCTTGGCTGCCGCGCCGTACCCTTGACGCGCATAAGGGCAGTCAGGGGCATGTCCTGACGCTTGCGGGCTCACGGGGGATGATGGGCGCGGCAATGTTTGCCGCGCAGGCCGCGTTTCGCGCCGGGGCGGGGCTTGTCACGATGGCGGTTTCGCGGGAGTACTACCCGATTTTAGCCGTTTCCGTACCGGAAGCGCTGTTTGTGTTTCCAGAGGAAACAGACGTTGCCGCCGAGCGTTATGACGCCCTTGTGGTCGGCCCCGGGCTTTCCCGCCGCCCAGAGGCGGCGGCGCTGATTCAAACCGCCGCCGGTGCGCCGGTTTCGCAGGTTTGGGATGCGGATGCGCTCAACATGATTGCGGAGACAGAAGGCTTGGCATATCCGGCGCGATGCGTCATCACGCCGCACTCTGGCGAGATGGCGCGGCTATGCGGCGTCTCGCCCGCCGAGATTCAGAGCGACCGTATCGGCGCGGCGCGGCGGTACGCGGCGGAAAAGGGCGTTGTGACCGTCTTAAAGGGACATCGCACCGTTATCGCCGTGCCGGACGGCGGGGCTTATGTCAATCCGACCGGCTCGCCCGCGATGGCAAGCGCCGGCATGGGTGACGCACTGGCCGGAATGATAGCCGCGCTGCTGGCGCAGGGATTAAGCCTTGAGCAGGCCGCTGTTTGCGGCGTGTATTGGCACGGGCTGGCGGGACAGCGGCTGATGGAGGGCATGACGGTCACGGACTTGATTCGCGAAATCCCGGCGGCTTGGCCGACATAGTTGAAACGGAAGGGGGACGGCTCATGCGCCTTGAGACGGAGCGGCTGATACTTCATCCTATGACGCTCGCCGAGCTGAAAAGCGCGGCGAAGGATTTGACCTTGGTAACGCGTCCGCTCGGCGTGTCCCTTCCGCATATAGGCTTCTGGGAAAGACAAGGCAAACGCAGGATTTGCAAGGTCAAGAGCGGGCTGGTCGCCCAAAATCCGCGCGCGTGGTTGCTTTCCACCTCGTGGCTTGTCATCAGGAGGGAGGGGTTTTGCATGGTGGGTGAGGCGGGGCTGAAAGGGCCGCCTACGGAGCGGTATACGGTGGAAATCGGATACGGCGCGCCGGAAAGCTGCCGCAACCGGGGATACATGACGGAGGCGATAGGCGCGCTGACGCGGTTTGCGCTCTTTCAAAAGGAATACTGTGTGGAGCGCGTGACGGCGCTGACGCTGCCCGGCAACATCGCTTCGCATAGGGTTTTGGAAAAAAACCGCTATACCCGCCAGCCGTCTTATGGTAAATATTGGCTGTGGGAACGGGTGAAGTACCCGGAGGATAAGACGGAAAGAGGGTACATCCTATGATAACGATTAGGGAAATACCGCCGGAATTGACATACGACATCCGCCATATTGTCCTGCGCCAAGGCCTGCCCAGAGATTCTTGTTATTGGGAAACAGACTGTCTTTCTGGCGTTTTTCATCTGGGCGGCTGGCTGGAAGGCCGAATGGTCGGCGTGGCGACCTTTCAGCCGGAGGAAGACCCGTCTTATCCGGGCGTCCCCGCCTATCGGCTTCGCGGGATGGCGGTATTGCCGGAGGCGAGACGGCAGGGGGTTGCGACGCTGATGCTGCTGGCGGGCGAAGACCGCGTCTCGCAAATGGGGATTTGCGCACTGTGGTGCGACGCTCGAATCGGCGCGGTGGCCTTTTATGAAAGGCACGGCTGGACGAGGCACGGGGAGCTGTTTGACATCCCCACCGCCGGGCCGCACTACCGGATGAGGAAAAATTTGTGAATAAATAATGAATTATCGTTAGACTACGGGATAATCCTGCGGTTTTGGCCAAAACTACCGCCGAACCCAAAAATCGCAAGGAGGTTGTCCCTGTGAAACGAAGGAACTATCATAAGCTCGCCCTGTCGGCCGCCTTAATCATGCTATCGGCGCTGTTTGCGTCGGCAGCTCCGGGCCTCCCAATCTCCAAGTCTGGAGACCGCGCCGTCTCCTTCACCCAAGCCGACTTTACCTCCGCGCTGAACACAGAAGACCGTCTGCTGGCGGGAATCGTCATTACAGGACTGCCCGCCGACGGCACGCTGGACTTTGCCGGCCGCGCCCTGTACGAGGGGGAGGCGGTCACGGTTGAAACGCTGGGCGCGTTGAGCTTCCTCCCGTCCCCAAATAGCGGCAGGACAACGGAGTTCTCATTTTTGCCTGTATATAGAGACGGGACGGTTGACGGCGAGATGACCGTGTCGCTTACCATGCAGGCCATCGACAACAAGCCCCCGGCGGCGCAGGACGTCGAGGTCAGAACCATGCGGGATGTGGCGGTGACCGGCGCCTTCCGCGCCACAGACCCGGAAGGCGATGCGCTGACCTACAGACTGACCTCAAAGCCGCGCCGCGGCGAGGTGGAGGTTCTGCCGGACGGGCGGTTTTCCTATACGCCGTTTCGCAGGAAAACCGGGACGGATACGTTTGCCTTTGTCGCGGTGGATGCTTACGGGAATGTCTCAAAGGAGGCAAAAGTGCGTGTCATTATTGAGAAACCTTCTACAAAGACGACATATACCGATATGGACGGCCATCCCGCGCAGTATGCTGCAATGCGGCTGTGCGGCGAGGGTGTGTATACGGGGCGGCAGATAGACGGACGGCATTACTTCGGGCCGGACGAGCTGGTGAACCGTGCGGAGATGATTACCTTGGTCGTCCGCGCGCTGGGCTTGGACGTTGACCCTGTCACGGTGACCGGGTTTTATGACGACGCCGCGCTGCCCGTTTGGTTTAAGCCCTACGCGCAAGCCGCGTTCAAGGCGGGAATCATCTCTGGCGTGCGCGCGCCGGACGGACGCACGGCCCTCAACGCGGATGAATTTGTGACGCTCAGCCAAGCCGCGGCCATGCTCAATCAAGCTCTGCGCCCCGCCGGGGCGGCGGATCCGCACGACGGCGCCGTCCCCGCGTGGTCGGCTCAGGCCATCGCAAATTTAGACGCGGCGGGAATTTTAGACGACGTAGCCGTGTCGGTCGGCGACCATTTGCTGACGCGCGGCGAGGTGGCGATGCTGATTGTGCGCGCGATGGACGCGCTGAGCGCAGACCGGGAGAGGAGCGGCTTGTTGAGCTGGGTCTTCGGATGGTGATGAAAAAAAGCCCGGTATAGTTAAGAATTTGAGACGGCCACCCGCTTGACAGGATTGTCTGGCGGGTGGTATGATATCTGTAGGTGGTGATGTCCGTGAAAGGACGGAGACTGAAAGAAAAAACCCCTTTTTTTACAAGAAAAAAGCTGCTTTGGGCTACTTTGACGCTGTGCGTCTGCGTCATGGCCGGCGCGCTGGGATATCTCGGACGGTACTACTATCAGGTTTACGCGCAGAGAAATCTGGAGAAAAACGTCAACGACCTGTTTGAAGCCGCCAGAACCGGACAGACAGTGAACGTCCCGTCCCCATCGGACACGGAGAAGAGCGGGCCTGATACACCGCCGCGGATGGACGGCGACGGCGAGGATCCGGCGGGGGAGAGCGGGGAAGAGGAAACCGAGTGGGACAGGGAGCGCCGCGCCCGCGAGGAATTGGTGAATCTGAACCGGGAGGTCTACGCCGCCATCCTCAATATCAACGCCGATTGGCACGGGCAGTTCAGCATCCCCGGCCTTGTCGATCCGCGGCCGTATGTGCGCTCGTGGGACAACAACGAATATCTGAACAGAGGCTTTGAAGGCGGAAGGACGCCTGTGGGCACGGTCTTTCTCGACGCGGGGAACGACCTGCTGATGATGGATAAAAACAGCGTGATGCACGGACACAATGTGCGGGCCGGGGCGATGTTTTCCAAGCTGCTGGACTACAAACGGGCCGCCGCGTTCCAAAGGTCGCCCGTGGTCGTATTGGACGGGCTGGTGGGGGAGAGTGTTTGGATTGTCTTTGCCGCCTATGTCACGGAGCCGGACTGGGGATATGGAAACATCAAGATGGACGGCGCCGCGTTTGCCGACCTTTTGGCGGAGATATCGGAGCGCAGCCTGTTCGTCACCGATGTGGACGTCGGCGTGGACGACCGTATCCTTACCCTTGTGACCTGCGATTATACTTACGAGGATATGCGGTTTGTGGTTCACGCGCGGATGCTCCGCCCGGGCGAGGACGTTCCCGAATCGGTGACGGCTGTGGACAACCCAGACCGCAAGCCCTTCAGTATTCCAAGCACAATGAGGCTTTCCGAGGTTAAGGCGAACCGGGCGGCCGTCATGCTGCACCCGTCGTTCAACAGGCTTTACTTTTACCAGCCCCGCGACGGCGGCATCGACCGATATACCGGCAACACCTCCACGGTGCAGGGAATGTACAACAGCTTTACCGGCAGGGTGGCCGAAAACAGCTTCCTTGCCGCCGTCTATGACCCCGACCCGGCGGGGGAGGCCAACACGGCAAACGACAATCGGCGTCTCTATGTCGCGGCCGACAACTACAACCGCCAGCAAGGAATTCACCTGTTCAGCACCCGCCTTGCCACGGGCAGCCTAGTATACGGCGGACTGGCCACGCCGGCGGGCGTGGACGCCAGAACCCCGGCGCTGATATATGATGACAGGGAAGTATGGCTGCTCTATACCGTAGTCCGTGAGGGCGGGGAGGACATTTACCGCCGCCTAATCCGAGACGGGAGGGCGTCGGGAGACCCCGAACTTCTGCTGACCGCCGCGGCCGGTTCGGGCGCGCGCCCGCTGGGGCTCTACACGGTGGACGGCGCGGACGTCCTGTTTTGGCATGAAGCGTCCAATAAAACCGTGCGCGGCGCTTGGGAAGGCGGCAACCCGTTTACCCTCGCGCTGACGGGCGACGCGGATCGCGTCACCTTTTACGGCGCGGTTGCAAACAACAGAATCAGGGCCGCTGTGGAGAAAAACGGCGGATTCGCGTTCCACAACATAGAGCTGTCCTCCCTGCCCGGCCCGCCCGCGCACCCTGCCTTCGTGACCGACCCCGACCCCAGCCCGTATTCAGACCCCAGTCCAGACCCCGAACCAAGCCCCAGTCCCAGCCCAGACGAAACCCCCGACCCAGACCCAACCCCGTCTGATTCGCCCCCGCCGGACGAAAACGGCGGGGAGGAACCGACTGAATAACCATAAAATTAGTGTTGACTTTTTCATTATATAAACATATAATGTGCAGTAGGGCAACTGCGCTTGGCCTGTTCCGCTTGGATTTGCATATAAATGGCAAATGGAGGGACTGGAATGAAGATAAAAAATCAACATAAACGCGTCCGAAAGGGCTTCTCCTTGGTGGAAGTCTCCGTTGTCTTGGTCATCATAGCCATTCTGGCCGCCATCGCCACGCCGTCCATCTTCGCTTTCCTCCGCCAAGGCCAGCAAGTCAACCGCGACAACATAGCCCGCACCCTCTACCTCGCCGCCCAAAGCCGCCTGACCCAACTGCGCATCACCCGGGGCTTGGAAAGCGTGGTAATTAACGAGGGCCTTGCCGAAAAACCGGATGATGAATTGATACCAACTCTCACCACAATGGTGTATGGAGCAAATGGTTTAGACGCATTGCCGGACAATGAAGAGGACTGGAACGAAGAATTCGTCCATTTCATAAAAAAAGACGCCGGAGCGTATCCGACAGGGCTGATGCGGCAACTGCTCGAGTCTGTACCCAACCCCGAAGTCCTAAACGGCGCCATCTTGATTGAATTCAACATCAAGACCGGCGTTGTTTTGTCTGTTTTCTACAGCGACAGACCCGAACACGCGGCCGGCTTTACATATGCCGCCGCTGACGGCGCCCGTAGCGTCCTCGGCGAACGTCCCTACACCGAAGCCGCCGACCGCAATCAAGGCTACTACGGCGTAGGCTCCACCGGCGCAACCGACCCGGATTTTGAGTATGTGAACATTGATGTATATGATAGTGACACCCATAATCGTCCACCTCCGGGTTCAACGAGTCGAAATGTACTGTATGCTGAGATATATATTCCAGACAACAGATTGACGGAACCGTTTTCTGTGTCTATCCTCGGCAGTTCGCTTTCTGTTGAAGACATCTATTTTGCAAGTCTGCCGACATCAATAAATAGCCGGGAAGATAACCTTTATCGGTTTGGTGACAATTATGTCATATGGATTCTCGATTATGTAACTGGTGACACAACGAGTTTAGTCTCTGAAATTCCCGGAACATTTCCTGCCGACAAAGATGTTATAGCGGAGTTTATTGATAGTTATGGCAACCCATTTGAGTCACAGCGGACGCATCCATACTTCGCCGGTCACTTAGATGGTGTCAACAGCATCACCTCAGCACGGCACCTGTACAACATCCGCCACGACGCAACCGGCACTTTCACGCTGGAGAATGATATTAAGCTTAGTGACCATATCACCAGCTTCGACCCCATCCCCGATTTCAGCGGCACCTTCAACGGCAACGGCAAAACCATCAGCAATCTAGATGTCAGCAAAACTGGAAACGCGGGGCTTTTCGCGGAAGTAACAGGCAAAGTAGAAAACCTAATCCTTGAGAACCCAATCGTCACCGGCGCCACCGCCGGGGCGGTGGCTGGCGAACTGAACGGTACGGTAAGCCGCGTTTATGTGAGGTTTGATGACGGCACAATTAACGGCACAGCTTCAGCCGGAGGTATCGCGGGTGTGCTAGGCGAGGGCGGGAAGATAGAGGATGTCACCGTCATATCCGCGTCTGAACAGTCGCCGATACGCGGATACGAGGATGACACCGAGGTCGGCGGCATCGTCGGCGGTAACGCCGGGGCGATTGAAAACGCGCTCTATCTTGCGATTGCGCCTGAAAACGAGGACGGAAATTTAGTTCCGATTACGCTTGACGAGGGAGAAGGCGTATCCAACGCCTACTACCTCTCCGGCGAACCGATTCGCCCGGAAAGCCGGGATCCGGAAGATGAAGACGAAGGGTTTACGTATTACAACGACACCAGAGAATATGCCGAAGATATCATAGGCATGGCGCTCGGAACGAATGAACTGTATCAGGAAAATATATCGGGCTGGATGAAAAATACTGTAGAAGACGTCTTGGCTCGTGATAATCTGATTTACCCGTATCGCTTCCCGGCTGATTTCGACTTCTTGCTCGGCGGTTCACAGGAGTCCCCCTTCTGGCCTATCGCTGAGAGGGAAGAAGCCGAGGACACGGGGCTGTATGTGTACTATGAGTTGTACGACGATGAGGATTATGGCTACTGGTACCGCGACGAGGACGGCGAAGAAAAGGACGGGCTGAAAAGCGTCGACGACATCGACAGCTCCGCCATACTCAAATGGGGCTACATTCTCTTTACCACGAAAGAGAAAGGCGATTTAGCGTTGGCGGAAGACTTTGGTGAATTGATGGAGGCGCTGAACGGGTTAAGAGGGGAAGACAAGGAGCCCCTGCGATACGCCTACGTATTGGACGAAGACCATAACAATCTTGAGCCGATTCAGTTGCCAGACATGGAAGAAATTAAATACAGCTACTTCAACCCTCTCTTCGCCAAGGCGATATTTGAAAACATCGAAGAATATGAAGAAGACGAAAACTACCGTTATATCATCCGCACCCCGCGCCATTTGCAAAACATCAGCACCGACAGCACAACCCTTGGCGGGAGCTTCATACAGGAGCTTGCCCTTGATTTTGAGGAACCATTGACAACCTCCGCAGTCACCGACATCTTCACCGGCGACTACGACGGCGGCGGCAAGGAGATCCTAAACCTCACAATCACCGAAAACAACAACAACGTCGGCCTGTTCTCGGTAAATGGCGGAACCATCCAAAACGTGGCGTTAGTAAACGCGACCATCACCGGCAACGAAAACGTCGGCAGCCTCGCGGGGACGAACGAAGGGACGATTACCGGGAGCCGTGTGCTTGGGGTTACGGTTGAAGGTACGAGCAACGTCGGCGGCATCGCTGGGACGAACGCGGGGACGATTACGCAGTCGTTTGCTGGGATGCGAAGCGGAAGCTCTTTCAATGAAGTGGTGGGCAACAATTATGTCGGCGGCATCGCGGGGCAGTCCTCGGGGAACATTAGCATTTGCTATGTGGACTTTACGAGGGTTGGCAAGGATGGTTCAACGAACGTCGGCGGTGTGGTCGGGTATATAGGCGACGGCTCGGTTCAGAATGTGTTTTATAATTATGGTAACAACTCGCCGCAGGTAAATAACTGGGAGCGGTCTGTGTTCGGGACGACTGCTTCTACCGGAGGACTTGTAGGTATTATTGATGGCGGCACCCTGTCAAATGCGTATAGCACCGCCTATTTTGGTGATGACTTCAATCCCGTAATCGGAACAGCATCACCGGGGGGATTGAACAACACGGTGTTGTATCTCCGAGTAACAGGCTATAACGTCAATGTAGATGCGGGAAGAGGGCGTGCCACGAATGTGGACGATTTGAAAAACGCGAGAGCAACATTGAACGGAGTAACGCCGAGTAGCGGGCGTTGGGTGCAAGGTTCCAACAATATTCCATATCCGCGCTTGGCGGCATTGACGGAACAGGCAATACCACATTGGCCGGAGCCGGACGCTACGGTGCTTAGATTCGCGTATTATGAGATTTATCCAGATGTGAATGAAAAAACCGGAGAGAAATATGGGCTTTGGGCCGGATATAATGATGATAAGTTGGATTACAGCCAAAAGGTGCTGGAAGACGGCTATATAGCGTTTACAACCATGCCCGGCAATAGCGGTGCGTATATGGTTAGAAAGATGAACGGAGATGTACTCCACGAAGGAAAGACAGGCGAGTCGGGAGAGATACCGGCGCTTGGCGGTGAATCTTATGTTGTGTTCAATCTGGAAGACTTAATCAGCCATATGCCGGACGACAACGGCATCGAACCGATTCGGGTCACAATAGGTCAGGGCAACGCCGAAAAAGCCGATTATTTTGACGGTTATATCAATCCGTTGTTTGGAAAAGCGATTTGGTCATTGAACTCTGTTCCCGATATTTCAAATTACGAGTATACAATACGGACGCCGAGACATCTGAATAACATCGGAAAAGATTCCAGTACCCGTAGCGGTAAATACAGGCAGGAGATTGATATTGATTTTAGCGGATTGAATACAACAACCGGATATCAGAATCCAACAAATACTACAACTTCTGGGACAGATTCAGGTTCAAACGGATTCATCAACGCAGACAGAACCAACATCAACATCACCGCTTCCGTCGTACAAGGCAACTTCACCGGCCAATACAACGGCAATTCAAAAGCCATCAAAAACATCGGAACCGCCACCAACGACCAAGGCAAAATCAACGGCGGCGGCAATGTTGGTATCTTCTCGCAAATCGGCGCGGACGGACGTGTGGAAAATCTCATACTCAGAAACAACGCGGTTACCGGCACCGGCGATAACGTCGGCGGGCTGGCGGGGACGAACAGCGGGACAATCAGAGAGATTGAGCTGTACGACGGCGCTGTCAGCGGCGGCGATAACGTCGGCGGGCTGGTGGGGACAAACAGCGGGGCGGTCAGTGGGATTGAGCTGTACGACGGCGCTGTCAGCGGCGGCGATAACGTCGGCGGGCTGGCGGGGACAAACAGCGGGGCGGTCAGCGGGGTTGAGCTGCGCGGCGCC
This sequence comes from Oscillospiraceae bacterium, assembly GCA_009782215.1. GTDB lineage: Bacteria > Bacillota > Clostridia > Oscillospirales > UBA929 > UBA929. The sequence goes on along the minus strand of WRKO01000003.1, from coordinate 102,313 downwards.
AACACTGTCAGCGGCGGCAGCAACGTCGGCGGCATCATTGGCCTTGAGGATAATAGTGCGGGGATATCCGGCATGACTGCGGCCAATGTCACCGTAACCGCCACCGGCAGTAACGCCGGGGGCGTGGTGGGCAGCGCGGCGAGCGTCAGCAACAGCCATGCGGTAGACGTGACCGTCACCGGCGGCAGCAACGCCGGGGGCGTGGTGGGCAACGCGGCGAGCGTCAGCAACAGCCATGCGGTAGACGTGACCGTCAACGGCGGCAACGACATCGGGGGCGTAGTGGGCAGCACGGCGAGTGTTACCGGCTCCTCCGTCAGCGGCGCGAGCAGCGTCAGCGGTGGAACCAATGTCGGCGGCGTAGTGGGGAAAGTCAACGTCGTGATGGGCAGTTTCGCGGTGAATGTCACCGTTAATGCGAACAGCGCCAACGCCGGCGGCGTGGCGGGCAGCGCGGCGAGCGTCTTCGGCTCATACGTCCGCGGCAAGAGCGTCACCGGCGAAACCAATGTCGGGGGCTTGGCGGGCCATGTCAGCGGCGAAGTCAGCGACAGCTATGCGGAAAACGTCAAAGTCGCCGGCGAAACCAACGTCGGCGGGCTTATCGGGAAAACCGAAGGAGATATCTCAGATGTTTTCTTCCTCAGCACGGAAACAGAATCCCCCATAACCGGGAGCGAAAACGTCGGCGGCATCGTCGGCGACGCGGGGAGCAACGCCGTCAGCCGCGCCCTCTACCTCGCGCCCGCGCCGAAAGTGAGCGGGGATACCATCAACATCTTCCCCATACAGGGCAGAGCGGTAGACGATGACGACGACGATGACGCCACAGTCCCCAACGTCAGCGACGCTTTCTATATCTACGGCAGGCAATATACGGTTGAGGGCAATCAAGGCCCTGCCGCAAACTGGATTGCCGGGAATTACAACATCCCGCCGTTGGCGGCAAATGTTGTGGGCGGCGGACAAGGACTCTACGCCTCGTTCCTGAACCTTGACTTCCTCCCCTTAATTGCAAAGAGCGGTGAGTTTGAAATCGCTGAATGGGCGAAATGGAACCAGCCCCCCGCCGGGTATCACTACCCGCTGCTGAACAATGCGGCCGCCCCGCAAAACTGGCCCGAAACCAACGGCCCGGTGCGCCTAGACCAAGTTGACCGCGCAGACAGAGCGGCGGATATCGACGACGACAACCCCCTGTTGCACGGCCCCGCGTGGGAACCGACGCTAAGCAGCAACAGCGTCGGAAGCATAGGGTTTATCAACGGAGACTTTGATATGCCGCTGATGAACCCAAACGACCCAGACCAGTCTTACGAGGTCGTTTCACAGTTTACTTCGGGCGCGTTCAATCTTGTGAACAATGCACCGGGGTTGATATTCCCGGCAGGCCCCCGTGTAGATAGCGGAAACTGGTCTCACCAGTGGATATATGCCCATCAAAGCTGGGTGCAGGGATGGAATACGCGTCCCGCCGCAGACATAACCCTTAGTGATGCCACTTTAGACCAAATATATTCAATCGAGTTCCAAAATCCGCATCCTTTGGCGGATAGTGGACGCGCCCGAACGAACTATATGGGTACGGCAACAGGCGTTTACGCCGAGCTGAACGCAGAAATTCCCGGAACGCTCTATCAAATTAGCCATACATTCCCCGGAACGGAAACGTATTACTCATTCTACCATGCCGCCCGTTTTAACAACAACACAGACACGCTGAAATTCTATCTTTCCGACATGACAAACAATGACGGGATATGGGAATACGTGGACGGAAAGCAGACGATCATTCGTCCCGCCACAACAAAGAGAGGCTCTGCAACGGGTATGCCTCAGACGAGGGACACCATCATGTACGGAGAAGTGAGCTTTTATGATTCTGTAATAGAAGATGAAAGAACAGCGTATCTTTACGATGTTTGGCTGAACGGGCCGGGGCTTGGCATTACGTTCTGGTCGGAGGAAGGGGTTACAACCTTAACCAATAACTATAATACCATATCCGATTTGCCGGCGTCGCTCCGAGATGATGCAGAAAAGAACATCATCGGCTATTGGGATGTGGCGTATCTGCCGGGAGCGACATACCAAATGACAACCTATGCGTACAACAACTCAGGAAGCGGAACCGGAGCTGGAGGAAGGTTAAGCAATGATTTTGTAAATGCGAACTTAACCACACTCTTTACACTGAGTGTTGCTGATGGCACATATGTTGATTTGCTCAACACGGATGGAACGCGCTATACAACAACCGCTGGTGGAGTCACATACAGATATAGGTTCACTTATAACACTTGGAGCAACGGCAGGGAATTATGTATTGAAATATATAATAACAGCACTAATGCTTTAGTCAGAACCGATTATTACAGACCAAGCCTTACTCCTACTACGTATACCGGGCGTATCAGTGAATGGAAGCAATATTACGGCTTATACACCATTCCCGAGGGGCAGAACTATACAGAGTTTGCGTATGAATCCGCGTCGCTGAACGACCCCAAACAAGGCAACTACCTCGCCGGTATCACCTTCCAGTCTCCCGGATTCTTGTCGATTGACAAGAGGGTGCTGGACGATGACGGGAGGGAAGTCAAGTTTGTCAAGCCGGGCGATGTGCTGACGGTGGAGCTGACGGTGAGGAACCACGGCGAGGTGACGGTTGGCGATATTGTCATCGAGGACATACTGGCTCCCTTTGACCGATACTATGACTTTGTGCCGGGAAGCGTAAAAGTAAATGCTTCGGCGCGGAGCGGCGCCCCTGTCGGCGGAAAGCTGACGATTGACGGTCTCGGCACATTGGCTTCAAACGCTGTCCTTACAGTGACCTTTGACATCCAAATTAGATTTGACATCCAAAATAGTAGTGGCGATGACCCCACTCCGGCGGATACGATGCACTATTATATCAGGAACCAAGCTACGGTAAGTTATCGGGACAGCGCTTTCGGGAATGGTTATGTCGGCCGTCTTGCCCCGTATACCGACAATGCAAACACAAAGAACAACGCTTCGGATAGAGACGCGGTGCAGGTGTTCATCGACCCGGTGAAGCTGGAAAAGGAAGTTGAGGACTTGGGTGGCGGCGTTTTCGAGGTCACACTGACAGCGGAAACCACTGCCGTAATCAGCACGAACGGCGTCATTTCCGTTGTCATTCCGCCGGAGTTTGCAGTATCGAACATAGTCGGCTTGGTAATAGAGCCGGGTACGACGGACGGCTTCACCCGCTTGACCAAATCGGTGGATTTAGAGCAGGCGTCTACCGCTTTGAGTCCTGATACATGGAGCGGCTCTTATACTTTGACTTATGACGGCGACGACCACGGCGTGATTTTCGACAGCGTGACGGCGGATTATCGGTATATGTTTGAGTTGGCTACGCAGGTGGGATACGGCTTGCTTCCGGCAAGGCTGAATTTCCCGAGGACGGTTGTGGGCATACCGATTGAAGCTGAAAATAAATCCATTAAAATAGACCCCGAAGAGATAACGCCGGGCCCTTTCGGCGTGCCGGGCAGTATCATTATTGACTTGCTGGGCGACCTTTTGGAAAAGATAAGAGGTGACGGCGGTCATGCCGTCAGGCCGGAGGTTGTGCTGTACAATGAAGAAGGGGTTAAGGCGGCAAGAAACGCAAACGGTAATTATGAGGTCAGGATTGCAAGAGGAACCGAGGCAAATCGTGTGCATATCATCGAGTTGCTGCAAGCCGTCGATGGCAGCGCGGTTCAGCTTGTCATAACGCTGCTGCCGATAGATAGCGCTCTAGCCGATTGGCACGAATATGAGGCAGACAAATTTACCATCTACTATTCCGTTGAGCTTGAAGCCGCCGGGTTAATCTTATCCTCGGAGATAATGAAAATCGACGTTGAGGTTGACGCTTCAAAACCGAAGGAGTTGGGGGCTGTTGCCGGGCGGAGCTTTGAGATGATGGCCGCCGCGATACCCTGCGCTTGCTTCGACGCTTGCGCGTGTGACGACGGGTGCGTCTGCGAATGCACCTGCGGCGGCGCGCCGTCCCCTTACGATTCGGTCGTCCTTGCCGGGGGTCTGTCCATTCAGCAACTGTTAAAAAGACGGAAACTAAGCAAAAACCGGAAAGCCAAACGCTGTGCGGGGAGGTAAAACCGTGATACGGAACAGGCGCGGCGCGTCAATGCTGTTTGTGTTGGCGGCGATGCTGCTGCTGATGGCTATAGGCGTCTCCGCCCTTACCGCCGCAGGCGCCAACCTCGGCGCCGCCGCCTCCGCCCGCGCCGAAAACCAGCTCAACCTCTACGTCAACAGCATGGAACTAACCCTGAGGGAACTGATAAATCAGGATGAATTCAAAGCGCAACTTTTTTGGATGGCGTATAATGATGATGACGGACACGCAATAAATATGGAGCTTGACGAAGAGTATGGATGGGACGGCGTAACATTTCAAATCACTGTGAGTGGCGAATTGAGAGGGCATACGTCCCGCCCATGCAGTCCGTATGTGGTGGCTGTTGAGCCAACAAAGGAACTAGATGAAGAAAGCGGAGAGGAGATTATAACACATCCCGGAAGCCCTTCAAAAGCGCATATTAGCCAGCGAGAATACTATTCTGGCGGTGAGCTGTGGGTTACGGTCGAAGCGGAGTACAGAGGTCTAACAGTTGTGTCGGTTACAACCTATCATCTTGTCGGTGGCGCAGAATTGCTGGAAGCCGACGACAATCATACTGATCCTCTTGGTTTTGATGAAATGGTATATGAACTAGCCTTCGGCACATGGACATTCCGCCGCCATGAACGTGTTAGTTTTTAGCTGTCCACGTAGTGTTGCGCCTGTGCGTCCCAGAGTTTGCGGTATAGGCCGTCTTCGTCGGTCAGCAGTGTGTCGTGTTCGCCGCGTTGGACGAGCTGTCCGTTGTCAAAGACGGCGATGTCGTGGCAGAAGCGGCATGAGGATAAGCGGTGGGAGATAAAGACCGCCGATTTGCCGCCGATGGTTTGGTCGAAGGTGGAATAGACCTCATATTCCGCGATGGGGTCAAGCGCGGCGGTCGGCTCGTCAAGAATGACAAACGGCGCGTTTCTGTAAAGCGCTCGCGCGAGCGCTATTTTTTGCGCCTCACCGCCCGACACCTGCGTTCCGTCCTCGTCGAAGGCTTTATACAGCATCGTATCCAGCCCGCGCGGCATAGAGCCAAGGCGTTCGGAGAACCCCGCGCCCTCGAGCGACGCGCGGACGCGGTCTGTGTCATAGTCGGCTCCGGCGGCGACATTGGCGCCAAGCTGGAGCGGGAAAAGCTGAAAATCTTGAAATACAACGGAAAACAGCGCGGTGTACTGCGCGTAGTCGTATTCCTTAATGTCAACGCCGTCGAGTAGAATGGCCCCTTCGGTAGGGTCGTACAGGCGGCAGAGGAGCTTAATCATCGTCGTCTTGCCGCTGCCGTTCAAGCCCACGACAGCAAGCCGGTGCCCCGCGTTGAACGTAAGGCTGAGATTCTTGAGGGCGTATTCGTCCGCGCCCGGATAGCGGAAGGAGACGTTCCGAAACTCAAATACATAGCAGTGCCCTTCCGGCGGCGGAACGTGTTTCGCGCCTTTGACAAGCAAATCGGGTAGTGACAGAAAATCCTGCATCGGCTTGAGGTAGGCCGCGTTGCTGACCAACTGCCCCAGCAGCATAACCAACATTCCGGTGGCGGAGGCAAAAGCCGTCACGGCGCCGACGCTTTGGACGATGCCGCCCACGATTACCGTGCCGCCCAGTGCGCCGTACCCGGCGATGAGGTAAAACCCGCCGCCGAGCAGCGCCAGCAATCCGAGCGTGAAGCCCTGTACCCGCGCGAAGAAGAAGAAAAACGGGAACCAAGGCTTTATGTTAAAGCTGCTCTTAATAATGGTCAGAAGGGCCGGGCTTTGGTCGTAGAGACGAATGTCCTTGGCGGCTTTGTCAGATTTGAGATACTCGTGATAGTAATCGGCGGAGGTGTTGGCCTTGGCGTTTTCCGCATAGAGCGCCTTCGATAAACGCTGGGTTCGTGCCTGTAAATAGAGTCCCGTGGCGATTCCAAATGCGAAAAACGCGTACAATGCCAAGGCGGGCCAGCCGGTCAGTGGGACGTCGGCTGAGAGCGGGCCAAACAGGAGCAGAAAAGCGAAGACAAGGGAAAACAAGCTTGTTGCCGCTTCTGAGGAACATAAATACACATTCATCAAGCCCAAGCCGTTGCCCCGCGCCTGCGTGTCCATGCGGGCAAGCACCTCACTGATGCTGCTATCCTCAGTGTGGGCGAAATCCATCTTGACAAACTGCTCCGCCTGCATCATTTGTATTTTTTGATAAATGCGTTCATACGCCGAGTCCGTCTCCACCTCGCGCGTCAAATAAGCGCTCAAAACAGACAGAATAAAGGTCGCGCCGACGGTGACGGACACATACAGGATGATGGCCGATACGTCCCTTGCCCCGTCCAGCTCGTTAAGGATGCGGGCTGAGAAGAATAGCACCAGCAAAGGCTGTGCCGCTGTAGACAAGGCCCTCAGCAGCATCAAGGGCAGATAGGCGGGGGTCAGCTTGGCCGCCAGTTTGTAGCCGTATCCCAATAGGCTCATCATTTCTCGGAAACTGAGCTTTGTTTGTTGGTCTGTCATACCGTTTCACCCTTTCAGTTTGAGTTCGCCTGATAGTAGCTGGCCTGCACCTCAAACATTTTTGCGTACGTCCCGCCCAGAGCCATCAGCTCGTCATGCGTGCCCTGCTCGGCGATGACGCTGCCGTCAATGAGAAGGATGCGGTCGCAGAAACGGGTGGAGGCAAGACGGTGGGAGATGTAGACCGACGTCTTGTTTTCGGTCAGCCCGGCGTACTTCAAGTAAACCTCGTTCTCAGCGATGGGGTCGAGCGCGGCGGTCGGCTCGTCGAGGATGATGACCGGCGCGTCCTTATACAGCGCGCGCGACATGGCGAGCATCTGCTTCTCCCCGCCGGAAAGCTCCGTGGCGTCGGGATGGACGGCCCGCACCAGCAGGGTGTCTTCCTTCTCCGGCAGGCTATTAGTTTTCTCCGAAAACCCTGTCAGCTCAAGGCACCGGCGCACTCGCTCCCGGTCTGTTAATTCAGGCGGCTGCTGGGAGATATTTTCGGCGATGGAGGCGGACAGCATATGAATGTCTTGAAAAACGGCGGAAAATAGAGTGTAATACTCGTCACGGTTATACGCTCCCACCGGATGCCCGTTGAGCAAGACCTCGCCCTCAGTCGGCGTGTACAGACCGCAGAGCAGCTTGACCAGCGTTGTCTTGCCCGCCCCGTTGGCGCCGACGACGGCAATCCGCTCCCCGGCGCGGATGGTGAGGTTGACATCACGCAAGGTCGGCTTTTCAGCCTTGGGATATGTATATCCAACGCCCCGAAGCTCAAGAGACGGAGGAAGCTTGTCAAGACCGGGAAGCGGAATACCGGGGCCGGTATTCATCCGGTCAGGGTAGTCCAGCATGGCTTGGATGTCGTTCATTTCGATACAGGCCTTGCTCAGGTCGCTGGCGGCGGTGAGAATACCCGAAACCCAGCCCGCCAGCGCGCCGATGGCGGCGAAGATGAAGACAAAATCGCCCAGCGTCATCCGCCCGTTCAGCACAAGCCATATCAAAAAGGCGTAGGCCGCGCCGTCGCGAAGCAAAATCATCAGCGCGTCGGTCAACTGCGCGTGCGTATTTTTGCTCAGCATCCTGCGCTCGGCCTTGCGGTAGGAAGCGTACTGCTCACGGTACAGCCCGCGGAGCCAGCCGGAGGCTCCGTATAAACGAATATCCTTTGCGGCGTCGGGCTCGCGCAGGGTTTTGGATAAAGCGCCGAGCTTTTTGAAGAGCTTGCTCCGCTCGTCCCGGGTGGCTTCAAGGTAATTTCTGGCGCGGCGCAGCATCAGCCAGTTGACGGCGGCGGTAAAGAGCAGAACCAGCAGAATGAGCGGGTGAATCAAGGCGATGACCCCGGCGTAGAGCAGGAACCCGAAGCAGTTGGAAAGCAGTTCAACCAATGTGCGCGGGATGTTCATCGCGGGGGAGTGGTTGCTGTTCCCCGCCTTCTCCGCTTTATCATTCGCTTCTTTGTAATCGGGGTCTTCCATCAACTCAAAGTCCATCCGCATCCATTTCTCAGCTTGGCGAACGAGTGCCACGAAGATACCGGCGGTGCCGATGGTTCGATTTGTGACGGTGTCTGTAAAACCCTTGAGGTAGTTGACGGCGACCAGAAGCAGCGCCAAACCGCCCACGGTAAAGAGAAACTGCCTTGGCTCGGCCTGCGCCGCGATTTGGTCCAATACCGCCTTCGGCATTAGAATCCCGAGGTAAGGCAGCGCCACCCGCACAATCACGGCCAAGCCGCATATGAATAGGAGCGCTTTTTTCTCCCTCCAATAGATGGAAAGAGAGGCTCGGACGCCAGCCCGGAGCGTCCCGCCGCGAGGCGGAGCTTTTATCTGTTCCAAATGAATACCCCCTTGTCGAAGTCATGGTATCACACGCCGCGATAGCTGTCAATTCGCATCCCCCAAGAGGTGGAAACACCCCCGCAAGAGGTCGCTTTTTCCCGCTAAGACGCATCCAGCAGGCCGCCCTCTCCATTCAAAAACCGAAAAATTGGTTCGATGGCTTGAAAAAACAGCAAATCTGTGTTATAATTACTGCGGAAATCCCTTAACAGTCTGAAAGAGGTGATGATATGGAACTCAGACAACAACTGCACAGAGACATCGAACTGCTGCCGGAAAACACTTTGAGGGCGGTTAGCATTTTCCTGCGCGACATGGTTATGGTAGAGCCTAAACCTATGACAAACCCTATAACACCCGAAGAAATTGTTGAAAGACGAAAGGCTCTGTTCGGCTGCATGAAAGGTAAAACATGGACAGCCGACGACTTCAACGCCCCCCTTGAAGAGTTAAGGAAGTATATGGAATGAAATGTCTACTTGATACTCAAATAGTGCTTTGGCTGTTTGAAAACGATATTAAGCTGTCCGATAAAGCCAAATCAAATATTTTCAGTCCTACGAATCAATGCTTCGTCAGTGTCGTTTCGTTATGGGAAGTCGCGCTTAAAATGAATATCGGTAAATATAAATTTCTCGGCGGTTTTTCAGCTCTGCGCCAACTTATAAACGACAATTACTTTAACGTCCTGCCCATACGGGACGAACACATAGAACGGCTTTTTACCCTGCCGCTTCACCACCGCGACCCGTTCGACAGGCTCATTATCGCAACTGCCCTCGCCGAAAATATGACGCTCATAACCGCGGATGAAGACATCCAAAAGTATGATGTTCAATGTGTGTTTTAATTAAATCTTCTTTTTTTGTTTGACATTCCTATAAAAATGTGTTAAAATGACCAAGAAATCTTTTCCGCGCTCGGCGTTGATGTGGGGCGTGGAATATAGTAATTTATAGAGGAGGTGTATTATGGGTGAGGTTGCGACTGGGATTATCGGCGTGTTAATTATTCTGTCGATGGGTATATTGCCGATATATTTTATCATAAAAAATGCAAAGAAAGAAAAGGAAAAGAGACTTTCATGTATACATAACGACACGGAGTATATTGGCACAAAAACATACACATGGCAAGGTCATAGTTCTGGGCAATCCGTTCGTCAAGTATATCGGTGCAGATACTGTGGAATCGAAATTGAGAAATGAGATAATAAGCACCCCCACTTCTCCCCCGATAAAAAACGCTTGCTAAAATGATATGCCTTTGGTATAATAATATAAGTCTGTTTGGCGGTTGCAGGCGTTGGGACGGGAAAATTTGACCGCGTTGGGGGTTGAACGCGAAAATGGCGACGATGCCGACTCAATTAAGGCTCGGAGACGTCTTGAAAGAAGCGGGATATGTCACAGAAGAGCAAATTGAGCATGTGATGAACCTGCAAAAAGCCTCCGGCGTCAAAAAACGCTTGGGCGAGGCTTTGATTGAGAACAACATCATCACGGAAGACCGCCTCAACACAGCTCTCTCCAGACGCCTAAGCATCCCGTATGTGTCGATGAGCGACGCGCCGGTGGACTTGGAAGCGGTGAGAAAGATTCCCAAAGCCGTCGCGTCCAAGCACTGCCTGATTGCCATCGCCGCCAACGGGCCGGTTCTGCGCGTCAACATCAACGACCCGCTGAACTATTACGCCATCGAGGACGTCAAGCTCATCACCCATATGCAGATTGAGGTGCAGGTATGCAACCGCGACGACATCTCAAGAGCCATCAGCGAATACTACTCCGAAATTGAAACGCAGAAGGCCGCGACCGGCGCCAACGAAGCGGTGGCCGGGCAAGCCAGCGCGTTCACATACGTCGATATTTCCGAATCGGCGGACGACACCCCGGTCGTCACGCTGATTAACTCCGCCCTCTACAAAGCCCACAGCGCCGGGGCGAGCGACATCCACGTAGAGCCGTTCGAGGAAAACACCTATGTGCGCATACGCGTAGACGGGCAGATTGTAGACTATCTGAGCCTGTCGTCGTCCCTGCATAATTCCATCATCGCCCGCATCAAGATACTGGCCAATCTGGATATCGCGGAGAAACGCGCCCCGCAGGACGGCCATTTCCGCGCAAAACTGCAAGACATCGAAATCAACGTCCGCGTTTCAAGCCTGCCCACCGTCTACGGCGAAAAAATCGTCATGCGTTTTATGAGCCAGTCCACCGTTCTCGACCACGCGGGCACCTTCGGCATGGAGCGGGACGACTACGATAAAATGATCGCCATGCTGCAAGTGCCGCACGGCATCATCTACATCACCGGGCCGACCGGAAGCGGCAAAACCACCACGCTATATATGATTATGGAGTTTCTCGCCAAGCGTTTTGTCAATATCTCCACCATAGAAGACCCGGTGGAGCGGACGCTGGCGAGAATCAACCAAACGCAAATCAACCCCCTTGCCGGCCTGACCTTTGAAACAGGCTTGCGCTCCATCCTGCGTCAGGATCCCGATATCGTGATGATAGGGGAGACGCGTGACGCGGAAACGGCCAGCATTTCCGTCCGCGCCGCGCTGACCGGGCATCTTGTTATGAGCAGCCTGCACACCAACGACTCCGTATCCGCCATCGTCCGTCTGCTGGATATGGGCATCGAGGACTATCTGCTGGCCAACTCCCTCGTCGGCATCGTGGCGCAGCGTCTGGTCAAGAAGGTCTGCACGTTCTGCTATGAGGAATACGAGCCGTCCGAAAGCGACCTCCGCGCGCTTGGGATGCGCGGCGGCACGCCGCTGCTGCTCGCCCGGGGGAAAGGCTGCCACAACTGCAACAACACCGGCTTCAAGGGGCGGGTCGCCGTACACGAAATCCTCGGCATTGACGGAAAAATCCGCGACTGCATCACCACCGGCGCGCCCACCGGCGACATTTACGCTTATGTCAGAGAAAACAACAAGCTGAAAAGCCTGCAAACCAGCCTGCGCAAGCTGGTCTTAGAGAAAAAGACGTCAGTTGACGAGTTGCTAAGGCTGACCTACTTCGTGGAATAAAGGAGACGTTTTTGTGGACATTCAACAGCTCATGCTCACAGCGCGTGAACGCCGTGCCAGTGATATTCATATCACAGCCGCCCGCAATCCGGTTTTCCGCATTGACGGGGCGCTCACGGAAACCGAATTCAGGCTTTCGCCGGAGGAAAAATACGCCGTAATCGTCTCCATGCTGGATGAAAACCAGCGCGAGGCGCTGGACGCGGGCGACGACGTGGATATGTGCTACACCATCGAGGGGAACGGAAGAAACCTCCGCCACCGCGTCAACATCTTCCGCCAGCAGAGGAAGCTCACAAGCGTCATCCGCATCATCAACGACCAAACACCCTCCTTCGAGGAACTCAATCTGCCGCCCGTCCTGCGGCAGCTTTCAGATGAACCGCGCGGGCTGGTGCTGGTTACGGGGCCGACCGGCTCAGGCAAATCTACCACCCTAGCCGCGATGATTGATTACATCAATTCCACCCGCGCCTGCCATATCCTCACGGTGGAAGACCCGGTCGAATACGTATACACCCAGAAGAAGTCGCTCATTCACCAGCGGGACGTCGGCGTGGACATCACCTCCTTCAGCGCGGCGCTGCGAAGCGCGATGCGTGAAGACCCGGACGTCATCCTCGTCGGCGAAATGCGTGACTACGAAACGATTTCAGCCGCCATCACCGCCGCTGAAACAGGCCATTTGGTTCTCTCCACCCTGCATACAACCGGCGCCGCCAAGACCATCGACCGTATCATCGACGTGTTCCCGCCGCACAATCAGGCACAGATACGCACGCAGTTGGCGTCCACCCTCAAGGGCGTCATCACACAAACCCTTCTGCCCAAAGCCGAGGGCAATGGACGCGCGGCGGCGTTTGAAATTATGCTGGGCACCGACGCGGTTCTCAATCTCATTCGTGAAAACAAGTGCCACCAGCTTGATTCCACCATCCAAACCAGCGCGCGGCAGGGCATGGTTCTGTTAGACTCCTATCTCGCGATGCTGGTGCAGCGCGGGGTGGTGCGGCGTGAGGACGCGATGGAAAAGGCTAGCGATAAGGCAGAATTTTTGAATGCCGTGGGGCGGATGTGATATGCGGTCTGCTGACATAGCCGCGACGGTTCTCTGTGCCGTACTGGGCGCTTGCTTCGGCAGTTTTGTCAACGCCGCGTCGCTCAGGAGCGTCGCGGGAGAATCCTTCCTCAAAGGACGGTCAAGGTGTCCCGCCTGCGGTGAAACGCTGCGGTGGTATCAGTTGATTCCGATGCTGAGTTACGTTGCCCTGCGGGGCAAATGCCGGACATGCGCGGCGCGGATATCCCCGCGCTATCCGCTGACGGAGTTGGGCTTTGCCCTCGCGGCGGCGCTTTGCTTCCTCCGCTTCGGCTTTGCGTGGATGACCCCGCTGGCATTCGGCGTCTGCGCCATTCTGCTGGCCATAACGCTGATAGATATGGATACAATGGAGATTCCCGACGGTCTGATTATTGCGCTCATTCCGTTTGCCGCCGCCGCCCTGTGGGCAAGACCGGAGATTACGCTTCTTCACCGCAGTATCGGGCTTGCCGCCATCAGTGTGCCAATGCTGGCTTTAGCGCTGATGATTGAGGGCGCATACGGGATGGGGGATATCAAGCTAATGGCGGTATGCGGGTTCCTTCTGGGCTGGCAAAGCGTACTGTTCGCGTTTTTCACGGCGATTCTGCTCGGCGGTAGCTACGCGCTGTATCTGATGCTCAAAAAGAAAAAGAAAAAAGGCGAGCATATCGCTTTCGGGCCGTTTCTCTGCGTCGGCGTTGCGGCGGCAATGCTCTACGGTGAGAACGTCATAACGGCATATTTACGGCTATTTGGCTTACACTGGCTTATAGGGAGGTGAAACGGTGCCCAAGTATCATTTCACGGCAATCGGCCTCGACAATAAAAAACTCACCTCAACCGTAGACGCGCGGGATGAGGACGATTTTCGGAGAATCCTGCGGAGCCGCAGCCTTGTCCCGATGAAATTCAAGGCGATGGATGAAAAAAGGTCGTCATACCGTTTCAAGGCAAACGAAGTAAGCGAGTTTTGCCGCCAGTTGTCCAGTATGCTGAGCAGCGGCATCACGGCGGTGCGCGCGATGGAGATTATCAAAGACCGCGACTTCAAAAAAGCCAAAGTCAAGCTCGCCTACGAAAGCCTTCACAAGGACGTGCAGCAGGGGCTGACCATGTCGGAGGCGATGAAGGCGCAGGGCCGCGCTTTCCCTGAATTGCTGGTCAATATGTTCGCCTCGGGTGAAGCCAGCGGGCAGATGGAAAATGTCACCGATAAAATGGCCATCCATTATGACAAAGAAAACAGGCTGAACGGCAAGGTCAAATCGGCGATGAACTACCCGAAGATTATGGCCATCTTCATGGTTCTGGCGATAATCGCCATCTTCACCATCATCCTTCCCGATTTCTTTGTCGCGCTTTCGGATATGGAACTGCCCGCGCTGACAAGGGGAATCATCGCCATGAGCAACTTTATGACGGACAGATGGTATGTCCTGATTCTTGTGGCGCTGGGTCTTTTTTCGCTGATTGTCTATCTGCTGAGGGTGCCGTCCGTCAGATACCGCTTCGACCAGTCCAAGCTGAAAATGCCCGTTGTCGGCAAGCTCATGCACATCATCTACACGGCGCGTTTTGCCCGCACGCTCTCCTCCCTCTATTCCAGCGGCGTTTCGATGATTAAGGCGCTTGAGATTTCCTCGACGATTATCGGCAACAAATACATCGAAGGGCAGTTTTCCGGCGTTATCAGGGATGTCCGCAACGGCGAGACGCTTTCATCCTCCATACGCAAGATTAAAGGCTTTGACAATAAACTGCCCAACACCATCCTCATCGGCGAAGAAAGCGGGCGGCTGGAGACCATGCTGGTATCCATCGCCGATAGCTTTGACTTTGAGGCGGAGCAGGCCACCGGGCGTCTGGTGGAGCTGGTGCAGCCGGTCATGCTGGTCATCATGGCGGCGGCCATCGTCCTTGTGATGATGTCGGTCATAATGCCGATGATGTCTCTGTATTCAGACCCGTCAATGTTAGGATAGGATAGGGGGCTAACATGAAATCTTCCATCTATATTTCAGCGGAGAAAATTGAGGTCGTCGGCTATGCCGGCCGTTCGGTCAAGCGGTATGTCACATATCCCCTCCCGGAGGGGACAATGATTAACGGCATGATTACCGAAGCCTCCTTTCTGACCGAGTGCTTGGCCGCGATGCGCACGGAAAACCCCGATTTATTCAAATCCCCGTCGCTCATTGTAGACGGGAGCGCCATCCTCTCCCGCAGGCTGGTCACGCCTAAGCTGAACCACAAGCGGTATTTACAGCTTGTGCGGGACGACTTTGCCGACGCGACCACCGACTCCGGCCAACTGGTGTGCGGCTACTACAAGCTGAAGTCGCAGGCGGAAGACGCGATTTTGGCGTGTGCCGTCGATAAAGGACTCGCGGACGCGTATATATACGCGTTCAGAGCCGCCGGAATCAAGCTCACCTCCATCCGCGTCGGCGCCGAAGCCCTCGTGAACCTGATTGATTCGTCGCCCGCCCTCAGCAAGGGGTCGTTTGTCCTCACCCTGCTCGACGGGTTTACGGCGGTTTCGATGATTTTTGAAAACGGAAGCAACGTCTTCATGTCACGCGCCCGCCTCTACGGGGAAACAAAGGAGCAGATATTCCAAAACATCCTAGACAACCTGAACGGTCTGGTCAACTTCAACCGCTCGCAAAAATTCTCCGAGATAACGCAATGCTACTACCTTGGCGTCAACGAAACGGACGTCAGCCTCATTCAGGCGCTCAACCCCTACGCAGGCATCCAGATGAGCCTCCTGAACCTGTTCGGGGAAGGGACGGGCGCACTGCCGCCGGAATCGCATTTCGCCTACCTCAACGCGCTGATGCCCGCCGGCTGCATCGACCTTATTGCCGGGCGCAAGCAACTGGATAAGCATGTGAAGAGCAAAAAAACCAGAAACAAAGCGCTACCCCTGCTGCTGCTGTACCTGCTGATTCTGGCGCTGCCGATTGGGTATATGTGGTGGCAGGTGTATAACTTGGACGAGGAGATACGCGCCGTCAGCCATCAGTTAAACAGCGCCGGCAATGAGGTTCTTCAAGCGGAGCTGGAAAGTCTCGAAACCGAAACGGGCGTATACAACGGGATTAACAGCCAGTACAGGGAGCTGGAAAGCTGGGACGCAAGCCTGACCAGAGTTTCAAGCGATATGCTGGACTTGTTTATCGTCGGGCATCGGCGTCTGGCGGAGATCACGCAGTTTGACTACGACGAGAGGAGCAACAGCGTCCGAATCAGCGCGAGAAGCCCCGACTCAGACAGTATGCTCCTATATATCAACAACCTGAGCGGAAGCGATATGGTGGCAAGCATCGGCTATCAGGGCTTTGACACAAACAGCGAGGGCGAGACGGTGTTCAACATCGAGGTTACGCTGGCCGTGAGGGCTGCCACAGGGGAGGAGGCGGAATAATGCAGAAAGAAAAAACAAACCTTACCCCCAAGGAAAAACGGCTCTTGGCCACCGCCGCCGTTTTGGGTCTCTTCTATCTGGCGTTCCAGTTCGGGTTTCTCCCGCTGTATAATGAATTCAAGGAGAAAACCGAGCGGCTTGAGGAGCTGAACGGCGAATGGGCGGTTATCGGGGCGCGCCTGAACGAGGAGGAACGGGTTCGCGGAGAGCATCTGCGGGCGAAAACGGCCTATGGGGATATCGAGAACCGCTTTGTGCGCACAGACACGACGACGGATTTGAGCAATATGCTGATTATGCTGTGCAGAAACAACAACCTCGACATCGTCAGCCAAGGGCTGGGCGCCCCGGCCGCTTTCTCCGTCCCCGGCGGCGCGGCGCATAGCGTCAGCGCGTTTTCCACCGTCACCACCACCATGTCCGTGAGCGGCGGCTACGACTCGGTCAAACGCCTGCTGGATACGGTGGACGCCAGCAATGCCGTCCACGTCAGCCGTCTCTCCTTTTCCCCCGCGTTTGACGCGGAAACGCCGGATCGGGTTTCCGTGACCTTTGTGGTTACCCTGCTGAATGGGATTGACTGATGTTCTATCCTTTTCCCCGCCTTCGGCGGGGGAGATAGGGAGTGAATGCTGATATGAGAAAAATCCTCACGCTCCTTCAAAGCCGCCGGGGCGAGACGCTGATGGAAGGCATCGTCAGCATGATGGTCTTCACCATCCTGATGGCCGCCGTCACGCTGATTATCATGGCCTCCCTGCGCGTCACCGGCCACGCGACGCAGGAAGCCAATGATACGCAGAACGCCGCCAACGAAGCGCTGAGAAAAAGCTCCGCTGATGCGGCGGAATGTGATGGGACATCGCATACGCCGGTTACCATCACCTTTGAAGATACGGTAAGCGGTGAAGAGTTAGAGTTTACTGTCAATGTGGCAGAGGCGAATGTCGGAGGCTTTACCGCGTTCGCCCCGTGTGATTGTACCCCGTAGGAGGCCCCTCATGCTTAAACGGCTGAACAACCAAAAAGGCGTGACGCTGACCGAGCTGATTGTGGCGATGCTGGTGATGAGTATCATCATGCTCGCCGTCACCGCGGTCTTCCTGCCCATGTACAACGCTTACATCAACGCCAACAGCATGGCCGAGGTCAACAACCTGCTCAACGCCCTGTCGTCGGTGATAATGAACGACATTGAGGACGCGGAGGATATCGACTGGGACGACGACGACGGAACCTTGACCATTACCCGCGTCGGCGCCCCTAGAGAAATCCACTATACAATCGGGACAGGCGCCGCCGCCGGCCTGCTCCTGCGAAACGGAACGCCGGTGTTTGCCGGAGAGTATTACAAAGGCAAAACGGTTCAAATAGGGTATGCGGAGGAAGCTGCGGGCATATCTGCCGTTACCCTGACCATCCTTGGAGTGACGAGAACCTACGCCGCACGCCCAGTGGGGATGCAGGGGGTTCCATAAAAAAACAAAAATTCCCCTTGACACCCCCCGCACAACATGGTAAAATACAAATGGAAGAACCCACCGCCTAAAGGCGGCCCACTACCTAACGAATAAGCGTAAGCCCTCCGTCAGTTTGCGGCTATCGGGAGGGCTTTTCGCTACTCATTTTGCGGCGGTTGGCTAATATGACAACGATTTTCCGAAACTCGGCTATAAGTAATCGAAGCTCTTTCACCGTTTGCCCAAAACTCACAACTATCCACCTCCTCTCATCGGCTCCGGCGATACAGAATACGAAGAAGGCAGCAGGCTCGCCCCGGCAGGGGTTCTTCACAGGAAAATTATAGCATATAATGACGATTATTGTCAAGAGCAAAAAACAGGGCGAAAGCCCTGTTTTTTGTGTTTGATTCGTTAATCCCGCACCGAATCGTCCAGCGCCATGCCCAAATCGACATACAGCCTGCGGCGCGCGGCGCGGTCTGCGTTCATTTCTTTTGCCGCCCATTTGCCCACGTCTTCCGCCAGCTCGGCGGGGACGACCACCACCCCGTCTCCGTCGGCGACAATGAGGTCGCCGGGGCAGACGCAGACGCCGTCGCAGTTGATGTTGGTGTTGTGGCTTTCGTATTGGATGCGGGCTTGATCCATCGGCTGGGCAATCTTTGTTGACCAGAACGGGATGCTTTGCAGGATAATCTCGTCGGTGTCCCGAACGCCGCCGAACGCCACATAACCCACGGCGCCGTCGCGGACGCCCTCCATCGTGTTGTTGGAGCCCATCAGCCCCACGGCGAGGTTGGACATGTCAATGACGGGGAAATCGTACTTTTCAATCTCCGTCATCCACGGGTAAATGCAGACGTTGCCGTAATACCAGCCCGACCATTCGGTGTAGGCGTTCCCGGTCAGATTGGGGGCGGGCTTGTCATAGGGGATGTACCGGGCCGTTTTGGCAAACCCGACGGCGCGTGTCCGCCAGAGCGGCCGCATATCGGGACTCATGCTGCCGTAATGGTGGTAGCCAATCCAGTCCAGCCCGTCCCGCGTATCGGTAACGCGCAGCTTGTCATAGAGGTTGAGAATGTCCTCCCGTTGAGATTGTGTTCTGTACATAGTAGTTACCGTCCCATCGCTTCGTCTTCCGCCTGTTTGCGGAGCAGGGCCTGCCCGGCGACCCATTCAACACATTCGGCATATCCGAACGCGATGGCGTCGTCAATCATCTTGGTGACAATGGCGTCGAACTCCTCGTCGGTCGCGGCGTATATGGCGTCCCATGAGCCGTTTTTAATCGTGAGGGATACCTGCTGCCAAGTGACGTCAAGCTCGGAACTGCGGCTTTCCATTTCAAAGGTTGAGCCGATGGCTATGGAGCGGTGGCCTCTGCTGATAAGGTAATCGTCGGCGCGCAGAGCGTCGAAGTGGTCGCGCCAAGACTGCTCAATGGGGTGGATGAACCTGTTTTCCAGCGTGCTTTGCCAAACTTCCCAGTTGAAGCTCTCGCCGGACGCGGAATCGGGGTTGATGGCTTCCCTGACCCATGTGGTGTTGTTGTGCTGGAACTCGCCGTCCCTGTAGCTGCCGGAGTAGCCGAGGTATTGAATCATCGTGTTGTCGCCGTCCTCTTGGGCGGACAGCCCCGCCTCGGTCATGTAGGTGTCGCCGTTTTCGTCGTAGTCCCATGTAACGCCTTGCGGCCCGTAGTTATACGACAGAACGCCCTCGGGGGTGCAGAGCCAGTTGATGATTTCCATGCACAGCTCGGGATAGGCCGTCTGCGCGCCGATGGCCCACACGCGGTTGCCTCCGAACGGGTTCAGGCCGTAGACGATGTTTTCCTGATCTTCGGCCGCCACGCACATCATGGCCTTGCCGGCCGCCATATTCTCCTCGGTGTTGAAGGGGTCGGCCATCCAGCTAAAGATGTTGAACATGGCCTGCCCGTTGAGGTATTTTTCCCTCATGTCGTCAAAGGTCTGCGTCATCGAGTCGGGATCCACAAGACCCCGCTGGAAGAGCTGGTTGTAAAAACTGAGTGCGCGGAGATACATGCTGCCGTCCTCAAAAATCGGCTGGTAGGTCTGCGTTCTGGTGTCATACAGCCCGAAACCGAATTCATCGTAGCCATACAGCGCCCCGGTGGATTTGACCATCATCACCATGTCTCCGTCCCATTGGGGGAAGAAAGAGACGCCGTAGACTCTGTTGCCGAACTGGTTCTGCGGCTCCAGCGCCACCATAGCTTCGATTACGGGGATGTAGTCCTCCAGTGTTTGGATTCGGGGATAGCCCAACTGCTGATACAAATCCCAGCGGAGGTAGGGGTAATAGAAGAAATCCTGATGGTCGTCCGCGCTGCCGGCCACATTATGCCCGAAGCCGTATAGCTTGCCGTCGTTCAAATCGCGGTTTTTGCCCAGCGCGAACTGCATATGCTCCCAGATATACGGTCCGTGGGTCTGCACCAAGCCGTCCTCTTCCCAGTCAAACAGCATCCCGGCGTTCACAGCGTCGCGGTACTGCCGCCCGCTGCCGCCAAAGAGAATGATGTCGCCCAAGAACCCGGCTTCCATGCGCGTCGCGAAAGCGCCGTCCGCCTCGGGGATGATGGAAACGGTGACATTGAATTTCTCCTTGAGAATCTGAGCCGCCCATCCGGCTTGCACGCCGGAAAAGTTGGCAAGCTGCGAGTAGATGACCAAATCGACGGGGCCGCCCGAACCGCCGGGAGAGCCTCCGGGGTCGCCGCTGGGGTCGGCTCCGCCGGGGTCGCCTCCGCCGCCTCCACCTCCGCCGCCCAGCGCGCACGCCGATGAAAGGGCGATGAGCAGAACGGCTGCCAAGAATAACGCGAACCACTTTTTGATGCTCATAATGAAACCTCCTGTTTTGATTTGAGTATGCGTAAATGCCCTTAGCCTTTGACCGCTCCGAGCATAAGGCCCTTTTGGAAATACCGCTGCATGAACGGGTAAACCAGTAAAATGGGGATGATGCTGACCATAGCGACGGTCAGCGAGATGACGCGGTTGTTGAGCAGCCGGGATAAGTCACTGGCGGTAACCCTTCCCTGATCCATGACCTTTTGGATGTCGGAGCTGGTGTTCAGGTAAATCCAAAGGCGGTGCTGCAAGGTATACAGCTTAGGCTCGCTCAGCATCAGAATCATCGAGTCCATCAGCGAATTCCAGTGTCCCACCGCGCCGAACACGGCGATGGTCGCCAAAATCGGCTTGGACAGCGGCAAAATGATTCTGCTGAAAACGGTCAGATACCCCGCGCCGTCAATAAAGGCGCTTTCCTCCAGCTCCCCCGGGATGGACTCAATGTAGGTCTTGGTCAGAATGATGTTGAACGGCTGCACAACGGCGGGGATGATGTATCCCCAAAAGCTGTTGGTCAGCCCCAGCATGGTCATGTTGAGAAACCACGGAATCAGCCCCGCGTTGAAATACATGGTGATGATGATGAAGCGATAGATGATTTTCCGCCCGTACATATTCTTCTGCGTGACCAAATAGCCCACCAAGCCGGACGCCAGCACCATCAAAACGGTTCCGAGAAGAGTCCGCGCGGTGGTGATGAAAAGCGACTGGCCCATGTCGGGGACGTTGAAAACCCTCAAATAGTTGTCAAGGTGGATTCCCTGCGGCAAAAAGTTGATTTGTCCGGCCCCCACCAGCCTGTTGTCGCTGATGGTGTTGATGAAGAGATAGTAAAACGGGAAAACGCATAGCAGGGTGAACAGGGTGAAAAACACGCTGTTGAGAAAATGAAACAGATGGTCGCCGAAGGTCTGTTTGTGCATATGCTTCAAAATTCGTCCCTCTTTATACAATGCTTTCACCCCTTAACCACTTTGACGCTCTGTTCGCGCAGAACAGCAGAGTCACGCTGATGACGGATTTCAGCACGCCAATCAGCGTTGCCAGAGGAATGTTGCCGCCGTCCCGCGTCAGTCCCAAATGATAGACGAATAAATCCAGCACCTCAATGCTGGCGGCGGTTCTGGGATTATAAAAGACCAAATACTGCTCCAAGCCGTTGCTGAGGATGTTGGCGATGCCGAGCAGCAGCAGAACAAAATAGGTGCTGAGCAGCCCCGGCACGGTGACATGCCACATCCGCTTAAACCGCCCCGCGCCGTCCACCGTCGCCGCCTCATAAAGCTGCTGGTCGATGCTGGAGATGGCGGCGATGTAAATGATGGCGCCCCAGCCGAGACCCTTCCATGTCCCCCATGCCCACATCTTCAGCCAGATGTTCGAGCCGCTCATCAGCCAGTTGGTGCCCTCCTCAATCACGCCGATGCCCACCAGCATCCAGTTGAGAAACCCTTCGGTGGAGAAGATGGCGAACGCCACGCTGTATACCAGCACCCAGCTTATAAAGTTCGGAACGGTGGTCAGCGTCTGGACGCTCCTCTTAAACGAGCCGGAACGCATTTCGGAGAGGAAAATGGCAAACACCATCGGCAGCCATGATGTGGCGATGCCGATGCCGCTCATCGCTAGGGTGTTGGTCAAGACTTTGCCGATGTGGCGGCGGGTGGCGGGGTTTTCAAAGAGGTAACGCAGCCACTGGAAGCCCACAAAATCATCCATCGTCAGGTCAAAGCCCGGACGGTAATCAAAAAAGGCATAACGCCATCCCCACAGCGGCAGATAGGCAAACAGCCCCACCAGCACCAAGAAGGGGAGAATCATAAGGAACAGCCTGTATTTAGGGGCAATCGAATACTTTTCGCCCGGCTTCGGTTTGGGCAGGACGAACCAAGCCGCGGCCGCGGCCAGCAGCGTCACGGAGAACAGGATGTAGAAAACCATGTTCCCCACCGGCATCATGGGCTGAATCATGTCAACGCGCGGCGAATCATAGAGCAGGCTGTAGGCCGAGCGGAGGATTGTGGTTCCGGTGAATCCGGCCAGCGCCGCGCCGAGGACAAACATCAGCCCCAGCCGCTGCAATTTCATGTTTCCGAGACTCAGGCAGAACGCCGCGCCCAGCAACGCGATGCCCAGTCCGCAGACGAGCGCGCCGATGAAAATCAGCCCCAGCGTGGTCGGCTCCACCCACCCCTGATTCAACGCCCGCCCGAAGCCGGAGGTGATGGAGGCGGTGGAAATCATGTTGGTGAACAGCGAGACGTTTTTGTTGATAAGCCCCGCGACCCGCGCCGGATTGACGCTGGGGACAAACGCCGCGGTGAATGTAACGACAATGCATACCCGCAGGGCAATCATCGCCACCCTGTCGCGGGGAAACCGTTTTAGCACTTTACACACTCCCAATCAAATTAGGGCGCTATATACTCAAAGGTTATCTCCAAGGTTGCAATGCGTGTAAGCCTGTAGTTCTCCAGAAAGGTGGGCGACGCTTCGGCGGCGGTTCCGTTGTAGACCCTCGCGTCCGGCGGCGCGGCGCCTCCGACCCAATCGTTGTAGAGGTTGACCCGCGTGGTGACCGGGTTGTCGTTGGTCGTGTACGGAAGGCCGGCAAACTCCGCCTCCTCGCCGTTAATCAGCAGGGAGGTGATGTGTATGTAGTAGCCGGGGAAGAGAATCTCACCGTTAATGATGCCGATGGCGGCGAATTCAAAGCCGTTGGAGTAGCCGGTCGGCAGCCCGGTGAAATCAAGCGCTACCGTATACGTTCCCGGGCCGGTAATCTCAACGTCGGTGGGAACCAGCCCCGCCGAGATATTTTCCGGCTGGTATCTGTCTCCGGCGCTGTATTGCGGGAACCAGTTGCCGCCTGTGAACATAATCCACGCAAACGCCTCGTCGGCGGAGATGACGGTTTCGGGCCGGTTGATGGCCATTTCCATCGTCACCGCCATGTTGTCCCGCGCCGCGGCCATGATGTCCTCCGCCGACAGTCCGGCGCGGACGCTCACGTCCCTGCTTTGAAACAGCGCCAAAAGCTCCGGCGCGACGATGGTGTGAACCTCCCCCGCGCGCCTGTTAAACAGGCGGCCGTGTATGGGGTCATATCCCGTATCCCAGAGAATGGGCGCGAATCCGTAGAGGTCGCAGTTGTCTAAAAAATTGGTGAAAAAGTTCAGCCGGTCGTCGCCCTCGTTGTCGAGAACGCCCCATTCACCCAAAACGACGCCGTAACCCATGTCGGTGAACTGGGTCAGCGAGCCGAGAAGGCGGTTCATTTCCTCCACCTCGCCCGTCCTGCCCCAAGTCCCCACGCCCGAGGTGTCGCCGCAGTAGCTCCACGGCGTGTAGTAATGCACCGAGAGCATCAGCCTGCTCCTCGGGTCTTCGGGCATTCTGAAACGGCTGTCCACCGTTCGTTCCACGTCGGTGTTGAAGCCCTTCATCAGCAGGAAGCGATCAGGGTTATGGCCGCCGCTTGAGCGGATTAGGTCAACAAACACCTGCGACAGCTCGGTCAGCAGCTCATAGCGCTCGTTCATGTTCAAAACGCCGCCGGTCGGGCTGAACGGCGTCGTGTCGTTGAAACGGTTCCCCCATTCCTCGTTGGAAGGCTCAAAAATCAAGCGCTCGTCGTAACCCTCAAAGTGTCCGGCAATCTGCGTCCACATCGAGGTGAAAATCTCCATCGCGACGTCGCGCGCCTCTTGCTCCGGGTGCCCGAACATGCTCCACCAGCCGTGATCCCAGTGGGCGTTGATGATGACAAACATATCCTCGTTCAGCGCGTAGTTGACAATCTCCTCCACGCGGTCAAGGTACGCTTGGTCGATGGTATAGTCCCAGTTTTCGTAGTCCTGCTCGTTGTTGACCGCGAACGCCATAGCGTTGCTCCACGCCACCGGGACGCGCAGGGTTTTGAACCCGGCGTCTCTCATGCCGGTGACCATTTCCTGCGTGGTGATGGGGTTGCCCCACATCTGCTCGTATACGGAGGGGGCGCGGTTGGGGATGCGGTTTCTGGCGTCACACGCTTCCATGGTGTTGCCGAGATTGATGCCGTAGCCCATCAGCCGGGCCATCTCCAAGGAGGTCACGCCCTCCGGCGGATCCACGGGTCCGGGTCCGGCAGGGGATTCGGACGGCCCTTCGTCAGCGGAAGGGGCGTCGGAGAACGGAGCCTCCGGCTCCGCGCAGGAGGCGAGCGAGGCAAGTATCATCATAAGTACAATCACCATAGCTAAAATTCTGCGGGATAACGCCATTTTGAAGTCCTCCACTTTCATGCAGCGCTCCCCCCGGCGGAGTTGCCGCGAGGGGGAGCGCGTGTCAGATTATTTCTTTTTGCCTTTCATCACAACGACGACCACTACAGCGATGATGACTGCGCCGCCCGCGATAATCAGGGCAATCAGCCAGCCCGGCAATCCGCCGCTATCCGGTTCTTCGCGGAACGAAACGTCGGGGGCAATCTCGAGAGCCGCAGTATCATCACGGCCGGCCACGTTATCCGTGTCGGCTCCGGGCTCCGGGTCTACGTCTACAGGCGGCGGCGCGGCGGGGAATATGGGCGCGTCCGCGTCAGAGGCCATAAAGGCCATGGTGACTTCCATTTTAGAAAATTCACCGATGATGGCGGGGGACGCGACCACGGGGTCGTCCGACCAAGCGTTGGTCAGCGAAATCCTCACGCCGCCGTCAAACCCGACTTCAATGTTTTCTTCATAGAAGTTAATGCTTCTGCCGTCTACAATGATGCTGTCAATGTACGCCGAGAATTCGGAGGCGCTTGCCATCATGTCGGTCTGCACAACAGTGATGTAGCCCCAGCTTGCCTCGCCGTGGGTGTTCGTCCCGCTGCCGAAATCAAGCGTCACGGTAAACGGCACGCCAAGCTCAAAAGCGACCTTTTGATCCTCGAAGGGAACCCAGTCAAAGTCGCCTTCCTCGGTCAAAAATGTCCCGCCAATCCAAGCGTAGCCGCCGGTAACGGCTGCCGGGGGCGCGGCGCTGCCGCCGTCGGCGTCAAAGTTGACCTCGTCGCCCAGCAGGAAGGTGATTTCCAGCTTGGAAAACGGCGCCATGCCGGCGAGATCGTAGGCGTCATAATTTCCGCCCCACTGACGGGCGACGTCAATGGTCAGGAACCCGCCGCCGTCGCGGTTAACCATAGGCACTTCTCTGGAACCCAGCTCCACGCCGTCAACCTTGAAAGAAATGATGCCGCCCAAAAAGGCTTCGGCTTCGGCGTCGTCCGCCACGGGAATGTCGGTCGAGATGCCCGTCCAGTTTCCGGTGAACTTAATCGGCTCGTCAAATTCCATGACAATGGTGGCTTCCGCGCCGAGACTGAAGCTCACCGAGGCGCTGGGAAGGTCTCCGAGACCCCATTCGTCCACGGATGTACTGACGTCGGCGTCAAGCTGGCCCATCAGGGTCGCGGTGTAGTCGGCGGCCATCGCCGGGAAAACGGGCAGGAACACGGCAAGCAATACAAAGGTGAGCGCGAACGCAAGCATGGTTTTTTTCGTTGATTTTTTCATGAGTTTTCCTCCTTGTTTGTGTGGTTTCACCAAAATTTCACAGCGCGCTCCATTATCAACAAAGCACACTGCCATGCGGATACGATAACATACCTCCGCAATTCTGTCAAGGACTTTCGCCCAAAATATTAAAAAACTATTAAAAATTTCCCTCATGCAACAAGTTTCGTATCTCCCGCAGGCTTTGCTCGCGCAGCATCCTTCCGTCGCGGAAGACCGGCTTGAGAAGGTTGTCTGGATAGGCTTCGGCCTCGCGGAAGGTCAGCCCGTCCGCGCAGACAAGGCCGCCGCCGCGGGCCGTAACGGCGCAGCACCCTTTGTGCGACCTTTTTATGTGACGCTCGTCGGTTTTGGGGTCTTTGTAGATAAAAATAGGCTTTCCGTTGATTTCGCCGTACGTAGATTTGACGGCGATGCCGAAGGTGTCCCGCGTGAACGGCTCCAAAACACCGGGCGCGGCCAGAACCTGCATCGAATGGCTGCCCGACGCCAAGAGGACGTTGTCGCAGGCAAAGCCGCCCGCAATCAGTCGTTTGTAAATCTCCTCGGTTCTATGGAGGGTGATGCCGTCGCCGTAAATCACCTTCAAATGCGGGTCGAGGAGCTTGTATCCCTTGGAATTGGTTGTGCCGCCGAACAATTCCCAGAGCTTGAAAACCGTTTGGACGGAAATCTCCACAGGGTCGCCGCTGTCGCCCCGGACGCCGAGAAAGCCGTTGTGGCTCAGAATCTCCGCGCGGCATTGCGGCAGAATGTTCTCCACCAAGTTCCAGTAGTCGTAGCTGTCGCTCACCATGCTGAAGCTCGTGTCGGGGTATATCTCGGTCAGCAGCCGCCTGACCAAGGAAATCTCGTCCCCGTCCGCGGCGAAATTGCTGCTCATCACCGAGTGTTCGGTGGAGACCGCGCCGTAAGCCACCGGCTCAAGGGCGCAGTCGCAGTTGTAATTTTCCTCGAGGTAAAGGATTGCGGGGACGGTGGCCGTGTTGACAAAGGAGAGACAAAACGCCGCGCTGGTGGTGACGGCGCTCTCGCGGCTTTCCTGTCCGCGCATACTGAAATCGCCCAGCGCGCGGCTACGCGGAACATCGGCGTCAACGCTTATGTCAAAATAGCGGTTGACAAGCTGTCTGTAGGCATACCCGACGTTGGCGGCGACCATAGCGTGCCACAGCGAACAGCTCATCAAGGATTCCACCGTATTGACCAGCCATGCGAAATCGGGGTGCGTGTTTGTCACCTCAAACATCGGCGTCCGCATCGGGACGCGCAGTCCCTCGTCCAGCGCCTTGATTTGAAGGGGCAGATACCCTAAGCGGTGGAGCGCGGCAATTTTGCCGTAATCAACAATGCCGCGTCCAAGCGTGTAATCCAAAACCCTCGCGTACGCGTCCGTGACGGCTTGCCGCGGACGGGCGAAAAAGTTTTTGTCAAACGACTGAATCAGGTAAGTCTTGATAAACCCCTGCAAACCAAACATAATCAGCGTATCCGTCCCCGGTATCCGCGATTCTCTGGGCGTGAAATAGGATACGAGCTTGGTCAGCCCCTTGGGGTATTGCTCGTGGTGGGTTGTTTTGTAGAAATCAAGCAGCAGCAGCGGGTTGACGTCAGTCATGGGTTTCGTCCCCGCTGATAACGCCGATGTGGCACATCCTCATCACGCACAGGCTCGCCAGATAGTCTTCGTCGCCGACCCCGGCGGTGCAGGCGGCGTCCACGGTAATCGCCGTCTCCGGCAGATGCGCCTTGAGGATTAAGGCGTTTGAAACAACGCAAATAGACGCCACCAGACCGGCAAGCTCTATTTCGCCGTACCCCTCTCCGCTTAAAAAGCGCGCCAAATCCAAGCTGCCGAACGTCGTCTTGTCAAATATATGGACAGGGGCGTCCCCCAAAGCGTCGGTCAGCGCGGCGGAAATCTGCCATCCCTCGCTGTCCTTGAGGCAATGCGGCACGGGTAAATGCCTGCCCTCCGCCGTCTCTAAATAATTCTCGCCATGCGTGTCCCGCGTGAAGAAGACGTCCCCACCGCCGTGAAGATGCTTCCGTATTTTGTCCGCGATTTTCGGCACGACCTCCCGCGCCTGCGGAGAGCCGAGGGCTCCGGTGATAAAATCGTTTTGCATATCAATGACAATGAGCGCCTTTTTCATCTTGCAATGCCTCCGCGTATCAGATAATATAATAATAGTATAAACACCGGAATATTTCAAGTGGGGAGTGGCCTGATTGAACATCGCCCAAAACATAAAAGAGATACGGCGGCGTGCCGAGCAGGCGGGCGGCGGCGGAAACGTCACGCTGGTGGCGGCGTGCAAAGCCCAGACGGCGGAAGCCGTGCGCCAAGCGGTTGCCGCCGGAGTGGACGCGGCGGGGGAGAACCGTGTGCAGGAACTTGTGGAAAAAGACGCGCTGGGCGCCTACGGGGGCGTGCCGCTGCATTTTATAGGCCGCTTGCAAAAAAACAAGGCAGCCAAGGTCGTCGGAAGGGTATCGCTCATCCATTCGGTGGACTCAATGGCGCTGGCGGAGACAATCGACAACTGCGCCGGGAAGCTGCGGGTTGTCCAGCCCGTGCTGGCGCAGGTGAACATCGCTCTGGAGGAAACAAAGGGCGGTTTCGCGCCGGATAGCCTGCCGTCCGCGCTGAACACCATGTCCGCGCTGAAGAACCTCCGCGTACGGGGGCTGATGTGCATCCCCCCGCCGGGTGAAACGCGGTATTTTGAGCAGATGCGGCGGCTGTTTGACCTCTATCGGGCGTATGGGCTTGAAATCCTGTCAATGGGCATGAGCGACGACTACGAGGCGGCCATCCGCGCCGGAGCCAACATGATCCGCGTCGGCTCCGCCCTGTTCGGCGCGAGGGCATAACCCCCCGCAGCCGTAAAATACCCATTGACAACATAAATGGGCTGCGCACGAGTGGGGTGGTGTGGAAGCCATATGGTTTCAATAAAGAATCCTGCCTATGGGCGGGATTTTTACATCTTCGCCAGAAGCTCACTCTTCTTAATCTCAAACTCTTCCTCCGTCAACAACCCTTCGTCTTTCAGCTTTGCCAGTTCTCTAATTTGGTCTGGTATAGATGTATTGATTGGTGTGGATTGGGGTTGTGATGGTTGACACGTACTCTCTTCTGTGATAATATTGTTGCAAATTGCTGAGGGAGAGAGTTAGTGTGAGTGTCAGAAATTACCTTAATAATAACGAGAGGGTTGTTACGACAAAAAAGTTAATCGCTCTTGGACTCTATGATGAACTATATAACGTATATTGCACATCTTCTGAAAAATACATAAAATATCTTCAGAAATGTTCTGCATCAATACAAGGCGATGATAAAATGCTAAATCCTTATTCCGCGATAGTTTGCTTCAAACCGCCGCTGAGTAAGTTCTTAAAAGAACACAAGGTGTTATTTTCTGAAGAATACTCTATCTATATTAATTATTCTGTTATTAAGAAGAGTCATCTCTTTAATATGTTCACATATAGTATTGATAGCGCATCATTTGTTCCGCGTATTGTCTCGTTTGATGTCTATCTGAGAGAACTCGATTTTTGTGTTATTTCCCACATAATTCATGTAGCCCAAAATTGCGGGAGAAATATATCTGTCGAAGACGCTTATATCTCTCTGAAAAGTAGGTTTGATTTTTACGCAAAGAATCATATTTTTACTCGTGACAATAATCAAATAAACTGTCTTGATTTGCAAAATGTTATCAAAGAAATCCGTTTGTGTTTCGGGTTTGTTCACTGTTATAGAAATGGTCACGATATTAAGGAGGTCAAGGCCAAAGTATTGTGTAGTAATTCAAAGGGAAATGTAAGTGTTGAAAATATATATGTACATGGGTGTTTACACTGTGATAAATATTTTGTTGAAGATAACATATTTCAAATATATCAAGAAAGGCATCATAATCTTCTTGTGAAAGTATTTTCTGAAGACGGGAAAATCTATTACAATGAACACAAAGGATATTACCTTATTTCTGAAGGTAGTGAGCGTTCTCTATTGAATATACTTGGATATAATACAAAAATTTCTGAAGATACTAGGCGTACAAGGCTTGCCACTATTCTTTCTTGTAAGCAAATGAAAAAATATGAAATATCTAAGCATCTAAACTACTTGTTGTGGCGTAACAAAAATAACCCTAGACACTATCACTCTATACCTATCTGGGAAGCCGATCTTGGTTTTTTAGCCGACTTTGATTTAGATACTCATGATGAGATTTACGGAGAAATCGTTGCTAGTGCAAAGAGGCTTGGACTATAACTAATCGACTACTTATTTCAGCAACAAATGAAATAGTGCCAGCCTCACATCTTTGCCAACAACCCACACTCACCAACTATACCCACAGTCCCCACACTTGAACGTCTTCCCCACATGACTAACAGTTAGAACCCCGAACAGCGCTGCGGCTCCTACTTTGTTGGCTGCTCCGATTTGTTTTAATTTGGTGGAGCTACAGGTGGGGCATTTTGCGACGCCGGCGATATCCTTCTTTACGACACGCTCACTCATGCGGTAGATTGATGTTCTACCACCGAATGATTCGATTTTGCTTTGTGTTGCTATAGCGTCTTCGTAAGAGATATTTTCGAGAATAACTTGAGGGAAGTCGTCTAAAGCAACTAACATACTATAGAGTTTAGAGTACGCATCGTCGTTCTCCCAAACACCCATAACATCCATGAGGTATCGGTCAAACTCAGCCGCCACCGAAGGGCGAATCTCTCTATGGTCTAGTGTTAGCTTATATAGTTCATCAACGGGTTGTACAATCGGGAAACCGCATCCAACGCACGCCGGGGATTTGTCTGATATTTCTTTTTGACATTCAGGGCAATTAATAAGAGCCACGAAAACCAACCCTTTCTTTCCACCTAGTATTGCTGTGACTCACTCTAAAAAAACCGCATTTGTATCGCTTCGTATTCCTGTTTGTTTAGGTCACAAAGTGACCTCTCGCCATCTCTCCAGTTAAGTATAACACTATACCTTTTGTTGTTTCCGCCAACTAGCAATCCTATGGGGCCGAGCAACGCGGCTCCGACAACAGCTTGTCCCGTTCTGAAGTCGTCTTCGCTACCGCCGAATTCGACAGATTCCACGGTCTTATTGTCTACATAAACACCAGTAGATTCTATCTTTATGTGACCGTAAACTTTACTATAGAGCATCTTACAACCAGCGTATTTACCTGCAATAATCTTACTTACCATCATCATAAACTTGTCCTCCTGTAGTAATACTCTTTTGGAGGGCGGATATATTTTTATTACCCCCATTGCTCGTTATATTGTAACACAACCTTATAATTAAAGTCAAGAGCTATGTAATGATTATATGCGCGA
Organism: Oscillospiraceae bacterium; assembly: GCA_009782215.1. Lineage (GTDB taxonomy): Bacteria > Bacillota > Clostridia > Oscillospirales > UBA929 > UBA929. Next base: position 70,991 of record WRKO01000003.1, on the reverse strand, counting down.
GGGACGTCAATCAATTAAACTCTCACTTAGGCGATGTCACAACCATCGCAGTGGCGAACACAAATAGCCACACCTGATTAAGAACGCTCCAAAAACCTTTGTTCAGTTTGGGAGTTTATTGCAATCTACTGGCGAATTTGCAAACTACCGACAAGGATATAAAGAAATACTCGCAAGAATTAGGCAAAGAAAACGCCACAAAGGGCATAACCCCCCGCAGCCCCCGCATAGATTGCAGTGGGGGGGTCATGCCATGCGCCGTTTCAGCCATCGTTTTTCGCTCAGGCTCCGCGCCGCGCGGGCGCGCGGGCTTCCTGTCCGATTCCGTCTCCGCCGCCGCAGGGCCGCGCCGGGGCGTATCCGGCGTTTTCCGTTGCTGGCAGCGATTGCCGCCGGTCTGGCGGTGTTTTTCCTCGGCAATTATTACATCGGCAACCATTTGCGTCCCATTATGACGCAGATGGCGCGGGTGGAGGTGGATCGTCTGGCGTCCCGCGTCATCAATCAGGCCATTGTCAGGCGGATTACCGACGACAATGTGACCTACGGCAGCCTTGTTTTCTTTGAAAAGGATATATACGGCCAAATCACCGCCCTCAAGACCGATATCATCTCGGTCAACCGCCTCCGCGCCGATATCACCGAGGAAGTCCTGCTCTCCCTTGAGCGGATTGACACCGCCGGATTGTCCATCCCGGCGGGCAACCTCATCAACAGCGATATCTTCAGCGGGCGGGGGCCGAGGATTCCCTTGAAAATCGTCCCCCTCGGCACGGTGAGCGCCGGGTTTTCCAATCAGTTTTCCGCCGCCGGCATCAACCAGACCCGCCATCAGATTATGATGGATATCACCGTTGACGTCCATGTCCTGCTGCCGGGCTACAGCATCGGCACACAGGTCGGCACGCAGGTTTCCATCGCGGAGACGGTCATCGTCGGCGCGGTGCCGGACAGCTACTTTCAGGTGGAGGATTTGTTCAGAGCGGTACAGTAAATGGGAAATAATAACAAATTTCCATTTGACAAGCCCTCGCGGCTGTGGTAGAGTAACTCTGTACAAACGATTCGTCTGGAGGCGGTGCGGTATGAAGCTCACCAAGGAAACACAATTCATGGTCGGCGCCGGCGCGTCCACATCCTTTTTTGTCCTGACGCTGCTGTATACCATGAGCGTGTTTTTCTTCGCCTTTGCCTCCGGGTCGTCTTTTCTGGGCGTCTACGGCGGCTTGATGGGACACCCCGGCGGCGGCGGCGGCTTGGCGGGGGCGCCGGGGCTGCTGCAAATCGTCTTGATTTTGCTTTCCCTCATACCGTCCATCCTCATATGCTCCGGGCTGTGGCTGCTCTGCTTTGCCCTTAGAAACCAAAGCGGCGGCGCGATTGGGTATTTGGTGCTGATTAAAGGCGCCGTAATCGCGCAGTTTGCGCTGATGTTTACGCTGATTGCCGTCATTGAGGCGGCGCTGTTTGTCAGCCTGCCCTTTGTCCGTCTCCCGAGCTTTCCTCTGGCGGAGCGCATCACCTCCGGGTTATCGCAGATTGTCTCCGGGTTCGCCCTGTTTGCCCTGCTCGCGGCGGCGGGAGGGCTGGCCATCTACCTCATTTTCATCCTCAGAACCCTCGGCATGGCCATCGGGACGCTGCGCGCGGGCGAGCGGCGCGGGTTTGTCCCAATGCCGCTTATACTGATAAACTCCGCCTTTGCCCTGCTGAATTTGGTCTGCGCGGGAATGGACGCCTCGCGGGGCAACATGGCGGCGTCCGCGGCGTCCGTTTGCGCCGGATTTTTCCTCATAGGGCTGGCGGCGCTGCTGACCGTGGTCAGGCGGGAGGGATGACATGAACGCAGAAATCAAGGAATTGCAAGAGCTTCTGGTACGCGCCAACGAGGCCTATCATGCCCATGACGCGCCCATCATGGAGGACGCGGAATACGACGCGCTGGTGCGGCGTCTGCGCGGGCTGGGCGGCGAGGTATCATGGGTCGGAGCGCCGCCGTCGGAGGCGTTTGCGCCGGTGACGCATGACGCCCCGCTGATGAGCCTGCAGGACGTATTCTCCCCGGACGAGCTTCGGGCGTTCCGCGAACGCGCGGGGGATGTGGAATACTGCGTCGAGCCTAAGATAGACGGTCTGTCGGTGACGCTCCGGTATGAAAAGGGCAGGCTGGCTTTGGCCGCGACACGGGGCGACGGCGTCACAGGCGAGGACGTGACGCACAACGCGTCGGTCGTGGCCGACATTCCGAAAGCCTTGACCTCCCCGCCGGAGCTGCTGACCGTGCGCGGAGAGGTGTATATGCCCCGCGAGACCTTCGCCCGGCTGAACGCCGAGCGCGACGAGACGGGGCTGCCGCCGTTTGCCAACCCGCGCAACGCCGCGGCGGGTTCTTTCCGGCAGAAGGATTCGTCGGTCACGGCGGGGCGGGGGCTGTCGTTCATCGCGTTTAACATTCAGGCGATGGAGGGCTGTCCGTGGCCGGAAAAGCACCATGAGACGCTGGAGCTGCTCAAGGGCTGGGGCTTTCAGACCAACGCGTACACGCTCGCGTCTTCGTATGACGGGCTAATGGCGGAGATAGAGCGGATTGGCGCGGAGCGGGCGGCATACGCCTTTGACGCCGACGGCGCGGTTGTGAAGGTCAACAGCCTTGCCCTGCGCCAAACGCTGGGCGCTACGGCGCGCGCGCCGCGCTGGGCGGCGGCGTATAAATACCCGCCCGAGCATCGGGAAACGGTGGTGCGGGACATCATAATCCAAGTAGGCCGTACCGGCGTCTTAACGCCCAAGGCCGAGTTGGACCCGGTCGTCCTGTCCGGCTCGACGGTGCGTTACGCCACGCTGCACAACCGCGATTTTATCGCGCAGAAAGACGTCCGTATCGGCGATACGGTTACCGTACGCAAGGCGGGGGAGATTATCCCGGAGGTCGTCGCCGTCGTTTTGGCAAAGCGCCCGCCGGACGCCGAGCCGTATCCGTTCCCCGATATCTGCCCCGAATGCGGGAGCGCCGCCGTATCGGCGGAGGGCGAGGTTGCGCTGCGCTGCACAGCCGGGGACTGCCCCGCGCAGATGGTGCGGCGGCTGATTCATTACGCCTCGCGTGACGCGATGGATATTGAGGGAATGGGAAGCGCGACCTGCGAGCTTCTATGCCAAAAAGGGACGGTAACGTCGCTCGGCGGCCTGTATCGGCTGACGGAAGACGATTTGCTGCAATATGAAGGCTTTGGCGAAAAGGCGGCGCAAAATCTGCTGGCGGCGATTGAAGGCTCGAAGCGGCGCGGGCTGGCGCGGCTGCTGTTCGGCTTGGGCGTCCGCCATGTGGGGCAAAGGGCGGCGCAAATACTGGCGCAGACCCTAGGCTCAATAGACGCCGTCGCCGCCGCGCCGGAGGAAGACCTCACCGCGATACCGGACATCGGCCCGGTGATTGCCCGCAGCCTTCGCGCTTACTTGGATACGGACGGAGCGAAGGCTTTGATTGCGGCGCTGAAGGACGCGGGTGTGGATATGACGGCTGAAATCCGGCGCGGAGACGGCGAATGGGCCGGCATGACCTTTGTGCTGACCGGCACGCTCGCCTCGATGACGCGCGGCGAAGCCGAAGCGCGCATCGCCGAACGCGGCGGCAAAGCCGCGGGAAGCGTTTCCAAGAAAACAAGCTATGTCGTCGCCGGCGAAAATGCCGGAAGCAAGCTGGAAAAGGCCGCTGGACTTGGCGTAAAGGTAATAACTGAACAGGAATTTTTAGAGATGATGGGCGCATAGACTATACTCGGAAGGAGTGTTATCTATGCGCCATTACCCATTTGAACTGCCGCCGCTGCCGTATGCGTACGGCGCGCTGGAGCCGTACATCGACACACTGACAATGGAGCTTCACCACGACCGCCACCTGAAAACCTATGTCGATAACCTCAACGCCGCGCTCAAGGGCTTTCCAGAGTATCAAAGCTGGAGCCTTGAGCGGCTGATTACACAAGCCGGCTGGCTGCCGGACGCGCTGCGCACGCCGGTGAAAAACAACGCTGGTGGCGTGTATAACCATATCTTTTTCTTCAACGGGATGTCGCCCCCCGCCGGGCGCGGCGACCCCGACGCGCCGCGCGGGGACAAGTCGGCCATGCCGGCCGGAACGCTGCTAACCGCGCTTGAACGGGATTTCAGCGGGGTTGAAGGTTTTATCAAGGCGTTTTCCGCGGCGGCGGCGGGCGTCTTCGGCTCCGGGTACGCGTGGCTGGCGGTCATGCCGGAGGGAAAGCTCACCATCCTCAAAACCGCCAACCAAGACACCCCGCTGACGCGGAACCTGTGTCCCCTCGTCTGCATCGACGTCTGGGAACACGCGTATTACCTGAAGCATTACAACAAACGCCCAGACTACATACAAGACTGGCTTCACATTGTCGATTGGGACAGGGCGGCCGGTTATTTCAGCGACGCGCAGGCTCTGTAATCCGCGTCCTGCGAAGCCGGGTCGCCGTACATCCCCCATACGTGCGGGCGGAAGATACGGTCTAGGGCGACGTTGTGCAGGGCGACGGGGATTTTGAGCATGGCCGCCAGCGTAATCAGCTCGGCGCCGATATGCCCGTAACAGAAAGCCCCGTGATTGGCGCCCCAGCGGGCCATAAGCTCGTAATTGGAGAGCGGGCGCGAGGCCTGCCCGTTAAGACAGCCCGCCCCGGACGCCGGGTTCGGCGGCACGCCGACAAACCATGTGCAGGGCCATGTGGGGTCGGTGCGTTCCCAAAGGGTATGGCTGACCTTTTCGGGCAGGGCGGCGCTGTGCCCCTCGGCGATTTGCAGCACGGGGTCGGCGCCCTCGGCAAGACAGAGGCGGAGCATCGTCAGCGGCATTTCAATCTTGGTTTCAAAGCGCGAGGAGAAACCGCCGCCCCGGAAATACTCGCGGTTGGCGGGCGGCCAATCTGTCGCGTCCAGCAGCGTACCGATATCATCCGGCGTCAAATCCCAATGCGGCTTCATCGTACCAATCGCGCCGGAACCGTCGAGCGCCGCCGCGCCGGAGTTGATGAGATGGATAAACCCGTCGGCCGCGATTCCGTCCGGCTTCCATCCGGTGACGCGCTCCACGGCGTCTGGGCTCCAATAGGTGCGGACGTCGGCAAAGACCGACGCGCGTCCGTTCAGCAGATGGCCAAGGAGCATACTCACGGCGTTGAGGACGTCGTTTTCGGTGGCGACCGTCAGCGGCTGGCGCGGGCCGTTCCAGTCAAACGACGACGCTAGGATGGCCTCGGCGAAATCATGGTTGGGAAAGTGATCCGTCCATTGGCGCTGACCCTGCACTCCGGCGGCGATGGCGTTGCGCCCCATCGCCTCTTCGGCAAAACCCAGCTCCGCGAGACGCGGGTTGCCGCGCATGATATCCTTGACGATGACGGCGGTTTTGACGCATCGTTCCCACTGCGCGTCCTTCTCCTCGCGGGAGAAGGGCGTCTTGTTGCGGTCTGCGCCCTCTTTGCAGTGCTTTTTCGTCCATTGCAGGGCCTTTTCAACCTCCGCCGGGTCATAGATTCCCCGCGCGATACGCCGCTCCAGTTCAATCTGGTCTACCCATTCCGTCCGCATCCCAAACGTCTTGCGCAGCATGGCTTCGTCAGCGTACGACCCGGAGATGCCCATGCTGACCGCGCCGATGTTGCAATAGCTTTTCCCGCGCATCCAGCCCGCGGCGAGGGCGCATTTGGCAAATCGCAGGATGCTTTGCGTTACGTCTTCGGGGATGGACGCGTCGTCCATATCCTGCACGTCGCGCCCGTAGATGGCGAAAGCGGGCAGGCCCATGCGGCTGTGCGCCGACATGACGGCGGCAAGGTAGACCGCGCCGGGCCGCTCGGTGCCGTTGAAGCCCCACACGGCCTTGACGGTCAGCGGGTTTTGATCCATCGTCTCCGAGCCGTAGCACCAGCAGGGGGTGACGGAGAGCGTCGCCGTCACGTTCTCACGGGAAAATTTGTCCTCGCACATGGCGGCCTCGGCCACGCCGCCGATGCAGGTGTCGGCGACGACGCATTGCACGGCGTCGCCGTTCGGGTGGCGCAGACGGCCTTCAATCAGCGCCGCCGCCGCCTTTGCCATAGCCATCGTGCGCTCCTCAAGCGATTCGCGCACGCCGTCGCGCCGCCCGTCGATACAGGGGCGTATGCCGATTTTGGGGTTTGAGCCAATGAGTGGGTTCATGGGGGTGTCCTCCTTTTATTCAAATTAAATTGTCAAACGCTTTCCCGTCGCCGTCCAGCAGTGATGTGCGCTTAAACAGAAACGCCGCTTCTGGGTCAAGATACGTCCGCCACGCCTCGGCAATGTACTCCGGGTTAAGAATGGGGTCGCGGGCGGTCAGCGTAACGGTCAAACACTGTGCGCCCCTACAGGTTATTTCCTTTATGAACGGGACGATGTCGGTGGGGACGCAGTCTTTCTTTTTGCTGCGCTTCTGTACCACGGCGGAGGTGGTGAACAGGGCTGCGGCCTGTTCGGGCGCGGCTTGCGAATCAACGGTGATTTCATAGCGGGCGTAGGCAATCTGTGAAACGGGACGGCCGCCGACGACGGCCTGCGTCACATGAAACCCCTCCGGCAGGGCGGCGTTGAGCTTCGCCGGGAGCGTTCCCATGCTGATGTTGTCCGTCACGCCGAAGTCCAGCCGCTCCGTGACGCTCTCCACCCCCACGCCCAGCGGCAGGGCGATGGACAGCACCGGATGCGGGTTAAACCCTTCGGTATACCGCAGCGGCAGCCCCGCGCGGGTGAGGGCTTGCTTGAAGACGCGCATGGTATCAAGATGCGAGAGAAACCGCGCCCGCCCCGTCTTATGATAAGCCAGCCGGAGGTTAATCATGCCATTCCCCCTCGTTGATGACCATAAATTTCCCGCCGGCCTCCCGCGTGAGGACGATAAACCGCATTTCGTCCCAATAATACTCCTCTTGGGCATCATAATGGGGATAGCTGAATAGATACAAAACCGTTACATCCCGGCCCTTTCCGTCAGCCAAGGACTCAATCAGCGCCCGGTCGGTCTGCCGCCAGCCATACCAGCCGTAATCATTCCAGCCGAAGGCTTTCGCGTGTTCTGAGTAATAGACGTCGGCGGCTTCTCGGGAAGCGTTTTCATCGTCATAGTAGCTGAAATCCGGCTCCGGCAGGTCACCGAAAATGCCCACATAGCCCGCGCTTGTAATGGTTCTCTGCCCCTCGGCGGTCAGGAGCCAGTCGGTCAGGGCCTTGCCCTTGGCGTTGTCGCGGTTGTAATAGCTGTAGGTGTAGACAATCAGGGGGTAGCTGCCGTCCGAGAGCGCGGCGTTGGACGGCGCGACGCCGTCTACCGTCACCAGCTTCACGCCTTCCATCACCGCCTGCTCCATAGACCAAGAGTAGATGTTGTAGCCGATGGCGGAGGGCTCATACGCCACCCCCTCCAGCATAAACGACATGGAAAACAGCATCTGGTCAATCGCGTTTTTCGTAATCGGGACGCCGTCCATGAAGTCCTCCATCGCCGTCTGGCTGCCCGAATCCCAGTTGCGGGTGTAGGGCTTAATCTCCTCGTCGTTCCCGCCGACCTCTTTCCAGTTGGTGATGCTGCCCGCGTAGATATCCCGCAGTTGCTGCTGTGTCAGGCTGTCAACGGGGTTGTCCTTGTTGACGAGGAAGATAAACCCCTCCTTGGCGACCGGGGTGACAATCAAGTCCGCGCCCCGGTCTTCGGCGTCTTGCAGCGTCTCGTCGTAGTATTTCACCGAGAGCAGCACGTCGGCGGGGTCGTCATGCCCCGGAATGAGCCGCTCCAGCGCGGCGTAGGTTTGGCTGTGGGAATCCACCAAGCGCGCGCCGGTCAGATGGGCGCGGATGGCGGCGTGCATGAGGATGGTGGACGAACTGCCGTCGATGACGGGGTATTCCGGCGGCGGCATGGGCGGGTTGTATCCCACCGGGGATTCCGCGTCCTGCGGGGGAGAAATCTCCGGGGACGGCGCCCCCGGCGCGGGAGAGGGTTCCGGGGAGACTGTGCCGCCGCAGGCGGCGAGAGGTAGAATCAAAGCGAGGAAAATTGCGAAAACAACAAGCCTTTTCATGGGGTGTCCCACTCCTTCATGATTTTTTGCAGGCGCTCCGCCCGTTCAAAGAGTAAACGCAGAAATGCCTCCGGCGGCAGGCTTTCGTATCCCAAGTTTTGCGCTTCCATCGCGACGGCGCCCTTGTAACCGGCTTGGGAAATCTGTTTCATAACCGCCGCCCAGTCGATTGTGCCGTCAAACGGCAGGCGGTGCCGGTCGCCGCCTCCGTCGTTGTCGTGCAGATGCAGAGCCTTCAGGCGGGAGCCGTGCTTCGCGAAAAAGTCCTCGTCCGGCGTATAGCAGTGATGATGCCCGCTGTCATAGCAAAACCCGGCGCGCGGGGAGTCGATACGGCTTAGCACATAGTCCAGATATTCCGGTTTGCGTAAATTCTCAAAGGCCACGCTGACGCCGCGCTTTTCCGCCCTTTCCACGATTCTTTTGAACCTGTCTAAGCCCAGCTCGTTGAACGGGGGCGGGCGGCTGCCGCCCGAAAGGTGGAGAACCATCGCCGGCATTTGATATTCGGCGCAATCGTCAACCGATTGCAGGAAATAATCCGTCAGCGTGTCCCCGTCAAGGGTATCCAGCCAGAGGTTGTTGATTCCCTCGAACGGCGCGTGGATGTTTTCCACAAACAGCCCCGCCCGTCTCACCAAATCCGGGGCATCGCGGAAATCCGTCCGCCCGAAGTCCACGCTCCACCAGAGCGTAACCCCGTCAAAGCCCGCCCGCTTGATAAGCTCAAGGCTCTCCTTCATCGGCAGATTGTACCCGAACCACGCGTACGTCGTAATCATTCGCCGCCCTCCTTTTTTTGCAGGCAGTTTTCAATCCCGCAGTTCATGCACCCTGTCCGGCAATCCACCGACGTTTCGCCCCGGTACGCTTTGTCGCGTTCCCGTTTCAGATGCTCCGCCGATACGCCGCAGGAGATGTGGCTCCACGGCAAGGCCTCGTCGGGTTCCCGCCGCCGCAGGGTGTAGGAATCGGGGTCAAGGCCCTCAAGCGCGAAGGCTTCGCGCCACCTTTCCATCGAGAAACATTCGCTCCAGCCGTCCATCCGGCAGCCGAGGCGATAGGCCCGCTCCACCACCGCGCCCAAGCGCCGGTCGCCCCGCGCCAGAGCGCATTCAAGATAGGCCGTGTCCGGCTCATGCCAGTGGAAGGTGATTTGACGGCGCATCGCTCCCTTCACAAGCGCCGCGCGCCGCCGCAGCTCGTCCGGCGGAACCATCGGCTCCCACTGAAAGGGCGTGTGCGGCTTGGGTACAAAGCAGGACGCGCTTGCGGTAATCCGCACGCTCCGCCCCTTGTCCGCCCTCGAAAGCCGCCACACCCGCTCGCACAGCTCGGCAATGGCGCGCAGGTCTTCGTTCGTCTCGGTCGGCAAGCCCAGCATGAAATACAGCTTGACGCCGTTCCAGCCGTTGGAAAACGCAGTGGCGCAGGCGGAGAGCAAATCTTCTTCTCTCAGGTTTTTGTTGATGACGTCCCGCAGTCTGGCCGAGCCCGCCTCCGGCGCGAAGGTCAGCCCGGTCTTCCGCCCTGTTTTCTGTAAAAGCCCCACATGGAAGCTGTCGGCGCGGAGCGAGGGAAGGGAAAGGCTGACCCGCTTGGGCCTGCACCAAGAGACAAGCTCCTCGCACAGGGGCTCCAAGCCGGAATAGTCGCTGGTCGAGAGGGAGAGCAAGCCGATTTCATCCGCGCCCGCGCTTTCAACCGCCGCTTTTGCTTGGTGGGCAAGCGTACCGGGCGATTTTTCCCGCACGGGACGGTTTGTATGCCCCGCTTGGCAGAAGCGGCAGCCCCTCGCGCAGCCCCGGAACAGCTCCAGCATCACCCGGTCATGGACAATCTCCGTACCCACGGCAATCGGCTTTTCGGGATAGGACGCGCCGTCTAAATCAAGGACGGTTCGTTTTTGAATGACCGCGCCCTCCGTGTGCAGGGCGGGAACATAGACGCCGGGGAGCGCGGCCGCTTGGGTCAGGAGGTTGCGGCGCGCATCGGGGGCGGCGGACGCACAGTGTGCGTCCGTACGGCGGAACAATTCGGCCAGTTCGACGATGACCTCTTCGCCCTCGCCGATGACAAAGAGGTCGATGAAGTCCGCGAGCGGTTCGGGGTTGAACGCGCAGGGGCCGCCCGCCATGACCAGCGGGTGAGAATCGTCCCGTTCGCCCGACCGCAGCGGGATACCGGCGAGGTCGAGCATAGAGAGGACGTTGGTATACGACAGCTCGGTTTGCAGGGTAAACGCCAAAATGTCAAAATCGCGCAGCGCGTCGCCGCTCTCCAAGGCATAGAGGGGGATTTTTTTACGCAGCAGCAAGGCCCGCATATCCTCCCACGGCGCGAACGCCCGCTCGCACCACGCGTACGGCAAGCGGTTGACGGCGTCGTACAGAATACGCAGCCCAAGACAAGACATCCCGATTTCATAGGTGTCGGGGAAGCAAAACGCCATTCGCAGCTCAACCGAACGCGAATCCTTAATGACGGAATTAACCTCGCCGCCGGTGTAACGGGCCGGTTTTTTGACGGCGGTTAAAAACGGTTCTATTCTTTGGTAGGGGTTCATACGGTTCTCCTCCCGCCGCCCGGCGGCGGCACGCGGACGTAAAGACGTAAATCATTGCCAGTAGCAGCGATATGTTTTTATGCCGCACCGCCAAAATACCGCACAGAAGCCCCAGCGCCAAGGCGGTCACGGCGGTGGTGATATGCACCACCGTCCGTCCGCGCTCAACGCCGCAGGCTGTTAGAATCAATTCCAACGCCCGCCCGCCGTCCAGCCCGCGCATGGGCAGCATGTTGAACAGCGCGTGGGAAAAACACATCCCGGCGATGGCGGCCTGTCCCTCTATCATACCATCCCGCAGGGAAAAAAGCAACGCGAAAACCAAGCTGGCCGCCGGCCCGCCCAGCACGCTTATAATCTCCCGCCTATAGCTCAGCGGGGCCGCCGCCTCCATGCCCATGCCGCCCCCGGTCAGCTCTATCCGCGACACCCGCCCGCCCAGAAGACGGAGCGGGATGTAATGCCCCAGCTCATGCAGCAGCGCCGCCGCGAATACCACCCAAAGCAGCCCGCCTTGGTCTAAATAAACCAACGTGGTTACCAGCAGAATGAACCCGGCACGAACGGTAAGTTTCCCGATTTTCACGGCACGGCGGAGAGATAGCGTTCCGGGTCCAGAAACGCGTCTCCGTAGCGCAGCTCGAAGTGGAGATGCGGCCCGGTGGTTACCCCGGTAGAACCGACCGAGGCGATTTTCTGCCCGCGCTCAACCGTCCGCCCCGCCCGAACGTCCACCGTGCGGCAATGCGCGTAGAGGGTGTAAAACCCGCCCTCATGCTCAAGGATGACATAATTGCCGTACCCGTTGCTGCGCCCGGTCGCGGAGACAGTCCCGTCGGCAAACGCCAGAATCGGCGTCCCGGCGGCGTTGGCGATGTCTATGCCGAAATGAAAACGCCAGTCGCCGTAAATCGGGTGGATGCGGTAGCCGAAGGCGGATGTGAGCCTTCCGGCAGCGGGGAGGGCTGTTTCAAACGGCAAATCGTATACCGTGTAGTCCACCCGTTCGGGCTTTTGCATCCCGAAGGGGAGGGGGAAGGTGTCGTCCTCTCCGTCAAACTCCGAGAGGAAAAGGCGGGCGTCCGCCCGCATCACAGGCAAATCAAAGCCGCCCATTCCCTCCGCCGGGATGGGCAAGCCGCCCGAGGGCCGGTCGTCGTCGGGCGGAGGCTCATGCTCAGGGTCGTACGTCTCCTCCAGTTCGCGGTTGACATACGGCGGGCCGTCCGTCGCCGCCGTTGAGTCCTCCTCCGCGGCAATTTCAAGGCTGTCCGGGTGGGGGACGCCCAAAACAAAGGAGCGCAGCCTGTCGCCCGCGCCGCCCAGCAGGGCGGTGTAATCCCAGCCGCCCGAAACGGTGTTATGCAGAAAGCTTCGGGTTTGCTCGGGAAAAAAAGCGCGCGAAATCAGCGCCGCTCCCAATATCGCCAGCGATACGCATAATCTGTAAAACGCCGCCGGATTCTTTTGCTCCGTCCGTTTCCGTTCCGCGTGTTCCTCCGTCACCGGCCTCACCCCCGTCCGCATATATATTCGCGGACGGCGGCGGTTATGTATGGCGCGTCCCGGCGGGGGGATGAATCCGGGGAACTTTTATGTCAGATATTTCCCCGCCTTGGTCAGCAAAACGTCGTAGTTAGCGGGCTTGACGATAAAGTCGTTTCCGCCCGCCTGCATGGCTTTCATCACATGCTCGCGCGATGAATTGCCGGTCAGGAAGATAATCGGCGTCCAAGCATGACGCTCCATCATGCGGATGGCGTATGACAGCTCGTAGCCGTCCATGTCCGGCATATCAATGTCGAGGATGAACAGGTCGGGCTGCCGGGTTTGCAGGAATTTCAGCGCCGCTTTGCCGCCGGTGACGCCGAACACTTTATAGCGGCCTTTCAGCGCGGCGCTGATGCCGGAGAGGATTTCCGGCCTGTCGTCCACGGCGAGGATGGTTTTCTGCGCCGCGTCCGCTGAGGCGCCGAAGGTCTTGATGGCGTCCACGTGTTTTTCCTTGAGGAGGTTTGCCAGCTCGCCCGCTTTGTCATATTGCCGGGAGGTCACCAAGTCAAGCAGATTGACAAGCATCGCCTCGGGGCTGTATTCCTCAAGCTCGGCAATCATGCTCTGCGCCTGCTCATATTCACCTTCGCCAATCAGTGAGCCTACCGCCGAGAGATTGTCTGCCATATCCGCGTGCTGCTCGACCTCGCTGAGAAACTCCTGCTTCGCCTGATTCTGCACCCGCTGCATTTCGATTGACAGCGTGAGCATATCGGCGATAAACGGCCTTATCCGCGGGCTGGCAGACGGCATACGGTTATCCCTAAGCCAGCGAAGGATGATATCGCCCTCGGTTTCCAGCCAACGGGCATACACCGAGTTCAGCATTGACAGCGCTGTCTCCATATTCGCGGCAAAGAAATCATACCGTTTGTCGGTAAACGACTTTTCCAGCTTTTCAGAGAGCGGCTGAGCAAGGTCGATATAACGGTTGATGTTTTTATGGATGAGAGTGGAATCGCACCGCCTAGGAACCATCAGCCCTTTGATGCGGAAAAAATACTCATTGCCCGGTTCTATCATGGATATAATCCTCCAATTTCTTCATATATTTCAACGCGTCCTCGCAGTCGAACGCTTCAAGCGCGTGGATTGCGCCCTCCAAAAGCGTCTCCGTTTCGCCGCCGAGCGAGCCGCCCGCGAACGGATAGAGAAGCTCCAGCGCTAAGATGCAGTCAAATTCTCCGGCGGCGGTTTGCGCCTCCGTCAGCGCCTCCGCGAACGCGCCGCCGTCTATAACCTTGCTCTCGGGCTTCTCCGACCGGATGGCAAGGTTTAGTTTCCGCAGCAGCTCAGTGAGCGAATCCTTAAACGATTGGTAAGCCTCCACGCTGACCTTGCCGCCGCGCGCGTCCGTTTCCAAGCGCTCCGCTTCTCTGCCCAGCGCCGACGCGCCGATATTTTTCAGCACGCTTTTCAGCCCGTGGATTTCAATCGCGAATTCCTTTACGCCGCCCGCGGCGGCATAGTTATCCATTTTCCAGATGGTTTCCGGGAGCAGGCGCGCCGTCAGCTTGACCGTGTTTAGGTATATGTCCCGCAGACCTCCCATCGCCGCGAGCGCGTCGTCCGCGTCCAGCCCGTCGACGGTTTGGAGAAGCGCGAAGGAATCGGGGTTGTCCGAAAGCCGCGACTCAGCGGCTTCCGCCGCTTTTTCAAAGTCGCTGTGCAGGAGGTGTTCCGAGATTTTGTCCAAAACCTCTTTTGTCTCCTTTGTCCACAGATGCTTCGCCAGCTCGGCGAGGGCGGCTTCGGCGGCTTGGTCGTCATACTCCGCGCACGCCGCGGCAATGGTCGCCAGATGCTTGCGCAGCACGGTCAAATCGTCGTTGGCGGCGGATGCCTCGGCGGGCGTTTCCGCCTCGATTTTCGCGACGGCGCTCCGCAGGGAATCAAGCAGCGCCGGAGTCTCGGCTTGGACGACGGCCTTGTTCTTCTTTTTCGCGGCGTCCTCCAAGATACCGGCAAGCTGAGACGCCTCACGCTCTCCGATGCTGGCAAGGGCGCTCTTCATGCCGTGGGCGTTGACGGCGAACAGGCGCAAATCATCCTCCGCCTCGTCTTCAATGCCTTGATATATCCTTTCGAGAATGGGCATGGCCTTTTTGGCGTCCCTGACGAAGATTGGATGCAAGTCTTTTTTGGAGGGGCGCTGGGCTTTTTCCTTTTGCTGCCCTGCCGCCGCCAGTATCGCGGGCGGCTGTCGGTCGCGGATAAAACGGTTCAGCGTGGCGTTGAGCTGGCGGAGGTCAATCGGCTTTGAGATGAAGTCGTCAAAGCCGTTGGCGAGGAAATGGTCGGCCTGCCCGGTGATGGCGTTGGCGGTCAGCGCGACAATCGGGTTGGTGTAACCCGAATCGCGCAGGTGCTGTGTCGTTTCTATCCCGTCCATCTGCGGCATCATGTGATCCATAAAGATGATGTCATACACCGCGCCGTTCCGTATCTTGTCGAGGGCTTCAAACCCGCTGAGCGCCGTTTCGATTTTCAGCTCATACGGGGTCATCAGCCCCTCCGCCACATACAAGTTGGTTTCCACGTCGTCCACAATCAGCACCTTGCCGTAGGGCATCCTCTCGCGGTTGATTTGCAGTCTGGCGGCCTGCCGTTCCCCGGTGAAGGTGAAGCTGCGCAGCCTTTCCGCAAGCTCGGGGCCGATAGGCTCACAGTCCACCGCCGTTTGCCTGACCGTCACCGCAAACACACTGCCTATGCCATATTCGCTTTCCACCTCGATGGTTCCGTCCATCAGCTCCGTCAGGCTTTTTGTGATGCTCAAGCCGATTCCCGTGCCTTCGGTAGCCCGGTTGCTCTCGGTATTGAAGCGGGAGTATTCGGTAAACAATCTGTCCCTGTCCTCCGGCCTCATGCCCTGCCCCGTGTCCTCAACGACAAACCGCAGCGTGAGGCCGCTGTCCTGCTCGGAAAACGACACCGTCAGCTTGACATAGCCCTTGTCCGTATACTTGATGGCGTTGGAGAGAAGGTTGCTCAGAATCTGCTTCAGCCTCAGCTCGTCGCCAATCATCCTTGAGGGAAGGGTCTCCTCGATGTCGAGGATGAGCTTAATCTGCTTGGAGCCGATTCGCACGATGTTAAGCTGTACCGTGTCGTTAATCAGGCTGGGGATGTCATATTCCACGGGATGAAGCTCCATTTTGCCCGTTTCGATTTTCGACATATCCAAAATGTCGTTGATAATCCCCAGCAGACTGCCGCCGGAGTTATGAATCCTGTTCAGCGCCGTTACGTATTCATCCGGCAGGGTGTCCTTTTGCAGCTCTGTCTGCGCGATTCCCATAATGGCGTTCATCGGGGTGCGGATTTCATGGCTCATCGCGGCGAGAAACTTTGATTTTGCGGCATTGGCTGCCTGCGCCTCCTCCAGCGCTTCCTTCAACTCTGCCTGCAAGTTAATGGTGGCGGTAATGTCGTCGATATTCTTGAAGGCGTTGCCAATGAGAAGCCCGGCGGAATACAGGCTTTCTTCCAGATGCTTGGGAAGCACCTTTTCGCTGTGGCAGTTGTCGAATCCGACAAACCCCCAAAAATAATCCCCGAAGAAAATGGGCGCGGCGAAAATAGACAGAATCCCCTGCGGGGAAAGCTGTTCCTGCGAGCCCTGCGTCATTTCCCGGACAATGGCGTTGACGCACCGCTTGCTTGTCAGCGTTTCCACCCACTCCTCGGAGGTTTCCTCAAGCGGGATGTCGATGGTATATTCATTTCCCTGCTGCGGCTCCGCGCCCATCGACCATTCAAGAAGCTGGGTGCTGTATACCACGCCGTTTTCGGTGCGGTTTCTCCAAATATACACGCGGTCGGCGCTCACGGTTTGGCCAATCATGCCCATACAGCGCCAGAGGACGTCCATGAATCCGTCCACCCCTGCTTGCAGCAGTAAAGCGGCGGCGTCGTTGACCGTTTTTAGGATGTCGTTCGCCTCCGCGGCGTTCCGGTTGCTTTCCTCCAGCCGTAAATTCTGCTCCGACATAGCCCGGCTTGAGCGGGCGACGAAAATGTTCATAATGACAAACAAAATAAGGATAAGGGACAGCATCCCGAAAAAGACCACGTTCATATCCTGATTCAGCGCCAAAAGACCGGGAAGCGGATAGCTCATCACGATATTCCAGTCTTTTATCGAGGGAATGACGCCCACCCGGTACATATAATCCCCGTAGATATAGTTTTGGCCTTTGCCGTCAACAATCGAATCCGCGACACGGATGGCTTCCTCTCCGGCGCCGCCTAAATGCTCCGAGAGGAGAACCTTATGCGTGATTAAGTCAAAATCCGCAGCGATGGTGATTTCGTGGTGCCGATTGAACAGATAGGCCGTTATGTACCGGCTGCGCTCCCGGTGGGCGGCGTCCACCAGCTCGGTGATTGCGGTTAGGTTGAGGCCCGTGCCGAGCATACCCACCGGCGTCCGCGCCCCGCCGGCCGAATAGGAAAAGACCGGGACGTTGATCCAAAGGTTAATCATGTCCATCTCCGGGTTATAGTTTATGTTGAAGTTATAGTCGTCCGTTTCATACAGCGTCAGGTTATACCAGTAGTTCTCAGGGTCGTCCGGGTCTACGAGATACGGCTCGGTGCCGGTGGCGTGAAACATCTTGTCGATGTCATTGACCCAAAAGACAATTCCCTCCGAGCTGTGCTGCTGAAACAGCTCAAACTCGGAAACGGCATACGCTGTATGGACGGGGTCGCCCGGCTGGGTAAAATAATCCCGGATAATCGGGGAGTCCCCCAGCTTTCGTATCAGCGACAATTCACTGTTGATGGCCGTCGCCAGAGACAGCTTTATGGTTTCGCCCGAAACGACAAGCTGCTGAGACGCGTAAGTGCGGTTGATTTGACGCGCCGAGAGGATGTACGCCACAGACGCAATCAAAGAAATGGCCAAAAACAGCAGGAAGGAAAATACCGGGAACCTCAATTTCTTCCACTGCTTTTGCACGCTGGTGTTGACGCTTCTTATCACGGCATAATTCAAGAGAAACGAGGCGAGGGACAACAGCAGCACGCGGAAGAAAAACGGCCGTCCGGCGATAACCTCAACGTCGTAACTGGCGGTGAATATGGAGATAACAGCCAGCGCCGCGGCGGGAATCAGCCACATGACCTTCCATAAATGCCTGTGTTCGCCGCCGACGAACACCCTCATCTGGCTGCGGAAAAATCTCCATACAAACGGTATGGTTACAATCATAAGGGTGAAATGAAACAGATTATGGGTGATTTGGTTGTACAACTGGTGGTATTCGGGGAAAAACACCGCCTCGAAGTGACTGGCCATACTGCTCAGGCAGGTGGCGTAGACCGCCACGACGAGGAAGACATAGAGCAGCTTCATCAGCCGCGCCTTGATGATGGAAAACAACAGGGCAAAGCTGAGTATCAGCTTCACAACGGTAAGGATGTGCGTGGTGGTGCCGAGGGCGAGGCCGGCAACGAAAATAACGATGGATTCTCCCAGTAAATAGGCTGTAAACAGCAGAAAATAAATATAGGCTCTTTTCTTGCTGCCCCTCAAATTTGCCGCGCCGCCCCAAAACGGGACAAGGCAAAGGATGGAATACGGGAACATGGAGAAGAAAACCCCTCCGAAAATGTTGAGAAACTCAAACATGATAAGCCCACCTCTCTATGAAGTATAAACGGCGGACGGAAAATATAAAGGGGCCGTGGGGGGTATTACACAAAATATCTCGTCCGGGCAAAGGGCCGCGGAGACGCAAGCTGCGCCTCCGCGGGTGTTTTGCTCCGATGGTTATTTAACGTACGGCGCGTCGGCGGTCAGCTCAATGAGGTGGAGCTTCGCGTCGATAAAGGCAGGCATCATGTCGTAGTTCTTCACGCGGTTGTTGACGGACATCAGCTCCATCCTCCACTGGAACGGGATGGCGGTGGCTTTGTCATACATCAGTTGCTGCCAGTGGCGGAACGCGTTTATGCGGAATGTGTCGTCCCACGCTTCTTCGGCGATGCAGGCCGCCATAGCTTCGACCAGCTCGTCGTCGATATACTTCGAGTAGTTCCAAGCGTGGTTGCCCCACAGGCCGGCCGGGTCGGGGTTGATGCCGGTTTGCCACGCGGCGGCCCACATATCGAGGCCGGGCTCGTTGTACTCGACATAATCGTAGAAGACGTTGAAGTCATGCAGACGGCCGAGGAACAGCTCTACGCGCAGACCAACGTCCGCCCAGCATTGAAGCATGAACTGGGTGATGGTTTCGGCGCCCGCGCCTTCCATATGCGCGAAGGTGATGGTAAGCTGTTCGCCGTCGGGGTCTTCGCGGAACCCGTCACCGTCAACGTCGATATATCCGGCCTCGTCAAGGAGCTGCTTCGCCTTGTCGGGGTCATAGTAGAAGCCGGGGATATCTTGGTTTTGGTAACCGCCGTGGCGCGGGGTAATCATGGTGGTGGCTCTTACGCGCAGGCCGTTCCAAACCGTTTCGTTGAGCGTATCGTGGTCAACCGCGTGGGCGAGGGCCTTACGCAGATTGAGATTGCCCAGCTTGGGATTGTCGTGGAGTACGACGGTCTCGTTTTCGTCGTCCCAATAGCCGAGGTCAAAGGCGAAATAGTTGAACACGGTCGCCAGTTGGGCGATATATTGGAAGTTGGTGGGGTTCAGGTAATCAAGGTAGTGCTGGGTGCTGAAATCGGCGACGTCAAATTCGCCGTTTTCCATCGCGGCCGGCACCATCTCGGGGGCGATGACCTTAAAGTCAATGCCTTCCAGCTTGGGGGCGCCCTTCCAGTAATCGTCAAAGCGTGTAAAGATGGCCGATTCGCCCGGGACGATGGATTCGAGCTTGAACGGGCCGAAGCCGATGGGGTTGATGCGGATTCTGTCGTGGGTTTCCAAGTCCGCCACCGGGATGTCGCCGAGGTAGTGGCGCGGCGCGGCGGAAGACCAGAAGCCGTTGACCAGCAGGGTGGGGACGAATTCATGGAAATGAATCGTCAACTGCATGTTGTCTTCGGAGAGGACAAGGCCGGAGATGGTGTCGGATTCTCCGTCTCTGTAGGCGTCCCAACCGACAATGTTTCTGAATTCATCGTTAAAGCGCGGGCCGGTGTAATCGGGATGGATGATGACCTCATAGGCAAAGACGAGGTCGTCAAGGGTAAGCGGCGCGCCGTCATGCCAAGTGATGCCGGGGCGCAGGGTCAGGGTGATGGTTTTCGCCTCGCTGTCGGAGGTGTAGGTGGCGGGGCCGTCCTGATCGGCGACGAAGTCGAGGTCATAGCTCAGCAGACCTTCGTCAAACCAGTTGAGGAGCTGGGCGTCGTCGTTGCCTTGATAGAGCAGGGGAGAGAGTAGGCCTCTGAACGGCCCCGGAGCGGCGTAGCCGACGCGCAGGACACCGCCCTCAATGGCCGGGTTGTCGTTGACCACGGCAAACGGGATGTTAGTGTCAACGATTCCGTCCGGGGGAGGGTCAAAGGGACTGTCTGTGCCAGGATCGGTGCTGGGGTCGGCGCTGGCGCCGCCGGGCGGGGGAGAGACACCGGGATCGACGGGGTCTTCCTCGGCGGGGCTGCAAGCGGCAAGCAGGGTAAGCACCATCATCAGTGCGAGCGCGAGGGAGAGAATTTTGCGTGTTTTCATCTTTTTTTCCTCCTATCCGATTCGTTGCCTTGCATCGGCGGCCCGCTTGAAAGCTTGGCCGATAAAATTAATGCAAAGCATCATTATTACAATCAGCAATGCTGACGGTAACCATATCCACCATCTCGTCATCAGAAGGGGCCCCAAGGTGCGGGCGTTCGCGAGATGGGCGCCTAGGGAGGGGGAGCTGAAGGGGAGGCCGAAGCCGAGGAAGGTCAGCCCGGTTTCCACACCCATCAGCCCCGCGAGGTTGAGGGTGAGGTTGACGATGACGATGGAAGCGATGTTCGGAAGCACCTGCGTGAACATAATCTTCCAGTTGGGCGTCCCCAGCGTCTTTGCGGCCGACACATAGTCTAGGTTGCTCTGCTGAAGGGTTTTGGCCCGCGTCAGGCGGGCGTCAAACATCCAGTAAAAGGCAGCCAAAACCCATACAAGCGTGATGACGGTGTATGACGGGATGAGGGAGACAATCACGATGACAATCATCAAAATGGGCAGCATGGAGAAAAAGTCAACGACCCTCATCACGATGTTATCGACCCAGCCGCCGAAAAACCCGGCGAACAAACCGATAAGCGTTCCGAAAATGCAGCAGATGGCGGCGATTCCGGCCGCGATGCTGACGGAGTTGCGCGCGCCCACGATTAGCTGGGTATACATATCTCTGCCGGAGGGGTCGAAACCAAGGAGATGCCCCGGCTCGGGAGAACCGTTGATTTTCCGCAGATTGACCCTGACGACGCCGTCCGGGTCCACCTGAGAGGCGGCGATGAAGATATACAGGAACAGTATGACCAAAAAGACAAGGGAAATGAACGCGAATTTATCCGACCAGATTTCGCGCCGGCAAATGCGGAAGAATGAGGGCGGCCGCCCGGATTCCGCCGTTTGCGTCATTTCGGAAAACTCTGTCATCGTAACCCTCCTCCCTACTTTATTTTCAGCCGCGGGTCAACTATACGCAGAATGATATCGGAGAGCAGCGTCCCCGTCACGACCAGCACGGCAAACAGCAGAATCAGCGCGTTGGCCACGGGGTAGTCGCGGAGAGTGATGGATGAAACGAACAGCTCGCCCATCCCGGGATAGGAATAGATGGTTTCCAAGAGGACGGAGCCGGAGAGGACGCCGGTGATGGAATACCCCACGAAGGACGCCACCGGAATCAGCGCGTTGCGAAAGATATGCCGCGAATATATCTGACGCTGCGGCACCCCCTTGGATCGGGCGGTGGTGACAAAGTCGGACTGCTCGTAGTCAACGATTTCGCTCCGCAGATATTGGATGATATAAGCGGTTGACACAAGCGCGGCGGTCATGGCGGGCAGAAGCATATGATGCAGTCTGCTGAGGAAATAATGGATGCCGCCCTGCGAGAACGCGCGCGGGTCAACGCTTCCCCCGAAAGGAAACCAGCCCAGCCGGAAAGCGAACAGGGGGATTAAGAAGAGCGCCAAAACAATCGTGGGCGTCGCCATAGCGAAATAGGAATAGAAAGAGATGGCGCGGTCGGGCGGTTTGTCGTGAAACCTCCCCGACGTGATGCCCAAGGGGATGGCTATCAGATAAATCAGCAGAACGGTAAGCAACCCGAGCCAGAATGTGTTGGCCGCCCTGTCCGCGATGATGCGCGTAACCGGAAGCTTGTGGTAAAAGCTCCTGCCGAAATCGCCCCGGACGGCGTTGCCTATCCAGCGGGTGTATTTGACGTGCCAAGGGTCGTAGAACCCGTATTGATGCCGCAGCTCCTCAAGGCGTTCCGGTCTGGTGGTGGTCGGGTCAATCATCCCGGTCAGCGCGTCCCCCGGCATCCTCTCGGCGAGAAGAAAAAGGAATACGCTCAGCACAAACATTTGCGGTATCAGTATCAGGATTCTGCGGACAATGGTTTTCCACATAGAGCGTCCCTCCTTCCTTACGGTAAAGCCACGCAGTGCGTATCGCTCAGCTTTTTCAAATCGAAAACGCGGCCATCCTCGCTGTAGTGCTTGTCTTTCAAATCATCATATTCCTTGCCCACCCGATCCCGGAGCGTCCTCTTTTCATCCTTCATGTCGGGGTCGGGGTCGGGAATGGCGGCAATGAGCTGGCGGGTGTAGATGTGCCGCGCGTCTTCGTAGACGTCTTGGCGGTTGCCGGTCTCAACAAAGCGGCCCCGGTGCATAATCAGCAGGTGGTCGCACATAAACCGCACAACGCCGAGGTCATGGCTGATGAATAAGTAAGCCAGACGGAATTCCTGCTGGATGATTTTGAGGTAATTGAGTACCTGCGCCTGCACGGATAAATCAAGGGCCGAGACCGGCTCGTCGGCGATAATCAGCTTGGGGCGCAGCGCCACCGCGCGGGCGATGCCGATTCGCTGGCGCTGTCCGCCGGAAAATTCATGAGGGTATTTCATCGCGTTCTCAGGGCCGAGCCCGACGATGGCAAGCAATTCGTCCACCTTTTTGCGCTCCTCGGCGCGGGTCAGCTTTTCAAAATTCCTCAGCGGTTCGGCTACGAGGTCAAGCACCCGCCGCTTGGGGTCGAGGGAGGAATAGACATCCTGAAAAATCATCTGAACGCCCCTGCGGTAGGACGAGCGGTTTTTGCCGATATATTTGGTGATGTCCTCTCCGTTATAGAGGATGCTGCCGCCGTAGAGCTTGGCCAGCCCCACAACCGATTTGCCGATGGTGCTCTTGCCGGAACCGGATTCGCCAATCAAACCGACGGTCTGCCCCGGCTCGATGATGAAAGAAACCCCGTCCACAGCCTTTACATGGTCAACGGTGCGCGCCAGTATCCCGCCCTTAATCGGGAAATACACTTTAAGATCCTTAACCTCAAGCAAGGGCATGGGACGTCCCCCTTTCGTCACTGAACCTGAAATGCTCATGGCAGGAACATAAGACGAGATGCCCGGGCGCGACGGTGCGGTAGGTCGGGTCGGCTTCATGGGCGTCGTCGGGAATCCACGGGATGCGCGGGGAGAAACGGCAGCCGCTTCTGGGAAGCCTGTCAAGGTTGGGAACCATGCCCTCAATGACATGGAGGAACCCTTCGCCGGAGGAACTCGACGACGGGTTGCTTTCAAGCAGCGAGCGGGTATACGGGTGCTTGGGGTTGTGGAACAGCTCCCGCGCGTCGGCCAGCTCGACAATCTGTCCGGCGTACATCACGGCGACGCGGTGCGCCATTTCGGCCACGACGCTGAGGTCGTGCGTAATCAGGATGACCGCGCTCTGCGTTTGGCGCTGCAAGTCCCGCAGAAGGTCTAGAATCTGTGCCTGTATGGTGACGTCCAGAGCGGTGGTCGGCTCGTCGGCGATGACGACGGAGGGCTTGCAAACCAACGCGATGGCAATCATGGCGCGCTGTCTCATGCCGCCCGAAAGCTCATGCGGATATTGCCCGTAAACAAGTCCCGGGCGGGGCATCCCCACGCTGTTGAGCAGCTCAAGAGTCCGTTCTGCCCTCTGCGCCGCGGTGTAGTCGGTATGGATGGTAAGGCTTTCCTCAATCTGCGCGCCGATTTTCATCAAGGGGTTGAGCGCGGTGAGAGGGTCTTGGAAAATCATGCCGATTTCCTTGCCCCTAACGTCGTTCAGCTCGTCGTCGCGAAGGGAAAGAAGGTCGCGCCCCTTGAAGAAGATGCTGCCTTCCACTTTGGTGTAAAAGCCCTTGTGCAGGCGCAGGATAGACAAAGCCAGAGCGCTTTTGCCGCACCCCGATTCACCGACGATGGCGAACACCTCGTTGGGCTTAATCTCAAGCGACACACCGTCCACGGCGGCATAATAGTCGCCCCTGATGCGGAACGAGGTGACAAGATTTTTTATTTCCAAAATGTTCCCGCTCATGGAAACCTCTCCTATCTGATTTATCATACAATCATACTTTATATTTCCTAGAATGTCAACAGCTTTTTTCATTTTTCGCGCTGTTTGCGATTTTCCAATTATTGTACTGCCCGATTCGGGCCGCGGATTCGCCCCGCGAAAACCTAAATCCCCTGCGGGAAAACGGGTCTGGCGGCATGGAGAAAAGAGAAAACAGAATATGTTGTAGACAAGCGCGCCGAAGGGATGTATCATGGAGCGGAGGACGTCTTCGGCCCGTTCCCGCCTGCCGTTTGCGGAAAGCCGCTTGACGGTTGAAAATTTCAAGGAGGTGTCATCGCGTGGAAAAACTGGCTCTCAGCATCCAAGGGATGTCCTGCGCCGCCTGCGCCGCGAGGGTTGAAAGGGCACTGCAAAAAACGGACGGGGTGGAAAGCGCGTCGGTCAACCTCGCGTCGGAAAAAGCCTTCGTTACCTATGACCCGAAGAAACTGAGCGCGCCGGCGATTCAGGCGGCCGTTGAAAAACTCGGCTATAAGGCTTCGGCGGACGCCGAATCAAGCGCCGCGGACGCGGACAAAGCCCGGAAAGAAAAAGAAATCCAAAACCTGCGGGTAAAATTTATCATAGCCGCCGCGCTGTGCGTTCCGCTTTTCTACCTCTCAATGGCGCCGATGGTGACCGTCGTCGCGCTGCCGTTCCCCCAAGCGTTGGATATGATGCGCCATCCGCTGGCGTATGCGCTGGTTCAGCTTGCTCTGACGGTTCCCATTGTCGCCGCGGGACACACGTTTTACACCGTCGGCTTCAGGGCGCTCTGGCGGCGCAGCCCGAATATGGACTCTCTGATTGCCCTCGGGACGACGGCCGCGATGGGCTACAGCGTATATAATACGGTGCTGATTCTGCGGGGTCATCACCACGCGGCGGATATGCTCTACTATGAGACGGCCGGCGTAATCGTCACGCTGATTCTGCTCGGCAAAACACTGGAGGCCGTCACAAAGGGCAAAACGAGCGAGGCTCTGAAAAAGCTGCTGGGCCTTGCGCCGAAAACCGCGATTGTCGTCCAAGACGGCGAAGAAAGGGAAATCCCCATCGACGAGGTGAACGTCGGCGATATCATCGCGGTAAAGCCCGGCGCGAAGATTCCCGTGGACGGCACGGTGACGGAAGGCCATTCCGCCGTGGACGAATCCATGCTGACCGGAGAGAGTATGCCGGTGGACAAAACGGAGGGTTCGACGGTTTGCGCGGCCACCCTCAACACCACCGGCGCGTTCCGTTTCCGCGCGGATAAGGTGGGGAGCGGCACGGCGTTCGCGCAGATTATCAAGCTGGTGGAGGCCGCTCAGGGCTCCAAAGCGCCCATTGCCGCCATCGGCGATAAAGTCTCCGCGTATTTCGTGCCGATTGTCTGCCTGATTGCCGTCGCGGCGGGCGCCGCTTGGTTTGCCGCCGCCGGGGATATTGAGTTTGCCTTGACCGCGTTTGTCGCCGTGCTGGTCATCGCCTGCCCCTGCGCCCTCGGGTTGGCCACGCCCACCGCCGTTATGGTCGGCACGGGCAAGGGCGCGGAAAACGGGATATTGATTAAAAGCGGCGAAGCTCTTGAAATCGCGCATAAGGTCGATACCGTCGTCCTCGATAAAACCGGCACGGTCACCGAGGGCAAACCGGAGGTGGTGTCGGTCGAGGGAGATGTGCTGCAGCTTGCCGCCTCTCTGGAGAGGTATTCCGAGCATCCGATTGCCAAGGCAATCTGCGGGCATTACAAGGGCGGGCTTCTGGAGGTCAAAGACTTCAGGGCCATTGTCGGGCAGGGCGTGGAGGGCGTTATCGGCGGGAAAAAGGTTGAAATCAAGAGGGGCGTCCGCGTGTACGCCGACGGCGTCTATATCGGGCGGGTGGAGGTTTCGGACAGGCCCAAGCCGAGCAGCGGGGCGGCGGTTGCCCGCCTCAAGGAAATGGGCGTCGAGGTCATTATGATGACCGGCGACAGCCTGCAAACGGCAAACGATATCGCAAGGCAGGTCGGTATCGACAGGGTTTTGGCCGAGGTTCTCCCTCAGGACAAGGCCGGTGAGGTGCGGAAGCTGCAAAGAGGGGGGCGGAAGGTCGCGATGGTCGGCGACGGCATCAATGACGCGCCCGCCTTGACGCAGGCCGATATCGGCATTGCCGTCGGCTCCGGCACCGACGTCGCCATCGAGTCCGCCGGCATTGTGCTGATGCGCTCCGACCTGACGGACGTACCCGCGGCCATCCGGCTCAGCAAGAAAACGATGACCAACATCAAGCAGAATCTGTTTTGGGCGTTTCTTTACAACGCGACGCTGATTCCGGTCGCGGCGGGCGTGCTGCACATCTTCGGCGGGCCGCTGCTCAACCCCATGCTGGCCGCCGCCGCGATGGGCCTCAGCTCGATTTCTGTATTGACAAACGCGCTGCGGCTGAAGCGGTTCAAGCCATCTCCATAAGCGCCGATTTCCCCGATTGTCAAGTGAAACATATCAAATAATCTCCTCCAAGGCGATGCCGCCGAAAGCGTCCCGCTCAATCATGTCAATCACGACGTCCGCGATTTCGGGGTCAAACTGGCTGCCCCTGCATCGCTTGAATTCCTCAAGGATACGCTCCTTGGCAAGCCCCTTGCGGTAGGAGCGGTCGGTAGACATGGCGTCGTAAGCGTCCGCGGCGGAGATGATGCGCCCCTCCAGCGAGATGCCGTCTCCGCGGATGCCTTTGTTATAGCCTGCCCCGTCCCAGCGTTCGTGATGCTCGGTCGTCCCCGCGGTCAGGTTTCGGATGGAGGTGATTTCCTTGAGGATCTCATGCCCGATGTCGGGATGCCGCTTCATGGTGGCATATTCCTCATCCGTGAGCGCCGCGGGCTTGTTGATAATCTCGTTCGGGATGCCGATTTTACCCACATCATGCAAAAGACCTATATAATAGAGGTTTTCGGCAAACTCCCTGTCCATACCCATCCGCCGCGCGATTTCGGCCGAATACACCGCGACCCGCGATGAATGCCCGCTCGTATAGGAGTCCTTCGCGTCTATCGCGTTGGTGACGGCGGTCAGCGCCTGCGAAAGGATGGTGCGGTATTCCTGCTGTCTCTTATAAAGCCGGCGCGTCCTGTAACGGATAATGACGGCGGCGGTCAGCGTAATCAGCGCCGCGGCAAGGACGGCTGCAATCACCCATACATAGACCCGCTCAAAGAAACGCAGCTCCTTTTGCAAGCCGATGTCGATGCTGTTGCCGATATTCCCGGCGGAATCCTCCGTCCATACCCGCAGCGTGTAATCCCCGCCGCGCAGGTTGGTGTAGGATATTTCAAGGTTGTCGGCCTGCGTCAGGGCGACCGGCTCCTTATCCTGTCCAATCAGCATATAGCGCAGGGACGCGCTGCCCGTCAGCCCGAAGGACAGGAAGGACAGCTCGGCGGTCAGGCGGTAAGCGCCGCGGGGGATTTTGATTCCCTCCGAAAAGGCCGTTTGCTCCTCGCCGTCCACCTCAATCCGGGCGACGCCCGCGAAGGGGATGAACGGCGAGGCGTGCCGCTCAAGGCTGAAAACGCTGACCCCTCTGTCGGTGCAGAAATAAAGGTCGCCCTCCCCGGTAATCAGATTCCACGCGTTGGCGTTGATGGAGGCGGTGAGACCGGACGACCGGCCCGCGGACGTGAACACAAACGGCGCGGCGGGGTCGAGCAGCGCGTCCGCGCCGGTGCGGATAATCATCCCGGAGGTGAGCAGAAGCAGGTCGTCCTCATATTGCAGGATATCCAAAAAGGTATACGGCGGGACTTTTTCGATGACGGTCACCAAGCCGTCGCCGCCGATATAGCATAAACCGGGCGCGGCGCCCACCCACACGCCGTTTTCCTTCGGGTTTGCCCGCATCCGCAGAACCACGCCCCCGGTAAGGCCGTCCTCCTCCCGGTAACGGGTCGTGCCGTTTTTGTTGACGGCGTATACGCCGTTGCCGTCTGTGCCGAGATACAGCGTCCCGTCGGCGGACACCTCCATAGACAAAACCATAATGTCCGGCAGCTCGATGGCGGCGTCCGTTTCAAACGCCTCTCCGGCGGAAACGACCTTGTCGTCCTTGATAAAGTTCACGCCGCTTGCCGTCCCCACGGCTGTCACGCCGTTCGGAAGCTCCTGTATCAGGCGCGTCCTTTCGGTCGCCATGCCGTCCTCAGGCGTCAGGCTGATATACGCGCCGGTCTCCGGCGTGTAGCGCACCACCCCAAGCTCCGAGTATGTGCAAATCCATATATGTCCCCGGCTGTCCGGGAAAATCCCGCGTACCCGCGTGTCGAATATCTCCGCAAAGCCTCTGTGCGCCGGTCTGCCGTGGGCGTCGAATATCATCAGCCCGCTGTTTGTGCCGATGTATGTATGCCCGTCATGCAATACGACCGCGTTCACCGTGCCGGTTTCGATATCCATCAGCGCGTTGACGCTGGTGAACGCGCTGACCGACAGATTCACGGCCCCGCTTCTGGTGCCGGTAATCCAATAGCCGTTTTGATAGTCCTCCCAAATGCCGCTGTAAAACCCCGCCCCGCCGGGATTGCCGACGTTGCGGTATCGCTCCTCCGTATCCAAAAAGCCAATCCCGTTTTCCGCGGGCAGCCAGACATAGCCGCGCGAGTCTTCATAAACGGCGTCGATGTTGGCAAGCGGCGTCGCGATGATGTCCGAGCGGGTAAACGCGCCGCCGTCAAATTGCAGAATCAGTGCCTCCCCGCTTCTCGTCCCCGCGACGACGCGGCCGCCCGACACGCTGCCGACGGAATAGACCGGCTCCTCATGGGGATACCGCACCGTTTGCCCGTCGCTTGTAACCACATACAGCTCTCCGCTGTTCAGAACGGCGTAAACATGGCCGTTCGCGTCAACGCAGAGGGACACCACGGCGGGCTGCTCGGAGGTTGCCGCGGGCATCTCCGAAACAGTTCCGTCACGGTCTATGGTAAACAGCCCCTCCGGCGTGCCGCACCATATCCTGCCGGCCCCGTCCTCCGCGATGGCCCTGATGGTGTTGGACGGCAGACCGTGCGTCCGGCTGTACACCGTGAACGCCCCGTTTTCATAGGCGACAAGCCCCTTGTCATTGGTGCCAATCCAGAGGACGCCGCTTGAATCCTCATACAGCACGCGGATGTTGGAGCTGCCGAAGCCGTTCGGAGAAACGGCGTCCCATACGGTAAACCTCGCGCCGTCGTAACGGTACAGCCCGTTGTATCCGCCAAACCACATATAGCCGTCCCGGGTCTGGACGACGGCGTTGGCCTCGTCGCTGGGGAAATTATTGTAGCTCGTATTGTACATGGTCACGGCGTAATTGGCGAGAAAACGCGCGGCATACCCGTCGCGGCGCTCCGCCTCCGGCTCGTCCGAGCCGAGTACCGGCAGAACGCACAGCCACAGCAATGCCGCGGCCGTAAAAAAAGAAAGACGTCGTTTCATAGCGTAAATTCTCCTTTTTACCCATAAATAACCAATAATATCCTGAAATATGGATTCAAACAGCCATACTTATTAATACTATCAGAGCGTTTACTTTTTTTCAAGCATAATTTACGTTAGCAAGTCAACGTAAATTATGCTTGACCGTTAAGGGTAAACATAATACAACAAAAATTTATAGAAAGCGGCTTGACAAAAGGCTCGTATCGGTGTATTGTGGTTCACAATACATCAAATAAATTGAAAGGATGTGGCGCACATGGCTCAGTTCGATTTCGGCGTCAAATTCAGCGGAGAGGGAATCACGTTTGACGATGTGCTGCTGATACCGGCGCACAGCGAGGTCTTGCCCGCGGAGGTTTCCCTGTCTACGAGGCTGACCAAAACACTCTCGCTCAACATCCCTCTGATGAGCGCGGCGATGGACACCGTGACTGAGGCGCGTCTCGCGATTGCCATTGCCCGAGAGGGCGGCATGGGAGTCATTCATAAAAACATGGATATCGAAGCGCAGGCCGGCGAGGTGGATCGCGTCAAGCGCAGTGAAAACGGGGTGATTACAAACCCGTTTTTCTTATCTCCGAACGATACCCTGCGCGACGCGG
Organism: Oscillospiraceae bacterium; assembly: GCA_009782215.1. Taxonomy (GTDB): domain Bacteria; phylum Bacillota; class Clostridia; order Oscillospirales; family UBA929; genus UBA929. The sequence continues at coordinate 41,218 of WRKO01000003.1, read as the reverse complement.
AGGATTTGTGCGCCAGATATCGCATATCGGGCGTGCCGATTTGCGTGGAGGGCGGGATTCTGGTGGGTATCCTGACAAACCGCGACATCAAGTTTGAGGAAGACCTCGACCGCCCGATTCACGAGCTGATGACCACCATCAAGGATCTCGTCACCGCGCCGGTAGGCACCGACCTCGACGAAGCAAAGAAAATCCTGCGCCACACCAAAAAGGAAAAGCTGCCGCTGGTGGACGGGGACGGCAAGCTGCGCGGGCTGATTACCATCAAGGACATCGAAAAAGCGGTGCAGTACCCCAATTCCGCCCGCGACGCGAAGGGACGGCTGCTGGTCGCCGCGGCGGTGGGGGCGACGTCGGACGTGGCGGAACGCGCCGGGGCGCTGGTCGGCGCGGGCGCGGATATGCTGGTGCTGGATTCCGCGCACGGACACAGCGAAAACATCATCAACTGCATCGCGAGGCTCAAGGCGCAATGGCCCGGCATCCCCGTCTGCGCGGGGAACATCGCCACGGCGGAGGCCGCGCGCGCGCTGATTGCCGCGGGCGCCGACTGTCTCAAGGTGGGCATCGGCCCCGGCTCCATCTGCACCACCCGCGTTGTGGCGGGCATCGGCGTCCCGCAAATTACCGCCATCTTCGATGTGGCGAATGAAGCCGCCAAGAGCGGCACCCCCGTTATCGCCGACGGCGGCGTGCAATACTCGGGCGATATCGTCAAGGCCATCGCCGCCGGAGCCGATGTGGTGATGATGGGCTCGCTGCTGGCCGGATGCGAGGAGTCGCCGGGGGAGAGCGAGATTTATCAGGGCAGAAGATTTAAGTCGTATCGCGGTATGGGCTCGATTGGCGCGATGAACAGGCCGCATGGCGGGCGCGACCGATATTTTCAGAGCGAGACCAAAAAGCTGGTCCCGGAGGGCATTGAAGGGCGCGTTCCCTATAAAGGCCCGCTGAGCGACACCGTCTTCCAGCTCACAGGCGGCATCCGCGCCGGGATGGGGTACTGCGGGACGCCCGATATCGCGTCTCTCCAGCGCGACGGGCGCTTCATGCGCATCAGCGGCGCCGGGCTCCGCGAAAGCCATCCGCACGACATCTACATCACAAAAGAAGCCCCCAACTACACCCCCGCGACGAACCAGTAAGAGCGATGATACATAAACTTATTTATTGTTGATATTATTTCGTAAAAAACACTTGATATTTGCAAAGTTATATGGTATACTCCTGTCAAAACCATATGATGGAGGTATATGAAATGGTCACACCCGAACTGATTGACCGCCTGAAGCAGGTCAACGTCAGCAAAGACAAAGACAAAAGCGCGGAGCGCGTGAAGAACGCTTTTTCATCCGCCACCCGCAAGCAAAAGCATGAAATCGAAAAGCTGTCCGGCCAAAAACGCACGTCCATCTACCGCGTGTTCAAAACCGGCAGTCTCAGCGCGAAGGTGCTGCTCCCCTTGGCTGAGAAGCTCAACATCACCCCGTTTTGGTTCACGGGAGAGACAGACGAGATGGAGAAATGCTCCGACGCGTTGATTCTGTCTTTCCTTGACGGGCGCGGCTACAAAAACATAGCTTCTCTCGCGCCGAAGCGTGGCAGAAAGCCCGCGTCCGCCGACGGCGGGAAAGCATCCCGCGACGCCGACCCGGACGAAGGCTCCATCACCATCCCCATCACGCTGGCCAACGCGCCCAAGATGCGCGACGCCATCAGCGAGCTGGACGCCGACAGCGCTTCCAAGCTGCTCCACGCGCTGTATGTGCGCGCCAAAGCGGGCGGCAACGCCGAACAGCTTCTGGAGGTCGTGAAGCTCTGCCTGTTATCGTAATCTCCTACATATCCCCCGCCAACGGCGGGGGATATGTCTATATAAAAACAGAAAGGAAATGGATATGAAAACTTTACTGGGTATCGACTTGGGAACCTCCGCGACCAAAACGGTGCTTTTTGACAGTGAACTCAACGTCTTAGCGTCGGCGTCCGCCGAATATCCGCTGAACCAGCCGCACAACGGCTGGGCGGAGCAGAACCCGGAGGATTGGTGGAACGCCGCCGTCAAGACGATTGGCTCCGTTTTGCAAAAAAGCGGGATTGGCGCGGAAAATATCGCCGCCGTCGGCATTTCGGGGCAGATGCACGGCCTTGTGATGATGGACGGGGACGGCAATGTGCTTCGCCCGTCCATCATCTGGTGCGACCAGCGCACGGCGGCGGAGTGCGCCGATATCACCGAACGCGTCGGCGCGGAGCGCTTGGTGGAAATCACCGCCAACCCGGCGCTGACCGGCTTCACCGCGTCGAAAATCATGTGGGTGAAGAAGCATCAGCCGGACGTTTACGCCCAATGCCGCCATATCCTGCTGCCTAAAGACTATCTGCGCTATAAGCTGACCGGGGATTTTGCCACCGAGGTATCCGACGCGTCGGGGATGCAGCTTCTGGACGTCCCCGCGCGGACATGGTCGGGCGAGGTGCTGGATAAGCTGGATATCGACCCGGCTCTGCTTGCGAAGGTCTATGAATCGCCCGAAGTGACCGGCACGGTCAGCGGCGCGGCGTCCCGCGCCACCGGGCTGTCGGTCAAGACGGCCGTGGTCGGCGGCGCGGGGGACAACGCGGCGGCGGCGGTGGGGATGGGCGTGGTCACAGACGGCCGGGCGTTCACCACCATCGGCACCTCCGGGGTGGTCTTTGCCCACACCGACGACGTCACCATCGACCCGGACGGGCGGGTGCATACCTTCTGCTGCGCCGTACCGGGCGCGTGGCACGTGATGGGCGTGACGCAGGCGGCGGGGCTTTCCCTCAAATGGTTTCGTGAGCAGTTTTGCGAAGACCTCACCTACGACGGCATCACCGCCCTTGCCGACAAGGTTCCCATCGGGGCGCGGCGCTTGCTGTATCTGCCCTATCTGATGGGGGAGCGCACCCCGCACTTGGACGCCGACTGCCGGGGCGTTTTCTTCGGCCTTTCCGGGATGCACACCAAGGCCGACCTGCTTCGCGCCGTTTTGGAGGGCGTGTCCTATTCCCTGCGCGACTGCGTGGAAATCCTGCGCGGCATGGGGGTACAAACAAGCGAAATGCTGGCGTGCGGCGGCGGCGGCACAAGCGCCGTCTGGCGCCAGATGCTGGCCGACCTGTTTGCCTGCCCGGTGCGAACCGCCGTGTCAAGCGAAGGCCCCGCGCTGGGCGCCGCGATTCTGGCCGGTGTGGGCGCGGGCCTGTTCAAATCCGTACCGGCCGCGTGCGACAGCCTGCTGCGCTACAACGACGCCCAGCCGCCCATCGCCGAAAACGCCAAAGCGTACGAGGGATACTACGCCGTGTACAAGTCTCTCTACCCGGCGCTGCGGGAGAACTACCGGGCGCTGGCGGGGGTATAAAAGCAGGGGTGCGTCAGTCTGTCTCGAATGCTTGTATGCACTCAGTCACCTTGACATGAAGCTGCCCGAATGTAAGGCTGATAAATTTCAGCGCGCCGCCGTATTCCCCCAGTTGGTCTGCCAATGCCGCCATGTCGTCCTTAATTGCGCAAATCCTGTCGGCAATCGGCTGAAACGCCGATGCATCGGCAGAGCTTTGAGTGAAATGTATATAGTGATTGATTTGATGGCAAATCGTGTCAACGGCTGCTTTTTGCTCATCGTTAAGCAGGTCTCCAAGCTTTTCGGCCTCGCCCCGTGTGAAAAACAACAGGATATTGCCCTGATAACCGATGTCGGAAATCACTTTTGCGACGCGCACAACCATAGGCTCCTCTGCTTCCGGCGCCGGCAGGGTCTGAATAAAGCCGACGGCGTCCTCAAGGCTTTGCTTGAATGGTTCCACGCCGTCAAACATCGCTTTGTCTCTGCCGCCGCTGCGGAGGACGTCGGCGTCTATCGCAAACCGGAGAATGGGCAGCTTGAAGAGTTCATCATCAAGCCTATGCGCCGTAATGTCCTCAATCGGGATGGCCACCAGCGCGTCCGCTATATTCATAAACTCGCTCTTGATGTATGCGTATCCGCAAATACCGTCGGCGGCAGCTCTGGCCTTGCGGACAACCTCCTCCATTTTCCCGGCGAAGGTTTTGCGCATATCCTCAAAGATAAGCGCGGACAATTCATTGAAGAATTGCGTAATTGCAGATATTTTCTGAGAAATCATCTGCATCAGCTCACGGTACCGTTCGTAAAGCGGCCGCATGGCTTGGTAATCCTCCGGCTTTGCGCGCGCGGCGGTCAGCTCGGCGCTGAATACCAAGGCGTTCAGCGCAAACGCCGTGTCGTCAATGACTTTTAAGATGCTGAACCTGTTTGTGATTTCATCCGGGCGTTCCGCGATGCCGCCAATGCGTTCCAGTACGGCTTCCAGCTTGCCGGAATAGGTATCGGTCTGGGCCGCGATATTCTCCCAAAACTCCTTATACCACGGCAGCGTACATTTTCGCGCCGCCTCCGCCGTTTCTTTTGCCTTTGCGATAAACTCGTTGAGTTCCCGCAGAATTTCGTCGGTTGCTTTTGAGTACTTCATGATTGGCCTCTCCTTCATTGTTTTTTGTGAGATGGCGGCGAGACCGTATTTGCGGTATTCCGTGGGCGTTACGCCCATATATCCCTTGAAGCTCCGCGTAAAACCGTCGCGGGAATCGTAGCCGTAGTCCAGCGCGATGTCGAGGATGGCCGCGTCGGTTTCCAATAGCGCCCTGCCGGCAAGGGTCAGCTTCCGTTTCGTCACATACTCCATCACGCTGTTGCCTACGGTTTCACGGAACAATCGCTGGTAATGGTTTTTGGAAAAATAAACGCCGCCCGCGATATTCCCAACGGTTAATTTTTCTGAGATTTGGCTTTCAATCAGCTCAAGCGAACGGAACACGGGGTTTTCTTCTTTCATCAGTCTCACCTCCCGATTACAGTATAAAGCAGCGGCGGCGGCCGCGCACGATAGATAGAACCATGATGCTGTATTGATGTAGCCTTGTCTCCATACCGAGTATTTTATCATGGGGAGCATACGTTTGACAGAACTTTTTGAAACAGGAGAGGAACCAAATGGAGTTGCTTGATTTTACCGTACGCGTCGCCTGCGCGGTTGCGTTTGGGTTTTTTATTGGGTTGGAGCGGCAGCTTACCGGGCACGCCGCGGGAATCCGTACAAACATATTGGTCAGCATGGGGGCGTGTTTGTTCACGCTGTTTTCCGTGCTGATGGGTGCGCCGGACATGACGCGCATCGCGGCGCAGGTGGTGACGGGCATCGGGTTTCTGTGCAGCGGCATCATCTTCAAGGAAGGGATCAATGTCAAAGGCTTAGATACAGCCGCCACCATATGGTGCACCGCCGCCATCGGGGTGCTGTGCAGCAGCGGAAAACTGCTGTTCGCAACCGTTGCGGCGGCCATTCTGCTTGCGGTCAACTTGCTCATCCGGCTTGTGGAGGATAAAATCCGGCCCGCGGCGCATACGGAGGAATAACCCCCGCCGAACCGTATATACTAAGAATCCCGCCGCGACGGGATTCTTTCTTTTGGGTGGTGACCTATGGACACGCTGACCGGGTGCGCGGAAAACAATGTCATTGAGCTGAGACGGCGTTTTGAGCGGGACGGCACCTTTATCCTGCGTACCGTCCGCAACATACACGACGCCAAAGCGGTCTTTCATCTGGCGTACTGCGGCGGGATGATTGACAACGCCGTGGTCAATGAATACATCATCGGCCCGCTGGTCAATTCGGAGGCCGTTGACCACAGCCGCCCGTCCGCCGTCGCGGAGGAGGTTCTGCTGGGGCATTTCCCGCAAAGCACACATTCCTTCGCGGAGATAGAGGAGAGCGTCGCGTCGGGCGATACGGCTGTGCTGCTGCCGGGCGGGCTGGAGGCCGTCATCTTCTCCACACAGGGCTTTCCGATACGCGGCATTGCCGAGCCGCAGGGCGAACGGGTCTTGAGCGGGCCGAGGGAAGGGTTTGGGGAAACACTGCTCAACAACCTGACCATGCTTCACCGGCGCTTTCGGAACGGTGACTTGAAAATTGAAATCAAGCCCATCGGGCGGCGCACCCGCACCCGCGTCGCCGTCTGCTATCTTGAGGGCGTGGTCAAGCCGGAGCTTCTGGCGGAGATACTGGAACGGCTGGATACAATCGACATTGACGGCGTGCTGGATACGCAAGCGATATGCGAGCTTATCCACCGGCCGCCCCTGTCCCGCCGGACGCCTTTTCGCGTTGTCGGCGTGACGGAGCGGCCCGATATCGTGGCCGGCAAGCTGCTGGAAGGGCGGATTGCCCTGATGGCGGACGGCTCCCCGGCGGTCTTAACGCTTCCGTATCTCTTCACGGAGAATTTTCAGGCCAATGAGGACTACTATGTAGGGCCTGTCCACGCGTCCTTTGCGCGGTGGCTGAGGGCGGCGGCGTTTTTCATCACCGTTGTCACGCCCGCGTTCTATATCTGCGTCGTTTCCGGGCAGTATGAGATTTTGCCGGGGCCGATGCTGCTGAATATGGCGTCCGAGTTTCAAAACACGCCCTTTCCGGCGGCGTTCGAGGCTGTATTCATGCTGATTGTGTTTGATATTCTGCGCGAAACGGGGATGCGGATGCAGCTAGGCGGGGGACAGGCGCTGAGTATTGTCGGCGCGCTGATTATCGGGCAGGCGGCAGTGGAGGCGCGGATTGTTTCGCCGCAAATCATCATTGTCGCCGCGCTGACCGGCATCACGGGAATCCTTGTCCCAAAGCTGGACGAGGCTTGTCTTGTCCTGCGCTTTTTACTGCTGTTCTGCGCGTCGCTGTTCGGACTGTTCGGGCTGTCGGCCGGGGTTGCCGTCGCCGTTGTTCATATGCAGAGGCTGCAATCCTTCGGCGTCAAGCAGCTTGGCGGGCCGCTGTCCGAGCAAAAGGACGCGCTCGTCCGCGCGCCGTATTGGGCGCTGAACACCCGCCCGCCGAGGTTATCCCGCAACCGCAAGCGTTTGGGGAGGCTGCGGTGATGGGCAGACTGCTGTTGGTGCTGGCGCTTTCCTTCTTTCTGCTGTCCGGCTGCTGGGACTACAAAGACCTAGACAAGCTCTCCATCGTCACCGGCATGGCGTTTGAGGAGGGGGCAAACGGCGGGGTAAAGGTTTCCCTTGAGATTGTAGACCGTTCGCCGTCGGCGGAGAAGGAGGGCCTGCGGACGCGTGTCGTCGAGGCGTCGGGTCAGGATACGGACGACGCAATCGGGACGCTGGCCAAGGGCTTGGATTTTGAGCTGTATTACGGGGCGATGGCCGTTGTGATATTCGGCGGAAACGCGCCCCGGCCCGAGATTATAGGCTGGCTGATGAACAACCGCGAGGTGCGCGAGACCGTGTACGTCCTGTTTGACGACAAGGCGGGAGCCATGCTGCAAACGGAAGAGGAGGACGGCATCGCGGCGTATAAGTTGCGCGATATTCTTGACGCGTCCGGGGAGGAAAAACCGCTGGAGCTTTACAAAGTGGAGGGCGAAACGCATGGGTAAGGTCATCGCCGTGCTTGCGCTGTATATGACGGGGGAGACGCTGACCGTCCCGTTTGTCCCCCTGTTCGCGCTGCCGCTGATACCGCTGATGAAGCCGCTGACGGCGCGGCGCGGCGGGAGGATGGCGCTGGCCGTTCCCGTCATCCCGTGCGCCGCCGTGACCGCGGCGGCGGCGGCAAGCCGTTTGGCGGTCTTTGCCGGCGCGGTAAGCCTGCCCAAGACGCCCGTGTGGCTGCTCGCGGGAATCACGCTCGCCGCCGCTTTATACGTCGCCTCGGGCGAGGCGGAGGCTGTGTTGAAATGGGCGGGCTTTACACTGCCGCTGACGCTGGGGTTTATCGCCCTTGCCGCCGTCTTGCTGGCCGGAAAGCTGCAAGCGGAGGGCTTAGACGTCCCGCGTGTGTGGGCGCAAAACCCCGCCTTGATGATATGTGAAGGGATTACCTTGACAATGCTGATTCCCGCCTTGGGGTATACAAAAAAGCCCGTCCGGGCTTATCTGTTTGCGTTGTCCGCGGCCTTGGGAATCGGCGCGGCGGTGTGGGTGCTGAGCGGTCTTACGCTTGGCGCGGGGCTTGCGGGGAGCGTCGCCTATCCGTTCCACCATGCCTTGCGCGTGGCGAAGGGCGGGGAGCTGATTGGGCGTGTGGAGGCGTTTTTGATTCCGGTCGCGCTGTGCGTAACGGTGCTGAAGGCGGCGGCATGTATGGCCGTGATTGCGTTTGGCGTCAGAGCTTATCTCCCGCCCAGCTCCGCGATGGCTTCAAAGGTGCGCTTGCCCGAAACCGCGCCGGAGACATAGAGCCGCCCGCCGGGGAGCGTCCCCGTTTCAAGGGCGAGCATTTGCCCCGGCAGGGTCTGGCCTACATAGTGAATCTCGGCGCTTTTCAGGAAGACGCCCGCGCGCTCTTCCAGCCTCAGCGTGTCGCAGAGAATGTCCATATATTTGATATTGTTCACATGCCCGTTCATGTCCAAATCGGAATATCGGATTGGGCGCGTCCCCGCGTCCAGAACGGTTTCCGGCCGTTGGGGCTTGCCGATGACCAGCGTTTTGGGGTTGGGCGGCGTGTAGAAAAGCTCCTCGGCCGCCGCGGCGCCGGGACGGACGGGGCGCTGCCTGTTCAGGTCAAACATGACCCACGAGGTAACGGCCTCGCCGACATGCTCGTCTCCGGCGTGGACGTCGTAGTCGCGGTAAAACTGCGCGCCTAGATTTCCCCGGTGCCATGTGCTGACGGTGATTTCTTCCTTCCGCGTGACCGGCCTGTTCAAGCGCAGGAACGCCTTGACCAGCACCCAGACAATCCCGTCGCCAAGGTCGTCGCGGGCGTAGCCGATTTGAGCGGAATGCATATTGCCGGCTTCCTGCATGATGCTTTGCAGCGCGCCGGGACGGCAGACGCCGAACAAATCCGAGTCGTTATCGGGGATGGTGTGGGTGTGCTTGAATACGTAGCCCATAGACAGTCTCCCAAAAGTATAGATTGACAAAAAGCCAAATTGCAGGGATAATTATAGCACACGCAAAGGGGGGAGCGCAAGTGAAGGAAACGATATACTCAATCCCTATCAACGAATCGTTTGAGGTTCTGGACGGGCAGTGTCCCGTTTGCCGTCTCCACCGCAAGCTGTTCGACGATACGCTGGATTACACCCTCGGCCCCGCCATGATGGAGCCGGATGTGCGCAAGCGTACCAACAAGCTCGGCTTTTGCGCCGAACACTTGGACGCGCTGATCAAGCGTCAGAAACGGCTTCCTCTGGCGCTCGTGCTGGAGACGCATATCCAAGAGCTGATTCAAAACGAGGGGCTTCTGTTTGCGGAGGACTGTTATGTTTGCAACCGCGTAAACGGCTTTTTCGACGCATATACCGGAAACATCCTCCACCTGTGGCGCACCGAGGAGGACTTTCGGCGAAAATGGGAGGCGCAGCCGATGATTTGCCGCCCGCACACCGCCGCGCTCGCCGCCCGCGCGCCCAAGGAGCTTGGCAAGAAGGAAACGCCGGTGTTTACGGCGTCGCTCAAAAAGAAAGCGGCCGCGTATATGCGGGGGCTGCATGAAAGCCTGTCCGTCTTCATCCGCAGCTTCGACCACCGTTTCGCGGGCGAGGACTTGGGGGAGCATAAGCAAGCGGTGCAAGCGGCGGCGGCGTTTCTGAGCGGCCCGAAGGGTGAGAAGCTATAGGCTCGAAAGGTGAGGTTTGATGTATTGCGTTATTGACTTTGAGACGACCGGCCTGTCGCCGCACGGCAGCGATATCATCGAATACGCGGCGGTGCGGGTCGAAAATAACGGCGGCGACGGACTGACCGTCGGGGAGGTTCTAACCGATTTGTGCGCGCCGCGCCGCTCGTACATCTCGCCGAAAATCACGCAGATTACCGGCATCACACCCGATATGGTGAAAGGAAAGCCGCCCTTTGAGGAGCATTTGCGCCGGCTGCTTGACTTTATCGGCACGGATACCGTCGTGGCGCACAATATCCCGTTTGACATGGGGTTTCTGACCCGTTACTGCCGGGACGCGGGCCTGCCCGTGCCGCCCAAGACAAGCTGCACCCTTCAACTGTCGCGGCGTTACTGCCGTCTGCGTTCGCACAGGCTGGAGGACGTGGCGAGGGCGCTGGGCGTGGACGACGGGGGATACCACCGGGCTTTGGCGGACGCGTATACCACGGCGCGGGTGCTGATGGCGCTTTTGGAAATGCTATAGCAGCCCCAGCCCCACCATGTCGGGGTAGAGCATAAACCCCTCGCGGATGCCCATTTGCAGGGCAAGCTCAATTTTATAGCGGACGGTGCCGGGGTCGTCGTAGACGACAAAGTGCGTGCGCCCGGCTTCGTCTTTATAGGTGAAATAGCGCGCGCCCAGCTCGCCGGAGAAGAAAGACGCGCCGCCCCGTGAGGCAAGCATCATCGAAACGGCTTCGCCCGAGAGGGGCGTCCCCGCGCCGCTTGAGCTGGGCAGGAGCAAATCGCGCGCCGCCCGCTCCATTTCCAGCGCGACGCGTCCCGGCCCGTAAAGGGCGGCGGCTTGACGCAGACGGGCTGGAAGCGAGCCGCTTGTCAGCGCCGTGGGGATGATGACGCGGGTTTTCACATGGCAATGCGCGTAGCGCTCAGGCGCGTACAGGGCAAAGCCGCGCTCCTCAAACGCTTCGGCGCATTCGCGGATGAACGATTCCAGCAAGGGGCGCACCGGCTGCTCAAAGTCGCAGACCAGCCCGGCAAAGCCAAGGGAACGGCAGACGGTCAGGCATTCCCGGACAAGCCGCCTCGGGTCGCCCTCGGAACGGTCATAAGGCCGGTCGTCCAGAACCATCAGCCCGCCGCCGGGAAAAACGCCCGGATGCGGCGCCCACAACGCCAGCCCCGGCCCCGCCGACCAAGCCATATGCGCCACCGGGACACGCCCCGAGGCGCCCGGCTCCGGCGGCACCGCGCAGCAGTAGGTTGTAAACGGCAGTTCCATAGTATTACTATACGACAGGAATGACGCACTTATGAGAAAACCCTTAATCATCGCCGGCGATATCTCCGAATTGACCCCCGCTTGGCTTCATGGGCGGGGAATCAGCGCTGTTTTGTGCGATTTAGACAACACGCTGGCGGGCTACGGCCAGATGACCCCGGACGAATCAATCCGGCAATGGCTTGAAAGCCTTAAAAACGCCGGCATCCCGATTCTGATTGTCTCCAACGCGGGGACGGCGAGGGTGGACGCCTTTTGCCGCCCGCTCGGGCTGCCCTATGTCGCGTCCGCCGGAAAACCGGGCGCGCGGAAACTGCTTGAGGCGTTGAACCGGCTGAACGTAGGCGCCGGACAAACGGCGCTGGCAGGCGACCAGTTTTTCACCGACGTACTGGCGGCCCGGCGCGCGGGCACACAGGCAATCCTAGTCCCGCCACGGGTGAAAGGTTTTCTCTTTACACTCAGAAGATGGCTTGAAAAACCCTTCATCCAAGCGGCAAGCCGTGACAAGAAATCGTGAATTTGGGGGAGAATCATATGCTGAAATTTGGGCCGGCGGGGTGTGACGAGGGGTATGCCGGCAAGGTTGTTGACATCCCGGCGTATCTGGCTGAGAACGGGCTTGACGCGTTTGAGGTGCAATGCGGGCACGGCGTGCGGATGGGGGAGAGCGCGGCGCGGACGCTTCGGGCGAACGCGGAGCGGCACGGCATCACCCTCAGCGTTCACGCGCCGTATTTCATCAGCCTGACAAACCCGGAACGTCTTGACGGCAACCTTCAGTATCTGCGTCAGACGGCGGCGCTGGCGGGGTGGCTGGGCGCGGAGCGGGTGGTCGTCCATACGGGCGCGGTGATGGGCTTGCCTCGGCGGGAAGCGCAGTCGCGGGCCGCGAAAACGGTGGAGGCCGTTTTGGAAGCGGCGCGGGCGGAGGGCTGGCCGGATGCGGTTTTCTGCTTGGAAACAATGGGCAAGGTCAACCAACTGGGAACGGTGGAGGAAGTGCTGGAGCTGTGCGGGACAGACGGGCGCTTGCTGCCCTGTATCGACTTCGGGCATTTGTACGCCCGGTCTGCGGGGACGTTTGACGACTTCGCGTCCGTTCTCGACGCGGCGGAGGAGGCTTTGGGCGTTGAGCGGGCGCGCGGGTGCCACATCCATTTCTCCAAAATCGCCTACACCAAGAGCGGGGAGAGCAAGCATCTGACCTTTGACGACGAGGGCGGCCCCGAATGGGCGCCGCTGGCGCGGCTGCTGGCGGAGCGCGGCTACCAATCCACCGTCGTCTGCGAAAGCCGCGGTACGCAAACGCGGGACGCGGCGGCCATGAAAAAAATCTATATGGAGGGAAAGACATGACGGAGCGTTTACAAAAAATAAGGAGTATGCTCGCGGAAAAGGATCTCGACGGGCTGATGCTGACGGGGGATGTATCCCGATTCTACGCTTCCGGGATGCGTACGTCGGCGGGCGTGGTTCTCATCACGCCGCTTGACGGCGTTTTCATCACCGATTTCCGCTATGCTGAGGCGGCGCGGGCCAAGCTGGGCGGGCTGTTCAGGGTGGAGCAGAACACGGTTGAGCGCAAGACGGCGAAAATCATCCTTGAGTTTTTGCCGCGCGTCCGAAGGCTGGGCGTCGAGGCCGATGTGCTGACGCTCAAGGGCGCGGAGGGCTGGAAAAAGAGCTTTGCCGACCTTGGCTGCAAGGCGGTCAAGCTGATTCCCGCCGAGGACGGAATCCACGCGCTGAGGGCGGTGAAAGACAGCTCCGAGATTGACGCCATGCGGCAGGCTCAGCGCATCGCGGAACGGACGCTGGACGAGATATTGCCGCTCCTGCGCCCCGGGACGACCGAGCGCGCCGTCTGCGCCGAGATTGTGTACCGCCTGATTCAAAACGGCGCGGAAAAGCCGAGCTTCGACCCCATCGTCGCGTCCGGCCCCAACGGCAGTATGCCCCACGCCGTGCCGTCCGGCCGCGCCATTCAAAAGGGCGACTTTGTGACGATGGACTTCGGCTGTGTTTACAACGGCTACTGCTCCGACATGACGCGCACGGTCGCCGTGGGGGGCGCGGACGGGAAGATGCGGGAAGTCTACAGCCTTGTGCTGGCGGCGCAGGTGGCCGGCATCGCGGCGGCGCGGGCGGGCGCCGTCGGGAAAGACATCGACGCCGCCGCCCGGAACATCATCACCGCCGCCGGATACGGCGATAACTTCGGCCACGGCTTCGGCCACGGTCTGGGGCTGGAAGTCCACGAATCGCCCAATGCCAACCCGGCGGAGGAAAAAGCCCTCCCCGCCGGAGCCGTCATCTCCGCCGAACCGGGCGTCTATCTGCCGGGCAAATTCGGCGTACGCATCGAAGACGTGCTGGTGCTGACCGAAACAGGCTGCGAAAACCTGATGACGGCGCCGAAGGAGCTGGTGGTGGTGTAGGGGTTTGGCGCGGGGCGCAGTGTATAAAAACGAACGGAGGGGAAAGATTGAGGATCCTTGGAATCTCTGGAACACCCAGAAAAAACGGCAATTCAGAATGTTTGCTTAACGCCGCGTTGGAGCCGTTCGCGGAAGCCGGATGGGAAATCAGAAAAATTTTGCTTTCCGAAAAGAGCGCCGGGACGAAGCACAAGCGGCGGCGGTCAGACAAATGTGCTGGGCGCAATCAATAACTTCTACCTTTCAAGCGGTATGCTGTGCGTTCCCGGCGAATTAAACGGCGTAACCGTTTCCGCCGATAAACCCGGCGACGTCTTGAATCAACCGTACAGATTGGAACAGGCGCGGATATTGGGGCGGAACATCATCAGCTACAGCAGGGCATAAGCGCTTCTCAAGAACCGGCTCCGAAACGGCGGCAAATTCACCTTGCAAAATCCGGGGAATTATTATACAATACTTAGGAAAGCTGAAAACAGGGGGAGTCAAACATGATTATGGCGGGGGATTTCCGCAACGGCGTTACATTTGAAATGGACGGGCAGGTCATGCAGGTGGTGGAGTTCCAGCACGTCAAGCCGGGCAAGGGCGCGGCGTTTGTGCGCGCCAAAATCCGCAACGTCATTTCCGGCGGCGTGATTGAGCGCACGTTCAACCCGAGCGACAAATTTGAAAACGCTTTTGTGGAGCGGCGCGACATGGAGTATCTTTATAACGATGAAGAGCTATACTACTTCATGGACAACGAATCCTACGAGCAGATTCCCGTCGGCAAGGACGTGATTTCAACCTGCCGGTTCGAGCTGATTAAGGAAAACACCTCCTGCAAAATCCTCTCCTACAAGGGCAGCGTGTTCGGCATCGAGCTGCCGACCTTTGTCGATTTGCTGGTGACCGAAACCGAGCCGGGCGTCCGAGGCGACACCGCCACCAATGTCACCAAGCCCGCCACGCTGGAAACGGGCGCGGTGGTGAAGGTGCCGCTGTTCATCGACACGGGCGACAGGCTGCGGATTGACACGCGGACGGGCGAATACCTTGAAAGGGCGAAAAACTGACGTTTTCCTCACCTAAGGCGGGGAGAAGAGAAAGGAATTATTATGTACGCTAAAAAAGTGGAATATCTTAAAGGCTTGATGGCCGGACTGTCTCTGGATACCAATACAGAGGAGTATAAGCTCTTTTCGGCGGTCATCGAAGCGCTGGACGCTTTTGCCGGCGCGGTGGGCGACATAGAAGATGATATCGCCGACCTTGAGGACACGTTGGACGACATCGGCGACGAGCTGGATTCCGTCAGCGACCTGATGGAAGCGCTCATCCCGTTCGGCGACGACGACGAGGACGACAACATCCGCCCGTTCCCCGTCTCGGACGAGGAAGACGACGACGATGACGACGAGAGTGAATACGAAGTCACCTGCCCCGGCTGCGCCCATGTCTTTATCGTAGACGAGGAAACCATCTTCAAGGGCAAGGTGGTCTGCCCCTCCTGCAAAGAAAAGCTGGCGTTTGACGTCAGCGGCGGCTGTGGCGGCGGCTGCGGCGGATGCCACGGCGAACCGGACGGCTGCGGCGGCGAGTAACCCGTGAAAACCGCCGTCATTGCCGATATCCACGGAAACCTCCCCGCGCTGAACGCCGTGCTGGCCGACGCGCGGGGTTGCGGCGTCGAACGGTACATACTGGCGGGGGATTATATCTTTGACCTGCCGTGGTCAAACGAGGTGACCGAAACCGTCCGCTCCCTTGAAGGGGCGACGGCGGTCAGGGGCAACAAAGAGGGCTATCTGCCGAAATTCCTCTCCGGCGACCGTTCGGGCTGGACGTTCGACCAATTCGGCGCAATGTATCAAACCATACGGGAGCTGAAGCCGGACAACGCGGAATATCTGCTGTCCCTGCCCGAATCGGCGGCGGTGATCCTGCCGTCCGGCGGGACGGTGTACGTCACCCATTGGTTCCCCGGCTTTCGGGACGGCGGCAAGCTGGCGGCGCAAAGCGCCCAGTTGTACCGCGAAGCGTCGCAAAACCCTTCATATGACCGCGAAGCGTTTCTGCGCCACGTCCATGAGTTTCTGCGGCGGGACTATGTTGTAAACGCATTGAGCGGCGTTGATGCGGAGGTAATCGTCTTCGGGCATACGCATTTGCAATGGCACGGCGCTTGCGGCGGCAGGCTGGTACTCAACCCCGGCTCCTGCGGACAGCCGTTGGACGGCGACAACCGCGCCGCCTATACGCTGCTGACCGACGCGCCGGACGGGATAACGGCTGAGGAGCGGCGCGTTTGCTACGATGTGGAGGCCGTCATCGCCGAGACGGAGCGGTCGGAAATCTACCGGCAGGGCAGGGCGTGGATCGAGCTGGTGCTTGCGGCTTTGCGGAGCGGGCTGGATACCTTCGGCTCCTTTTTCGAGCTGTGCGAACGGCTTGCCAACGAACGCGGCCAATCAGGCATCCCCTACAGCAACGAGGTGTGGAATCTGGCGTTTGAAACGGCGCAAAGAGGGAAATAGAGTGATGTTTTCTTTGAGTTCAACAGACGGCAAAGCCAGACGCGGGCGCTGCCAAACCCTGCATGGGACGGTTGAAACGCCGGTGTTTATGAATGTCGCCACGCAGGCGGCCATCAAGGGCGGCCTGTCCTCGTCCGACCTCGCCGATATCGGCTGTCAGGTCGCGCTGTGCAATACCTATCACCTCCATCTGCGCCCCGGCGAGGAGATGGTGCAAAAGCTGGGCGGTCTGCACCGCTTTATGAATTGGGACGGGCCGATGCTGACCGACAGCGGCGGCTTTCAGGTCTTTTCGCTGGCGAAATTACGCAAGATTACCGAGGAAGGCGTCTCGTTCGCGTCGCACATCGACGGGAAACGCGTTTTTTTAAGCCCGGAGGGCGCGGTTGACATCCAGCTAAAGCTGGGCGCGGATATCATCATGGCGCTGGACGAATGTGTGGAAAACCCCGCGTCGTATGCGTATGTCAAAGCGTCTTCGGAACGCACGACCCGCTGGCTGGAGCGGACGAAAGCGCGCTGGACTGAGAGAGCGGGCGGGCAGCCCGGCGATTGCGGTGATTTGACACGGACATTCGTTGCAGGCCGTGCCTGCTGGGGAATCAATCAGGGCGGAACCTACGAGGATTTGCGGATAGAACATATGAAGCGCATTGCCGGGCTTGACCTGCCGGGCTACGCCGTCGGAGGTCTGGCGGTCGGCGAGGAGACGGGCGTGATGTATCATGTGCTGGATATCTTGGAAGAGCATATGCCCCGTGAAAAGCCGCGCTATCTGATGGGTGTGGGGACGCCGGAGAACATCATCGAGGCCGTCGCGCGCGGGATAGACTTTTTCGACTGCGTCCTTCCCGCCCGAAACGCGCGGCACGGGCACCTGTATACATGGCGGGGACGGCTCAACCTGCTCAACGAGCGCCATAAAGACGATGGCGGGCCGGTTGACGACGGCTGCGGCTGCCCGCTCTGCCAAAACCATTCCCGCGCGTATCTGCGGCATCTGTTCAAGGCGGGGGAGATTTTGGCTCTCCGCTTGGCCGTGCTGCACAACCTGTATTTCTATAACAGCCTGCTGGCGCGGATACGCGCGGAGATTGAAAGCGGGACATTCCAAGGGTTTCGCGCACAGTGCGCGGGCCTGCTGGACTCGAGGACTTCAATGTGAATAATATAGCTTTACAGCGACAATGGATGATCCTTCTGGTCTGCGTCATGCTGGGCGCGGCGGTCTGGCGGTATATCGCCATTCCCGCGCCTGTCCGCCCATATGACGGGGGGACGCACCATCTGACGCTGGAGACCGCCGGGTTTTCCCGCGACACGCCGTACGGCAAGCAGGTCGCGGTGAGGCTGAACGGCGTCAAGGGCACGCTGTACTACACAGGGGAGAGCGAGTACCGGCCGGGCGACCTGCTGAACGCGCCCTTCCGCATCACGCTCACGAGTCTGGCGGTGAGCCATTTCAAGGCGTCGTCGTATGAAGAAATCGGCGTCCTCTCCGCGCCTCCGCGCTTGCGCGACAGACCGGCCGTCTGGGCGCAGGGCATCAAAAACCGAATCGCGTCGCTCTATGCCGGCGACGACGCGGCGATGCTGATTGGGATTCTGACCGGAGACAGGAGCGGCCTGTCCGACAGTCTGACCGAGGGACTATTTACCGCCGGGATGACCCATGTGGCGGCGGTGTCGGGGCTGCATATCTCCATGCTGGTCGGGTTCATCACGCTGGTTACGCGCAGCCGCAGACGGTCGTTTTTCATCTCCCTGCCAATGATTTTCCTCTACGCAGCCATCACCGGGTTTACACCGTCGGCGACCCGCGCGGGCATTATGATTGCGGCGTTCACCATCGCGCCGCTGCTCGGGCGGGAATACAATTCCCTGCGCGCGCTGGCCTCGGCGTTCTTGATTTTGTGCGTCATCAATCCATACGCCGTTTTCGAGCCGTCCATGCAGCTTTCGTTTTCGGCGACGCTGGGACTGCTGCTGTTTGCGTTCAAGTGGCAAAAGGCGCTGCTTGCGCGGGCGGAAAAACTCCAGATTCCCAAGTGGGCGGCGCGGTATCTCTGCTCGTCCTTGGCGGCCTCGCTTGCCGCGCTGGTTTTTTCCATGCCATTCGCGGCGTATTGGTTCGGCGGGGCGTCGCTGCTGGCTCCGCTGTCAAATCTGCTGCTGCTCTGGCTGGTAAACGTCATCTTCATCGTGGGGGCGCTGTCGCTCATGCTGCCGTTCTTAGCCCATGCGGCGGCGGCCGCGCTTTGGCTGTTCCGTACGGCGATTGAGCTGTTAAGCGGCGTTTCCTATGCCGTTTTGTACACCGGGCAGCCATATTTGTTCGCGTGGCTGTTGTATGCTTAAGCGATATTTGTTATACTGATACTGACAAAGCGCTGGAAAGCGCCCGCGGCGCTTTCGCTGGCGGCGCTGGCCGTCTGCTTATCCCTAACGGTGTGGCGCGACGGGCGGTTTGCGTTGGAGATTACGGTGCTGGACGTCGGGCAGGGGCAGAGCGTGGTGGTTCGTTCGGGCGGGGAAACGCTGGTGTATGACTGCGGCGGCGTGAACGCCGGACGCGTCGCGTCGCGGTATTTGCAAAGCCGGGGCGCGCGCGGGGTGGACGCCTTGATTCTGTCCCACTACGACGCGGATCATGTCAACGGCGTTCCGGCGCTGCTGGCGGTGACAGGCGCGGAGCGCATCATCGGGCCGGTCTCGGAAACCGCGCCGCCGGAGTATACGGCGGAGAGCGTGGATGAAGCGTTTTCCTTTACACTGGGGAAAGCGGAGATATGGGTCATCCCGTCCCTTTGGTTTGGCGACGACAACGCGCGGAGCGTTTCGATGCTTGTGACGCTGGACGGATTCGCATTCTTGGCGACGGGCGATTTGGGGCATCCGTCCGAGCGCTGGCTGCTGCGCTATACCGGCCTTTCCTCCGCCGACGTCATCATCGCCGGGCATCATGGGTCGGCGGGGTCTGCGTCCGAGGAGCTGCTGGATACGCTCAAGCCTCTGGCGGCCGTGATTTCGTCCGGTGCGTCCAACCGCTACGGACACCCGGCGGCGGAAACGCTGAACCGGCTTTTTGAGCGGGAGATTGCCGTTTACCGAACGGACAGGAGCGGTCACATCACCATAAGGAGGTGAGCCTTGTGCAAGGGTATGCCAAACTCAGCCGGGATATCAAGGAGGGCAAAATCGGGAAGCTGTATCTCTTCCACGGCGAGGAGCGGTATCTGCGCAGGCATTGCCTTGAGCAGATACAGAAGGCGCTCGTGCCGGACGGGGCGGAGGGATTTAACCTGCACCGCTTTTCCGGCAAAGGAACCGCGCTGCATGAGCTTGCGGACGCGGTTGACGGAATCCCGTTTCTGTGCGAGCGCAAGCTGGTTTTGGCCGACGACGTGGATATAATGGGCGTTCCAAGCGCCGAGCGCGACCGCTGGGCGGCCTTTCTGGACAACATCCCGCAAACCTGCTGCCTGATTTTCGTCTATGACGCCATCCCCTACAAGCCGGACGGGCGGAGCAAGATACAGGCGGCGCTGAACCGAAGCGCGAGCATCGTGGAGTTCAAGGAGCAGGAGGATCACCAGCTCATCGCGTGGATTGGGCGGCACTTCAAGTCGCTGGGCAAGGAGATAGACCGCCCGCTCTGCGAATATCTCATCTTCCGGTGCGGGCGCGGGATGACGGGGCTGCTCGGCGAGATACAGAAGGTGGCGGCTTACAGCCAAGAGGCGCGCGTGACGCAGGCGGCGATTGACGAGGTGGCGGAGCCGGTTTTGGAGGCGGTGGCGTTTGAGCTGAGCGACGCCGTCGCGGACGGCAATACGCGCAAAGCGGCAAAGATTTTAGAAACGCTTCAATGGATGCGGGAGCCGCCGGAGGTCTTGCTGGGAACGGTGGGGAAGACCCTGCGCGGGCTGTACGCGGCGCGTCTGGCGATAGAGCTTCAAAAATCCGCGCGCGATGTAATGGCGGTTTGCGGATACCGCAGCGCCTATCCCGCCGAAAAGCTGATGCGTTCCGCGCAAAAACGCCCGCTCGCGTGGTGCCGAGCCGCGCTTCATTCCCTGCGCGAGGCGGACGCCATGCTGAAGGGCGAGATTGAAACCGACAGAGAGAGGGTGATGGAATGGCTGCTGGCGAAAATCGTCTGAAAATCAAGGAAGTCATCGTCGTCGAGGGCAAATATGATAAAAACACGCTTTCGCAGGCGGTTGACGCGACCATCATCACGACCGGCGGGTTTTCGCTGTTCAAGGATAAGGGACTCCGCGCGCTGCTGCTAAGGCTTGCGCGGGAGCGCGGCGTCATCGTGCTGACCGACGCCGACGGCGCGGGCTTGGTCATCCGCAACCGCTTGCGCGGCTTTCTGCCGCCGGAGCTGGTCAGGCACGCCTATATCCCGGCGCGCGAAGGAAAGGAAAAGCGGAAAAAGCTGGCGGGCAAGGCGGGTCTGCTCGGGGTGGAGGGCATGACGCCGGAGGTTTTGCGCGCCGCGCTGATCAACGCGGGGGCGACGGAGAGGGAAGGGGAGCGCAGGCCCGTCACCAAGCGCGACCTGTATGAGTGGGGGCTGTCCGGCGGGCCGAACAGCGCGAAGCTGCGCCGGAGGCTGCAAGAAAAGCTCTCGCTCCCGAAAAATCTGTCGGCGAAAGCCCTGTGCGAGGTTTTGACAATGCTGGGGCTTTATGAGCAGGCGGCCGCATATATTGTACAGGACGAGGGCGATGGGCCGCGCGCATGAAAAAACCCGCCCCTTGTTGCCGAGAGCCGGGTTTGACAAAAGCGGCGCCGTTAATGTAAAATACCGGCAGGCGACAAAACCGCCCCCTCTAGGCTGGCCGTAAGGGTCAGCATACGCTCAAGGAACGCCGCGCCCTCGACGGGGTCGTAGGCGCAGACCGCTTCAAGGCAATGGGAAAACAGCCGGTAGTGTTCGCCTTGGTCGCAAAGAATGGTCTTCGTCAGCTTTTTGAAAAAGGCGAAGACGTCCGGGGAGGCGGCGTGAGACTCCAACTGCGCGGCAAACGGGAGCAGCGCGGCGAGGTCTTGTTTTTGGAGCGCCATCTCCGCTTGGCGAAGCAGCGCGTCTGGCGTATGTATCAAGGCGAATCAATCTCCTTTAAGCGTAAGGTCTACATGAAGTATACCACAGCTTGTTCCATATATCAAGTGGTTTTGAAAAAAATAAGCACAATATTTAGGGGGTGGCCCATGCTCCGCCGAAATCTGTTCATACTGCTGCTGTTCATCGTTTTCATCTGCATCATCGGGTATGCGCTGTTCGGCCCGCAACAGGCGGAACCGGCTTCGGCGGAAGGCCCGGACGAAGCCGTTCTGTTCGCGCCTTACGGATGGATTCCAATCATAGACCCCGGCCACGGCGGCTTCGACCCCGGGACGGAATCGGCGAATGGGGCCTTGGAGAAGGACATCAATCTGGATATCGGGCTGAAAACCGATTTGCTTCTGCGCTTTCTGGGGCTGAACACCGTGATGACCCGCAGCGCCGATATCGCCATTCACGAGTCAAGCGCGGTTTCGATTCGGGACAGGAAGGTTTCGGACATCCAAAACCGCGTCAGGCTGGTCGGAGAGGTGGAAAACGGCGTGCTGCTGAGCATCCATCAAAATTATTTCGACCAGCGCGAATCCCGCGGCGCGCAGGTCTTTTACAGCGGCGCGGACAACAAGCCCTTCGCGGAACTGATGCAGGAAACCCTCCGGCTGGTGCTTGACCCCGATAACCGCCGCGAAAGCAAAGCGACCGGCAATGTCTTTTTGCTCAACAACGTGACAAACCCCGCCATTCTGATCGAGTGCGGCTTCCTTTCCAACCCGGAGGAGGAGGCCCTGCTCCGCTCAGAGACGTATCAGCGCAAGATGGCGATGGCCATGATAAAAGGATTGATGGATTGGAGCGCGGCAGCCCAATGAAACGTGACACAGCCTTTTTCTGTGCCGAATGCGGCAACGAAAGCGCCAAGTGGATGGGGAAATGCCCCGCTTGCGGCGCGTGGAACTCTTTGGTCGAGCAGCCGGTGGAAAAGCCGGCGGGAGGGAAGAAGAAAAGCCCGTCTCCCGGCCCCGCGGGATCGGCGGAGCCGCCCGTCCGGCTCGGCTTGGTGCGCGTGAGCGAGGAAGCGCGCGTCTCTACCGGCTTGAACGAGGCCGACCGCGTCTTGGGCGGCGGCGCGGTGGCGGGGGCGCTGTATCTGCTCGCGGGCGACCCCGGGATAGGGAAATCGACCCTGCTGATGCAGATATGCGGAGAGCTGTCGCGGCGGCATACGGTTTTATACTGCTCCGGCGAGGAGTCCGTGCGCCAACTGCGTCTGCGCGGGGAACGTCTGGGCTCGAACGATATGCTTGTGCTGGCGCAGACCGGCCTGGAAGAGCTGTTCGAGGCGGTGAAGGCTGAAAAGCCGGAGATTTTGGCGGTGGACTCGATACAGACCCTGCGGAGCGCGGCCCTCAGCGGCGCGCCGGGCAGCGTGTCTCAGGTAAGGGAGTGCGCGCTGGCGCTGATGCGGCTGGCAAAGGACGAGGGCGTCACCGTCTTTCTGGTGGGCCATATCACCAAAGAGGGCGCGATTGCGGGGCCGAAGGTCTTGGAGCATATGGTTGACTGCGTTTTGTATCTGGAAGGGGACAGGCATCTGCGCGTTTTGCGCTCGGAGAAGAACCGTTTCGGCTCCACCCGCGAGATTGGCGTGTTTGAGATGGCGGAGGACGGGCTGCGAGAAGTGCCGAACCCGTCCGAAACCCTGCTGACGGGCAGGCCGGTCAACGTCTCCGGTACCTGCGTGGCTTGCGTGATGGAGGGACTGCGTCCGGTTTTCGCGGAGATACAGGCGCTGGTCACCCCCACGCCGTTCCCGTCGCCGCGCCGCACGGTCAGCGGAATCGAATACAACCGCGCCATGCTGCTGCTGGCGGTCTTGGAAAAACGGGCGGGGCTGTATGTGGGCAATCAGGACGCGTACATCAACGTGGTGGGCGGCCTGCGGGTCAGCGATACGGCGGCGGATTTGCCGACGCTGCTGGCGTTGGCGTCCAGCCATACGGATAAACCCCTGCCGTCCGAGATGGCGGCGTTCGGCGAGGTGGGGCTGGCGGGAGAGCTGCGGAGCGTCCCGTTCATCGAGCAGCGGCTGAGTGAGGCGTACCGCCTTGGGTTTACCACGGCTGTAATCCCGCCGGTGAAAAACACCCCCGTCCCGGAGGGGATGAGAGTGATACGGGCCAAAACGCTCAAAGAGGCTTGCAGGCTGGTTTTTTGACGCGGTTGCGGCAGACGCCCTCCGCCGTGCCGGAGGACGCCGCCTGCTTCAGCCCGCAGACGCCCTCGGTTTGATAGACGCAATCATCCGTGCAGGGAATCATGGAAATCACCCTTTCGCCAGCAAGCCGCCAAGCGGCTTTTTGTGGGCTCTCAGCACCCGCTTCATCCGATACAGCGAATCAGGGTCGCCCTCCCGGACCTTGGCGACGCCGAGGGCGCAGGAGAGGGTGATTTTATACCCCATCTCCCTCAGCACCTCCTCCGCCTCTCGGCTCATCGCGCCGAGAGGGTAGGCGAACGCGCGGGGAGGACGCCCCGTAACGCTTTGAATCAGTTGTCCGATATTTGCGAAATCATTACGCAGTACGGCGTAATACGTCTCATCGCTCTCGCCCCGCGCCCGCGTGCAGCCCTCGCGCCCCTTTTTGTTGTAGTGCAGCGAATGGCTGTGGCTTTCAATCTCCCAGACGCCCTCTTGGGCCATTTGCCGCAGCGTTTCCCGGCTGGCGTAGGAAAAATTGGGGTTTTGCACGCCCTCTTTCTCGCTGTGAACGATAAAATCGCCCACCACAAATATCACCGCCGTGAAGCCGTACCGCTTGAGCAGCGGCCCGGCGTAGTGCGCGTTGTCGTAATGCCCGTCGTCAAAGGTCAGCAAGACCGGCTTGGGGGGCAGGGGAGCGCTCTTTTCGGTGTAATCCACCAGCATATCGACGGTGACGGACTGATAGCCGTTGTCTCTCAGCCACAGCAAATCCTGTTCCAGCTCGTCCGGCGTGATGGTGTACGCGCCCAGCTTGGCGCGGTTTTTTTGGATGGAGTGGTACATGACGACGGGGAGCGCCGTGTGGGGGCGATGCTCGGCCGCCCGCGGAGCCTCTGTGTGAGCGGGCGTCTGATACGGGACGGTGCGGGTGTATTCTTTGGTCTCCGGGTTGCGGGTCACCTCGCAGCGGTTGGACGCCAGCAGCTTGCTGATTTCATACGGGTCAATCCATATCTGGTTGACGCCGTCCTTTTGCGATTCGTCAAAGATGAGCTGGATGCCGAAGTGCAGATGGCTTTCGGTGATGCCGTTGGTGTTTTCCGTCCTGCTGTAGCCCGTGCGCCCCACATAGCCGATGACGTCGCCCGCCGAAACAGCGCTGCCCTTTTCCAGCCCCTCGGCGTACGGGCGGTTTTTCCGCAAATGGGCGTAATAGTAATACCGCTTTCCGTCCAAGCTGCGGATGCCCACCCGCCAGCCGCCGTATTGGTTCCAGCCCAGCTCCTCCACCGTGCCGGACTCCACCGCCACCACGGGCGTGCCGGTCAGCGCCATGAAGTCGTGGCCCAGATGCTTGCGCTTATAGCCATAGTTCCGCCCGTTGCCGAAATCGTCATAATGCTGGTAGTCAAAGCCTTTGGCGATGGGGTGATAGGCGCACAGCCCGCCCGGCCCGGCAAGGCCGCCCAGCACGGCGGTATAGGCCTCCAGATAATACCCGTAGTGCTTCATATTCCCGGTCAGCGATTCCATCGTCTCGCCGTCCTTGAGCTTCTCGGTCAGCTTTTGCAGCGCTTGCGGCCTGCTCTTCTTAAAATCCCCGCCGCATTTCGTCCCCAGATAGGCCAGCAGCTCAATCCAGCTTCCCGACGGCGGCGTTTCGCCGCAATCCCGCTCCCAAGCCAGCGCCTGCTTCATCAAGCCCGCCGGAACGGTGAAATCCACCCATTTGATAAACTTTTTAGGCTGTTCATCTTCCGCCTTTACAGCCATAGACGGCGTCAGCAGGCAAAGCGCGAGCAGGAGGCCCGTCAAGCGTTTACACATCATAATAACCCCACCTTTATTCAGCGGGGTTATTATGCCACAGGGCATTTTATTGTTGCGCGGTAATGATTGTCAGGACATCATCGACTCCGCGCCGTCCGGCAGATAGACGTTATGCTTAAAATGCCTTAGTCTTAAATTTTGCTGTTACTATTTCCGCCTGTTGTCTTAGCAGCTTATAAACTAAGAAGCCCAAAATAGTGCCCAATGTATTAAGCCACAAGTCATCAATATCAGTCCCGCGTGCAAATGGAATTTGAAGAACCTCGATTGTAAATGAAGCGACAAATCCGATGAACGTCGCTTTTTTTATTGATATATTTTCCCATAGTAAAGGAACAAAGAATCCGATTGGCATAAACATGATGATATTGCCTAAAAAGTTAATCAAACCATAATTGAAATGATGGTTTATAAATAAGGCTGTGTATGTTTCGGGGAATACCTTAAAAGGGATGAGGTTTAATTGGTTTGCCGCAGATAAATAGTAATCGGATATACCAATGCCATTTTGTGTAATCACCAGTTTTGGAATAACCGTTTGTGAGGCTAACCCAACTATAAATAACACAAACAGTATAAGTCCCACCTCGTGCAACGTAGTCGTTTTCCTGTTTTTGCGCTTCATCAAATGAACAGCAACAATACGCCATATGGCTATAAATGGCAATGACAGCAACATATAGGGAAGCATATCCATTATGTAACCAATTATTTGCACCAATTTTTCAACCTCCGAGAATATAACACGCCGTACGCCCAATTTTCTACATTACCATTATAGCACATGATCAACTATGTAAAACTATCTATTTTTTTCCGCCATTTGACACACGCCCCAGCCAAAGAAAACGCCTGTTCAGACAGACCGGACGGATAATACGAACAAAACGGCCAAAAACCGCGTTTTTTTGTTATGTTCGTATTTTCAAGTTTGTGCAAATTGACGGAGCCGAAGAAAACAACGGTCGGGACAGCCGGCAGAGATAGACAGGGGGGCGCTCGCGTGGTATAATGACGGTGCCGCGCGGCTGTAAGGAATTTTGAGTAAATTGTACAAAATGATAGTTTTGTACAAAAAGTGCCCCTAAAAGGAGACGTTACAATGAGTCAAGCCATTTACCGGGCCGCTATCCTGTCGCCGTTGGGGGTTTTGTACTGCTCGGCGGACGACGGCGCGGTGCTTGAGGTCTTGTATGCCGCCGGCGAACCGTACGCCGGCAAGCTCAATCCTGTTCTGGCGCGGCTGCGCGATGAGCTGGACGAATACTTCGCCGGCCAGAGGAAAACCTTCGGCGTTCCGTTGGCGCTGTCCGGCACGGCGCACCGTCTCAAGGTCTGGGACGCGCTGCGCGGGATTCCGTACGGCGAGACGGTTTCTTACCGGCATATCGCCGAGCGCGTCGGCTCCGCGCCGATCGCCGTGGGACAGGCCGTGGGCGCGAACCGCGTGAATATTTTAATCCCATGCCATCGCGTGGTCGGCTCGGACGGCTCGCTGACCGGCTACGGCGGCGGCTTGGAGCGGAAAAAATTTCTGCTTGATTTGGAGGGCTGGAAACGGTGAAACGCGAGGATTTGGCGCTGGCTCCGGCTGTTCTGCGGGATTATTTGTCATACCATGAGACGATTGCCGGACACTCTGAAAAGACGGTTGACGAATATTTCCTTGATTTGCGGATGTTTTTACGATTTATCATCCACAATCGGCTTCCGGCGTCCACGCCGATGGAGGACGTTTCCATCTTAGAGGTGGACAAGGCGTTTTTACAGTCGGTCACGCTCAATGAGGTCTATGATTTCATGCGTTACCTCAGCCGCGAGCGCCCCACAAGGCAAAACAGCCCCCATACCGGATACGGCTTGGCGGCCTCGTCGCGCACGCGCAAAATCGTGGCGATACGCTCGTTTTACAAATACTTGAAAAAGTTTCATATCATTGAGGAAAACCCTATGTCAGAGCTTGAATCTCCCAAGCAAATGAAAAAACTCCCCCGTTACTTAACCCTACAGGAGAGCCTTGCGTTGTTGGATGCGGTGGAGGGGCGTCACGCCGAGCGCGACTACGCCATTCTAACGCTCTTTTTGAATTGCGGGCTGCGGCGCTCCGAGTTGGCGGAGCTGAATTTGACGGATATCGGCGAGGAAAAGATGCGCGTTTTCGGCAAGGGCGGCAAGGAGCGGGAGCTGTATCTCAACGACGCCTGCCGCGAGGCGCTGGGCGCTTGGCGGACGGCGCGGGACAAGCTGAACACGGAGGAAAAGGCGCTCTTCCTGTCCGGGCAAGGCAAGCGGATGCACCCGAACACCATCCACGCGCTGGTCAAAAAGACCATCCTCCGCGCCGGGCTGGATCCCGCCCGCTACTCAACGCATAAGCTGCGGCACACGGCGGCGACGCTGATGCTCTCGCACGGCGTGGATGTGCGTACACTGCAAGAGGTGCTGGGGCACGAACACCTCAACACCACGCAGATATACACCCATATTGACAATACCGAACTGCGGATGGCCGCGAAAGCCAACCCTTTGAGCAGGGTGCGGAAGAAATCCCAATAGAGGCGCTCCCCTCCCCTGCCCGCAAAAACGCTAAGAGCCTTTGGCGCCCTTTTCTTTTTCAAAAACCACGCCGCCCACATGGATGTTGACGGCGCCGACCGTCAGGCCGGTCATGCTTTGCAGGGACGATGTAACGCGATCCTGCACCTTTTGCGCGAGCGCGGGGATTTGCTTGCCGTAAACGGTCAGAAGAAATATGTCAGCCGAGACGCGGTTTTCCTCAAGGGTGATTTTAATCCCCTTCTTGAAGTTTTTCTTCCCGACCAAGTCGGACACGCCCGAGCCGGACGCCGTCATCAGCATCACGCCGTCCACCTCCATAGCGGCCTGCGACGCGATGGCTGCCACCACCTCTTCCGAAATACGGACGGTTCCGTGTTCCTCCAGCTTGATAATCCCGTCTTTATTTTCCGCCATAGCTAAACGTCTCCTTTTTCCGATGGATTCATAGGCACGTCCAGTATAACATATGCGTCAGGTTATGTAAATAGGACGCGGCGTTTTTGTCAATTTACCCGAACGGGGCAAATAACTGCGTCAAGGCGTGATACGCCTCCGGTGTGACGGACGAGAACGGGGCGCCCTCGGACGGGAGAATCAGCGCGGCGGCGGCGCTCAGGAGACAAGCCGCGCACAAACCCTTCGCCAGCGAACCGTTTCCGCCGAACCGCTCCCAGAGCCAAACCATCCATACCAGCGCGGGGAAGAGGAACAGCCACATATAATCCATCTGATACCGGACGCTCATCCCGACCGCGCCGTAAGCGTACACGCCAAGAACCAATCCCAGAAGCACCGATGCGCCGAGCGCCCGCACGAGACGCTTCGGCTCCGTTTGCAAGCGCTCCTTCAGCAGCGGCAGGGCCGCGAACGACCACATGACCGGGAAGTTTATCAGCCCGGCGAGGGAGTGGTTGTACCGCTGGGGAAACTCCGGGCCGAACGTCATCGTTCCGCTGTTCAGCGCGAAGGGGAACCCCGCCGTAAACGCGATGGGGTTGAACAGCATATTCCTCAGCGCGACGCCAAACACCCTCAGCGTCCCCATCGGGTTGAGGTTCATCTGCTGCGAAGCGTTCGGGGAATGGTACACGTAAAACGTCCCGAAGTCGAACACGCTGCCGAACCGCGCGTGGTTATACCACATAAGCGGCATGGCGGCGAGGATGTACGGGACGGCCGCGCTCGCGATGAGCAAGACCGTCTCCCCCGCTTTCTTTTTCGGGAGATACCGCCACAGCAGGAACGGCACAAACGCCGACGCGAGCAGGAACGTCGGGCGGCAGCCGACCGCCAGCGCGAGACAGAGCGTCCCCATAGCAATGCTGAGATAGGGCGTTTTTTCTCCCCCCCCCCCCTCTCCCCGCGGGCGCGGCCTTCGGCAGGAGCAGCCACAAGCCCAGCGCGGCAAACATCATCGCGCCGGCCGAGGACACCTCATATTTGCGCGGCAGCCACGCGGCGCTGACAATCATGGAGGTGAAAAGCACCGCGACCGTCGTGCAGACAAGCATCACAAACGGCATCTGCCGGATAAAGCGGAAAATAATCTTCCGCCACAAAAGGGCAAGGAAAACGCCGCTCAGCGACACCAGCACCCACACCGCGGCGCCGTTGGGCAAATCGCCGCCGGTGAGCAGACGGTACGGCAAATAGAGCAGCACAACGGGAACAATCCCGTGCTGCATATAAAACCTGCCGTTATAGTACGCGTTATCCCATATCAGACCCTCCGGGTCGTCGGAATACGTGGGCAGACCGAGCTGCTGCCTTGCCGAATAGTCATACGGGTTGTCCATCGAAGACAGCGCGGGCGGCGCGTCAATGCCGAGGTCGAGCCGTCCGTCAAGGAGCGAGGTCACCATATGCGCGTACGGCCCCGTCCGGCTGTAATACTGCGTTGAGCGGCTTATCTGGAGCGTCAGCGCGGAAAACAGGACGAGGACCAGCGCCAGTATAAGCCCCTGCTTGCGGCTTTTGGGGTCAAACACCGTTTTTGTAACGTCCGACTTGACAAAGAAGAACGCGCCGAGCGCCAGCGCCGAAAACAGCAGCACCCGTAAAAGATTGAAACGGAACGGTATCGGCCTGTTTACGGAAACCTCCCGTACGGCGCAGTTTTCGCCGATAAGCGCGACCATCAGATAGCTGACCTTGCCGTAGGGGTTGATTTCCTGATGGTAGCTGCCCTCGACGCCGGGGATGACGGTCATGGCCGTCTGCTTCTGCGAGCCGTCCTCGTCCCCGTAGAGGATGGCAAACTGCATCTGCCCCAATTCCCGCTCCGTGTAAGGTCTGATGTATACGCTGCCGACCCGCCGGTCAAGGCCGCGAAAGACAAACGCCGGGGTTATGGGCAGGCCGCTCTCCACGGCGTCCCCGGACATCTCGTCGTCCGCGATATAGACGCCGCCCAAATCGGTGATGAATTGCGTTTCAAACGCCGACGCTTCCGCCCCTTGGAAGAAATGCGCGTAATAAGGGCGGTTCCAGAGCGTCAGCTCAAGGAGGATTACGGCCAAAATCAGCCATACCGCGGCATGCGGGCGTTTTCTGTGTTGCTTCTTCACCGTTCGGCCCTCAGTCTTTCCGGCGGCGCGAATCCATCATCATCCGCGTCATCGTCAGCTTGAACTCAAAATCCTGCCGCGCCTTTTGGGCTATGGTATCCAAAATCAGCCCGCAGGAGAGGCAGAGCAGCGCCGCCAGCATGATAAAGCCGGAGACAATCAGCGTGGGGAACTGCCGGACAAGGCCGGTGTGCAAGAACTCGATAAAGACAGGGGCGAACAGGCCGAGCGACAGCGCGGCGAACAGCGCCGTGAGCATCCCGAAAAACGGCAGGGGCCGGTAATGCTTGTACAGCTTGAAAATCATCAGCAGTACCTTGACGCCGTCTGAAAAGGTGTTCAGCTTGGATTGGCTGCCCTCCGGCCTTTCCCGCGTTGAAACGGGGATTTCAGCGATGTTCAGGTTTTTGTCAAGGGCGTGAATGGTCATCTCCGTTTCGATTTCAAAGCCTCGGGACAGCACCGGGAAGGTTTTGGCAAACAAGGGGCTGAACGCCCTGCAGCCGGTCATAATGTCCTTGACGTCACTGCGGAAGATAAGATTGACAAGGGCTTTCACCATCCTGTTGCCCGCGCTGTGAAACCGTCGCTTGTTTTGGGTGAAATAGGCTGAGGACAGGCGGTCGCCGACAACCATGTCCGCTCCCCTCTCCAGCACCTCGGCGCACATCCGCGCGGCGGCTTCGGCTGAATAAGTCCCATCTCCGTCGGTCAGCAGATAGCAGTCCGCGTCTATATCCCGCAGCATCGTTCGAAGAACGTTGCCCTTTCCCCGCTTGGGTTCGCGGCGAACAACGGCGCCCGCCTCCTCCGCGCGCGCGGCGGTTTCGTCGGCAGAGCCGTTGTCGTAGACATAGATGGCGGCGTCCGGCAGCGCGCGCCGAAAGTCCGCTACCACGCCCGCGATGGTTTGCTGTTCGTTATAGCATGGAATCAAGACGGCAATGCTGCTCATATTCCGGTTCCTTCCCGCCGTGAAAGATGGATTCCGCTTTCTGACGGGATTATACCATAGGCTTTGAAAAACGTCAAGAAAGGGGGGCGGGTGGCGGCCCGCACCCCTCCGCCGCGCCGTATCAATCGGGCCGGCTGACTGTCCTTATGTCCACAAGATTTGCCGCGCGCAGGAAATTGAGAATCAGCGCGGCGGTTTCGGCGCGTGTGATGCTGTCTGTCGGGCTGAGCCGTCCGGCGGCGCCGACAATCAGGCCGCTCCCGACATTCCATGCCACCGCGTCAAGCGCCCACGGGCTTACGCCGTCCGCGTCGGCAAAATCGGTCAGATCGCCGGAGCTGCCGTTGAGACCGGCCAGCCGCGCCGCCTTCCAAACAATCACCATCGCCTCTTGGCGGGTGATTTTCCGGTCGGGAGCGAACAGGCCGTTTCCAACGCCCTCCATCAGGCCGATTTCATAGGCCATGCTTACATACCCGCGATACCAAGCGCCGGTCTCCACATCGCCGAAGTCCGAATCGCCGCCGGAGGGAAGGCCCAGCGCGTTGACAATGATGGCGGCAAATTCCGCGCGGGTGATATCGCGCCTGCCGTCAAACAGGCCGCCGCCGACGCCGGCGATGACCTTTCGCGATCCCATTTCGTCGGCAAACGCTTCAAACCACTCGCCCTTCACATCCTCAAAGGAGACGCCGTTTGAAACCAACACATAAATGGAATTGGTCATGCTGCTGATGGCGGCGTACCATGAGCCGGTGGCTTCAGCCTGACCTACGTAGGTCGGCACATGGCGCGCCGAGCCGTCCTCCTCAATGACGACGGCGGTGTCGATGCGTTCGGCGTCCTCCCGCCCGATTTCGACGGCGCGCCTGACAAACCGGCTGAACCCGGTGATTTCCACGGAGCGCCCGGCGTATACCGCCTCCGCGGCGAACAGGATGGGCGGAAGAACCGGCTCCGCGCCAAGCCTGTCAACGGCGGCTTTGATCCGTTCCAAAACGTCCTCGTCAAAAACCGTCGTGATGGTGAAGATGACGGCGACGTCGGCTGGGGTTTCCGCGCCGAGCCAGTCCGCTGCTTCCGCTATGCCGATGGCCGAAGCGGGGATTTCAAAGCGGACGCCGCCCGACTGTATGATGATATCCATGCCCTTCGCCGCCATATCGGCTATGTTTTTCGCCGTGATCGACGCTTTGGCTGTACTGACGTTCCCGCCGTCCGGGATGATGACAATCAGATGATCGGCGGCCTTCTCAAGCTCGGCGGTGATGATGTCCTGATTGACCGTCACGGTAACCGTGCCGCTTTCCTCGTCCACCGTCACCTCGCCCGCGCTGACCTCCTCGCCGTCCACAATGAGAACGGAGAGCGGCGGCTCGCTGGGAGCGGGCGGCGGCGGAGGCGGCGCTTCCGCCAAGGGGGCTTCCGTCTGGGGCGTCTCCGGTTCCTCCTCTTCGTCAATGACGGTTTCGGGTTCAGCGCACGAGTCGCACAGCTCACATTCGCCGGGAATCACAATCTTTCTGGCGTTTTCCCCGCTCTCGTCCACCGTATATATCCCGTCGTCGCTGCTGTAGGTTACACAAATCAGCGCTTCGGAGCCGATTGCGTCCGACCCGGCGACGCCGGCCTCGACGACATACGGCGTCCCTCCCGAGCTCCATTTGAGCGCCGCGCCGCCGCCGAGCATGGTGAGGTTCGCGTCGGTGGAAAGGCTGTGGATATAGACGCTGAACGCGCTGACGCCCACGCCGTCTTCCCCGGGCGCGGCGGCCAGCACGGTCGCGTCGCCGCTGATTTCGATACCGCCCTGCACAAGGATGCCAAAGCCGCCGTCGTCGTCGGCGGTGGCGGTGACACTGACGCTGTTGGCGCCGTTTCCGATGGTTACCGAGCTGCCCGCCTTGATGCCGGCCGTCTTCCCCGAGGCGCTGACGGTTCCCGCGACGATGGTGACCATGCTTGCGCTGACGCCGATGCTGTTGGCGCCGGGGCCGCCGCCGGCGGTAACGGTTCCGCTGCTGTTGAAAGTGACGGTTGCGCCCGCTTTGACGCCGAAGTTTTCAGTGCTTGCCCCGCCGCCGGAGGTGGCGGAGAGCGTCGCGCTGTTGTTGACGGTCAGGTTGTTTGCCTTAACGCCGTTGTTTGAAACGGTGCCGTTGTTCCCGGCGGCGGTGACCTTCGCGCTGTTCCCGATGGTGACGTTTCCCGTTCCCGCCGTCCATATCGCGGCGCTGTGAGCCGACGCGCCCGTCTCAATGCTGACGACGGCGCTGCCGTTGATGGTGAGGTTGCCGCTGTTGACGGATATCCCTCTGCTGTTATCGGTTCCTGCTCCGCTGACGATATTCAGAGTACCGCCGCTTTCGCTGGTGATGGTCAGGCCGTTCTGCGCGGCAATGCCCCAGTTGTTTTCGTCGGTGCCGGAGCTTACGAGGGTGTTTTCCCCGATAAGGATGATTTTTGTGTTCATTATGACATCCAAGGCGGCTGCCGTGGACTCGGTTGAGGCGTTTGTGGTAAAGCTGAAATTGTCAAGCGTAAGCGTGAACGGATCGCCCTTCCAGTTGCCGCCGGAGTATTTCTGCGAATAGTCGAAATCCGTATACAGGCCCCAGCCTTCGGTAAATCTGCCGTCGTCTTCGGCTTCGCCCATTCCGAAATACAGCGTAAAGGTTTCCGCCGCGGCCGCGGCGTGCGGGGCTGTCGCGGGGAGCAGGGTCAGCGCCGTTGCCAGAATCAGCGCCCATGACAGGACTTTTTTTGAGTTTCGCATTTTGACTGTCCTCCTCAGCATTATGAGTTTGTCGAACATTGTCGAGTATAGTCGATTATAAAGGCCGATGCGCAAGTCAAGCGCAAGTGAAAATGGGAACGCAATGGTAAATCCCGGAATTTTTCCGGGATTTACCGATTATTTTAACAATTTTAATGCGGAAACAACTATGCCTCGTTTTCCTTCACACTCTGCAAATAGGCGTTTGTTTCCTCCGCCCAGCTAAACTGGGTCATGTATTCGCCGGCGTAGGCGCGGATGGCTCTGGGGTGCTTTTCGATAAAATCATAATAGTCGCACCGAAACCGTTCGGTTATGACCGCAATGTGCCCGTGCTTTTTCAAAACCATATCCCTCAGCCCCTTGGAGGTGAGCGTCAGCATCAAATCCGACACTAGGGAACGGAAATAGCTCTTTAGAGACGGCGTATCCGCCCTGTCTTCCCAGAGGGCGGCCATGATTTCGTTGTTGCTGCACACCGCGCCCCTGCGATGCACCAAATAGGCAAACAGCTCTCTTGTTTTTGCGTAGGTGAACAGGAGAGGCTTGCCGTCGGTAAAGATTTCAAAGTTGCCGAAGGTTTGCACGCGCACCCTTCTGACGGTCGGCGGCGCGATGGGGTTGCGCAAACGGGTCACCGCGCAGGCGATGGCTTCATGGGTGACGGGCTTGAGCAGATAATCGCTCGCGCAGGCTTCGTATGACGCCACGGCGTAATGCGTGAACCCGGTTACGAAGATGATGTTGGTCATGCTGTAAATCCCCCGCAGGTATTTGGCGAGAAACAGGCCGTCCGTATCGCCGATTCGGATGTCGAGAAAGGCGATGTCCACCCTGTTTTCCTCCGCGTACTCAAGCGCGTCTGCGGAGGAGTCAAATCCGAAGACGGTACAGCCCGGAATAACCTCCAGTATGGCGCTTTTCAGCAGATGCAGCGCGTATTGTTCGTCGTCTACGGCAATCACATTCATTTCCCGCACCCTCCCGATGAAACACTGGCGTTTTACATATTATAGCAGATATTTCTAAAATATGCAAGAACTGACGGTAAAAACCCGTCAGTTCTTTATCCGGTCGGCCGTTTTACCGGCACAGGCTGTCGCGCAGCTCGCGGTAGTCTGTGTAATCGCCCGCGACGGGCGGGAAAAATTCATCGACCGGGAACTTGATGCGCTTGAACAAATCGCAGGGGTTGTCGTCGGAGCCGCCGATGCATTCTTTTTCCGGCATACAGAAATCGTAGCACGGCATGACAAGCTGCGTGTCGCGCTCAAGGCGGATGATGGAGAACTGTCCCAGCGTACAATACACGCGTTTTTCGCCCCCGCTCAGGAGGATGTCGTCCTCAAAGAAATCTCTGACGGACGACGGCACGTCGCGCAGCTCGCTGCCATAGGTTCCTTGGGGCGTAAGGTGGCTGTCAATCACCTTTACACTCAGGCTGATGGGGTCGACCGCTTCGACGACGGCTGTCGGCAGATGGGCTTTCTGAGCGGCGGCGGCGTTGTCGGGGTCGGACACGCTGGAGAAGATTTTGGCATTGCCCTCGCTGCCGAACAGGATGACGCGCTTGTCAAACGTGGCAAGACCGCAAACCTTGACCGGGCGGCCCACGCCCATTGACACATCCAGCGTCACATAATAGTAATACCCCACGTCCACCGAATAGAAGCCTCGGTTGAACGCGACGCTCTCGACCTCGATGTCGCACCAAATCAGCTCTGCCTTATGGCATTTGGCGCTGACGGCGCTGTCAATCATGGCCTGTCCTTCATTGGTAAAGTAAACGCGCAAATCCTCCAGACAATCTTTGTCACGGCATACAACAAGCTATAAGCAATTATCCGCCCCGCGCAGCTTTCACAAACCCGTCAAACTCCGGTTTGCTCAATATCACCAGCAGCCGCTCCAGCGTCACCGGCTCCTTCCAGCCATACCAGCCCTGCCCGTCCCCGGCAATCAGGCCGGACGTGACGGCGGCGATACAGGCGGTCTTCGCCCATTCGGACGGGGTGTCTTCTTTGGGGATATCCGGTGCGGCGGGCTGGTTGTCCGGGGCGGGTTGGTTTAGGTCGGCAAGCGCTTCCCGGACGCGCATGATAAACTCCTGCCAGTTGTACGGCTGACCGGCGCGGATTTTCTGCGGGCAGTTTTTCCCGTCCCAGTCGTTATGCTGCTTGATGTTCTCGGGCGAGATGCCGTATTTGTTGCAGAGATATGCGCAGAGCGTCACCGTCAGGTCGGTTGCTTTGAGCAGGTCGCCGCCCGCGTTCATGCAAACCTCTATCCCTATGCTCACAGGGTTGCCCTTGCTGCCCGCGTGGTAGCCAAACTCATTGTCGGGCAGGTGCTGGATGACCTCTTTGTCGTCAACCGTGTAGTGCCAGCTCACAGGGACGTTGATTGCGCCCGCCTTTAGGTATGCCGCGTGGTTCCGAGCCCCCGCGGTCGCCGCACTGTTGCCCGTGTTGTGGATGGTGATGTGCGTCATCGCGTTCGGGCGGCCGGGTCGGTTCCGCACTCCGGGCGGAATAAAGTCTTGGATGATGGTCATTCTTCTCTTGCCCCTTTCGTATTTTGTTCGGTAAATGCCCCGAATATCGCCGGAAGTGACGCCTTTCCCAGTTGGTGTACACCGATGGCCGACAAACCGCCTAGTATTCCAAGCTCTATCGCGTCCGACGCCGTTTCCGTCGGGAATCCGGGCAGATACTTATGCCCCGCAGCCGCCAGCGCCCACGCGATGACGCCGCAAGCAACGGGGATGAGCTGATTGTCAAACCGCGTTCTCGCTTTCAGCCACTTCCCCACCGTCAGGCAAATCGCGATGATGATATACTGCGAAAAGTCTATAATTTGCATGGTATTCCTCCTCAAAATACTGCCCCGCCGGTATTCCGGCGGGGTGTTTTTTATCCGATGTTGAAGTCAATCGGGTCTCCGGGCTTCCATACTTTTTCAAAGTAGTCGTGCAGCCATTTGGATTCGACCGCGATGTGATGCGGCTCCCATCCGACGAACACAAGCCCGTTGTAGACCCATTCGGCGCGGATTTTCTCGTTTTTCACAAACGTAGAGAGGTTGCACAGCTCGTTGTACACGCTGATGTCCTCGGTGCGCATCTTGTCGATGGCGGAGGTTATCGTCGCCAAAAATTTGCCTTCCCTCTCCGTCCACTCCGCAAAGTGAGCCTTGAAACCGTCCAAGTCCTTGATGGACGCCGCCGAAGCGGTCGCGACCCATGCCATATCCGGCTTAGGCGCATAGCCGAGCTGGTCGCCCAGCAGCTTGTCAAGTTTAATCCTGCACATCGCGTCCTCTGCCGCTTCGCCGTCGTCATGCCAACGGGCATAGCCGCGCAGTTTGGGCATCCGGCGCAGCTCGTTGGCGACCTTCGTGTGCCAGCTCACGCCGTACGAGAGATAGGCGGCGATGTGGTTGAGGTCTTTTGCCAGCATCTCGTTAATCACTTGGCTCTCCTCCTTACCTTACGCCGGGCCGGCGGACGATTTCCCGGTGTGGCGCATAGGCTCGCCGTGCATCCCCTGCATGGTTTTCACCATCAAGATGTTTTTCAGCAGCTTGTTGATGTAGGCTTCGCCTTCCATCGTTCCGCATTCGCAGATTTCATGCTCCATCGCCTTAGCGAGTTCGCACTCAGCCCACTCTAGGTATCTTTCCATATTGCATTTCATCGTTTCCATCCCCTTTCTTAGTCAACCGCCGGTTCCGCTGCCGGAGGCACGGACGGCGTCGCGTTGCTCGGGTCATAGCCCCAAGCGCATTTCGGTGTGTTGAAGCTGATAAAATGCTGCACCCCTGCCGGAGCGCCGTTGTTGCCGTAAGCAATCCGATACTCAAAGCACCGGCGCAGCTTGTCGGCGTAAAAGATGTTGCCCAGCCGTGTCAGCAGCGGGTACACCGTTCCGCCGGCGCCGTTCATAATGCTCACGACCTCGGTTCCGGTGGCGGTGTTCATCTTGATTTGCGCGGCGCGGGTTAAGCAGTATTTCAGCGTCCGCACCAAGCCGTTTTCCAGCCCGATTTCCGGGATGGTGATGGTCAGGGTTGCCCCCGGAACCACCGTAATGTCAATGGGATTGAGAAATTTCATTTTTTTACACTCCTTCTTTTACGACGCTCAGCCGCGTCGAATTCTTTTCATTGCGGGTACGGGCTCATTCGTCATCATCCT
Source organism: Oscillospiraceae bacterium (assembly GCA_009782215.1). Classification (GTDB taxonomy): domain Bacteria; phylum Bacillota; class Clostridia; order Oscillospirales; family UBA929; genus UBA929. The sequence goes on along the minus strand of WRKO01000003.1, from coordinate 3,115 downwards.
CGTCCTCGTTTTCCTCGGTCGCCGCAGCAGTCGGGGGCGGCGTAGGAGGAGCGGGCGGTTTAGGCGGTTGCGGCGGTGCTGACTGCGGCAATTTCCTTAGCTGCCCGAAAAATGCCTCCACATCCTCCCGCGTGACGGTGATGTCTCCCATCGGGCCGAGCGACAGCTCTATCGGCAGCGCCTTGCTTCCCGCTTTTTTCAGCGCCGAGTAAACCTTCTCGTTGTCAATCAAGCCGCCCTCTTTCACCACGCCCAACGCAGCGGCAAATTTGTTTTTCAGAAAATATTCGTCCAGCAGTTTGTCCCCGCCCATTTGCACCAACGCCAACGCGCCGAAACCCATGAACTTCTGCCATCCTTCCATCCGGGAAACAATCTCCGTCTCCACAAAAGACGCCGCAGTGTCGAGCAGTTGCTTTTTGGTAATCATTTCACTCTCTCCTTAACTTGGCGCGGGGTTGGAGAGAGTACCCCCATCCCCAACCCCTGCGCCCTTTTGATTTTTTAGTCGTCGCAGCGGCAGTCGAAGTCGTCGCGGTCGCGTCTGTCGCGCCGGTCGTCCCGGAAGCGCGTGTCGCACGGGCGGACGTGCAGGTCAGGGTCAACACCGTGGTAGTTGATTTTCCGACCGTCCATGTAGCCCTTCTCCTGCGGGACAAAGGTGCATTCCGACCAGCGGTAGACGTCATTGATGTCGCGGCGCTCTGTTTCGATGAAGCAGTTGAGTTTGTCCCGCGTGTGAATCAGCTCGCCTTGCAGCTTGCAGATTTCCGCGTGCAACGGAGCAACCGCAGCCCCGACGCGCTCCAAGGTGTACTTTTCGTTCTCCTGCTTTACGATGATGTCGTCTTTGTAGGCAAGCTCTTGGCGGAGCTTCGCCTCGCGCTCGGTGACGGGCCGGTCGCCCTCGTGGCAGCCGTGTGCGTACGGGTACGCATACCCGGGAAAGGGATAGGGCATATGCGGATAGCCGCCGTAGCCGGGATAACCGTTGCCGTGACCGTGGCCGTCTCTCCGCTCGCGGGTTTCGCGCATCCAGTCGATGGCGCCGAGCGATGTGCCGATGATTCCGGTGACCAGTCCGGCCTTAGCCACCGTGCTTGATTTGGACTTGTAATCCATGTGGGTCTACCTCCTTAAAATTTTTGGTAGCCCCATCGTAACGCCGGACGTCTTTACTTTTCCGTAAAAAGATTTTTACAGGCTATGACCGGAAACGGTCTTCCGCCTCTTTCAAATGTTTTCGTATGCTGCTCTGGCTCCACGGCGCAAAGCGCGTTTCAATCTGCGCCCAGTTGGCTTTCTTGCAGTATTTCCATTCCAGCAGCTCCACCTGACGCCGGGTCAGTCCCTTGCCCGCCGCAATCTCTTTCAGCCGCGCAAAGTCACAGTAAGGCTCCAGCACAAACGCATCCCAGCCCGCCGCCCGCTCGCGCAGCGCTTGGACTTTATCCGTGTAAAGCGACACCCTATACAGCCCATAAATCAACAGCAGACCAATCAGCACCGGGAAGAGCTGCGTGTGCTTAAACGCCGGCGACAGCTTCGCCGCCGCGTAAAACATCGCCGCGCACAAAATGGTGCAGACGGTGACACTACCGGAGTGCCACCGTCTGCGGACGATGAAGCCATACGCTATAAACGACGCCGAGATAATCAGCCCTTCAACCAGCACGTTCCCCGCCGCGCAGGCGGCTAAAATCACCATCCATTGCAGCATCTGAAACCCGAGCAGCGTCGCCATCGCCCTTACGCGCTGAAATTTCGTCAGGTTCCAAAAGGCGGTCAGCGCTTCCCGGTCTTCGCCGTCAAGCCGAGCAGCTTCGACAGCTTCGGGAAAAAGAACCAGCTTATAGGTCTTAGTGTCATAATGCTTTTCACCTCCAATCGCATAAAAAATCCCGATGATTATGATTAGGTCTACCGAAGCGACGACAGCTTGCGCCAGCGGCGCGTGGTTATAATCCGGTATAAAGCCGCCGAGCTTTACGGTCAACACAAACCATTGATACAGCATCAGCGCCGGGCAGACAATCGCCGCCCGCAGCGCCGTTCTCTTGACGTCGCGCCTCACGACCGCGCACACCGTCAGGTAAACGACCGGCAGCGCCCCGGACTGCACTAGCGCCGGCAGCAGGAAACCCGCCGCCAAGTCCAGCGCGAGGTATGGCAGCAGCATCCGCCATATCTTCTTGCCGTATTCGTCCAAAATCACGCAGAACAGCAAAAACGACTGCGCCGAAAACAGCGCGAAGCAGACCGCCACATTCGCCCAGTCCGGCAGCGCCCACGTCCCGGTCAGCAGCAGTCCGTCATACCCCAGTTTGTACGCTATGTACGAGCAGACCGTCACCGCTAAAAACAGGCACGCCGTCAGGCGCAGGATTTTCCGCAGACCCGGCATATGGCTCTCTCCCTCTCCGCTTATTTTTTCGTCCGCAGCCCCGCCGTGGCCTCGCTCATATAGTCGTTCAGCTCTCTCAGCGCGTCCCGCACCTCTCCGTTCGCGCCGTTTTGGATTTGCCCCAGAAGGCACGCCCTCAGACACTTGAAAATCATCGCCGTATCCTCCTGCCGATAGCCTCCCTGCCGCTCCATGCTGTTGAATCTGTACCACAGCCGGAACAAACCCAGAACGCAGCCGGCAATCACTGAAAGCTCCACAAGGTTTATCCCGATTTCGCCGATTGTCATATCCGCGATGTTCATTTTCAGTCCTCCTCTTTCTGTCCTTTCAGCGCCGCTTTCACGGCTTCCCTGAACCTCTGCGGCACGTCGTCAATCGTAATATTCCCCAGCCGTATCTGCATGACGTAGAACTCAACCATAAATTTCACCTGCCAATTCGAGCAGCGCGGCTTCTATGGCCTTTAGGCGCTGCGTTGGGTCGATGGGTCGCACCGGCTCCGGCTCGGGCTCCGGCTCCGGGGGAGGGGGCTTCATGTATTCCTCCAGCGCGGCTTGCGCGTGGGTTTCCGCCTCCTCCAGCGTCATGGGGGTAAAGCCTTCCGCGCCGGGGGTGTAGGGTTGGTCTGCGATGACAACGCCGTCTTTGCGGACTTTGTAGCCGTGGGCGTTTTCGTCGCCGGTGGGGTAGGTTTCGTAGGTGATGGTC
>WRKO01000002.1 GCA_009782215.1 Oscillospiraceae bacterium | reverse complement strand
GTACGCATGGTAACATGTTTAGCTGACTGGTACTAATAGGCCGAGGGCTTGACTTGATTTTTTAACTTGCGCCATGTAGGCGCTCTATGAGCAAATTCCTTTCCACCACCACTCTGTTGCTTCCGTCTCACTCCCTTTGTTCGGTTCTCAAGCTGCGGTCTTTTACCGTGGCGCAAGTTGGTACCAATGGCAGCGAGGGTACACCCGTTCCCATTCCGAACACGGCAGTTAAGCTCGCTCACGCCGACAATACTTGGCCGGCGACGGCCCGGGAAGATAGGTAGGCGCCAACACCCCGCGGACAAGCCTTTCGGCTGTCCGCACCAAAAAAGGCTCCCCAGCAGGGGAGCCTTTTGGCTGTGTCTATGCCTGTCTCCCTTAATCCGCCCCCACCAAAAACAAACAATAAATGTGGTCGCCTACTACATTGAAAAGTTGCAGAGACCCATAATGCCCAAGGTGCATATCCCTCTCTACCGCCGCCCTGAGCAGCAGTTGGGGGGGGGCGGAGCCATCTGTGTCTGTATTCAGGACGTAAATGTCGCCTCCGGCGAAGTAGATGTCGTTGTTTTCGTTGTAGTAATAAATGCGGTTGCCCACTACGTTGATTCTAATGGAATAATCATCATTGAGCTTGCGCCTGTCGGAGCCGTCGGTGCGTGTTTTGTAGATTTTGCCGCCGTCGCTGAGGTTGCTGTAATAAATGTAGTCGCCTACTACGTTGATATACGCCGCCCTATCATTGTTGTTCTCATTGAGTTTGCTGCTCCCGCCGAGGCCGTCGGTTTTTATTTTGTAGATTTTGCCGCCGTCGTCGTCGTTGCTGTAATAAATGTCGTTGCCCACTACATTGATATAAAACGCTCTATGCCTACTGAGGTCCCGCAAGTTGTTGCCGTTGGTATCGGCGGAAGACAGAATGCCGCCTTTGCTGCCGTTGCTGTAATAAATGCGGTCGCCAATTACAGTAATAAAAGACGCGCTTTCATCCCTGACAAGCTTGCGGCTTTCGGGGTCGCCGTCTGTGCGTATTTTGTAGATTTTGTCGCCGTCGCTGACGTTGCTGTAATAAATGTAGTCGCCTACTACGTTGATGTATGCCGCGTCGTCATCACAGAGTTTGCTCCCGTTGGTACCGTCAGGGTTTATGCTGTAGAGGCCACTGCCGTAATGGAAACCGGAGATTTGGTGATAATACCCACTACTGTAATAAATGCGGTCGCTTTGGCCGGCGACGAGGCCGAGGTTTACGATGTTGCCTACGGTGTTGCCGCGTTCTTCGCTTGAGCCAATGCCCACGGCGGCAAACGCTTCTTTAATTGCGTTTTGCTGATTAATAGTAAACCCCTCTTGATTCCTGCTCGGACTTATTTGCTTTGCCGAATTTATTATAGCCATACGCGCATCTAAGAATGAGGCGTCCGTTTGCAAACGAAACAAAGAGTTAAAGAACAAAATTGCCCAAGTAGCATCAGAAATATTTGCCGTTCGGGAATCTGTCATCATTTTATATACCGCGTGGCTGAATATGTTGCTATTGGCGTGATAGAAAGAAAAATCAAACTTATCAAAGTAGTGCGCCGGGGCTTCCAGTTCCTTGTACGGCATATCTCTCGGATTTTTCATATTTCTGAAGGCATATAAATTTATTATATCTTCGCCCATCAACCAACGCCCGTCATCAGTTTTGTCTTTACCTTCAACGAGCATACCAAAAATGTCTGCATACGCCTCATTAAGAGAACGAGATTCACTGTCCTCCCACATGCCCAATGTTTTCCGAAAGCTACTTCCCCCAACAATAGAGTTAATTACCGCGTGTGTAAACTCATGCCCTACAACGTCTAAAGCAGCTTCAAAAGTTACACCGTTTCCAAACATAAAATGCCCTGTCCCTATAAATTTGTTTGAAACCCACGAAGCATTATCCAAATTAGCCATAATACGGGTTTTAACCGCAGAGCCTTTCCCATCAAACGACGTGCGTCCAAGAGTGTTTTTGAAATAATCATATGCGACCGCCACGTTGGCGTGAGCGGATGTTTCGCGCTCGGTCCAAGTGTCGGCAGAAGTTGTGTTCCGTATAATGTCATTGCCAGCATTGCGAGTTGTTATATTGCGGACGCCATCACGCAGTTGCCATCTGTCTGAGAGAAATGTGCGAGATTGGACTTGAACATTGATTGTTCTCGATTTACCATATGCATCGTTCGCTGTTCCAGTCGTATTTGTCCATTCTTGGATGGTTTCCTGTTCGATATATATTTCTCCGGCGCGAGCGCCGTTAGCATATATGTAATACGACATCGCTATGAGTGGCAAATCTGGATATTCCGGCTCGTTGTCATCTTCGTCGTCATCGTCGGAAAAGTCCTTGTTGCCGACAGTAACGAGCCATGCCAAGAGAGGATTGTTGACCAATAGACTGTCGATAATAAGGGCGCTTTCAATTTCTATATAGTCGCGGATATTATACGAAACGCTGTCAATCGTTGAGACCAACGCAGTTAGGGCAATCTGTTCAGCCCTGCTGGAGGTAACCGTCGGGGTCGTGTTGACCGAGTTAATTCTATGGTCATATGATGTGAAAAAGCCCTGAACGGTTCCGCCGCTATCCACCACTAATATAAGTTCGCTGCCAAAGACGACAACGCCATTAACCGTAGGATAGAGCCGGTAGAACGTTTCTTCGCTGCCTATCCCTACAGAGGACACTTCGATGTCCTCTGCGGAAAGGAGCAAGGTGCTGGGATTAACGTTGGCTGGCAAAAAATCTGGAGCAATTTGCAAGAAAACTGTTATTGCGTCTTCCTCGTTGTGTACTTTGGTGGTTGTGAAGTTCCCGTCAATAGCTCTGACGGTCATATTATCGTTTCGCAAAACTTCAATATGCCCGGCAGAAACCAACTCTTGAACAGGCAACCGTTCTCCTCCCAATAATTCTCTGAAGCTAATGTTGTTGAAGGTGATGATGCTCTGCTCGCGGGTGTAGGCGGTTTTCGGGCCGAAGGTCGGCGGGTTGGCGGAGGTGCCGGACATGATGGACGCGTTGCGGGCGTAGTTGATGGCGTCAACGGCCCAGTCGGACGCGGCGGCGATGTCGGTGAAGCCGGTGTCGGAGGTGTCGCTGACGTCGGCTCCGATGGCGCGCATGGTGTTGCGAATCATCACGGCGGCCTGCTCGCGGTCGAACGGGGCGTCGGGCGAGAAGACGCCCGGCGCGGTCGCGGTGGGCGCGACGGTTCCCCGGGTGATGTCGAGCGCGTACGCGGCGAGGATGACGGGGTCGGCGGTGTCGCTGAAAGCGTTGGGGTTGCTGGTGAGATTGCGTTCCCGCAGGATGTCGCCGGCGGGCTTGCTCAGCGCGAACTCCAGCCAGCTCACCGCCATGCGGCAAAACTCTTGGCGCGTGATGTCTTTGGCGTAGCTGCTTTGCAAATCGGGCGGGACGAAGCCTTTTTCAACGGCTTCGGAGACGCCGCCGCGCGCCCATGCGCTTGCGGAGTCGAGGGGGTCGGCCTCCGTCGCGGCCGACGGGGTGAGCAACCCCGCCATGAGCGTTAAGGCCAAGACGATTGAGAAAAAGCGCCTGCGTTGGTTTTTCATGGTGAATGCCCTCCTTGTGTTGTGTTCATAAGGGTCTTCGCGAACGGCCTGAATAGATTATAGCATATATTTCCCGTTCTGCAAACGACTTTTTATATAAAAAGGCTCCCCGGCAGGGGAGCCTTTTGGCTGTGGAGGAGACTAACCTTCTCCTATAATCCAGCGTACTTTCCAAGCGTCGTTGACTTTAACAAGGCTCATAGACACGTATTGCGCGAAATCCGCTCCTTTTAGCGCGAATCGGTATGCCGCCTCTATTTCGTGTTCAGATTTTATACCATCAACACCCCATATCAATATCAAATATTCTACTTCATCATATATATTGGACATGCCCTGAAGAAAATCCGTCGCTTCGTCCGGGTTAACCATATATGTCGAGAGTTCGGACACGTTTGCTTTTAAGTATGCGGTTGCGGCTTGATATGCGGCAATTTGAAACGCTATCCAGTCAGCGTTGCTCAGAAGGGCAGGGTTGTCTTGGGTCGGGAGAGGTTTTTCGTCGTCAGGGCTGTTCTCAGGTGTCGGGGTCGGGAGAGGTTTCTCGTCGTCGGGGCTGTTGGCGGAGGGCGTTTCCGGCGAGTTGTCCATAATGAAGCCCGCGCCCGGCGGCAGGGCGGTTTCCTTCGGCTCCTGTGCGGCGTTCATGTACAGCAGCGTTGTGCTGAGAGCGAGCAGCACACACGCCGCCATGACCACGCCGAGAGAATGAAGCGGCCTGCGTTTCGGGACGGGCGTGACGACCGCCGCCAGCCTTGCTTTGAGGTGCGGGTCGGGCGTGATGCTTTGCGCGGCTTGGTATAAATCTGTCTGTTTCATAGAAATTCAATCCTTTCTGTGGGGAACGCCGTTTCCTACATATCTAAGTCCAGCTTGAGTTTTTCGCGGGCGCGGAGCAGACGCATTTTGGCGGCTGAAAGACCGATTTTGAGCAGCTTTGCCGTTTCCTCCAGCGTGCAGCCCTCGCAGCAATGAAGGATGACGACGCTTTTGAGCTTGGGCGGCAGCCGCCGCACCGCGTCTAACAGTTCCCGCTCGCCGTACGCGTCCGGCGCGGCAACGCTGTCGGGGCGCAGCTCCCCGCCCGGACGCCGGGCTCTGTGCCGGCTCCGGCAGAGGTTGACACAAACGCGAATGAGCCAGCGCCGCTCGTGTTCGTCGTCTTGAAACGGCCTGTCGCGGCGGAGATAGCGAATAAACGCCTCCTGCATGACGTCCTCGGCGTCCGCATGGCCGATATGCGTCACGCAGATGCGGAACAGCGTCTGCCCATATGTATTGTAGGCGCGGTCAAACCGCTCCCGGCGGTTGTTCATCGGCGCTCGCCCCCTCTGCTGACTGAACGCTTGAAACAGGCGAAAGGTCACATGTAGAGTATAACATTTTTTTGAAAGCATAAAAACCCCCGGATGGGCTTGGCTTCCGGGGATGAAAGGCCGTGTCTCTTCAAATGCGTCAGTTCGTCTTTGCCGTTGCCGACTTCATCAAGAGCGTACTTCCCACGCATAAAACGCATGGTTTCTTCGCTTACTGTTTGCAATTCGGTTTAATCAAACATTTCGTTCCCCTCCTTTCTGAGCCCTCCAGTCAGCCCTGTATTTTTCCAAAATCACATCATCCCAAACGTGAGCTTCAACGTGCAATAAGCAGTCGTTTATATGCTTGTCTTTGGGAAATATTCCGCGCTTGAAATCATATTCTACATGGGGTGGAAAGCCGAGTCGTCCGACAACATCTCTTATTTCATCCGCGAAATATACTCTATTCCAGTATTCTTCTTCGCCGAACAACGCCGGATTGAAAATAGCGAAAGAGTCACCATATGTAAAAGAGACAGTCAGCGGGTCAAATTCATTGAGTGGAATTTTTATGACTTCCGGATTTTCATATGCCGTTTCCCATTGACGGTGTTCACCCAAGAAAAAATAAATCGGGTTCATGTTTTTCGGTTTCCCGCCGTGTTTGACAAAAGCATTATATAAACGCTTGTCGGCATCGTATCGTTTTTTTAAGAATCCTTCGATATTTGGGTTGCCAATCTTGCCTGCCTTTTTTCGTTCAATTAAGATTGCTCTGGCTTCTTCTATCGGAAGCGCAGCAAACGATTTGAAAGGACCGAAGTCCCGTTCAAAATAATGATATAGATATTTTGACTCTTGTGTCTGCCGTTTTGCTTCCTTTGTCCTGCCGTCAATCGGTTTAGTCGTTCCCTTTGGAATGATCCAAGTTTTACCCATTCGGAAAGCGCCGTTCACCTTTCCATTGTCACAAAGAATCTGCACACGCCGAGTAGTGATTCCCCAAAGTGCCGCAGCATCAGCTGTAGTCATCAATTCAGATTCTAATCCCATAGTGTTGCCCTCTCTGTAAATGTTGTTTTGATTATTATACATCTTTGTGGCGAATAATGCAAGAGAAAATTTGAAAATATGCGAAAAATTGCCCAGCTTGCATTTTTACCGGAAGCCGGGCATTTGTTTTCAGCTATACATCAGCATATCTCTTGCAATATCCTCCGCTATATTGGGCGGGAATCGTTTTGCAAGACATTCAGTATAACTGCGAAGTTGTTCCTGTGAAGTGTCAGCTATGTCATCAAGATAATCTTGCAACGTACCGTTTATCACCATTCGAGCGTATTCCAACGGTTCATTTTCGATCATCCAATCCAGTTTTGAACGGGAATAAACCGTTGTCCGCAGGGATTCCTCTATCATCGGGGTGTAGATGCTGACTTTACCGCCGTTGTCGTAAAGAATCTCGACATAGGCGTTGTCGATGTTGAACTCGCAGGGTTTTATGGTTTTCATATTCGGCTGCTCCTTGTAATTTTTATTAAATCTCAAAAAAAGTAAGGACATAAGCGTTAAAAGTTTTGTTTTGGCTTATATCCTTATCAACCGACGGCCTTATATGGCAAAACTCGGACGCCACGACGGGGTTTTCGGCGGAGTAGCGCGCATGTAAAAAGACTCCCCTTGCCGAGGGGAGCCTTTTGGGTTGCGGTTACAGCTCCTCGATTTTGTGGCGGTCGCGTTCGCGGAAAAGAAGGGAGATGCACCAAAGCCCGGCGAGGGCGATGATGGCGTAGATGACACGGCTGACGGTGGCGGTGGAGCCGCCAAAGACCCATGCGATGAAATCGAAGTTAAACAGACCGACGCAACCCCAGTTGAGCGCGCCGATGATGGTGAGCACCAAAGCGAACCTATCCATGCTTGCAATCCTTTCCTGTTTGTCCCGTCCGCTGCGGGGGCAAACGCTGTTTTGTACGTTTCAGCTTGCGGTACAGATAGCTTTCGCCTTTTTATTTGACTTTATGCATTGCAATATCTTCTTGATAGGAGTATACTGTATACGCCGATTGAAGGAGATGGAAAATATGATTGACACACGCTTTTTGCTGGTCATCGGATTGATTCTTTTGTCAACAAAGGCTCTGGCTATTTTTATGAAGCATTTTCACCTGCCGCAGGTGGTCGGGGCTCTTGTGGCGGGGGTTTTACTGGGGCCGGCTGTCTTTGGGCTGGTTGAGCCGAATGAAACGATTTCTGTCATCGCGGAGTTCGGCGCGATAATCCTTTTGTTTTCCGCGGGGATGGAGACGGATTACCGGCAAATCAAAAGTTCGATAAAGCCTTTGTTGCTGATAGCGGCGTGCGGTATCATCGCGCCGCTGGGCGGAGGGCTTGCGCTTTCTTACTTCTTTGGATATTCCCTCTTTGAAAGCTTCTTTATCGGCGTCATCATTTCTTCCACGTCCGCCAGCATCACCATAGAAGCCCTTCAGGAGATGGGAACGCTGAAAACAAAATCGGGTACGGCCATCATGGGGGCGGCGCTGCTTGACGACATTATGGTCATTGTCATCCTCGCGGCGACTATGGGCATGGGTGCCTCCGGCTTTTCCTTTGTTTCTCTGGCGGTCACCCTGCTGAAGATAGCCGGGTTTTTTGTGCTGGCCCTCGCCGCAGGGCTGTGCGTCAACAAGCTGTTCAACCACGTATACGGAAGATACGGCATAAAACGGCGGCTCACGGTTTTTGCCATCGCGTATTGCTTCCTTATGGCGTATCTGGCCGAATGGCTCGGCCTGGCCGGCATCACCGGGGCGTATATCGCCGGAATCGCTTTTTGCAGCACACGGTGCGTCGAGTATCTTGAGGCGAGGACGCATAGCCTTTCGTATATGTTTTTTACCCCGGTCTTTCTTGCCAACATAGGGTTTCACACATCGTTTGCCGGGATGAACAGCAGCATGGCGCTGTTTACGGTTCTGCTCGTCGCCGTCGCAATCCTCTCGGAAGTTGTCGGCTGCGGCTTGGGCGCGAAAATTTGCGGATTTACAAACAAAGAAAGCATACAGGTGGGAACGGGCATGGTGGCGCGGGGCGAGGTGACGTTTATCATCGCCGTGAAGGGTATCGCTGCGGGGTATATCTCCTCGCTGCTTTTCCCCAGCGTGATTGTGGTGGTGCTGGTCACCGTGCTGCTTACGCCGCTGCTGCTGAAGGCGGCTTATAAATAGGTCGCCGCCCTATAGGTAGAATTCCGATTTTGTGCTGCGAAGGAACAACTCCGCCAATGCGCCGCGGGGTTCGCGGCCATGCTCGAAGACGTCGTTGACGGCGGCGCAGATGGGGAGATCTACCCCGTGCGTTTCCGACAGCCGCATCAGCGAGCGGGCGGTGGCCACGCCCTCGGCTAGCTCGTCGTACGGCTCGCCGGAGATGCGGCATTCCCCGCAGCGGCGGTTGTGCGAATAAGGGGAGAACAGGGTGGCTTGGTAGTCTCCTAAGTGGCAAAGGCCGTAAATTGTAATCTCGCGTCCGCCCATTTTCGCGGCAAGGCGCGAGATTTCTCTTGCGCCGCGCGCCATGAGAACCCCTTTCAGGCTGGTTAAGCCAAACCCATCCAACATTCCCGCCGCGAGTCCGACGACGTTTTTCGCCGCCGCGCCAATCTCCGTGCCGACAAGGTCTTCGCCGTAATAAAACCGAATCAAACCGCTGCTCAAGCTGTCGGCCAAATCCCGCGTCAGGGTTTGGTCGGCGGAGTCGATGACCATGCAGTTGGGGATGCCGCCGACAAAGTCCTGCGGATGCCCCGGCCCGACCCAAACCGCCACGGGGACGTCCCCCAAACACTGCGCCGTTACCTCGCTCAAACGCAGGCCGGTGTCGGACTCCAGCCCTTTCATGCACAGAACCAGAGGGGCTTTCGGTGTTTCGGGAAAGCTGGAAAGCAGTGCGCGGAGTTGCTGCGCGCCGATGGCAATCAGGATGACCTCGCCGAACGCCAGCGCGCGGCCGAGTTCATCCGTCAATTCCACGTCCGGGGGCAGCTCCACATACCCGTTGGCGCGGGAGGCTTTCAGCCGCCGGAGCGACTTGGAACCCGGACGCCCCCACAGTAAAGCGTCATGCCCGCTCGAATTCGCGTACCACGCGAGAAAGGACGCCCAGCGCCCGCTGCCAAGAACCGTGATTTTCATTCGGAGGTTTTCCTTTCGGGGGTTATCCCATTTGATTAAACACTGTAATGCTCTGCTCGCGGCTGTAGTTGTCTGTCGGGAAGAACATGCCGCCGCTTCCGTTCATAACACGTTCGCCCGCTACAAAGTTTATGGCGTTCCGCGCCCAATCCGCCGCTTGGTTGATGTCCGAGAAGCCCATGTCGGGCGCGTCGGATATGTCGATATCGAGTATTCCATAGACCTTGCCCGCCATCACCGCCGCAGTCTGCCGCTGGAATGGGTCGTCAACGCCGAAGCGATTGCCGCCGACGCCCGCCGTGATGTCCAAACGCGCCGCGGCAAGCACTTCGGGGTCGTCCGTATCGCTGAACGTCCTGCCTATATGCTCGGGCTTCGCGTATGCCGCCACCAGTTCATCGTTTGTCAGCCCAGTCTTGTACCGCAGCCAGCTCATGGCAAGGCGCACAAACTCGCCGCGGGTAATGTCGGCGGTGTAGTTGCTTTGCAGCTCGGTCGGTAGGAAGCCTTTGTTGAACGCTTCGTTTATGTGCGTGTGTGCCCAGCCGGTGGCGTCGGAGAGGTTGGGGGCGGGCTCGGGCTCCGCAAATCCCGTTCCCTCCCATGTGTCGAGGTGGACGCGCTTGATTTTGGCGGCGTCTCCCTCGCTCCACGCGGCGAAGCCGAGCTGGGTTCCTTCCAGCCCACGCAGGTCAAAGGTGAGCTTGCCGGGTTCTTCGGTGATGCGCGGGTCGCCGTTGTCAAATTGCGCCCAAGGCGAGGGACTATGCCGCACAAACGCATACCCTCCTGTAAACGTCCCTTCGTATTCTACTACCATCTTTTCCGCTTCTTCCAATATTCTCGGAGGAAAGGGCAAATGCCAAGAGCCTGATTGCCAATAAGTAAACGCGGAATCTTCAAAAGGGCCTTTCAATTCATACGGGAATGGGGACGGCAGGACATAATCCGGTCCCGGCGTCAGCCCGTGGGCGGTGAAGATGGCTTCCAAGAGCGGCTTGCGCGGCCATTCCCCGGTGTGGCGATTGAATATTTCAAACGACCCCCCGTGATTCCAATACTGTGTCGGGACGCCCAGCTTTGCCAGCTCGCCATAGGCGTATGCCCCCCATTCCACCAGTCGAGCCTCGTCAGACGGTTCAAAAATAGGCGCGATTTCTTTTATCACAACAGGGATTTTCTTGTCCAGCGCCGCCTTGATTTGACTTAATGCGTTTTCCTCCCATCGGTCACTTGGATAGAAAAAGACGCCTACCATAGCATAGGGGTCATCCGGGTGTTCGTAAAGATACAGCAAGTTGGGGTCGGCTTGCTGTATGGTGAGCGCGACGACGCGCTTATCATTATAACCTCCCGAATTGCGTATCAATGCCAGCGCGTCATGGCTCAGCCTGTTCGATGTTTCGCTCAGTATCGGAATCTCTTTTGCAAAGAGGTCATAGTCCCAATGCCACCCCGTCGCACCCGGTCTCGGTTCGTTCATCGGCTCGAATATCAGCGTTTCGGGATACTCCTTGAAACGCTCCGCGACTTGCGTCCAAACGGCCATAAGCCACTCTTTGGCTTGGTCGTATGTGCCGGTATGCATTAAATCGTAAAAGCCCGATTCATGGTGTGTGTTGATGGTGACAATCAGCCCCGCGGCCAGCGCCCAATCAACGACTTCCCGCACCCTTTCCATCCATTCCTCGTCGATGTTGTAATCGTCATCCATATGCGGCTCCCACGAAATGGGGATACGCACACCGGCAAAGCCCTTTTGGGCAATAGCCTTGAAATGCCATTGCTCAATCCTTGCTTCACCCCATACAAACTCTGAGTGCATATGATTGTCGAGGCTCCAATCGTCCTCCGGCCATGAGCGCGCTTCCAATGTATTGCCGATGTTAATTCCTACGCCGAGCTTTTCCATCATCTCCCACCCGGTAATCGGCGTGAACGCCGCCGCGCTTGCGGGGAAGGCCGTGGGAACGAGCGCGAGGGTGAGCGCCAAAGCCAGCGCGAGGGACAAAAAGCGCCGTCTCATACGTTTGACCTCCGTTTTTCATAGTAACGCCATTATACCGCAAGCGGGCAAAATGGTCAAGGCTGGGGTTGGGGGGCGGGGATATGAAAATATTGGTTGACTTATGAAAAAAGAGGATATATAATGCTTAATATGGGATATTGTGCCCATAAGGCGTCGGTTAATGAATGTTTGAGGTCGTGAACGGATGGATTTTGGCTCGCGAAAAACAAAAAGCGCGGCGCAGTCGCGTGACATAGAGATTCTCAACCTGACGGGCGACAGCGTGCGCTTTGAGCCGTCGCACGACCGGGTTGCGCGGATTCTCCGTCTGGCGCGGGACAGAAACGAGGCCAACGCCTTGCCGGACAAGCTTTGTCGGCTTGCGTTCATGCTGTTTGCGCTGTTTGCGGCGGCTGGGCTTTTGGTTTGGGGTCTTGTGTTTCGCAACGCGACGCTTGTGCTGGCGTTTTGGTTCGCCCTTTCGGTTTTCGCGGCGCTGCCGGTGCTGCTGACGGTCTATATCCGGCAGGCGTTCGGGGTGGCCTCAAGGCTCCACAAGTTCCACAGCCCGGCGCTGACGCTGGCGCCCGACAGGGTTATCCTTGAAATGAAGCGCAACGCGCTGTTTCGCGGCAAGCACTCGCCGTCCATCCGCCGCGAGTTTCTGTACAGCCGGATGTCCCGTTTGGAGTATGACCGCTCAACCAAGACGCTGCGCGTCTCCTCCGCCGGGTCGCCGTCGGCGACGATGGATATTGTGCTGTTTTACGACAACCCCGACGCCATCGTGCGCGAGATAGAGAAGCGCGGCGGCGTGTTTATCCATCCCGCCATGCGCGGCGACGACTACGCCGATTTGCGGGATTTGCCCGGGCTGAAACGCGAATTCAATCTGCTGCGCCCGATGAGCGCGGCGGTGCTGGCGTTTTGCTTGGCTTCTCTGATGACCGTCCTTGCCATCCGTACCCACAACCAGAACAACCCGTATCTGCCGTATCCGAGGACGCAGGAAATGTTCCTCATCGGGCGCTTCGGCGTTGGGGACACCGTCACGCTGGACGGCTGCGACGTGACGCTCAACGACGTGACGCGTGTCGGCAGCGACGCGCGGGGCGTGTGCTACCAGTTTTTGCTCACCCTGCACAACGGCAACGACTCCGCCGTCCGCTTGCGCGTGGAGGACGCCTATAAAGACAGCCCCGGCAACATCCAGTTCTCCGCCGTCACCGCCGAGGGGAAGACCGTCCCCCTCCAAACAGCCCCGCCGCCGCCGGGCCATGTGGGCGTCAACCTCCTCCCGCCGCCCCGCCTGCCGCCCCACAAAAACATCAGCGTCACCTTCTTCCTCTGGGTTCCCGACGCCGCCGCGGCCGTTGAACTCACCCTCAACAGCGACTACTGGCCCCCCGCCGACGTCCTGCGCGACGTGACCTACTCCGGGCATTACGTTGACATCGGAGGGATTGTATACAAAAGCAACGAAACGCGGTTTGTCGTGGGGCGGAATGTGCTGGGGTAAAGGGCACAAAAAATAAACCCCTCGCCGTGCGGCGGGGGGTTTATCGCGTCTTATCTTTTGTCAATCCCAAAACAACATCGGATGAAACATTATAGTATCTGCAAAGCGCTGTCAAGTGTCTAATCGGCAATTCATTCGCTCCGCGCTCATAGCGGGCGTACATACTTTGGGACGTGCCGAGAACATCCGCTATCATCTGCTGCGTGATATCTCGGTCTTCCCGCAATCCCCTCAAGACGCGCATATAGTATTCCATATCCCGGCCCCCTTTCGGGGATATCGTAGCATAGTAAACAAATTTACTATTGACATTAGTTAATAAATTAACTATACTAGGGTTTGGCGAAAATAAAATTATTATGTAAAAGGGGAACTCACCATGAAAAGACGAATCCTATCCCTAGCGCTGACGCTGGCGCTCACTCTTTCGCTTGTCCCGGCGCTATCCCCAACCGCAACCGCGTCCACGGTATCGGTTTCCAACGAAAACCAACTCCGGGCCGCCGTCGCGCAGGCGGGCAGCACACCCACGACCATCACCCTAACGGCGGACATTCAGTTGGTATCTAATTTCGTCATTCCCAGCGGCGCTGACATAACTCTAACCAGCTCCGGCGGCACAATGTTCAGCCTGATAGCGACACGAGACATGGACACTATCACGATTGAGAGCCGTGCAGCATTGACCATCGAAAACATAGGGGTCACGCGCATAAGCGGCACATACGGAAGCGGCGTGTACAACTCGGGAACATTCACCATGAACAGCGGCAGTATCAGCGGCAATGCCTCTACTCGCATAGGTGGCGGAGGCGTTCTTATGATGATGGGGAACGGAATTTTTTTCACTATGAATGGCGGCGACATCAGCAACAATACATCAAGCGAGAATGGTGGCGGCGTATATTTTTCTAGGGGCACATTTATTATGAACGGCGGTAAAATTAGCCGCAATACGGCTGAGAGGTGGGGCGGAGGAGTAGCGGGTGATGGAGCTTTCACAATGAATGGCGGCGAAATCAGTGAGAATATCGCCAACGGTGGCGTAAATATTTATAGTTCTCGTTCCGGTGGGGGCGGTGGTGTGTATGCGTCTGGAGGGTCATTTGTTGTGAATAATGGTACTATCAGCAATAATTCTGCTATAAATGGTGGCGGGATGTCAGTAAGTTTCACCTCAATCGATACATTTACCATGAATGGGGGTACAGTTAGAAACAACACCGCCAGCCGCAATGGAGGCGGCGTGTATACTGAGGGAAGCGGCGGAATGGTTACCATGAATGGCGGCGCAATTCACGGTAATACCGCTAACGAAAATGGTGGTGGGGTATCTATCGGCTCCGTACTCAACGGAACATTCACCATGACCGGCGGTGAAATTTACAGTAATACCGCTGTCGGCAATGGCGGCGGGGCGAGTAATAACGGGGGAACCTTCACAGTAGACGGCGGGTGGATATATAACAACAGGGCCGCCAGCGGCGCGGATATTCATTTAGACGGCGGGACTTTTAACAACAATGTGTTTAATGCCAATCTCGGCGCAATCGGCTCCCCGCCGTTCGCCGCCGAGTGGGCGCGTCCCGGTATCGCGGCGGCGTTGGAAAAGGGGTTTGTCCCTGCTGATATACAGGACAGTTACACCGCCACCATCACCCGTCAAGAGTTTGCGCGCATGGCAGTGGAGTGGGTGAAGTATGCGCTGGGCGAGACCGACCTTGACGCGATTGTCGCGGCGCACGGACTTCCCGAACGGGCGGGGCTAATGTTCGGCGATACGAGCGACGCCAACATACTGGCGGCGTACCGGCTGGGGATTACCGCGGGAGAGGTCGCGCCGACGGCTGACGCCCCCGGACAGTTCAACCCGAACGGCGACTTCACCCGCCAAGAGGCGGCAACGATGATAATGAACACCTGCCGCGCCATCGGCGCGGACGTGAGCAATCCGCCGACCGCCGACTTCGCCGATTTGAGCGCGACCGTGGGCTGGGCGCAGCCCGGCATCAACTTCGTCCGGGCGAATGGGATTATGAGCGGTTCGGGTGGGAATTTCATGCCGCTGGGGACATTCACGCGGCAGGAGAGCATCGTGACGTTTAACAATATCGACCTCCCGTAGGGGCGGCCGTCCCCGGTCGCCCACCGTATCCCCCACGCCTTACTTCCTGCCAAACAGCTCGTCCAGCGGTATGTTCAGAACGCTGGAGATCGCGTCGATTTCAATGTCTGAGACGGTTCTCTCTCCTGTTTCAATCCGCGAAACAGACCCTCTGCAAACATACACCGCCAGCAGCTCAAGCTTTGCCGACAGAGCCTCTTGACTCAGGCCCGCCTTAACGCGGGCCTGTTTGATGCGCTCTCCCGTGATGTTGCACGGGCCCGGCTCAATGATTCTCGCCATAAGACACACTCCTTTTTGTCTTGACATAGGACAAAAATAGTGTATACTGTAACATAAGAAATATTTGTCCTGTTACAGGACAAAGGCAACAGCTCATGCGTTTCAAACACCGTGTGTGTACAAAAGGGGGCTCGGGCGGATGGATATACTGGGCAAGATACTGCGGCTTCAGAAGGAGCGGGGCTGGAATCGGAAACAACTGGCGAAGAGGTCGGGGCTGTCGGTCTCCACGATCTCTATGATGTACGTGCGGAATAACCAGCCAACCATCTCGACGCTGCAAGCCCTCTGCGCGGCTTTCGGCATTACCCTCTCGCAGTTTTTCTCCGAAGACCATGTCCCGCCCTGCTTCACCCCGGAGCAAAAAAAGCTGCTGCGCCACTGGAATCGCCTCTCCGAGGAGCAGAAGACTGGACTGCTCGCGCTGATTCAATGCTTGTAAGGAGCCGCGCATCGCGCGGCTCCTTTTCATATAAATTGCGTCCAGCCTTTTTGCGTGTTATAATATCCGTGGACGGACACGGCTGATTGGAGAAAGAAGAAGGGGGCGCTTTGCATCGAACTTATCATCGTTCCGGGGTTCAATAAAACCGGGCCGGCGCGGCTGCTCAGGGTTAAGGAGGCGGCGCCGCGACTGACATTGCGGTTTGTGGAGCGGGAGAGCCTTACGGCTGATATGCTGCGCGGCTGTGAGGTGCTTTACGGGCATCCGCCGCCGGAAATTTTGAGCGCGGCAGTGAATTTGAAATGGCACCACCTGCCCAGCGCGGGGATTGAGCCGTTTGGGGATTTGACGCTTTACGGGAACCGTTCGGTCACCCTGACAAACTCAAGCGGGGTGTACGGGGCGGCGATTGCCGAACATGTGCTGGGCATGGCTCTGGCCCTGCTGAGACAGTTTCCCTTTTATATCCGGCGGCAGGCGGAGCGCCGCTGGAAGGTTTGCCCAGATATGCGGGAGCTGTCCGGCTCGACGGTTTTGATATGCGGAATGGGCGATATCGGGCGCCGGGCGGCGGAAAAGTTCCGCGTTTTGGGGTGCAGGGTGCTGGGCGTGCGGAAGGTCGTCCATGATATTCCGCCCGGATTTGCCGAGGTCTACAGTCTCAGCCGTCTGCCGGAGGCGGTGCGGGACGCCGACATCATTGTAAGCTGCCTGCCGTCTACCCGCGAAACAGAGGGGGCTTTTCACAGAGGCGTTTTTGACAAAATGCGTCCGGGCGCTGTATTTATCAACGTGGGGCGAGGCTCCGCCGTGGCAGAGTCCGATTTGATTGACGCGCTGAAACACGGACGGATTGCGGGCGCGGCGCTGGATGTTTTTGAAACGGAGCCGCTGCCGCCGGACAGCCCTTTGTGGGAGATGGAAAATGTGTTTATCACGCCGCATTGCTCGGGGATATCCCCGCTCAACAGCGAGCGTTGCTTTGACTTGTTTTTCGATTTGCTGACGCGGTATGTCGCGGGAAAACGGCTATACAATACGGTCGACTTTTTCGCGGGGTACTGAGCATGAGGGTTGTATGGTCGCGCGCGGGGCGGGGTGGGGAGGAAGCTCTGCTGTCTGCCCTTTTGGAAAACGCGGCGCGGGGAGAACGGTGCGTCTGGATTGTCCCGGAGCCTTATTCCCACGCGACGGAGCGCCTTTTGGCGGAGAAGGGCGGGGCTCCAATTTGCCTGATGGCGGAGGTTTTGACTTTCGGGCGGCTGTGCGACCGTATTCTTGCTTCGGGCGGGGGCTTGGCGTCCGGGGCGCTGGATGCGGGCGGGCGGCTGCTGGTCATGCGGCGCGCTGTGCGCGCGGCGGCAGGACGGCTGAAAACGCTCAACGCTTTCGCGGCAAAGCCCGGGTTCTTACCCGGGTTGATACAAACCTTGGACGAGTGTAAGCGCTACGGTATCACACCGCAGCATTTGGAGCAGGCGGGCGGGCATAAGCTGAGGGATCTCGCGCTGATTTTCTCGGCGTATGATTTGCTTTGCGAGGGGGGGCAGATGGATCCCCGCGACAGGGTGACGCTGGCATGGGAAAAAGCCAAGGACGCCCGCGTTTGCGCGAACACGCATATTTATGTCAGCCATTTTACCTCGTTTACGCCGCAGGAGCGGCTCTTACTGAAACGGCTGGCCGACGGCGCGTCGTCGTTTACCCTTTTTATGCGCGGCGGGGCGGAGGAGCCGGGCTTTGCGCCTCTGCACGAAACCGCGCGGCGGTTTACGCAGAAGCATATGACGATAGACAATCCCGATTTGAGCCGCGCCCCCGCGCTGCGCCATATGGAAAAGCATTGGTTTGACCGTAAACCGGCGGCGTTTCAAGGCGGCGCGGAGGGGGTTATAGAGCTATACGCGGCGCCGGGAGAAGCGGCGGAGGTGCGGCTGGCCGCAGAGCGCGTTGTTGCGCTGGCGAGGGATTTTGGGTTTCGATGGCGGGAGATTGCCGTCATCGCGTCCGATTATCAGGCCTACGCGCCGTTAATCGAGGCCATTTTCCCGCAATACCATATTCCTGTGTTCTCCGATATGATGGACGATATGGCGCAAAAACCGCTTTCGCGCTGTATCCGCGCCGCCGCCAACTGTCTGCGGTACGGCTACCGCGCCGACGACGTGATGCGCCTTTTGCGCTCCGGGCTGCTGCCGGTTCCGCTCGCCGCCGCCGACCTGATGGACGGCTATCTGCGCCGCTGGAATCCTCGCTGGGGACGCTTTTCCGGGCAAACCGACTGGACACGGCCCATCAGCGGCTGGCATGGCGAGCCGACGGAAAAGGAATTGTCAGAATTGGCAGGGCTCAACGCCCTGCGAAAGCGAATTTCGCGCGCCGTTAAGCAGCTTTCTTCGGGGAAGACCGCCCGTCAGTGCGCGGCGGCGCTTTTGCGGACGCTGAGCGACTTGGGAATCCCGGAGGGAATCGCGGCGCGGACGGAGGCGCTGGCGGCGGCAGACGAAGGCAAGCTCGCCAATGAATGTGCCCAGATGTGGGAATTGCTGACAAAAAGCCTTGATCAGTGCGTAGGGTTTCTGCAAGACGAGCCGATGGAGGCGCAGGAGTTTTGCGAGCTGTGCCTGTTGGTTTTGTCGGGGTACAGCGTCGGAAGCATCCCCGCCTCGCTCGACCGTGTGCATACCGGCGACCAGAGCCGCTACCCGCGGCTACCGTTCCGCGCCGTCGTTTATATCGGCGCGTCGCAGGAGAAGGTTCCGGCACGGACGGGCGGCGAGGGGATGCTTTCAGCGGAGGAACGCGAAGCGCTTGCCGGGATTGGATGCGAACTCCCGCCCGACCCCCCGGCGCGGATTAAGAGGGAATTATACAATCTGTATACCGCCTGCACCTTGCCGGGTGAAAAACTCATCCTTACATACCCTCAAACGCAGGGCGGCAAAGGGGATGAGGACGGGCGCGCGGAGATTGTGGACAGACTGGCCGGAATGTTCGGCCTTCAGGTCAGGCCGGTGCCGCCGCCGGCCCTGCCGCTGCTGCCGGTTCCCATTTCCAGAGCGCCTTTATCCGGGAGGAATACCGCCGCCCTTTACGGGAAAACACTCCATCTGTCGGCTTCGAGGGTGGAGGCCTATTCCCTCTGTCCCTTTGCTTATTTCTGCCGTTACGGGCTACGCGCGGAGGTTCGCCCCGAGCCGGGGTTCACGCCCTTGGACGTGGGGCGAGAACTGCACATTCTGCTGGAACGATGCGCGAAGTATGCGCTTGAGCGGGGCGGGGTTGCCGCCGTATCGCGGGAAGAGCTGACCCTGTTTGCCGAGCGGGAGGCAAAAGAGCGGATGGAAGTTCTGCTGCGGCGCGGGAATATGGGTACGCCCCGTCTGATGGCGCAGGGCGCAAGGCTTACCCGTGTAGCTTCCATTCTGGCTGGGCGATTGTGGGACGAGTTTATCCACTCGCGGTTTTGCCCGCTGGGGTTTGAGCTTTTTGTCGAGGGGGACGAGACGCCGCTGCGCGGGACGGCGGAGGACGCGCCTTCGGCGTATAAGCTGCGGGGCGTTGCCGACCGCGTTGACGGCTATCGGAAAGGCGATACCCTCTATTTGAGGGTGATCGACTACAAAACGGGCGGCAAGGAGTTTTCTTTGAGCGACGTGCGCAATGGACTGAGCGCCCAGATGCCGCTGTATCTTTTCCTGCTGCGTAAGCAGGCGCGGGAACGCTTCGGTGTGGAGAAGGCGGAAGCGGCGGGGGTTCTGTATGTGAAAACGCGGGATTTGCTGACGGATCCCGGCGCAAAACACAGCGGCCTGCTCCTTGATGACAGCGAACTGCTGAAAGCTATGGACGACAGGCCGGGGGGTGGGATGATGCCCGTTTGGTTCAATCTGGACGGCTCGATTTCCAAAAGGGCGTCCGTCGTTTCCCCTGACGGGATGGGTGATTTGCAGAAGCATATCGGCCGGTTGGTACGCGAGATGGCGCAAGCCGTCGCCTCCGGGAGCCTTGCCGCCGCGCCGCTCAAGCTGCGAGAATCGCCCTGCGCCCGGTGCGGATTTTGGGCGGCTTGCCATTTTGACGGCGCGGTTGACACGCCGCGCCCCTATGAGGTGATACGATGACGCTGACGCCCGAACAACAAAAAGCCGTGAATTTGCGCGGACGCACCGTGCTGGTCTCGGCGGGCGCGGGTGCGGGAAAGACGCGCGTTCTCGTTGAGCGGCTGATGGGGTATGTTCTTCAGGACGGGCGCAACATTGACGAGTTTTTAATCATCACCTATACCCGTTCCGCCGCCGGAGAGCTGAGGGGGCGCATATTTTCGCGTTTACGAGAGCTGTTGGACGCCAACGGCGGCAATGCCCATCTGCGCGAACAACTGACGCGCGTGTATACGGCGAAAATCGGAACGCTGGACGCCTATTGCCGTGAGATTATCCTTGAAAACGCCGCCGAGGCCGGGTTTCCGAACGGTTACCGCGTTGGCGACAGCGCGGAGCTGGAGCTGCTGCACGCGCGCGTGCTGGACGAAACGCTGGAGCTTTTGTATGAGCGCGCGGCGGAGGATTCGGACGATGTTTTTCACCTCTGCGCGGACACGTATGGGGACGAGCGCGGCGACTATACGCTGAGCGGACTCATTTTACACATATGGAAAAAAACCCGCTGTCACGCCGACCCGATGGGCTGGCTAAAAGAAAAGGCCGGCTTCTACCCCGGAGGAGACTGGAAGGCGATTTTGTTCGACCAAGCCCTTTGCCTTGCCGGAACATTTCTCCGGGATTACGCGCGGATGGAAAACCATCCCTACGAAGAAACCCGGCGGCAGGACCTGCATGATATGGAGCGGCTTATAAGGGTTCTGAACGGCGGCGATTGGGACGCGGCGGCGGCGTTTTTGGACAGTTACCGTTTCGCTCGGCTGCAAACCCTTCCGAAAAGCCCGGAGGGAGAAGCATTCAAAGCCTTGCGCGGCAGATGGAAAAAAGTCTTAAACGAAAACATCAGGACGCTCATTGCCGGCCCGCTATGCAATCATCTGCGCGACGCCGACATGACACGTCCGCTGCTGGAGGGGCTGGCAGACGCGGTGGGAGCCTTTGACGCCGCGCTGACGGAGGAGAAGGCGCGGCTCTCCCTGCTGGAATTCACCGACGTACAGCGGCTCGCCCTCAAGATTTTGGAGGACAAGCCTCCCGCGCGGTTTGCCGAAATTTTAGTGGATGAGGTTCAGGACGTCAACCCTTTGCAGGACGCCATCATCACAGCCCTCAGCCGGGGCGGGGAAAACATTTTCTATGTGGGTGATACGCGGCAGTCGATTTACCGTTTTCAAATGGCGGAACCGGAGATTTTTCAGAAAAAGCTGGCGGAAGCGCCCTGCAAGATAATGCTGACGCATAACTTCCGTTCGACAAAGTCCATTCTCAACGCCGTCAACCTGCTCTTCTCACGGATAGACTGTCCTGAAATGGGCGCGTTGCGGGAGCGTGAGTTTCTCATTAGCGGAAAGAGCGGGGCCGATGAGCCTGCGGTTGAATTGCTGGCGCCGGGAGAGGAGGACTCTTCGGAGGCCGAGCGGGTGGCGCGGCGTTTGCGGCAAGTGGTTGACAGCGGCGAAGCCTTGGCGGAGGACTGTGTCATCCTATTGCGCGCGCACAAGAGCCGTTTGGAGGAATACACGGCGGCTTTGAGCACGGAGGGGTTGGATTGCGCGGCGTCTCCGGGTGAGGGATATTTTGACCGCCCCGAAATCCTCACCATGCTGTCGGTTTTGGAAGCTATCGACAACGCGCGGCTGGACGTGCCGCTCCTCTCGGTTCTGCGAAGCCCGGTCATCGGATGTACGCCCGACGAGCTTGCGGAATTGCGCCTCCTTTCAGACGGCGCGCTGTGCGAATGTCTGCCGCTGTCGGAAAACCCGAAGATTGCCGAGTTTCGCGTTTTGTTTCAGGCATGGCGCGACATCGCCGCCGATTTACCTCCCTGTGCGGTGGCGGCGCGCGTGATGGCCGATTCCGCCCTGCCTCGGAAAGTCGGCGCGGCGGCTTGTGAAAACCTCCTGCTGCTGCCGGAGATTTTACGCGAATACCACGGAGCCTTGCGCGGTCTGCCAGACTGGCTGCGAAAGCAGAACAAGGAGGCGGCAAGGCTGGTTGAAGGCTCCGCGCGGAAACGGGGCGGCGTACGGATTCTGTCCATCCACAGCTCAAAGGGGCTGGAGTTCCCCGTCGTCGTGGTGGCGGGGCTGAGCAAAAGACTCAATTTGCAAGACCAACACGCCCGGCTGCTGGCCCACCCGCGCTTGGGGCTGGGCGTCAAGCGCCGCGAGGGATATACCGAAACACCCACGCCGCCCTACCGCGCGGTGCAGGCCGTGATGAACGGAGAAACCCGCGCCGAGGAACTGCGGCTGCTCTATGTGGCGATGACCCGCGCGGAGAAGCGGCTGATTCTGTCGGTGGATGAAACTGCGGCGGGCGAGGCGGGACAGACGGTGACGCGCGGGGATTTGATTTTACAGTCCAATGTGGCGGCGTGGCTGCTGAAAGCGCGGGATGAGAACTGGAAAACCGTCACGCCCGACGCGAGACCCGTTGAAAGCGGCGTTCTGACGGAGCCGTCTCTCTTGGCGGAGCCGGAGCGCCCGGAGACGCCGGAGTGGGTCTATCCGTATTCGGACGCCGTCAATACCCCGTCAAAAATGACGGCGACGGGACTGAAAGGACGGTATCCCGACGAACAGGCGCGAGAGGACGCCGCCGAATGGCAAGGCACAACGTCTGTTTCGCCCGAGGGACGGGGGACGGCGACGCATCTGTTTCTACAGTTTGCCGACTTTGCGAAGTGCGTTGACGCAGAAAGCGTTGAGGGGGAAAACGCCCGCCTGCTCGCGGCAAAGCTCCTGACCGAGGAACAGGCGGGAGCGGTGGATACGGAGGCTGTGACGAGATTTTTCCAAACGCCGCGCGGAAAAACGCTTGTCACCGCGCAAGGGCTGCGGCGGGAGCAAAAATTCTCAATGCTGATTCAAAACGGCGATTTGCCGGGGCTGACCCTTCCCGAGGGAGAAAAAGTGCTGCTCCAAGGCGTGATTGACTGCTGCTATGAGACGCCGGACGGGATGGTACTGCTCGACTTCAAGACCGACCGCGTCAAGCCCGGCGGGGAGGAGCGGCGCGCGGAACGCTACCGCCCCCAAATGGAAGCCTACGCCGCCGCGCTGTCCGCGATGACCGGCAAGCCGGTGTGTGAGCGGACGCTGGTGTTTCTAACGACGGGCCGTGAGGTAGGGGTGTAGGGGTCGCACACCGGGCGACCCGTCAGGCAACGGCGCAATGCGGGGTTGCGGGACGCCCAGTGTGCGTCCCCTACGAAATTGCCGAGCAGCCTTGAAAAACCTGCTTACCTGTGATATGCTGTCTTGTATAATCAAAAACGCAGGGCAAACATCATAAAGGAGGGCATACAACATGAAAACAACAAAAATCTTCACGCTCGCCATTGCGTTGCTCATGGGTTTCACATTAGCGGCTTGCTCAAACGGCGGCGGCAACAATTCGGGCGGCAGTGCCAACACACCGCCGCCATCGGAAACGCCCGGAGGAACCGAACCGTCCGCGCCGCCCCAAGACCCCGACCCGAGTAACGGCGGCAATGACCCCGGCACAGGCGACCCCGGCAACGGCAACGGAGGCGACACACCCATTTCAGCAAATATCGGCGAAATAATGGAATTTGGTGGGTACGAATGGCTGGTGCTTGACGTGCAGGGCGGTAAAGCCTTTCTGTTAAGTGAAAAAGTATTGGAAAGCCGCAAATATCACAATGAAGGGATAGACATAACATGGGCGGATAGTGATTTAAGAGCATATCTGAACGGCGAATTTTTGAGTAGCTTCAGCGAGAGCGACAGAGCGCGGATAGCTGAAACATCGATAATAAACAATGACAATCCCGAATACGGCACGCCCGGCGGCAACAACACAGTAGACAAAATTTTCCTGCTTAGCATAGACGAAGCATTAGCGTATTTCGCAAACGATTCGGCAAGGATAGCGTATGATTCAGGCGGCAAAGCTATTTGGTGGTGGCTTCGGTCGCCTGACCATGCTGGTTATGCCGCGGACGTCGACATCGACGGCAGCATCTACAGCGGCTACAACTTTGTCGACTACAATGGCGGTGTTCGCCCCGCTTTGTGGCTGAATTTGCAATAATAAGAGCAACACAGCGCAACAGAGCGGCACAATGCCGCTCTGTGTTGCTGTGGAGCGCGGTTCAGAGTTTTTTTACGTTTACGCTGATTTCGCTCAGGGCGTTGGCCGCTTCCATTTCCAAGGCGCGGCTTTTGGCCATGTCGCCCAGCGACAGCATCCCTACCACCGCGCCGGCGGCGCTGACCACCGGCAGGCGGCGTACCTGCTCGTGCGCCATTTTGTGCGCGGCTTCGCGCACGTCGTCGTCCGGCGTCACGGATACGATGCCGCGGGTCATAATCTCCCGAACGCGGGTCGTCTGCGGGTCGCTCTCGGTGGCGACGCAGCGCAGCACAATATCGCGGTCGGTCACCATGCCGCGCAGCTTGCCGTCCAGCGAGCAGACCGGCAGGGAGCCGATGTTGTGGCGCGAGAGAAGCCTCGCGGCGAGAACCGCCGGTTCGTCGGGCGTGATGGATACGACATTGCTGTTCATCAGTTCGGATACACGCATAATAAACCCACCCTTTAATTTGCGCCGGACATATGCCGGGCGTCATATGGGTTAGTATGCGCGGATTGCGGGGGAATTAACCCCAAAACAGCCATAAAAGTCCGTACAGCACCGGCTGGTGCAGCAGGTAAATCAACAGCGTGCGCCGCCCGACCGCCGGGAACACGGGGATTTTCGCGGCGTAAAACCAAGAGGGAAATACGCCGTCGCGGATAGGCCCGCCCAGCCAGACCCCAAAAGCAAACACAAAGCCCCACGGAAGCAGCGGAAAATAATCGACGGACGGAAACACAGGCCATCGTGTAACGCCAAACCACAGCACAAAAAACGCGCCCAAAAACACAGCAGGCGCGGCCATTCGCAAACGTGACAAAAGCGCGTACAGCAAAATGCAAGCCGCGAGCAGATGCAGGATGCCGAACAATATCGGCGCCCCAATCAGGGAATACGGGGTTTTGTAGCTGGAGAGCGCGAAAGCGCCGAGGTTTTCCGGCTCGGTGATGCCGCGCCTCTCGGCGTTTGTGAGAATGTCCTTATGCAAAACAATCTTCCCCGACTCAACCAGCTCACCAATCTCCGCGCCGGTCGGCTCATGCCCGAACACCGTCCGCACCGTCAGCCACGGGTCAGGCAGCGGCGCAAAGCTGACCACGGTCACCAGAGCCGCACAGCCCAGCAGCACCAATCCGCGCTTGAAATTGTTGCGCGAAAACCGTGACGATACGCCCGCCAGCGCGATAAACACCCCGGCGAAAAACGGTTGCAGCACCCCCAGCAAAGGGTTGTACAGCGCTTCTCTGGGGAGGATTTCCCGCGCCACCAGATTGTAACCAAGATGATAGGCGATGACAAGGATGATGCAAAAGCCCCGCAGCGCGTCGAGGCTTTGTATGCGGCTGTTGTCTTTCATACGGATAAAAACCTTTCCGCCACCGAAAACAACTCCTTATAGTCCACTTTTGCGAAATCCGTCGCGTCCACGCAAACCGTCCGGCCGAGCTTAACTTTGTCAAACCCGCCCTCCAAATGCCCCTTTACAAAAAAATCCCTGTCCTCACCCACCGTCAAATGCACCCAATGCCGTTCCGTCTTTTCCCTCTCGGCATATCGCTTATATAAAACGTCAAGGTCGCCTGTGAACAGAAAGGTAAGACAATCGCAGCCGTATTTCGCGAGCAGCGCGTTTATTTTTTCGCTTTCCGACAGCCTGAAGTTGCTTTCGAGGACACAAACCTTCCCCGCTTGCAGAAACCGTTCGGCGATATGCAGCATCAGCGCAAACGTCACCGCGCTGTTTTTCCGGTGAACATCCGTGTTTTCCGCGCCGAAGCCGTCTCCGATGACTTCCTTGATGGTGTCTTTATTGAAGCAGGGAAGACTCAGCCGGGCTGCCAGCTCGCGGGAAAAAGCGGATTTGCCCGCCGCGCAATACCCGCTGACCAGAATGAGTTTATTTTTCACGGCACAACCTCACACGTTAAACCGAAACAGCACCACGTCGCCGTCTTTCATCACATACTCCTTGCCCTCCAACCGGACAAGACCTTTCTCCTTCGCCGCGGCCATAGAGCCGCACTCCATCAGAGCGTCAAAGGCGATGACCTCGGCGCGGATGAAGCCGCGCTGGATGTCTTTGTGGATTTTCCCGGCGGCAGCGGGGGCTTTGGTTCCTTTTTTGATGGTCCACGCCCGAACCTCGGGCGCGCCGCCCGTCAGGAAGGACATCAGCCCCATGAGGTCATAGGAAATGTGAATCAGCCGGTCGCGCCCGGATTGCTCCATACCCAAATCCTCAAGGAAGGCGGCGCGGTCTTCCTCATCCATTTGTATGATTTCCGCTTCCAGCCTAGCGCAGATGGGAAAGACGGCGGAGCCTTCTTCCTGAGCGGCTTTTTCCAAATCAAGATACGGCTTATAGGTATCAAGCGCGCGAAAATTCTCCTCGGAGAGGTTAAGGCAATACAGCACCGGCTTGTTGGTCAGCAGGGGGCAATCGGCGACGAGAGCCTTGTCCTCGTCCGGGCAGGGGAAGGAGCGCGCGGGTAATCCTTCGTCCAAATGACTTTTGAGGGCCTTGAACAGCTCTGCCTCGCGGAGGAGGGCGCGGTCGCCCTTGGCGGCCTTTTCCGTCCGCGCGATGCGTTTTTCCACCACTTCCATATCGGCCATACACAACTCGATATTGATGGTTTCGCGGTCGCTCATCGGGTCGCCGCCGCCCTCGGCGCGGACGACGTTTTCGTCGTCAAAACACCGTATCACGTGCAAAATGGCGTCCACCTCGCGGATATGCGCCAGAAAACGGTTGCCCAAGCCCTCTCCGCGCGACGCGCCCCGCGCCAGACCGGCGATATCGACAAAATTTGCCGTCGCGGGGGTGATTTTCTTCGGGTTATAAAGGGCGGAGAGCCTTTCCAGCCGCCCGTCCGGCACGGCGACGGCGGCCAAGTTGGCCTCAACCGTGGAAAACGGATAATTCGATTCTGCCGCGCCCGCTCCGGTCAGGGCGTTGAATATGGTGGTCTTGCCCACGTTGGGCAACCCTACGAACCCAAGCTTCACGACCGCAGCGCCCCCTCTTCCATCAAAAGAATCTCCATCGTCAGCGTTTCGCCGCGGCGATAGACAGTGAGGCGTAGAGCATCACCCGCGGAGTGTTCGTTTCGGATGTCGTTGACGTCTAAAACAGATGCGACGGCGATACCGTTGATATGGGTAATGATGTCGTTGGCTTGAAGTCCTTTTCTGTGCGCATCGGACAACTCATTGACGCCAGTGACTCGGACGCCGTGCGGAAGGCCCCAAGAGTCGGCCACGGCAGCGGTGTAGGAGGTATCAACCGTGATGCCAATGACGGGGCGTCCCGGGATGAACCCGTGCTGGATTAACTGCTCCACAAGGGGCGCGGCGGTATTGCTCGGAATGGCAAAGCCCAGCCCTTCGACGCTCTGCCATGTGCTGCCCATAATCTTGCTGGAGATGATGCCGATGACCTGCCCGTACTGGTTGAGCAGCGGGCCTCCGGAGTTGCCGGGGTTGACGGCGCAGTTGGTCTGGAGGACGGTCATGGTGATGTCTCCGGCGGAGTCCTCAAGAGTGATGTCACGGTTGATTCCGCTGATGACGCCCGTGGTGATGGTGGCGCGCAAGTCGATGCCCAGAGGGTTGCCGATGGCGGCCGCCGGGTCTCCGGGGGTCATGGCGTCGGAGTCGCCGAATTCGGCGGGGACAAGCCCGCTCGCCCGGATGCGAAGCACCGCGATGTCGGAGAGACGGTCGGAGCCGATAATCCGCGCGGTATATTCAATCCCGCTGTGCAGGATAACAGTGATATTCTGCGCGCTTTCCACCACATGGTGGTTTGTGAGGATATACCCGTCTTCGCTGATGATGATGCCCGAGCCTGTTCCCCTGCCGTACGGAGACTGCGCCATGACGACCGTGACCGACGGGGCGGCTCTTTGGTAGATTTCCTTAAATGTGAGCGTCTCACCCGGCTCCTTCTGAATTGGGGGCGCTTCGGGCAGGGGCACGATGGGCAGAGTATAGGACGGAGAAAGCGGCGGGCGCGCCAAGACCGCCAGCTCGCGCGTCCCCAGCATCAGCGCCCCATCGTCGGTGA
Source organism: Oscillospiraceae bacterium (assembly GCA_009782215.1). Lineage (GTDB taxonomy): Bacteria > Bacillota > Clostridia > Oscillospirales > UBA929 > UBA929. The sequence continues at coordinate 163,657 of WRKO01000002.1, read as the reverse complement.
AATGGATAAGGCCGATTTCGTACACACCCATAACCGACGTCAGCAACGCCGACGCCGCGCATATCAGCGAGAGAAGGATGATGAATATAAGCAGAAAAAAGCGGTTGGTTTTGTGCGGCATACGATGAAACCTCCTTCGCGGGCTTAATGCCGTGTCCGTCGCTACAGGCTTTATTATACACGAACCGCGCGCAGAAAACAACCCGTGTTATACGCCCCGCTTGCAAGCACGGCCTTTTCCGCATAGAATAGATAGCCCCGGACTGAGGTTTCCCGATTGACTTTGGCTCGAATTATGGTAGAATATAAGAGGTAGCTTATGTTTATCTTCGACGCGCATTGCGATACCCTATCCACCGGGCGCCCGCTGTGGCGCAACGGGGGGCACGTCGATATTGAGCGGCTGCGGGCGCGCGGCCCCGGTATCCAAGTCATGGCGGCGTTCGGCAAAGACCAGCCGGCGCAGCTTGACCGCCTTTCGGCGGTGTCCGGCAGTCTCAACTGTGCCCTGCTCCCTGCCGTTGAAGGCGGGGATTCCGTCCAAGCCCTGTCCGATTTGCGCCCCTTTCTTGAGCGTAAGCCAGTCTTTTTCAGTTTGACTTGGAACCATGACAACCGCCTCGCGGGCGGCTGCAAGGGCGGCGGAGGGCTGACTCCGCTGGGACGGGAGGTCGTCGCCGCGCTGGAGGACGCCGGGACAAGGCTTGACCTTTCCCACGCTTCGGAGCGCACCTTTTGGGACGTCTTAGACGCCGTTCAACGCCCCCCGGTTGTGTCTCACGCCTGCTGCCATGCCCTCTGCCCCCATCCGCGCAATCTGACCGACGGACAAATGCGCGCGCTGGCCGAGCGGGGCGGCGTCTTGGGCGTCACCTTTTACCCTCCGTTCCTAACAGGGCGCGACGGCGCCGACCTGAGTGATGTGGCGCGGCATATCAAACACGCCGTTTCCGTGATGGGCGTCAAGCACGTGGGGCTGGGCAGCGATTTTGACGGCTGCGACCTTTTGCCGGATGGCTTGTCTGGCGTTCAAGACGTTCCTTCCTTGATTGAGGCGCTTCCCTTTGATGAAACAGACAAGGCTTTGATTGCGGGGCTTAATTTTATGAGGGTTATATCTCTCTGACGGGAGGAAACTCCATGCTTCCTGATAATACGCCGAAAAGAGTCCGGCGGCGGCGAGGGCTGAGGATATTGCTCTATTCTCTGGGGCTGCTTTTGGCGTTGCTTACAGCTTTTGCCGTGTGGCATCGGGAAACGGCTTACTTTATCCTCAATCCGGGGAAAATCCAAATCAAAAACGCTGAGGAAATTCGCCAAGCCCTGTATGCGGAGGGCTTCAACCCCGTTGACGGCGGCGAGACGTTGACATACAGCGCGCTGAATGAGACGGTGACCGTGAGCGTCGCCTTGGCGGACGGCAAGCTGCAAGCCCTTGAGGCCGGGTTCCATGCGCGCCGCGTCCCCGTCAAGGGCGTCACGGACGCCTTGGCGCAGGCGGAGCGTCTTCTCTCCCCCTATCTGTCTCCGCCCGAAGCCAAAGCCCTCAGTGTTTTAATCGCGGCGGAACTGCTCCCTCTAGTCTCGTCTGACAGGATTGACTATTCACGCTCGGCGGGAGCACACACCATTGTTGTCAGCGGCGACATGAAAACCGGCGAAATTACAGTGATGGTAGGGATTCCGTGAAGAAGAAAAAAGACCAAGAGGTGCATAAGGAGAGCAGCGGAGCGCTCCTGTTTCTGCTGACAAGCCTTGCCTTGTCGGCCGCCGTCGCGGCGCTTTTCGCTGTGGCGGGCTTTTTGGCATTTATCCCCTACGGCAACCTTGCCTCAGCCGTCCTCCTCGCTCCGGCAGTCTGCATCCTCCTGTATACGGTTCTTCTCAAGAAAACACGCTTAGGCCCGCTGCCCGCGCGAGTGTTGACCGGCATCTCGTCTTTGGCGGGAGCGTATGTGTATATCTGTGTAATCATGGGCGCGCTGTCGGGCATATTCGGTCAGTTTCCGGTAGAAACGGAGATAATGCGCGAGACGGAGATGATGGAATACCTCCACCGCATCATGGTGATTCTGGGCAACGCCTTCCAATACATGTCCTATCCCGGACTGCTCTGGCAGGATTTTGCCGCGTGGAACAGTGAGGGCTGGCCGATGATTGCCGCCGCCGCCTTTACCGCCCAAACGGTTCTGCCGCAAATCTTTTTCCGCGCGCCCAAATCGTTTACATAAAGAAAAGTTAAGGGGGAGCTTATTCATGGATCGAAAAAGCAAGGAAAACTATTACCTCGACATCGCCGAATCCGTGCTGGCGCGAGGGACATGCCTGCGCCGCAACTATGGGGCGGTCATCGTCAAAAACGACGTGATTGTCTCCACCGGCTATGCCGGGGCGCCGCGCGGGCGGCAAAACTGCTCCGACGCCGGGGAGTGTTACCGCCAGCAGCAGGGCGTCCCCCGCGGGGAACGGTATGAGCTGTGCCGCAGCGTCCACGCCGAGGCCAACGCCATCATCGCGGCCGACCGTGATTTGATGCTGGGCGCGACGCTCTACTTAACCGGACACGATGAAAACGGCGATCTGCTTTCCGACGCGTACCCCTGTCCCATGTGCCAGCGCCTGATTATCAACGCCGGAATCTCCCGTGTCATCTGCCGCAACACGCCGGAGAAATACACCGTCGTGCCTGTGCGCGAATGGGTGGAGGAAGACGATACGTTCTGACGCACAAAAAGCCTGCTTTGCAGGCTTTTTGACAGCTTGGGCTTGCCGCCGGGCCGGGCGTATTATTAAGAAATCCGTAAGACTTATGTCAACATGCCCGTAAGAATCCTCTGTTATACTGTTCCCATCACAATCGGGGAGGGAGGTGAATCTCGATGACCATTCTTGTATGCGACGACGACCGCGAAATCGCCGAAGCCATCGGCATCTATCTGCGCCACGAGGGATACGGCGTGCTGCTGGCGCATACCGGGCCCGAGGCGGTGAAGGCCGCGGAGGAAAACGACGCGCAACTGATTATCATGGATGTAATGATGCCCGGCTTCGACGGCATACGCGCCACGCTGAAGCTTCGGGAGGCGGGCAGCAACGTCCCCATCCTCATGCTGTCCGCCAAAAGCGAGGATACCGACAAAATCCTCGGCCTCGGTATGGGCGCGGACGACTATCTGACCAAGCCGTTCAATCCGCTCGAGCTGATTGCCCGCGTCAAAAGCCTGCTGCGGCGGTACACGCGGCTGGGCGCGCAAAGCGCCGCGCCCACGGTTTGCCGGAGCGGGGAACTGGAGATGGACACGGAAAGCAAGACGGTGACCGTCGAGGGTGAGGCTGTGCGTCTGACCCCGGTTGAGTATAAGATACTGGAGTTTTTGCTCACAAACGCCGGGCGGGTGTATTCCATCACCCAAATCTACGAGACCGTTTGGAACGAACCGGCGTATTCCCCCGAAAACACCGTCGCCGTACATATCCGCCGCATCCGCGAAAAAATCGAGATTAACCCGAAAACCCCGAAATACTTAAAGGTGGTGTGGGGCATTGGCTACAAAATTGAGAAATATCCCTGAGGACGGGCGCGAAACAAAGCTGCTGACCAACATTTTCCGCCACGGGGCGGTCAAGGCCGTATCGTTCATCCTCTTCGTCGCGTGTGTCACGGCAATCACGGTGACCGGGGGGCTTTTCGCGCGGGACTGGACGGGCGGCGGTTCCGCGGAAGACTATCTGGCAGGAAGGTCGTTTGAGGAGAGTACCTTTTTGTACTGGAAGACGAATCAACTGGCTATCACCGTTAGCTACACGGCCGGGTGGAACGCGCAGAACGAAGCCGACGCCGAATTTCTTCAGAACCAATACCGCCCGGAGACGGGCGCTTTGGACGGGGCTCTTTATTACGTCCGAACGCCGTTTGTTGAGCTGTTCAACAACGACATGACGGAGCAGGATTACCGTCGGCAGAGGGTGTGGTTTCTGCAATTCGACCATCGCACCGAAAGGTCAAGCGGGCCCTCTCGGCCCTTCTGGTATAACCTCAATACGCCCTCTCACGCTGAAAGCGGGGATTATGAGCTGCGCCTTGCCCTGACCTACGACTACACGGCGTCCTTGGCGGCGGAATACGCGGACAACGAGCGCGTCTTTTGGAAGTACACCTATACGCTTGCCTCCTTATGTTTGGGTGTCCTCCTCTGCCTGCTGCATCTGCTGCTTGTCTGCGGGCGAAAGCCGAACAGCGGGGAGAAGCACCTCTCGGTATGGGATAAGCCGTGGCTGGATGTATCGCTGGCCGCAATCCTCACGTGCAGTGCCGGCGTCATCCTTTTGCTTGAAATGCTGTTTCGGAACGGTATTCCCACGGCGGGGTATACCCGTTTCCTCGCCTATATCGGCGTCATCGCCGCCGTCTCCTCCGCGCTTGCGCTCTGGTGGCTGCTCTGCGCCATGAAACGGCTGAAAACCCTCACAATACTAAAGCACACGCTGACGTACACAGTCTTGGCGCTTGCTTTCCGCATCCTGCGCCGCGCCGCCCGCTTCATCATCAGCCCGGTTGCCCGCTTCTTCCGCTCGGTCTATCTTTGGATGCCGCTGAAGGCACAGCTTCTTTTAGGCAAAGCGGAGCATTTCGACGCCGTGGCCCAAGGGCTTGACCGCCTTGCCCAAGGCGATTACCAAACGCCGGTGGAGGAGAACGGGCGCGGCGCGCTGCTCAGGATGGCGCAAAACGTCAACGCCGCCACCGACGGGCTGAAATCCGCCGTGGAGAAGGAGCTGACAAGCCAGCGGTTCAAAGCCGAGCTGATTACCAACGTCTCCCACGACCTCCGCACCCCGCTCACGTCGGTCATCACCTATGCCGACCTGCTGCAAAGCGAGGGTCTGACCTCGCCCAACGCGGAGAAATACTTAGAAATCATTCAGCAAAAAGGCCGCCGCCTGCAAACGATGACCGAAGACCTCTTTGAAACAGCCAAGGCTTCCTCGGGCGAAACAAAAGCCGTCCTAGCGCCGCTGGATATAAACCAGCTCATCGGGCAGACCTTGGGCGAAATGGGCGACCGCCTGAGCGCGGCGAATCTCGACGTGCGCGTGTCCGGCTCCGGCGGGACGGCAATGGCCGACGCGAGACTGCTCTGCCGGGTGCTTGAAAACTTGCTTCGCAACATAGAAAAATACGCCATGCCGGGGACTCGCGTCTATGTTGATATGCGCGCCGGGGACGGCCTCTCCGTCACCACCCTGCGCAATATATCCCAAGCTCCCCTTGACGGTGAAGCGGAGCGGCTGGCCGAGAGATTTACGCGCGGCGACGACGCCCGCTCCTCCGAGGGCAGCGGGTTGGGGCTGGCGATTGTGAAGAGCTTTATGGAATTGCAGAAAGGGACGTGCGCCATCGCGGTTGACGGGGACTTGTTCAAGGTCACGCTGACGTTGCCGCTGGCGTAGAAACGGCCGCAAGCAACGGGCCGCAGGGAACTGCGGCCCGTTGGGTTTTATACGACAACCGAGTGGAGCGGCGACGCAGAATGCTTATTAGCTGTTAAGGACTCCTGTTGCTTGTAAAATTCCCATTACCGCAAAAAACACTACATATGTGCAGATATTAAGTATCAACGCTTTCTTGATATGCCTGTCGTGCATTTCTTTGCTCTGCGCTTTTTGCGCTTTATCTGATTCAAAAATCGCCAGAATTGCAAAAATGATACCCGGAACACAAATACAGTTTATACAGGCCCAAGTTTTGAACTTTTTTCCATGCTCCCAAAAAAATGAATCTACATTATGACGTTCTTTATGTTGTTGCTGATATGCCTCTTTCGCGGTTGCTTTTTCACGGTCTATTTCATCCCAAGTATTCCATCTTCCCTTTATAAGAAGCCATGTGATGAATGGGTTTATAAAACCCAACGCGGCTTGTGGAATGTTCATGGCTACAATGCTGAGAATTGCGCTGACTGCCGCGCTTCCACAAAGGATAAAGAATCCGACCTTTTTTCCCACAAGCAGAACGATGTACCCGACGGCGCACAGTCCGCCAACAACTGCGCCTACAATTAAAAGAGGCAGACCTTCTGAACCCCCGCCACCCATATCGTAGGCTTGTATGAGCAATGTGGGGACAACGAAGTTAAGGACAAGGCATATCCAACACCAAATAATTGCCCCGGTTGAAAGTTTCTTTTTTCTTCCCACATTGAAAACCTCCCGCGCCTAATAAAAAATTTCTGCTTAACAGACATCCTTGCGCATCCCCGCCGTTATATCCCTATCGGCAATCATCCTTGACCGGGAGGCGGCGCTACTGCCCGTATCCGTCCAGCCGGCGCTGATGATGGAAATTCATCTGATCTTCGCCGAGACCCTCGCATTTCGGGTTGAGCATTCTGGACAAATATGCGGCGTGGGCAATCTCTTCCAGAACGACGGCGTTCTGTACCGCCTCCGACGGCGACTTGCCCCATGTAAATGGCCCGTGATGGTCCACCAGCACCGCCGGGACATGTTCAGGCTGCGCGGCGGTGGCCACGATAAGACTGCCGAGATTTCTGCCGTAATTTTCGTTTATCTCGCTTTTGTCAACAGCCCTCGTGATGGGAATCGGCCCTCCGAAATAGTCAGCGTGGCTCGTCCCCAAGGCCGGGATAGACAGCCCCGCCTGCGCGAACGCTACGGCGTAGGTGGAATGAGTGTGGGCAATCCCGGAGATGGAAAACGGCCACGACACATAGATGGCGCGGTGGATGTCACTGTCAACGGAGGGCTTGAGACGGCCTTCCACCTTCTGCCCCTCTAAGCTCATAACCACCATCAACTCCGGCTGCAAATCCTCATACGGAACGCCGCTGGGCTTGATGACAAACAGCCCCATCGACGAATCAAACCCCGACACATTCCCCCATGTGAAACGAACGACGCCCGACGACGCCAAATCCTTGTTGGCCTTACAAACCTGACGCTTGAGATCATTAAGCATACGGATTCTCCTTTGGGTATAGCATTCCCTTCGGCTGATTGAAGCCTATATCTCCAACTCCGAGGGCTTTGACCGTTTCAAACAGCGCCCCGCCCGCATGGGCGAACGCAATGCCGGCGTGGTGAGGGAAGCGTTTTTCAATCAGCACATGACGGTAAAACCGCGCCATTTCCGGCACGGCGATAACGCCGATAGCGCCGAACGAGCGGGTGGGGATTTCCAGCACATCGCCTTGGGCAATGTAGCTTTTCAGGACGCCTTCGGCGTTGGCTTGCAGGCGGAACAGGGTAATCGCCCCGGCCATCAGATCGCCTTCCAGCGTACCGCGAGTGATATCCGGCTCCCTGTCCGGCTCCAACGCGCGCCACATAATCTGCTGGTGACGCATTTCCGGCTTCTTTAAGTAACATATCGGCGTGTTTCCGCAGTGGAACCCCATAAAGAGGTCGGACGCTTTATACGGCCCAAGGTTCACGCCTTTGAGGTAAGAGGGCGGAACGGTGTTGTTGACATCGAGCAGCGTCGCAGGTTTTTCGGTGACGAGGGTGATGATAAACTCACTCAGCGCGCCATACAAGTCGGTCTCACAGGCGACCGGAATCCCCCGTGAGGCAAGCCGCGCGTTGACATAGCACGGCACAAACCTGAACTCGGTCTGAAAGGCTGGCCAGCACTTGTTGGCAAAAACGCCGTATTCGCAATAACCAAGATTTTTCTCCATAAAATCCAGAAGGGTCAATTCAAATTGCGCTAAGCGCGGCAGAAACCCGGCAAACGCGTCGGCCGAGCCCAGCTCCCGCGCCATATCGTTTGCCACCGCCTCAATGCGCGGGTCGCCGTCATGCGCCTTGTACGTTGCGTACAAATCAAGCTCGGAGTTTTCCATTACAGAAACGCCAAGGTCGTAAAACGGTTTGATAGGCGCGTTGCAGGCCAAAAAATCATACGGACGCGGCCCAAAGCCGAAAATCTTGAGCTTTTTGACACCAATCAGCGCGCGGGCAACCGGGATGAATTTTTGGATTTCCTCCGCCGTTTCCGCCGGCAGCCCCACGGGGCTTTCGGGAATGACGGCGCTCACGCCGCGCAGGGCGAGGTTGTACGAGCAGTTGAGCAGTCCGCAGAAAGCGTCGCCCCGCCCGGAGATATCCGCCGATTCCTCCGCGGCCGCCACCACCAGCGCCGGGCCGTTGAACTCCTGCACAAGATAGGTCTCCGGGCCTTCCGGGCCGAAATTGCCCAAGTACAGAACCAGCGCGTTGACGCCATTGTCGCGCAGCTCTTTCAGCGCGTTGACCGCATCGGTCTCGTTTTCAACAATCGTTTTCGCCTCATACAGCGCGACGCCGCGTGAAGCCGCTTCGCGGACGACGGCCCCCCGGCGGCTGCGGCTTAAATCCATCGGGAAACAGTCGCGGCTGACCGCGACAATCCCCAGCTTGACCCTAGGCATATTCACCATCTGTATCAGCTCCTTTTTTAGTCATTGTACCATGCAAAACAGCAAGACGCAAGACAAACTTGACACACTGCTTCATCCCGTGGTAGAATGGGCAATCACGCGATGAGGAGGTTCCTGTTTTGATTGCCTATGCCGACGTCAAAAATTCCGAAGAAATCAACACCTATATCCGTCAGGCCGACGTCTCTCTCAAGGAAATGGGCTACACCGAGCATTCTTTCGCCCATGTGACGCGCTGCGCCGAACTGGCCGGCGCGTGGCTTCTGGATTTGGGCAGGGATGACCGCGAAGCCGAGCTGGCGCGAATCGCGGCGTATATGCACGACATCGGCAACGTCATCAACCGCTACGGCCACGCCCAAAGCGGCGCGCTCATAGTGTTTCGCCTGTTGGAGAAGCTGGGTATGGAGCCGGAAGACCTTGCGGTCGTGGTCACCGCCGTCGGCAACCATGACGAATCCTCCGCCCACCCCGTCAGCGCGGTGGCCGCGGCGGTGATTCTGGCCGACAAAACCGACGTCCGCCGCTCCCGCGTCCGCAATGACGACACGGCCTCGTTCGACATCCACGACCGCGTCAACTACGCCGTTACCCGCGCCGACACCGCCCTTGACGCCCAAGCGCGCACCTTAACGCTCGACTTGGACGTAGACAGCGACATCTGCTCGGTGACGGATTACTTTGAAATTTTTCTAGGACGCATGGTTCTCTGCCGCCGCGCCGCCGAATTTTTAGGCTTGAAATTCCGCTTGGTCATCAACGGCTCGATATTGATGTAGGAGGTTTATTATGGATATCAACGCGGGGCGCCACTCACTGGCGCATATCATGGCGCAGGCTGTCACGGAGATGTTTCCCGGCGCCAAGCTGGGCATCGGCCCCTGCATCGACGACGGTTTTTACTACGACTTCGATTTGCCGGAGCCGGTCACGCCGGAGCGTTTCGCCGAAATCGAAGAGCGGATGAAGGCCATCCTCAAAACCCAAGCGCCGCTGACGAGCGAGACCTTCCCGTCCAAGGAAGCCGCGCTCAAGGCTTTCGCCGGTCAGCCGTACAAGGAGGAGCTAATCGGCGAGCTGCCGGAGAACGAGCCGATTACCGCCTACCGAACCGGCGAGGGCTTTTTTGACCTTTGCCGAGGCCCGCACGTTGAAAACACCCGCGAGTTGCTGGGCTGGGCGTATAAAATCCACGCCGCCGCCGGCGCATACTGGCGCGGCAGTGAGAAAAACCCCATGCTGACCCGGCTTTACGCGTACGCCTTTCCGAAAAAAGACGAACTCAAGGCCCTCCTCGCCAAAATCGAGGAAGCCAAAAAGCGCGACCACCGCAAGCTGGGCCCGCAGTTAGATTTGTTTTTCCTGCACGAGACGGCGCCCGGTATGCCCTACTGGCTGCCCAAGGGCTTGAAGCTGTTTAACACCCTGCTTGATTTTTGGCGCAGGGAGCATGAGGAGCGCGGCTATCAGGAAATCTCCGCGCCGCTGATTAACAACCATACGCTGTGGGTCACGTCGGGGCATTGGGAGCATTACAGCGATATCATGTTTTCCATCCCGCCGAAAGAAGAGGGCGACTCCGTACAGGCCATCAAGCCGATGAACTGCCCCAACGCCATGAATGTATACGCCCGCACCGTCCGCTCATACCGTGAATTGCCGCTTCGGTACTCCGACTGCGACGTGCTGCACCGCAACGAGGCGTCGGGAACGCTGCACGGGCTGCTGCGCGTCCGCATGTTCCGGCAGGACGACTCGCATAATTTTATCACGCGGGAGCAAATCCCGTCTGAAATCAACGCCATCCTTGACATCGCCGATAGGTTTTATGACGTTTTTGGGCTGACATACAAGCCCATTCTTTCTACGCGCCCCGAGGACTTTATGGGCGACCCTTCCCTGTGGGAGGAGGCGGAGCGCGAGCTGCGCGGCATCCTAGACACGCGCTTCGGGGCGGACGGCTATACCGTCAACGAGGGCGACGGGGCGTTTTACGGCCCGAAAATCGACCTTCTGATGACCGACGCGCTGGGTCGCCCGTGGCAGATGGGAACCATCCAGCTTGACTTCCAGCTTCCGCATAAGTTCGGCCTGACATACGCCGACCGCGACGGCTCCTTGAAGGAACCCGTCGTCATCCACCGCGTCATTTACGGCTCGCTGGAACGCTTCATCGGCATCCTGATTGAGCAGTTCGCCGGGGCGTTTCCTTTCTGGCTCTCGCCGGTGCAGGTGGGCGTCGTCCCCGTCCGCACCAACCATAACGACCGCGCGTGTGAGGTTTTGTCGGCTTTGAAAAACGCCGGCCTGCGCTGCGAAGCGCTTTTGGAAGACGAGGGCATGGGCGGAAAGGTCAACAAATTCCGGCAAAACAAAGTGCCGTACACGCTCATCATCGGCGACCGCGAGACGGAGACGGGGTCGGTTTCGGTTAAAATACGCGGCGGCAAGCAGGCGCAGGACGTTCCGCTGGAGGCGTTCGTCTCCGCGTGCGCCGGGATGAATGAAACCTTAGCGCTGGAGCTGGCTGAGACGTTCATGTAGGGCGTGACGCCAACAGAGGGGGGTTTATAATCTCCTGCCACAGCCGCAATTTCCCCTCAAACGACAGCCTCGCGTTGGCGGGGCTGCTGGACGGGAGTACGCTGCGCTCAATCGCTCCTATATTGCGCAGGTAAAACGCATAGGCGTTGTTTCCGTTAAACAGCACGTTGCTGATTCTTTGCTCTGCGATGAACTCCGGCAGAGCTGTATTATAGACTGGGTTTCGTATGCCCGTATCCAACGCGCCCTCCGGTTCGCACTCGGCAATCACGTCCCATAGCGCGACGCCGTTTGCAAACAGGACGGCTTTTTTTCGCTCGTAATCCGGCCGGTCAAAGGGCTCTGCAAACACGCCGAACAGCAGCCGCCAAAACTGGTTGCGCGGGTTGCCGTAGTATTCGCCTTTTTCCCGCGACTGCGGGCTGGGAAAGGTTCCGAGGATTAGTGTTTGCGGGTTCCCTCCGCACAGGGGCGGAAAGGCTTGACTTGGCATTGAAAACGCCTCCTGCCGTGATTATACAACAACAAGAGGCGTTTAATCAAGCGTTGTTTCTTTTATGTACCCAACCCCAATCGTCTCGCCAACCCATCCATCGCCATGCAAAACCTCTCCCACAGCGTCAATGTCGTCAGCGTGGGGTCGCCCTCGCGGATACGCATGGTGCGGCGGATTTCCTTGGGGATGACCACGCGTCCGAGGTCGTCAATCCGTCTGACAATTCCTGTCGCTTTCAATGGATTCCCTCCTATTTACCGAGTTGGATTTCATCCATAGGTTGCGCAAAGAGTTGTCTGTCTATGCAGAAAGTACCCTTGGAAGGATTTAGGGGGCTCCGTCTGCAGAGCCTCCGTCATCTGTGCGTCACAACCTCCCCGTGATATGCCAATGGATGCTGTCAACCAAGTCAAGAACGCCGGACTCTATCCGTTTCGGCTGCTTTTTGAAAAACTCAACCACAGGCTCGCCTTTCTTGATATTCCATAGCCCGGCAACCTTGCCGTTCACCGCGACGGTCGGCAGGCAGATGCCCGATTTGAGAATGACGCTGCGCTTGTATTCGGCAGGCAAAACGGCGCTTCTCTCCGTATAGGAAACGATAATCGGGTCAAACCCCGACAACAGGTTAAATTCCGGGAGATCATCCATCCCGTCCGGTTCTCCGCAGCGATAGTACACCCTGCCGTCAAGCTCAAAGCGGTCATACTCGTCAAGCGGAAACGCCCGCAGCATTTTTCTGTCCTCCCGCCAAAACCCGAAGAACCACGCCGCGTCGTCAAGCGTCGCGGGCCCGTAAGCCTTGAAGTACCTGCGGAGCATTTCAGGCAAGACCTCCGTCCTGGTTCCCGCCGGTTCCGCGTCAATCAAGTCAAAATCGCGGCTCGCCATGTCCCTGAAAGCGACCTTGCCGAGACCCGCGAGGTAAACGAAAATACCGCCCCACGGCGAGAACATAGCCTCAATCACCTTCGGCTCATAGTCGTAAGCGAATATTTTCCGCATTTCGGCGCGGGAATGTACCCCGTCTTCCATGCACCGCACGACCTTATCCGCGACGTCCGACAGCATCTGCTCGCTATAAGAGCGTCTCAGCCACGATTCGCCGTCCCTGTGCAGGGAAAGCAATCGAGGCAGTTCGTCATATGCCGCGCCGTGCAGCGTTCCGCGATAGAGCCATGTCTTTGTCAGCGCGGACTTCCACCCTGATAGATCCGCGCCGCGAATCAGCGCGGAGAACGCCACATTCCGGTGAAACCAGCAATGAAGCCCAAGCAGCTCCCGCGACAAATCCACAATATCAGGGCATTGGCGTGACAGATACAGCCCGTGATAACGCCGGCGTGTGATGGCTTCGGTTAATGATGCTTCGGTCATATACGCTCAATCCCTCAAGAAACGGACGTGGCTGCGTCCCGTCACAGCTCGTCTCTATGCAATTCCGCCGTCCACTGGAGCGTGTCGGCGTATTGCTGTGATATATCGTCGTAATGGACGCCCAGCTCCTCGCAAATCCGCGAGGCGTCTTCCCACCCGCCCCGTTCCAGCGCCGCGATTAAGTCCAGCGCGCTGCGCACAGCCCCCGGGCTTCCGAGCAGCGCGGTCTGGGCAATCTCGGGAAGCAGGATGTCTTTTAGAATGTCCTCCATTTTGGCGTCCAGCAGAACGTCCAGCAGGGAAAACAGCCCGGCGAGGAAGAAAGAATCGCTCTCCTTCGACATACCAAGCATCCCGGCGGTCATTTCGCAGAAATGCGCGCGCACAAGGCTCATCTCAATCAATTCAGGCGGCTTGTCGTCGCTCATGTTGGTCAGAGTGACGTAAGACACCCATTTTTTCAATTCCCGCTGCCCGAGAAACACCACCGCCCGTTTGATGTCGGTGATTTCCTGAAGCACTCCGAAATAGGCGGAATTGACCAGCTTGAGGATTTTATATGTAAGCCCTATGTCCTGCTTGATAATTTCGGTAATCGCGTCAAAATCAATTTCCTTGCGGCCGGCTTCGGAAATCAGGCGCAGCGCGCTGAATCGCATGACGCTGACCGTCTTTTCGCTGACGGTGAACGGCTTGGCGAAAAAGTATCCTTGAAAAAGGTGGCAGCCCAGCTCCAGCGCTTGCTCAAAGACCCTCCGGGTTTCCACCTTTTCAGCCAGCAGAAGGCATTTTGAGAGGTTGATATGGGAGCAAACGGCGTAAAAGTTGCGCATCTTGAAAACGCCTTCCAAGAAGTCGATTTTCACAATATCGGCAAGCGCCAGCAAGGGCTTGAGTGCCGGGCGGTAGACGATATCGTCCAGCGCTATTTTATAGCCCTCCTTTTTCAACAGCCGCAGGGCGTCCAACAATTCGGCGGACGGTTCCGCCGTTTCCAGCACCTCGACGACCATGCTTTCCGGGGAGAAGTACGAGGCAAACCCTCCAAGGATAAGATTTTTCGTAAAATTGACAAACGCTTTCTTCCCGCCCGTGATGTTTTCAATCCCCCGCGCCTGAAATCCCTCGATAACAGAGACCGTCGCCTTGTCCCCGTCTATAAAATTGCCCGATTTGTCTGCGTGAGGGTCGTTCCTGTACAGCAGCTCATACCCGTAAACATGTTGATGCCGATCTAAAATAGGCTGCCGCGCAAAATGCGTCTGCATGATGCTTTCCCACCGCCGTTCCATGATGTTGTTGGAATATTATTACAAACAAACTAGCGCCCGATTCTAATATTATACCATGATTATAACCGAAAAGCAAACTTTTTTCAAGCGGTGAAATATATCGCCGATATAAAAGATATTACAGACGAAAGGCCTTTCAAGGAGTGACAGATATGTTTGCCGACGAACAGTTCACCCAGCACGCCCAAGAGTACATGGACGTCATCTTCCGCGTGGCGTTCAATTACTTAAAGAGCCGCGCCGACGCCGACGACGTGACGCAGAACGTGCTGCTCAAGCTCTATTGCACAGACAAAGTGTTTGAGAGCGATGGGCATATGAAGCATTGGCTGCTTCGCGTAACCGTCAACGAATGTAAAAAAGCCCTGCTTTCCCCGTGGAGACGGGCGGAACCCCTTGAGGACTACGCCGCGTCGCTGCCCTTCCCCTCGCCGCCTCGCTGCTTATCGCGTTAACGGCAAGCGCGTTTGCGACGGGAAATGTGATTTACCGATTTGTGGTTGGCGAATCGGGCGAGGCAAAAGACCGGATAATGTCAATGTCCGTCGGGAACAACATCCTCTTACATATCGGGTCTGTCGAAGTCACAATGGACGAATACTATGCGCCGCACATGAGGTCGGCGGCAGACGGTGATATGTGGAAACACTTTGCCGCGGTGGAAGAAGCAAATACCTTTTCCCGCTTTACAATCAAAGCTCCGTCATACGTCCCGGAGGACACGTCGTTATTGCAGGTGTCAGTGATAATGGATGAAAACGACTTGCCGGGGTACAGCGCGCTGTTAAGCTATGACGGAAATATCGCATTATACATGGACTATGTGGGGAACCATGCGTTCATTGATGTGCGGGAGGCAAGCGGCGCCGCCATGCAAAAGATTATGGTCGGCGGGACAGAGGGTGTGGCCGTCTCGCGGGACGATGATTTATGGACATTGATTTGGATGGAAGAAGGGATTTTGTTCCGGCTGGAGAGATATTATCATCATGGGGACGAACGCTTTGAGCGTGACCTCGAAACCCTCATCGCGATCGCGGAATCTGTGTAAGCGCAAAACACAAGAGGGGACGCCGTAAGGCGTCCCCTCGCTGGGTTGTCGGAAAAAATCAATACATATCCATGCCGCCGCCCATGCCGCCGGGCATGGCGGGTGCGGGGGGTTCTTTTTTGTCGGTGACGAGGCTTTCGGTGGTGAGAATCATCGCGGCAATCGACGCGGCATTTTGCAGAGCCGAGCGGGTGACCTTCGCGGGGTCTACGATGCCGGCGCTGAACATATCGACGTATTCCTCGGTGAGGGCGTTGAAGCCGTAGCCTTTCTTGCCGCTGTTTTTGACGTTTTCAAAGATGACCGAGCCTTCCAGCCCCGCGTTGGCGGCGATTTGGCGCAGCGGCTCGGCGAGGGCGCTGATGACGAGATTCACGCCCGTCTTCTCGTCGCCTTCGGTTTTGTCCAGCAGCTTCGCGACGCTGGGTACGGCGTTGACATAGACCACGCCGCCGCCCGGGACGATGCCTTCTTCCACCGCGGCGCGGGTGGCGTTGAGGGCGTCTTCGATGCGGAGCTTTTTCTCTTTCATTTCCACTTCGGTGGCGGCCCCGACCTTGATAACAGCCACTCCGCCGCTCAGTTTGGCAAGGCGCTCCTGCAATTTCTCGCGGTCAAAATCGGAGGTGGTCTCTTCAATGGCGGCGCGAATCTGGCCGATACGGGCTTTGATGTCCTCTTCCTTCCCGGCGCCGTCCACGATGATGGTGTTTTCTTTCTGCACCTTGACTTGGCGGGCGCGTCCGAGCTGGGCGACGGTGGCTTCCTTCAGCTCAAGGCCGAGTTCATCGCTGATGACCTCGCCGCCGGTGAGGATGGCGATGTCGCGCAGCATCTCCTTGCGGCGGTCGCCGAAGCCGGGCGCTTTGACGGCGACGCAGGTGAAGGTTCCGCGCAGCTTGTTGACCAGCAAGGTGGTCAGCGCTTCGCCCTCGACGTCCTCGGCGACGATGACCAGCTTTTTGCCGCTGGCGACGATTTGCTCCAGCAGGGGCAGAATGTCCTGCACCGAGGCGATTTTCTTGTCGGTGATGAGGATATACGGGTCGTCGATGACGGCTTCCATCTTCTCGGTGTCAGTGACCATGTAGCTGGAGATATAGCCGCGGTCGAACTGCATACCCTCGACGACTTCGCTGTATGTCTCGACGCTCTTGCTCTCCTCAACGGTGATGACACCGTCGGCGGAGACCTTGTCCATCGCGTCGGCAATCAGCGTGCCGATGGTTTCGTCGCCGGACGAAATGGCGGCCACGCGGGCGATGTCTTTTGTTCCGCCGACCTTGACGGAGCTGTCCTTGATAGATTCAACGGCGGTGTCCACGGCCCGTTGGATGCCATGCTTCATAATCATCGGATTGGCGCCCGCGGCGACGTTTTTCAGCCCGTCGCGCACCAGCGCTTGAGCCAGCAGCGTGGCGGTGGTGGTGCCGTCTCCGGCGACGTCGTTGGTCTTGTTGGCGACTTCCTTGACAAGCTGCGCGCCCATGTTTTCAAAGGGGTCGTCCAAGTCAATTTCCTTGGCGATGGTGACGCCGTCGTTGGTAATCAGCGGCGAGCCGAATTTTTTATCCAGCACGACATTGCGGCCTTTGGGGCCGAGGGTAATTTTAATGGTGTCGGAAAGCTGGTTGACGCCCCGCTCCAGCGCGCGGCGGGCCTCTTCCCCGTATGAGATGATTTTAGACATAATTCATATCCTCCTTGTTACTCTACGACCGCTAAAATGTCGTTCTGCCGGACGACCATCAGCTCTTCGCCGTCCATCTTGATTTCGGTGCCCGCATATTTGCTGGTGATGACCCTGTCGCCTACTTTGACGTGCATGGTGACGTCCTTCCCGTCCACATTGCCTCCGGGGCCGACGGCCAGCACTTCGGCAACCTGCGGCTTCTCTTTGGCGTTGCCGGTCAGGATGATGCCGCCCTTGGTGGTTTCCTCAGTCTCGACCATCTTGATGACCACGCGATCGGCAAGAGGTTTGAGCTTCATTGTTTCTCCTCCTTGAATGATGGTTTAGCACTCTCGCGGGGAGAGTGCTAAACCATCATAATAGCGCCGCCCGCAAGACGCAAACGGCGCTAACCCTCAATATTGGCATATAACGGGCGTTTTTCTTTTGTTTTCTTCCGTTATCTCCGCGTTGCTTACTCTCGCGGGAATTTTTGCTTGACAGAACCCTAGCGTTCCACTAAAATGAGGTCATCCCCTATTCTGCGGATGCACTTCCACGGGATGATGATGTCCTCCTCGCGTCCGAACAGGCCAAGGTATTTGCACGGGCCGGGTACGATGATGGCCACCAGATTCCCCGTTTCCGCGTTGATTTCCACGTCAAGGGGGAACCCCAGCCGGAGACCCGTGCAAATGTCGATGACCTCCTTGCCGCGTATATCCACAATCCGGCAGTGCATGAAAACACCCTCTCTCCGCTACAGTTTATGAAATGAGGCGTTTAGTTATGTTCAACATCCCCAACGCGGCCAAGCCCGCCTATGACGCGCGCGCTGTGCGCGAAGCGACCGCCGCTGCCCCGGTGTGGGTGCATTTCGGCGCGGGCAACCTTTTCCGCGGCTACATCGCCATGCTGCAAAACACCCTGCTCAACGAAGGGCTTGCAGCCAAGGGCGTCATCGCCGCCGAAGCCTTCGACCCCGAAATCATCAGCGCCGTCTACCGCCCGCATGACAACCAAACCCTGCTGGTCACCCTTCGCCCGGATGGCTCCACCAAGCTCACCGTCTCCGCGGCGGTGACCGAGGCGCTGGCCGCCGTGCCGGGGACGCCGGATTATGAACGCCTGATTGCGGTGATGGAAGCCCCGAGCCTGCAAATGGCCAGCTTCACCATCACCGAAAAAGGCTACAACGGCCCGGTGATGGCGCTGATTGCCGAAATGGCGTATAAGCGGTATCAAGCCGGCGGCGCCCCGCTGGCGTTTGTGAGCATGGATAATTGCAGCGGCAACGGCGACCTGCTCCGCTCCGCCGTGCTGGGCGCGGCGCGGGCTTACGGCGACGCTGGATTTATCGGCTACCTTTCCGACCCGGCGCGCGTCTCGTTTCCGTGGAGCATGATTGATAAAATCACGCCCGCCCCGTCGGACGCGGTGCGGCAGACGCTTCCCAGCCCGGACGACTGGGCTCCCGTGACCACCGCCAAAGGGACAAACATCGCGCCCTTTGTCAACGCCGAGGAGCCTCAGTATCTTGTCATAGAGGACTCTTTCCCCAACGGCCGCCCGCCGCTGGAAAAAGCGGGCGTATACTTTGCCGACCGCACTACCGTAAGCCGGGCCGAGCGGATGAAAGTGACCGCCTGCCTGAACCCTCTGCATACGGCGCTGGCCATTTTCGGAAGCCTGTTCCGCGTGGAAACGATTGCCTCCTGCATGAAAGATGCTGACTTAACAGAATTGGCGCGGCGCTTGGGGTATGACGAGGGCCTGCCCGCCGTGGAGCACCCCGGCATCTTTGAGCCAAGGGCATTTTTAGATGAAGTGTTCACCAAACGCCTTGTCAACCCTTTTCTGCCCGACACGCCTAGGCGGATTGCCGCCCACACCAGCCAGAAGATGACCTTCCGATATGGTGAAACAATCAAAACCTATGCCGCACGGGACGATTTATGCCTTGACAGCCTCCGCGCCATACCGCTCACCCTCGCGGGCTGGATCCGTTATCTGCTGGCGGTCGGCGACGACGGGCAGCCGCTTGAACTCAGCCCCGACGTCATGCTGCCGCAGCTTCAGGCCGCGCTCAAAGACGTCAGCTTCGGCGACCCGTCCACGGCAGCCCGTGCCCGCGCCGTCTTTTCCGACGCCGCAATCCTCGGCTGCGACATCTACGCGCTCGGTCTCGGCGCCCGCTGCGAAGGGTTTCTCGCCGAAATGCTGGCAGGCCCGGACGCGGTTCGGCGGACGTTGCGCAGACACTGCGTTTAATGTCATCCCCCGCCTTTCCAGCAAACTCCATTAAAATTGAAAATTTATGTTGACATTCAAAAGAGCATCTGATATTCTATATGGGCGTTTCTGTGCGCGGAAGCGCAAAACCTCCGTAAGACAAGGAGTTGAACGAAATGGAAATCCTTCCCTTGATTCTGACCATTATCCAAATTTCCACATCGGTCTTTTTGATTCTTGTGGTCCTTTTCCAGTCGGGCAAGCGCGCCGGACTGAGCGGCGCCATTTCAGGCGCGGCGGACGCGTTTCTTTCAAAGAATCAAGCGCGCACGTGGGACGCTCGTCTCGCGAAGCTTACCAAGTGGGTCGCCGTGCTGTTTATCGGCTTGACGATTACGCTGAATCTGCTGTAAAGCAGAACGTTCGGAGGCGTACCGAAGCGGTCATAACGGGGTGGTCTTGAAAACCATTTGACGGCAACGTCACGGGGGTTCGAATCCCTCCGCCTCCGCCACCGAAAAAGCTGCTCCGCCGCCTGCGGAGCATGACACGGACAGCAAATACCTTTACCATACATCACACAGGAAAGGAGGCCCCCAATCCCATGCCAACCGTAAGCCAGCTTGTCCGCAAGGGGCGCAAGAAAGCCACGCACAAATCCAAGGCGCCCGCTTTGCAAAAAGGGATGAACACCCTGCGCAAAAGGCTGACCGACGATCCCAGCCCGCAAAAACGCGGCGTTTGCACCAACGTACGCACGGAGACGCCCCGTAAGCCCAACTCGGCTCTGCGCAAGGTTGCCCGTGTGCGCCTGTCCAACGGCTACGAAGTCAGCGCGTACATCCCCGGCGTCGGCCACAATCTCCAAGAGCACAGCGTGGTTATGATTCGCGGCGGCCGCGTCAAAGACGTCGGCGGCGTGCGCTATCACATCATCCGCGGGACGATGGACACCCAAGGCGTAGCCAACCGCCGCCAAGGCCGCTCCAAGTATGGCGCGAAAAAGCCCAAGGCGGGAACCAAGTAAGCAGTCTCCCTGCCGGGAGTGATGATATCATGCTCTCGGCGCCACCGGACGTTCGGCGCGATATCCGGCGTCCGAGTACCTGTGAACTCACGAATTGTGAAGGAGGGAAGACAAGTGCCGAGAAGAGGATTTGTCCCCAAGAGAGAAGTTTTGCCCGACCCGCTGTACAACTCGCGCGTGGTCACCAAGCTGATTAACGGCGTGATGTATGACGGAAAGAAGGGCGTGGCGCAAAAAGTCGTTTACGAAGCGTTCGGCATTATGCGCGACAAGAGCGGGAAGGAGCCGCTGGAGGTTTTTCTGGCAGCCCTCACCAACACCATGCCGTCGCTGGAGGTCAAGGCCCGCCGCGTCGGCGGCTCGACCTATCAGGTGCCAATCGAGGTGCGCGAAGACCGCCGCCAAACCTTGGCGTTGCGCTGGCTAATCGGCTACGCCCGCAACCGCGGCGAGAAAACGATGGCCGAACGGCTGGCCGGCGAGATTCTCGACGCGTCCAACAGCACCGGCTCCTCGGTCAAGAAACGCGAGGATATGCACAAAATGGCAGACGCAAACAAAGCGTTCGCTCACTACCGCTGGTAACGGAATAAACCATCTCCCCCGCCTTCGGCGGGGGAGATATTAGGAGAAAACAATCATGTCACGGCAAGTATCCTTGGAAAACACGCGCAATATCGGCATTATGGCGCATATCGACGCGGGGAAAACGACCACGTCGGAGCGTATTCTGTTCTACACCGGCCGCAGCCACAAGCTGGGCGAGGTGCATGACGGCAACGCCACCATGGACTGGATGGAACAGGAACAGGAGCGCGGCATCACCATCACGTCGGCCGCCACCACGGCGATGTGGAAAGAGCATCGAATCAACATCATCGACACCCCCGGGCATGTGGACTTTACCATGGAGGTGGAGCGAAGCCTGCGCGTCTTAGACGGGGCGGTCGCCGTTTTCTGCGCCAAGGGCGGCGTCGAGCCGCAGTCGGAAACAGTATGGCGGCAAGCCGACCGTTACGGTGTGCCGAGGATGGCGTATATCAACAAAATGGATATTGTCGGCGCGGATTTTCACCATGTAACCAAGATGATGCGCGACCGGCTCAAATGCAATCCCGTGCCTATCCAAATTCCCATCGGCGCGGAATCCGCGTTCAAAGGCGTGATTGACCTTGTGGAAATGAAGGCCTATGTCGCCTATGACGAATTAGGCACCGATATCCGCGAGGAGGATATCCCGGCGGAGCTGCTTGAGGAAGCGGAAGCATACCGCGAAAGGATGATTGACGCGGTGACCCTTGCGGACGACGAGCTGGCCGAGATTGTTTACAGCGGGGAAAACGCCCCGGTCGAGACCATCCGCAAAGCCATCCGAGGGGCGGTCATCGAGGGAAAGCTGGTTCCGGTTCTGTGTGGGACGTCTTACCGCAACAAAGGGGTGCAAAATCTGCTTGACGCCATTGTGGATTATCTGCCGTCCCCGCTGGATATTCCCCCCGTCCTCGGAACGCATCCCGACAGCGGAGCGGAGGAGCCGCGCCCGTCTGACGACGGAGCGCCGCTGTCCGCGCTGGCGTTTAAGGTGATGACAGATCCTCATGTGGGCAAGCTGACCTTTTTCCGCGTCTATTCCGGCACGGTGAAAAAAGGAAACGAGATATTGAACGCAAACCGGGGCAGAAACGAGCGGATGGGGCGGATTCTGCTCATGCACGCCAACCACCGCGAAGACGTCGATATGGTCTGCGCGGGCGACATCGCCGCCGCCGTAGGTCTGAAAAACACCACGACCGGAGACACCCTCTGCGACGAGAAAAAGCCGGTTGTGCTCGAGTCGATGGACTTCCCCGACCCGGTCATCCGCGTCGCCATAGAGCCGCGCACAAAGGCGGGGCAGGAAAAAATGAGCGTCGCGCTGCAAAAACTCTCGGAAGAGGATCCCACCTTCCGGGCGTATACCGACGAGGAGACGGGGCAGACCATTATCGCGGGCATGGGCGAGCTGCATTTGGAAATCATCGTCGACCGTCTGCTACGCGAATTCAAGGTGGAAGCCAATGTCGGCAAACCCAGCGTCGCGTTCAAGGAAACCATCCGCAGCGCCGCGGAGGTTGACCATAAGTATGCCCGTCAGACTGGAGGGCGCGGACAGTTCGCCCATATCAAGCTCCAAATCGAACCGAACGAGCCGGGCAAGGGCTATGAGTTTGTCAGCAAAATTGTCGGCGGCGCCGTGCCCAAGGAGTTTATCCCGGCGGTGGATCAGGGCGTGCAGGGAGCCATGCACGCCGGAATATTGGCGGGATACCCCGTCGTGGATGTAAAGGTCACGCTGGCGGACGGCTCCTTCCATGAAGTGGACTCGTCGGAAATGGCCTTTAAGATTGCCGGGTCAATGGCGTTTAAGGAAGCCTGCCGCAACGCCGGCCCCGTAATGCTGGAGCCAATTATGAAGGTGGCGGTCACCGTTCCAGAGGAATACCTCGGGGACGTGATGGGCGACATCAACCGTCGGCGCGGCATGATTCAAGGCACCGAAACCTTGACCGGGGCGCATCAGGTAACGGCGCATATCCCGCTCAGCGAAATGTTTGGCTATGCCACCGATTTGCGTACCTATACTCAAGGGCGCGGCGTTTATTCGATGGAGCCGCACAGCTATGTGGAGCTTCCGAAAAGCATTCAGGAGCAGTACGCGCGCTAGGCCCGGAAGCCCTTGAAACAGCTCTGTTTTATAAAAAGAGACGGAAAAATAAAAAAAGGCTTGCAATTCCAGAAAAAATCATATACAATAGGCAATGCTGATACCAATGGAAGCAAAAGGGAGGATATACCGCAATGGGAAAGCAAAAATTTGAGCGCACCAAACCACACGTAAACATCGGAACCATCGGTCACGTCGACCATGGCAAGACCACGCTGACCGCCGCCATCACCAAGGTTCTCGGCTTCGCCGGGAAAGCCGAATTCAAGGCGTATGACGCCATTGACAAGGCTCCCGAGGAGAAAGAACGCGGCATCACCATCAATACGGCTCATGTCGAATACCAGACCGACGCGCGCCACTACGCTCATGTTGACTGCCCCGGCCACGCCGACTACGTCAAAAACATGATTACCGGCGCGGCACAGATGGACGGCGCCATCCTTGTCGTCTCCGCCGCAGACGGGCCGATGCCGCAGACCCGCGAGCATATTCTGCTTGCGCGTCAGGTCGGCGTGCCGTATATCGTTGTCTTTATGAACAAATGCGATCAGGTCGACGACCCCGAGCTGCTTGACCTTGTTGACATGGAGATTCGTGAGCTGCTGAGCAAATACGAATTTCCCGGCGACGATACGCCCATCATCCGCGGCTCCGCCCTCAAGGCGCTGGAAAGCGGCTCTACCGACGCGAGCGCCGAGGAGTACGCCTGCGTCGCCGAACTGATGGACGCGGTGGACAGCTTTATCGCCACCCCGGAACGCAAGTCCGACTTGCCCTTCCTGATGCCGGTCGAAGACGTCTTCACCATTCAGGGGCGCGGCACCGTCGTCACAGGGCGCGTTGAGCGCGGAAACCTCAAGACGGGCGAGGAAATTGAGATTGTCGGCATCCGCGACACCCGCAAAACGGTTGTCACCGGCATTGAGATGTTCCACAAGACCCTTGACTACGCCGAGGCGGGTGACAACGCCGGGTGCTTGCTGCGCGGCGTCGCCAAAACCGAAGTTGAGCGCGGCCAAGTGCTTGCCAAACCCGGCACCATCAAGCCGCACAAGCACTTCAAGGGCCAAGTGTACGTCCTCACCAAGGAAGAGGGCGGCCGCCACACCCCGTTCTTCCCCAACTACCGCCCGCAATTTTACTTCCGCACCACCGACGTGACCGGCACCATCCAACTGCCAGACGGCGTTGAAATGTGTATGCCCGGCGACAACATCGTGATGGAAGTTCAGCTCGTCACCCCCATCGCCATCGAGAAGGAGCTCCGCTTCGCCATCCGCGAAGGCGGTCGCACCGTCGGCTCCGGCGTTGTAACCGAAATCGTGGCGGACTGATTCAACAACCCACACAAAACACCACCCGCCGGGATATCCCGGCGGGTGGCTCTTCATTATAGCTCGGCTGAATCCCTACGTCGGAGGCGTTATCGCAGGCATATCCAGCGTTTGCCGCAGGGAGGCGGGCTTCTTGCCCGTGGCCGCTTTCCATATCGTTATGCTCGTGCCGCCCGCAATCTCCTTCGTCGCGTCCGTCACCGTATGCACAATCGTAATATCCAGCTTCGCCGAGACCGAGCCGAGCCGCACCGTTTGCTCACCGGCCGTGAAGCTCACAAAGTCGCCCTTTTTCAGCTTCAGCACCGGCTTTGCCGCCGTCGGCGCTTTGTAGCTCGGTACTTTGCCCATGATCGCCGGGGAAATCTTCTGCGCCTTGCTCGCCGGGTAATATTTCCCGTCGGTGTCTTGATACGCCGCCTTCCGCACCAGCCAAGTCTCCTTATCGGCCTTTGCTTGCACAATCGCCGTCCCGCTCGCGGGAATCGCTATATACCCGTCCGCAGGCTCCTTCGCGCCCTTCGCCAGCTTGCCGTACTCAAACCCGTCCGCACCGCTGAAAATCGTCAGCGCGCTCTCCTCCGCGGTCAACTGCCCCTTATCAACCAGCACCCACGTATCGTCCGTCCTGTAATACGGCGCCAGCTTCCCCGGCTTCGGCACCAGCGTCTTCGCCCGCGCCTCTATCTTCGGAAACTTGATAACCTTCGTCTCGTCGATATCCGCCTTCTTGGTAATCGCCTTGCCCCTATCGTCCAACTGGTCGGAAACCCACAGCTCCAGCGTTTTGTTGAACAGATTGCTGAACTTAGCGCCCGTCGGCAGCGCGCCCTTCTTCCACTTGTTCCCGCCGTCCACGCTGTACGCCTCCACCTTGAAGTCCGCCGGCAGGAAGATGGTCTCCGCCGCAAGGTTGATATGCGGCGCGGAATCGTCGGTAAAGCCGATGGTGCCAATGCCCGACGCCCCCGTCGCGGGGAACTTGTACGTCAATGTGACCGTAAATGTCCCATCGTCATCGTTAAGCACAACCGTCGTCGCGGCTTTCCCGTTTACGGTCACGGTGGGAGTCCCGAAAAATACAAACTTGTCTTTAGCCGTCAGGGTCACCGTGGCGGTGTACTCCGTTTCGCCCTCGAACGGATTATCAGCCGGGTTCCATGTGACTGTGCCGCAGGTGAAGCCCGCGCTGTCAGCCGTCGCCGTCGTGGACGGCGCGACGCCAGCCCTCGGCGCTGTAATCGAAACCGCGGCGGTTTGAATGGGCGTATCGCCCGTGGAGAACACATAACGTATGGTGATTGTGTCCTTAGTACGGCTTGCCACTGTCGCGGTTTCTCCGTTAATCGTCGCGGCGAAGGTTTCCGTAAACTCATATTCGTCGTCTGTCTTGGTCAGCGTGACGCTGGCGTCATAGTAGCTGTTGTCTGCTATCGTGCCGTCTTTCGGCCCTGAGCCTGTCTCTACCCACGTCACCTTGCTGATGGTGTAGTTTTTCGTTTCACCGTCATGGCTGATGACTTCGTCGTTCAGCGTCTCGCCGATTTCCGGCTCGTGGACAACGATGGCGGCGCTGGCGATGGGCTTATACTCCGTGAGGAAGGTGTGCGTGAATGTGTGCATTGGGTTGCCCGCTAAGTCCTTGTAGCCGGTTATCGTGATGGTATACTCCGTGTTGTACGCCAACTGCCCGTTGTTAAAATAAACCCTGACCATTCCAATACTACTCCACCCGGATGACTGAATATTCACATCTCCGTCGAGAAGCGCGGGGGAGATTGCCACCGTTCCTATTGTGCCTTTATCCATTTCCTCGTCGAACCTAAAGCCAAATTGGGGGTTGTCACTGACACGCACGCGACCGTCTTGATGTCCGTGACTATACATGTGTTCCGTAATCGAGAGGGTTGGCGGGACTGTGTCCGGCGCGGGAGGCGAGAGCATGACATATTTCCAGCCCTCGTTGTTGGTGAAGTTCACCCTTGCCGAAGGTGTGCCGCCGTCGGGAACACTTGCCCCGTTGGTAAAGGTGTCATACCGTCCGGTGACGGTGACATTCCCCGCCAGCGAGGAAGACCCGCCGCCGTTGCCGCCTATGGCGGTGACGATGACTGTGCCCTCTTCGTTGGTGGTTTTGTCGTTGCCGATGATAACGCTTGAGCCGCCGATGCCCGGCGAGTACCCGTTTCCGCTCCCGCCTGTGGCCGTGACCGTCGCGTTACCGTTTATGGTGATTGTTCCCGTCCCTTGGTTGGTGGTAAAGCCGGTGCCAATGCCTGCCGCGCCCTGTGAGGTACCGCCTGTGGCCGTAACCGTCACGTCGCCGCCTATAGAGATGCTGCCGCAGTATCCGTTGTCGCCGCCGCCGATACCCGAACCGTATTTGCCCGTGGCCGTCAGGCTGCCTTCTCCGGTGATGGTAAGTGTTGCACCCACAAAGACTTGGATGCCCGCTTGGCCGAATTGGGCGGCTTCCGCCGAGAAGAAGTTATGCGAGCCGCCGAGGTTCAGCGTCACATTCGCGCCGCCGTTCACCGTCATCGCGCCGGCTTGGCTTTGGAAAGCCCCATCAATGGTTACGCCGCCCAAGGTGATGGTTGCCGTGCCGTTGACTTCGATGCGCTGGTTGTAGTTGGCTTGCCCCACAATCCTGACGTTTGCGCCGTCTGCGATGGTGACGACGCCGGTTGACTCGGCATAGCTCCAGCCGGTGCCTGTTTGGTCGCTGGTCCAGAAGCCCGTGGCGTCGAAGTTGATTTCTGCCGGTTCATCCGCCCGCGCCTCGTGCGCGGGGAGGGTGGTCAGGCCGAGGGCCATGACGAGTGCTAGGGTGAGGGAAATGATGCGTTTCATAATAAAACGACTCCTTTCGGTTTATATACAACAGTATACGAACCAAAGGGAGTCAAACTCAAGGCCTTGTGCAATCTTGGTTAAAAAACGGGCTTAACACGTACGATTTAGTCCCTAAGGGCGGCTGTGAGGGTGAAAATATGTTTGTCGTAGTCGGTGTCGGTCAGGCCGCCGTATTGCTCGGTGATGCGGTTGATCGTCCATAGGCCGTAGCCGTGGCCCTCTGCTTTTTTGGCGCTTTTGATGACGCCCTCCTCATGGTGGATTTGCCCGTCCCAGCTATTGGCGCAGGCGATAATGAGGTAGGGCGCGCGGCGGGAGATGGTGAGGCGGATGAAGCGGTTGCGGGATTCGGGGAGCTTGGAGCAGGCTTCGAGCGCGTTGTCGATGATGTTGGAGAGCAGGCTGTAGAGGTCGGGCGCGGCGACGCTGATGGGCGACGCGATGAGGCGCAGCTCGGTCTGTATGCCAAGCTCCCCCGCCCTGCGGAGCAGGTCGCCCGCCAGCGCGTTGATGATGTAGTGTTCGTGATACGTGTCTCCGGTAACGGAAGCGGCCTGTCCCGTGCAGGTTTCAAGGTAGCCCGCCGCCTCGGCGTACCGCCCGTCTTTGAGGTAGGTTTGCAGCGCGGAGAGGTGGTTTTTCATTTCATGCTTCAGCCCGCCCACCTCTTGAAGGTGGGTTTTGAGACGCTCATGGCTGTCCGCCGCCAAACGGTGCTGGAGCGCGAGGGCTTCGTTCTCCTGCCGCCCCCGGTAATAAAGGCTGAAAAACTGCTGGGTGTTGTAGCCCAGCACGCACAGAATGAGCAGGAAGTAGGTGTCCCTGTACGAGTAGGGCGGCACGCCGTGCCGCGTGTAGAAGATTTGAAAATTGACGAGCATGGAGACATAGGCGACGGCTAGGAAGGGCAGCGCGAACAGCATCGCCCGGTTTTTGTGATACGCCTCCAGCGCCACGAGCGCGATGGTGTAAATCAGCCCCGTCAAAAGGATGTTGTTGAGGTTGAGGAGGCGCGGCAAATCCACAACGCCCGATATTTGGAGCAGTATCGCCGCCGCCGGAAACCCGGCGTGCAGAACGACGGCGGGCAGCATCCACCGTTTGTAGCGGCGGAAGGAGAGGTAGAAATAGAGCGTCAGCGGCGCCTGAAAGGAGAAATACAGCCCCAAACTGAGCGCGGACATCCAAAACGGCGAGAAAAACAGAAAGACGATATACTCCGTGCAGACATAATACAGCGCCCATATCACGGCGAAAACGCCAATCGCCAGATTTTGCGGGCGGCTGCTGCCAAACAGCGCCTGCATAAAGGTCAGCGCAATCGTCAGCAGCCCCATCAGCAGGCACATGGCCATCAAAATAACCGAGCGCATAGAGTGTGAGAGGACGAACGCCTCCAAAGACTGCACCGTCCCCATCAAAACAGGCCCCGTCCGCCCGGAGTAGAGCGCGTAAGGCGACGTCAGTTCGATAGAGAGTGTTTTGTGCAGATAATCCCCCGGCAGCGGGATAAAGTGCAGCGCCATACCCGGATTTTGCCCCGGCGGGATCGGCGCGTCCGCATACAGCGGTTCACCGTCTAGGAATACGCTGACCGTCTGATGGTTTGCCCGGACGAGGACGACGGCGTTCTCCGTCTCCTCCTCCAAGATGCGGTACAGCGTCATGGTTTCGCCCGCCGCAGGGCGAGTCTCCGTTCCGTCCGCGCCGTAATGCCAGCCCCCCGACAGGTCAATCACGGCCTCCGCCTGATACGGACGGATGTATGAGCCGAAATACAGCCGCAGGAACCCGAAGATACAGCCGCCGCAAAGCAGGAGCAGCATGATAAACAAAACGGTTTCCCGCTCCGTGTCCCGCAGCCGCTTAATCCATTGCTTCATGTTATCCCCCGCGTTTCTGTACGGCATGTCCGTGTCCCGCCGAAGGCCGGGACACGGCGGCGTCACCGAATCTGTCTGAGAAAAGCCCTTTGAACGTCTTTGAAATAGGTGCGGCTGACAGGAATCGTTTTCCCGTTCACGGCGACGGCGTCCGTCCGCATAAGCTCCCGTATATTGCCCGCGTTGACGGCAAAGGATTTGTGACAGCGAATCAGCCGGCTTTGCCCCTTCAGCAGCTCCAAAAGATTGCCGGAGCAATCGAGCGTTTCGTTCAAAAGCGTGATGGCCACGCGCTTCCCGACCGTTTCAAGGCAGACAATCTCCTCCATCGGGATATTCAAGCTTTGCTTGCCCGACTTGAACACAAGACGCTGAGGCTGAACCCGTCTTGCGTAATCCGACGCAATCAGCCGCTCCAGCGCGCCGCCGTCCAAAGGCTTCATCAGGTAATGGAGCGCGTTGACGTCATACCCGTGCAGGGCATAGTCGGTATTGGACGTGACAAAAACGATGGCGGCGGCGTTGTCAACCTCGCGTATTCTTCGGGCCAGCTCCATACCGTCGGTTTCGTCCATCATAATATCCAACAGCAGCAAATCGTACCGTTCCCCGCCGGAGAAAGCCGCCCAAAACGCCGCGCCGGTTTCAAACACGGAGATTTGATGCTCTATATTCAGCTTTTCCAAAACCCCGCGGCAGACCCGCTCGTGTTCTTCGGAAAAGACCCTTTCATCTTCACAGACGGCAACCCTGTACATAGCGTGTCTCCTCTATATCGCGGGCAGCGCGACTTCCGCGCTGAACGTGTCCTCCGTATGCTCAAACAAAGCAACCCCGCCGTGCTTTTCCGCTATTTTACGGACGATTTCAACGCCGTGGCCGCGCAGCACGGGATCCTTTTCGCCGTCCGGCTTGCCGATGGCGTTGCGAACCGATAAGCATAGATAGGGCGGTCGCGTTTTGAGCCGAACCGTTATCCACCGTTTTTCGGCGTCTTGTACATTCGCGCAGCTTTCCAAAGCGTTGTCCAATACGTTCATAAACAGACTCACAAGGTCGGCGTCTGGAACGGACAGGGGCGGCAGGGGCAGAACGTCAAACCCGATGTCAAAGCCCATGTCTTGGGCACGGCGGGCGGCGTGGCCGAGAACGGCTTGTATGACGCGATTGCCGCAGGCCACCGGCTCCTCAATCTCCGCAAATCCGGCTTGAACATCAGAAAGATATCGATCCAGCCGCTCATAATCGCTGTTTTTGAAAAAGGTGCGAATAGCGAACAGATGGTGACGCATCTCGTGCTTCATCCGCGCAATCTGCGTAAAATGGCTCTCAAGGGTCTGATAATTCTGTTGCAGAAAATCATTTTTAATCTCCATCATGTGCAGCCCCGAACGATACCCGGCCAGTTCGCGCGTGTTGACGAACAACAGATAGCACATCATCAACGCCGCGCTGACCACAAAGGCGGTCTTGAACTCATTGTGCAGGGAAACGACATTGCCTGCCTGCGCTTTGATTGCCAGATACACAAGCCAAACAACCCAATAAGCGGAAATTCCGCGCATATACCAAGCCGCGTTTTTGTCTCTTGCCGCAAACAGCCCCACGGTCAAATACAGCACGGCGGAAGCGAGTGAAAGCAGTGTATACAGTCTTTCCGGCACATCAAACGGCAGCCCGAACACAAAATACATCAAAAAGGCCGCCGCGGCGTAGCCCGCAAGCAGAAGAACGGGCGGCCACAGCCATTTTCGCAGCGCGGCGCGGAGATAACAGAAAAAATGCAGGAGAAGCGCGGCGGGGTATAGGAAAAAGGATGCCCAATGCAGATAAAAAAGAAACTCCGGCGCGACCCCCGCAGGCTCCGTCATGGAAAACGACATCAGCGAAAACAATACGGAGAAAAGCGCAAGCAGCAGTATCCGCCGGTAACCGAGCCTGTTAAACGCGCGGATGACGCCCAGCGCGAAACACAAAACGCCTAAAAAGAAACAGGTATAAACCTCGGCCAAATCAAAGTCGTCCCACAGGGTCGCGTAGAACCTGTTGGGCGGTCTCCGCTCCCCCGCGTACAGGTTTCTGTCCAACAAGCCGCCTTCAATAGGTTCTCCTTGCGAAAGTGGGATATACGCCCGCGCCATGCCGAAATAAATCAGCGCCGCAAGGATTGCCGCCGTCAGCAGGCAGAGCCATATCCGCGCTTTGAATTTCCCCATTGGCTTTCACCGCCCTCTATAAGCAAAGCATAAATCCCCGCGTTTTTCTACGGGCCCTGCAAAGTTGGTCAAAAAAACGTCAAAACAGGTATCCGTCGGGCCGCTTTCTTTTCCGCGCATCAGGTGATATAATGTGTCAAGCGGAGGTGAGAGACGTGTACAGAGTGGCCATTTGCGAAGACGAAGCGTTTATCCGCCGCGAGCAGGAAGCCGCCTGCCGCGCGATTCTGGAAAGGCTGAATATAGAATATCAGCTATCCGTGTTTGAAGCAAGCGCGGCTTTTTGGGATGCCTTCTCCGGCGGGGAACGGTACGATTTGCTGCTGCTGGATATTATGATGGACGAAACCGACGGTATGGAGCTGGCCCGGAAAATACGCGGGCATGACAACTCCGCCGCCATCGTCTTTGTCACGTCCAATCCTGACTATGCCCTGCACGGGTATGACGTCAACGCGCTCCATTATCTGATGAAGCCCTTGGACGCCGCCGCGCTGGAACGGCTGATTGAAGCAGACCATCAAAGACGGTCTCATCAGCCGTTTCTCATTGTCAAGTCCGGCGCGCAAAATCTGCGAATACCGGCAAAGGACATCTTATACCTCGAAAACACAGGCAGGCGCGTGAAAATCGCCATGACCAACGGGACGGCCGAGGTTTCCGGCAAGCTGTCCGATTTGCTGGAAAGCCTGCCGGGGAGCGCAATCACCCGCTGCCATGTCGGCTATGCCGTCAATATGAGGCAGATACGGGAGCTGACCCGCACGGACGCCATTGCCATGAACGGGAGAAAAATTCCTGTCAGCCGCGCTTATTCCAAAGCGGCGCAAAAAGCGTTTTTGAAACAGTTGTGGGATGAATGAGCCGTTTTCATGTGTAAGACTATCTGCGGACGCGAAAAAAACGACCCGGAATCGGGCCGTCTTATCGGGCGCTGTTATGGGGTTTCCGGGATGCGGGCCACATTCGGTTTTCCAAAAGCAAGTCGCGCGTGGCCGCGAACAAATCCCGCTGGCCGGATTCAAACACGACGACGCGGTAGCCTTGCCTTTTGCAGCTCGGGAAGCAAGCCTTTAACCAATCGCGGATAAGGCCGCTCGACGACTCGGCGCGTGACAGCCAAACCTCCACCAGCTTTGTTTCTTCGTTTGTTACGACGTCCATCCGGCGCCTCCTTCATACCGTCAGTCTGCACCAAGGCCTTCTTTTTATGCGCCGCCGCAAAAAAAGAATTAAACCCCAAAACAAAGAGCCGCGTTCTCCTCTTAAAGGATGCGGCTCTTTATTTTTAACGTCTTAATTGTCCCTACTGAACCCGCCCGCCTGTTTGTTCTGATTCTTCACAGGGCCTTGCGGAATATCCGCTTCAGCGGCTTTACGGGTCATGTTGGCATTGCTCGTCTCTTTCGGCCGGGATTTTGGCGTGGCGCCGGATTGTACTTGGGCAGAATCCTTGCGGCTGCTCATAACATCTCACCTCACCGATATATTGCCCGCTTCACGCGTCAAAAAAACCGGCAAAAAAAAGCGTCTCTACTAAACGGATAGAGCAAGTCGCTCTTTCGACCTATATCTTCTCAAAGAACTCATCGTCAATTTCATAGGTCTTAACCTCCTTGACTCCAATTCCATACTCGGCGATTTTGTCAAGCAGCTCTTCACCATCAATCAGGTCGATTTGCTGCTTGCCCGGCTTGGACGCTTCCTCTTTTGCCGCTCTGGAAAAAGTTCCGGTGGTGATGAAAATACCCTTTTCGATGTCGGTGGTCAACGACCCACGAAAATCACGGATATCCCCAGCGCCGACAACATCACCATACCTCTTGCATTGAAAAGCGACATTGAAACTGAATATTCCATTGATTTTCCACTTTCCGTGACCGTCAATTCCGCCGTCGCCGGACTTTTTTGTAACCTCAACATGGGAAAAACCACATTCTCGGAGAAGTCGCTGTGAAAGCCGTTCAAAGCCGAATGGATTCATCGTTTTCAATGTTTCAAACAACTTTGTCCGCCAAGACATAACCCCATCAAGGTTATTCAACTCGCCCTCGTCATCGTCTTCACTGCCCCAAGGACCCTCTATGATGGCAGATTGTTTATTACGGTTTTCGAGACGCTTCATTCGCATTGCCAAAACAATGGATTGCACGTCCAACTGGTCGATGCCAACATAATCAGGTAATATTGACCAAACCGCTCGCGCGCTATTGCTGATGACGCCGTAATTTTTCAAATATGTCCTTGCCCATGCAAGATTATATTGTAGAGCGGTCATGTTTACTTTTCCTTTATGCGGCACATCCACAACTTTATCAGGCAGTTGTAAATCCAAGATAACCTGATCAAGTATTTCGTCATTACTACCCGAACCACCCAAACTCTTAAGCGCGGCAAACGTAGGCATGATTAAATCTTTGTCTTTTGGAACTCGATTGCCTGTCGTATCATGCATTGAAAACCCTCCTCTGTCGCTGATGTTGTAATTATACTCATTTTTCCGACAATATGCAATCCCAAACTCCCCCCTTGCAATCCACCCCACCCCATGATACAATGTTGCTATAAACCACACAGAATGGAGGTGCAATGGTGGCAGAGGCATACGGCATCGCCGGATATTGCCGCATATCCGTGGACGAGGAGATGGACAGGGACAACACCTCCATCGAAAACCAAAAGGCGATTATCGATGAGTTTGTCAAGCGCAAGTTCCCCGGCTCCGCCCTTTCCTTCTACGAAGACCGCGACCGTTCTGGCTACACCTTTGAGCAGCGGGAGGGCTACCAGTCCCTGCGCCCGCTTCTGATGGAACGCAAGATTGACATTTTGGTGGTCAAGGATTTCTCCCGCTTCTCCCGCCGCAACAGCCGGGGGCTGGTCGAGCTGGAAGACCTGCGCGACGCCGGGGTGCGTATCATCTCCATCGGCGACAGCATCGACTTCCCGACGTATGACGACTGGGTGTCCATCCAATTCCGCTTTCTCGTCAACGAGCTGCCCGTCACCGACGCGTCCAAGAAGGTCAAGAGCGTCATCCAGAAGCGGCAAGCCGACGGCAAATGGATTTGCGCCGTGCCGTACGGCTACGTCATCACCAACAGCAAGACAATGGCGTTCGGGGCGGACAACCCCGCCGCCGAGGTGGTGCGGAAAATCTTCGCCTTATACAACGACGGCTGGGGCTACAAAAAAATCGCGAACCACCTGACCGCGCTGCACATCCCGACGCCGCGCATGGACGAGCGGGCGCGCAAAGAAGAACGCGGCGAGGAATCCAAGAGGCTCGCCAAGCCGGAGTGGAGCATCGCCACCATTGAGGGCATCCTGCGGAACGATTTTTATATCGGCACCCTGCGGCAGGGCAAGTTCAAACGCAAAAACATCAACGGCTCCGAGGTCAGGGTGGACGCGGAAAACCACATCGTCTTTGAAAACCACCATGACCCTATCATCGAATACCGCGCCTTCGCCATCGCGCAGGAGCAGCTCAAAAAGCGCGGCGCCAACCACTACCGGGGCGTCAGGAAAAACGACAACGTCTATTCCGGCTTTATCCGTTGCGGCGACTGCGGCAGCCCGATGTTCTCCATGTCCCGCCGCGACCTGCGCCCCGCCTACACCTGCGGGTCATACCACAAGCGCGGTCTGGCGGGCTGCACTTCCCACCACACGCGGGTGGACGTGCTGGACGGCTTGCTGAAATCCTACGTCCAGCGTGTGCGGGACCATTCCGCGGACATGCTTGCCCGGCTGGAAGCAGAAATCAAAAAGGAAGCCGGTGAAGTCAAACACAATGACGAGACGCTGGCCGTCCTCGAAACCCAGCTTGACGCGGCGCGGGAGGAACTCAAAGCCATCAAGCGGCAGAAGATACGGGAAATCATAAAGCGCCCCGAAGCCGAGGAGGTCATCGAGGAAACCTATGCCGAAATGGAAATCGAGGCCGAGAACCGCATCACCGGGCTGCAAAACCAAATCACGCTGACCGCCGATCGGCGAAACGCCGTCATCCGCTCGAACCGCATCGCCAAGACCGCCATAGACATCTTCAACGACGTGCTGGACAAGCCGGCCCTCAGCAGGCAGGACTTGGAGCTGATGATAGAAAAAATCCTCGTCTACGAAGACCACATTGAGATTAAACTGCAAGCTGATATAGATATGTTGTTAAATGTGAACCACCCCGGCACTTCGTGCCACCCCTCCACGGAGGGGAATACTGTATTTCAAATGTCCCGCAACCACCCGGACAAAATCTACGCCGTCAATGTTATCAGCAGCGGCGACCCGTTGGAGATTTACACCGACAAGGACGGAGAAGTGATATTCAAAAAATACAGCCCTATGGGCGAGCTGTCGGCGTTCGCCTCGCAGCTATGCGAAACGCTGGGGAAAACCACCGGCGCGATGGTCTGCGTCTGTGACCGCGACGCGGTCATCGCCGTCCACGGCTTGCCGCAGCGCGATTTGATGGAGCGCCGCGTCGGGGAGGAGCTGGAGAAAATTATGGAGAGCCGCCAAATCTACCAATACAAGCAAGGCGGCCCCAAAATCCCCGTCTCCGACGGCGCGGAAAAATATCACGCAGGCCTCGCCGCCCCCATCGTCGCCGAAGGCGACGTCTCCGGCGCCGTGGTCTTCCTGCTGCCCGACACCGGCCAGCCATACTCGGACACCGAATACAAACTCGCCCAGACCGTCGCGGGGTTTTTGGGCAAACAGATGGAAAGCTGAAGCTGTGCAATAAAGAAGATATCCCCTGTTTTTCGGACAGGGGATATCTTTTTTCGTATCAACCATCAATCAAATTGCAGCAGCTTATACGCGGGGACTCCCAAGGCTTCCGCAACCCTAAACAACGTGGTAAGGCTGATTTTCCGAAAATCCCCCGGAGCCTCTATAGACCCTATATATGATACGCCTACGCCCATTTTTTCGGCGAAACTTTCTTGCGTGTAGCCTTTCTGCTTTCTGAAATACGCCACCCGTAAACCAACTTGCCGAAAATCATTTTGGTATTTTGCCTTGTCCATAAAAAACACCCCTATTATATTTTAGGGGCTTGCAAAGGTGAAATGAATCGCATATAATGTATGAGTGTATTACCATATACGCAATAATTGTATTTAGGAGGGCATGAAAATGAAAAAACGTGTTATCGGGGTTCTATTGGCGGCGGTGCTTGCGCTGGCTGCCGGGTGCGATGCCATCGGAGGTGGCGGGGGAAACAATCCGCCGCCCAGAGACCCTGAAACCCCCGCAAGCGACTTTGAGTATGCGTATGACGCGGCGTTAGGGGGCGTGGAGATTACAGAGTACATAGGGTCATCCATCAAGGTGCGGATTCCCGAAAAAATTGAAGGCGAGCCGGTGGTAGGAATAGAAGCGATTGTGGCTAATGACGGTGTTTCGGGCGGCTTTAGCCGTAGTGGTATTATGGAGGTGTATATCCCCGACGGAGTGGCGAGCATTGGCTGGTGCGCGTTTTCCGATTGCGCAGGACTGACGAGTGTCACAATCCCCGATAGTGTGACAAGTATTGGGCCGTATGCGTTCAGCAGTTGCAAAGGCCTGACAAGTATCACAATCCCCGACAATGTGACCAGTATAGGTTACGATGCGTTCGGCGATTGCTCACAAGGTCTCACGGCAACGTATAAAGGGAAAACGTATACTGCCCTTTCGGACGACCTCCCGCGAGAGTTCTACGACGCCATTAACAACCCATAACCCCCCGTTCATATGACTCAAAAGCGTCGGGCTTTGTGCCGGCGCTTTTTTGGTGGGGTGTGAAAAAATACGCGGTTCTCCAAAAATTTCATTAAAGCAACGGCCTATTCTTTCGATATATCAATCAGATACCCGCGAAATATAGCGCTGGAGGAGGCGAACACATGGGATATGTAAGCGCCCTGTCCGTAAGCATGGCGGCGCCGCACGGAAGAGCCGGGCCGGGGACATGGGGGCAAGAGAATGAGGGAGGATTCCTCGATTTCATTTCGGCGATGATGAGCCGCGGCGACCCCCCCGCCATTCCGAAAACGGCGATTGCCCATGACGGACTTGGCAAAAGCGCGGAACCGCACATGGCGATATGGCAGGCGCACCGATTAGACGCCGCCCCCCCCGCCGACAACGCGGCCGCCCCCCCAGACACGGATGTCGAACACGTCGTAACCCCTCGGTTTGCAGGCAGTCAGGAGGACTTGCTGCGGCTGATAGCCCTTTTACTGGGCGAGGAGGAAAACGACGGTTTTTTATTTGCGCTGATGCAATATATCTCCAAAAACCCCGGCCTTTTGAGCCACCTCGAAGCACTCTCCCCCGGCGGTGACGGCGAAGCGAAGCTCGTCAGCCTGCTCAACCTCTTACCCCTGCTGGTGAAGGCGCTGCCGGAGGAAGACCTCCCGCCCGAGCTGCTGCCGCTGGAAGCCCTCTCCCTGATGTTCTCGCCCCCCCCGGACACGGCGGAAGCAGACAGCCCCGATTTGACGGAAGCAATCTCCGCCGACGCGCAGCCCTCCGGGACTGAAGCCGCGGCGCAACCCGGCTCCGACCCGCCGATTCCGGCGCGGCAAGCGGAAACAGGCTCGGCACAGCCGGCGGCGATTGAAAACAAGCCCCTTGAAACGGCGCAGCCGGAACCCCCGCGAATAGAAGCGGAAACGGTAAAACCGGCGCCGGAAACGCCCGAACCCCCGGACACGGCGCGGACGGACGAGGTGAAAGCGGAAACGGTCAAAACAACCGAAGCGGCGGAACCCGCCGCACCGAAAGCCCCCGCCCCGATTCAAGCCTCCATCCAAGGCCGGGAACTCCCGGACGCCGTCCGCGTGACCGAAATCAAAATCATCCCCCCGCGCAGAATCACATACACCAACCCCTTCTCAGCCGTCCGTTCCGCGCACATCACAGCCGCCCCGGCGGCCATCCTCCCCGAAGCCCTCGAACAGACGGCGGAACCAGAAGACTCGCCAATCCCGGTGTCGGAAACAGAAGGCGCAACGGTTTGGGACTTGACGGAGGAGGAAAGCGAAACCCCCGCACTCTCCGTCCTCCCCCGCGGCCCTACGGAACGGCCGGAAGAAGACCCGGACAGACCTGTGAAAGCCGACACGGAACCCGCCCAGCCCCTCGCGCCGCCGCCCGTATCCGCGCAGCCGACGGCTCCAACAGCGGAAACGGCCCCGGCACGGCAAGTCCTCGCGGCAAGGATTATCGACCAGATTACCTCGCAGACGACCGCCGCAAAGGACGTATCCATGCTTCAAATGGAGCTGAACCCTAAGTTTTTAGGAAAAATCCAGCTCGTCATTGAATCCACCGCCGAAGGAATCACCGCCAAGCTCAAAAGCGACAACGGCGCCGTGCGCTCACTGCTCAACGAACACATCGCGGATCTGAGAAACTCCCTCAAGGAAGCCGGAATCAACATGAGAGACATCGAGGTCACCGAATCCCGCATCGGCACGGAGCTTTCAGACAGGCGGCGCGAGCAGCGCGGAACCGAAACGGCCGGAGAGTCCAAAAGCAAAGTCGGCGGCATATCCGCCGTGACGGCCTCAAGAGAACCCGAAGCCGGCGAGCCGGTCAGGGCCGCGTATACCACAGGGCGCGTATCCGGCGCCGAATCCCAATTCGATTACAGGGCATAGAAAAACCCCGCCGCACCCGCCGAGGGCCGCGCAACATTTGACACGGAGGCGACAGAAATGGATGAACTCAGATCAATCGTTGAGCAGTACGCTCTCCCGAAGACGACCCCAAACCACACAAAAACGCTCGGTAAGGATGAGTTTTTAGCCATCCTGATTGCCCAGCTTCAAAACCAAGACCCGACCTCCCCCCTCGAGAATGTGGACATGGTCAGCCAAATGACGCAGTTCGCCACGATGGAGAGCATCAACGCTATGGCCGTCACCAATATGCAGAGTCAGGCGTATGCCCTCATCGGCAAAGGCATCGTCGGCGTGGTGCGCAACAACCTGACCGGCGAGGCGCGGGAGTTGATTGGAACGGTGGACGGGGCCGGTATCGACGCCGGAAGACCGTATGTCCTGCTCGGCGAAGCGAGAATCTATGTCGAAGACATCATGCAGGTGTTCGACAAGAGCATCATCGCGGGCAACGCCGAGAGCATCACGGCCGCCACAAGCATGGTCGGCAAGTTCATCCGCGCCAACGTCGGCACAACCGCGGAGCCCGTCTACGCCGAAGGCAGAGCGGATCGCTGGATTACGGAAGACGGCGTCGTCTTCCTCACCATCGAAGGCAGAAACGTCTCCCTGCACCAAGTCATCGCCGTGGCGGATTCGCTCGCCGCGCTGGGCGACAGGCCGGCGCCCCCCGCGCCGCCCGCCCCCCTCTCTCCCGACGAGGAAAACGCGTTCGGATGACCGCCCCCGCGGCCAAAAATCTACAAATAACTGGAGGACTGTAAAATGATACGTTCCATGTACGCCGGAGTTTCCGGCCTCCGCAACCACCAGCTCAGAATGGACGTCATAGGCAACAACATTTCCAATGTCAATACATATGGGTATAAAGCCGCCCGCGCGTCTTTCGCCGATATGTTCAGCCAGCGCCTGACCGACGCCACCGCCGCCAACACCGCCGGCACCCTCGGCGGCATCAACCCCCGTCAGGTCGGCCTCGGCTCCCTCGCCGGCTCTATCGACGTGGTTCACACCGTGGGCTCGTTCCAAACCACCGACCGCACCCTCGACCTCACCATCATTGACGAGGGCTTCTTCACCGTCAAAGACGGCAACGACCTCTTCTATACCCGCGCCGGAAACCTCTATATCGACAGCTTCGGTTACCTCGTCACGTCGGGCGGCCTGTACTTGCAGGGCGTCATGCTGATTGACAACGAGGCGTACTCAAACGAAGACCTTATGGAGGGGAGCGTCATTGAACGAATCACTGGCGACGAGGAGATTAAGTTTGACCAAAAGGACGGATACGACGAGAAGATTGACGGTTACAGGGATGACCAAACAGGGCTTCCGATCTATGGCTCGCGTGACGACGATGGGGAATATCTGGATACGTTCATAGACGCAAGCATCGGGCGCATCGTCATCCCCACCTATTTCCGTCAGATTTCGATTGACGAATCGGGTATTGTCAAGGGCATTGACGAGACGGGCAACGCGGTGGAGATTGCCGTGCTGGTCACCGCCACCTTTATGAATACGGGCGGCTTGATTAAAATGGGCGACAACCTTTACCGGGAGTCCTCCAACTCCGGCACGCCGGGCTACTCCTTCCCCGGTCTCGGCCCCAGCGGCGCGCTGAAGGCGGGCGGGCTTGAGATGAGCAACGTAGACCTTGCCAACGAGTTCACCTCAATGATTGTCACCCAGCGCGGCTATCAGGCCAACTCCCGCGTCATCACCGTCTCCGACACCCTGCTGGAGGAACTCATCAACCTCAAGCGTTAATCTTAGCCGGAGGCAAACCCCGTCACTCGCCTGGCATACGTCCGGCGGCGGCGGGGTTTCTCTTTGTTGAAAAAAGGCTTGTGCTTTTATAAAGGCTTGTGCTATAATATAGAACGTGGGGATTTGTACGCTGACATAAGGAGAGGCGCTATGATATCGGTAACAAGGCTTAACGGTAAGGATTTCTATGTAAACCCCGACCTGATTATCTTCATTGAGGAAACGCCGGATACGGTCATCACGCTCACCGACGGACGAAAGCTGGTCGT
This sequence comes from Oscillospiraceae bacterium, assembly GCA_009782215.1. Taxonomy (GTDB): domain Bacteria; phylum Bacillota; class Clostridia; order Oscillospirales; family UBA929; genus UBA929. Next base: position 122,811 of record WRKO01000002.1, on the reverse strand, counting down.
CAGCGAGAACGCCCGCCTTGTCATTGAGCGTATCGTCGAATACCGCACGAATATCTTCACCAAGCTGCCCTCCCTGATAAAAGACGCTCAAGAGGTGTAAGCGTTTATGGAAATATCAACCCTGATTGGCATTGTCCTCGCGATTATGTTCCTAGTCATAGGCATATACTGGGGCGGCGGCGTAATCGACATGTACATCGACCCGGCGTCGATTATGATTGTCATCGGCGGAACGCTGGCCAGTGTGTTTACCTCCTACTCAATCGGGGACTTTTTATCTCTGCCCAAGGTCATAGGCATGTCGTTCAAGAGGATCGCGTTCGACCCCGTCGGCGGCATCAACACCATCGTGTCTCTGGCCAACATCGCCCGTAAGGAGGGGATGCTGGCGCTGGAGGAACGGGTCAACGACCTAGACGACGAATTCCTCAAAAAAGGCATCATGCTGGTCGTTGACGGCACCGACCCGGAGCTGGTCAAGAACATCATGGAGGCGGAGCTGGGTTCGGTGGAAGGCCGCCACACAAAAGGCATCGGCATGGTCGAGCAAATCGGGTCGCTGGGCCCGGCGTTCGGTATGCTGGGAACGCTAATCGGCCTGATTATCATGCTTGACAACATGGAAGACCCGGAATCGCTCGGCTCCGGCATGTCCGCCGCCCTTATCACCACCTTCTACGGCTCCCTCCTCGCCAACGCCATCGCCATCCCAATCGCCACCAAGCTCAAGACCTCCTCAAAAAACGAGATTATGTACAAGGAAATCCTGCTCGAAGGACTTCTCTCCATACAGGCGGGCGAAAACCCGCGGATTATCGAAGAAAAGCTGTATTCCTTCCTGCCGCGCTCCGCAAAGGAGGCGCCGAAACCAGAAGAAGGCGCCTTGGAAGAATAATGGTTGCGTTTCCCCGGGAAAAGAGGTATAATGTATGTTCATAGAGAGTGGGCGATAAGCGGTGGCTAAGAAGAAAAATGAAGAAGCTCCGCCGCCCGGCGCTCCGGCTTGGATGGCGACATACGGCGACATGATTACGCTGGTGCTCACATTCTTTGTCCTGCTTTTCTCAATGAGTTCGCTGGATGCCGCCAAGTTTATGGCAATGGTCGCAAACCTTCAGGGCAACCCCTATATCTTTGAGGTCATCAACAACGCCGCCAACATCGGCCAGACCGGGCTGGAGCAGGCGCCCGAGATTCCCGAAGGGGATTTTTCAGACCCGACCGACGCGTGGCTGATTGCCGCCGAGCGAATGCGGGGCGACATTGAAGACTGGATAAGCTCGAGTGAGGGAGAAGGCGGCACGGCCGACCTTGAGGTGACCATCCATGTCACCGAAGCGCAAATCGTCATCCGCTGCAAAAGCTCAGTTCTGTTTGACACGCTAAGCGACGTCCTTCTGCCGCGCGGCATAGAAGCGCTTGCGTTTATCGTGGAGGACTTGATTCTGCCGGACTGGGAAACCGGAATTATCAGCGAGGTTTTTGTCGAAGGCCACGCGGATATCCGTCCGATACCCCCGAACAACCGCTTCGCAGACAACGACATCCTTGCCGCGTACCGGGCGCGCGCCGCCCGCCGGTTTATCGTTGACAACTACAGCATCCCCGAAAACAAAATCGGCATGACAAGCTGGGGGGATACCCGCCCCGTTGACGGAAATCCCGGCACAGACGAGACGCAATGGTCGGTCAACCGCAGAGTGGAGTTCGTTCTGCACCGCAACTTCTTCCTAGACGAGCAGACCGGCGCGGGTTACGGAGAGGATCTGTAGCCCCCGAAAGGAATAGTCGTTATGATGAAAAAACGAATCATGCTGACCGCGGCCGCAGCCCTTCTGCTGGCATTGCTCTCCGGGTGCGGCGACCCGCCGGAACCCTCTTTCCCCGGGGAATTTGACATCCCCTACCCGCTTGGCGACCGATTTACCATCAACGTCCTCGGCGTTGCCGAGGAGTTCAAACGGTTCAAATACGTCGTCTGCGACGTAACGCTTGAAGTCAGCGACGAGAGCATCATCAAGGTGTTTGACGAGCGGCTTCACCGCATCAGGGAGATTGTGGTCGAATCCGTCACCGCCAGAACCATTGACCAGCTCAACAACAGCGGAGAAAGGGAAACGCTCCGGCATCAAATGGCGGAGCGAATCAACTCGGAGTTTAATACCGACGCCGTCCGGCGGGTGACCTTCGACTTCTTTTTCCACTAGCGCGCTTTTGGTCTCGACAGTCGGTTTTAAGGGAGTGAGATAGCTTGGCCGGTGTTTTGTCACAGGAGGAAATAGACGCCCTGTTAAACGCCATAGAGTCCGACGGCATAGAAGCGGCGGCGCCCTTGGAGGAAATGGGCTCAAACCAAGTACGGAACTATGACTTCCGAACGGCCAACCGCTTCAACAAAGAACACATCCGCACCCTAAAGGTCATCTACGACACCTTTGCCCGCCTGTTTTCCTCCTATCTTTCGGGAACCCTGCGCGCCATGTGTTCCGCCGAGGTCATCTCGGTTGAGGAAACCAAATACGCGGAGTTTGTCAACGCCCTCCCCAACCCTTTGATTCTGGCCGTGGTTCGTATGCCCCCGATGGTCGGCTCCATCCTCCTCGAAATCTCGCCCGACCTTTCCTATGCCATCATCTCCCGCCTGCTGGGCGGAAAGCCCGACAAAGAAAGCGTATCACGCGGGTTTACCGAAATCGAGCTTGTCCTGCTGGAACGAATCATGCGCCAATTCCTGCCGCTGTTCGGAGAGTCTTGGGAAAAGGTCGTGGCCATCACCACCACCCTCGACCGGATTGAAACCAGTCCCCAGTTCGCCCAGATTGTGGCGATGAACGAGACGGTGGCCATCATCACCCTGAGCGTGAAGCTGGACGACGCCGAAGGCTCCTTCAATATCTGTCTCCCCCATTTGGCGCTTGAGCCGCTCAACCAGCAGCTTTCCACCAAGTTCCTCTACCAGACCGACGTCCACCGGGAGCTTGCCTCGGCCCACGAAGATATCCAAAAACGCATCCAAGTGACGCCGCTTGACGTTTCGGCTTCTTTCATCGAGACGCTCGCGCCGGTCAGGGATATCCTCAACCTCCAAGTGGGAGACGTCATCAGAATGGATCATCATGTCTCACAGCCGGTCACGCTGCGCGTGGGGCATCTGCCTAAATTCAAGGCCGACATAGGCGTCAAAGACGGCCGTTATGCCGCGAAAATCGTCGAAATCATTCAAAAGGAGGACGTCAGTGATGAGTAACGGGCTTACACAGGAAGAAATCAACGCCCTGCTTGCGGGTTCGCTTGGCTCCGACGGCGACGACACTGAAGAAGCGTCCCTGCCCGGCGATGACGGCGGCGCGGCGGAAGCCCCGCCCGAAGCATCGTCCGATAAAATGAGTGACGACGACATCGCCGCGCTGTTCGCGTCCGTGGGCGCCGCCGAACCCGAATCCGAACCCGAAACCGCGCCGCCGCCGGAACCGGCTGATTACTCCGGTATGCTGAGCGATATCGAGTCCGACGCATTAGGTGAGGTTGGCAACATCAGCATGGGAACCGCCGCCACCGCCCTCTTTTCCCTGCTCAACCGCAAGGTGGAAATCACAACGCCCCGCGTCAGCATCACCACCCTCGGAGAGATGGCGCGCCAGTACCCGATGCCCTTCATATCGGTCGAAGTGCGGTATACCGTGGGGCTTGAAGGAATAAACTGCCTCTTTTTGCGCGAAGAAGACGTGATGATTATCACCGACCTGATGATGGGCGGCGACGGCTCCAACACCGAAGGCGAGTTTACCGAAATGCACCTCTCCTGCATCAGCGAGTGCATGAACCAAATGGTGGGCTCGTCCAGCACCTCCCTGTCGCAGATGTTTTCCATCCCCATCGACATTTCCCCGCCCAACGCCAACCGCGTGCTGCTGACCGACGGCTTGGTGTACCCCTTCAACGAATCCGACAAGCCGGTGGTTCGGATCGGGTTCAAGATGGTGGTGGAAGGGCTGATAGATTCCGAGATTATGCAGGTCATGCCCATTGACTTCGCCAAAAGCATCGTCGCCAAGATGATGGGCATGGGCGACGACTCCGCCCCGGCGCCGGCCCCCGCTCCCGCGCACACGCCCGAGCCTCCGCCCCCGGCCCCGGCCCCCCCGCCTCCCGCATCCCCTCCGCCGCTGGAGCACTTCGCGCCCCCGGCGGACTATACATCCCCCTTCCCGCCCCCTCCGCCGGAACCGCAGGCGGTGCCCCCGCCGGGCTACGGCTATCCGCCCCCGCAAGACCCGTACGGAGGCTATCCTCCGCCGCAAGCCCCGCCTCCGCAGTACGCGCCCCCGCCGGGCTACGGCTATCCCACTCCCGGCTATCCGCCCCCGCAGTACGCGCCGCCCCCGTCCCACGCGCCGGTTGACGTGCGCCCCGCCAGTTTCGTCTCCTTCGGCGAACCCGGCGTCATCCCGGGACTGGGAGAAAACATGGATCTCCTGCTCGACGTGCCTCTGTCCGTTTCGGTGGAGATCGGCAAGAGCAAAAAATATATCAAAGACATCCTAGACTTCAACACCGGAACAATCGTCGTTCTGGACAAAATGGCCGGGGAACTGGTGGATGTGGTCGTCAACGGAAAACTCATCGCGAAGGGCGAGGTCGTCATCATCGACGACAACTACGGATGCCGCATCACAGACATCATAAACCCGTCTCAGCGTATCAATCCCTCTAAATAAACAGCGAAGCGTAACCGAATAACCGTGGAGGTGACCGATTTGGCAGGCAAAATACTCATAGTTGACGACGCGGCCTTTATGCGCATGATGATTAAGGATGTATTGACCAAAAACGGGTTTGAAGTCATCGGCGAGGCGGAGAACGGCAAGATTGCCATCGAACGCTACAAAGAACTCAACCCTGATCTGGTCATTATGGACATCACCATGCCCGAGATGAACGGCATCGACGCCCTCAAGGGAATCAAAGCGGCCAACAGCGCGGCCAAGGTCGTGATGTGTTCCGCGATGGGACAGCAGGCGATGGTCATTGAGGCCATACAGTCGGGCGCGAAGGACTTTATCGTAAAGCCCTTTCAGGCCGACCGCGTCTGCGAAGCCGTGCGAAAGGTGCTGGGGTGAGTGCCGAATAACGCCTACTTGACCATCGGGCTCCCGGAAACAGTGGGGCTTATCTTAGGCGTTCTGGTTTTCATCGCGGTACTCGGCGGGTTTGTATACCTGTCAAAAAGAATCCAAAAGGGCGCGGCGTTTTCCGGCAGGCGCATCAAGGTGCTTGACCGGATGATGCTCACAAGGGATTCCGCCGTTCTGCTGGTTCAAGTGGGAGCCCGCTTAATGGCAATCGGCACGGGCAAGGGCGCACCCTCGTTTATCTGCGAATTTTCTCCGTCAGACTTTCCCGAGTTTGCGGCAAAAAACGCGGCGGGAAAAGAACCCCCGGGTTTTTGGGGCCGCTTTTTCAAACACATGAAAAGCGGCGTCGCCGGGGGACACCCCGGCCAAGCGGATGAAGACGCTTCCTTTGCGGAAGTGTTGCGGCAAATCGCGGAGAAAGACCCGGTTCCCGGCGGGCAAAGCGCCGGGGATACGGGTTCCCCTGTTATCAGGGAGGAAGACCGCCGCCCGCAGACAAACCGCTTCAAACGCTCCTACCAAAACAGCATCGAAAACATGACCCGTCTCAGCGAGCCGGACAGGCTTGACCGCCGTTCCCGCCTCTACGGCGGCGCGGAGGAACATGCCCGCCCCACCCCGCCGCCCGCCAAACCGGCGGTGAGCGAGGAGGAGCGAACGGAGCGGATTGACAGGGTGCTGGACTTAATCTCGCAGCGGCAATCAAGAATGGGCGACAAAAATGATACGGGAGAGTTAGAATGAGCCTTTGGGTATGGGCGGCCGGCATAACGCCGGAGATAGGAACCGATGCGGCGACATTCCCGCTGAACATGTTGGAGTCGCTTTTCGGCGAAGGCGTGGAGGGCGCGACGGCGACCATCGAAATCCTCCTCCTCCTCACCGTCCTCACCTTGGTTCCGTCCATCCTGATTCTGATGACCTCCTTCACCCGCATCGTCATCGTCCTCTCCTTCACCCGCAACGCTATGGGAACCCAGCAAATGCCGCCCAATCAGGTCATCATCGGACTGGCGCTCTTCCTCACCTACTTTGTCATGCACGGCACGCTCAGCAGCATCTATGACGATGCGTGGGTTCCGTATCAGGAGGAAACCATAGAGCTGGACGAAGCGTACGGCATTGCCACCGACAGGCTCCGGGAGTTTATGATAGGACAGGTGCGAAGACAAGACAACGACGAGGACGTCATCACCTTTATGAACCTCGCAAGGCTTCCGCGCCCGGCCTCGCTGGACGATATCCCCACCTATGTCCTGATTCCCGCCTTTGTCACCAGTGAAATCAAAACGGCGATGCGCATGGGCTTCCTGATATTCATCCCCTTCATCGTCATAGACATGGTCGTCGCGTCGGCGCTGATGTCAATGGGTATGATGATGCTTCCCCCGGCCATGATATCCCTGCCGTTTAAGCTGATGCTGTTTGTTTTGGTCAACGGCTGGAACTTGGTGATACATGAGATCGTGCGTTCGGTGACAGGATAAAGTCCGTCGCGTCAAGCGCGCGGGCCGCAAACGGATTGCGTCTCGCTGCGCTCTTCGTATAAGAGAGGAGGGGTTAGGCCGTGACGGCGGGAGAGATTTCCACCATTGTCAGCGAGGCGGTGATGACCATCCTCACCGTGGCGGCGCCGATGCTGCTGATTGGCTTGGCCGCGGGCCTGATTGTCTCCATCCTTCAGGCGACCACGCAAATCAACGAGCAGACCATTGTGTTCGTCACCAAGATACTCTCGGTCTTCCTCACCCTGATTATCTTCGGCAACTGGATGCTGACGCGGCTCAGCGAGTTTACGTCGGGGATTCTGTCGCGGCTCTCCGGCATCCCGGGATAGACGTATGATTTCAAACGCCGATTATTTTCTCACTTGGGTGGTCCATTATCTGCTCATCGTGACGCGCCTGAGCGTTCTCTTTGTATTCTCCCCCCTGCTTGCGCGGAGAGACATTCCCGGCCTCGTCAAAATCGGCCTGTCCCTCCTCTTGGCGGCCATCGTCGTCAACTTCGCCCCGCCGCCGCAGGACTATCCCTACAACAACCTCTACGCGCTGGCGTTTGCCGTCATCGCCGAACTCTCGGTCGGGCTGGTCATCGGCTTTATCACCTCCCTGTTCTTCAACCTGATTTATACCGCCGGGCATATCATCGACCTGCAGATTGGGTTCTCTATGGCGCAGATGTACGACGTCTCAGTCGGCGGACAGGTGGCGGTCACCAGCGGGTTCCTCAACTTCATCCTCATTGTCAGCTTCGTCACGTCGGGCGCGTTCACCACCCTTATCGCCACCATGACGCGAACCTTTCAGTTCATCCCCGTCGGCATGGGCGTCTTGCGCCCCGAAGCGGTCGGCCTGATTACAGACGTCTTTGTCCGCACCTTCGCAATGGCCATTCAGGCGGCGATGCCGCTGCTGGCGTCGGCGCTGCTGCTGGAAGTGGCCTTGGGCGTCATCGTACGCACGGCGCCGCAAATGAATGTTTTTGTGGTGGGCATCCCGCTCAAGGTCTTTCTGGGCCTAATCGTTCTGGCTCTGATGCTGCCGATATTCACCACGTTCACCCGCTCAATTTTCGGCGTGATGTTTGACTATATCGACAGGATGACGGGGGGGATGATACCATGACGCCGGAGCAAGGGGCAGGCGGAGGCGAAAAGACCGAAAAAGCTACGCCTAAGAAGCGCAGGGACGCGCGCAAAAAAGGGCAGGTTCTCAAAAGCGCCGAAGTCAATACCGCCGCGCTGACCACCTGTATGTTCATCGTCCTCTTTGCCGCCGGCGGGCATATGGTCAACGGCATGATTGCGCTGATGCAGTATTTCATAGGCAGTATCAGCGCGACGCAGACGCTGCCGGAGCAAGCGGATATCGCGGCCAGCCTTTTCAAGGCGATTTATGAATTCTTGTGGATTCTCTTTCCCGTAATGGCCGTGGCTCTGGTTGTCGGCATTCTGGTCAATGTGGCGCAGGTCGGGTTTTTAATCACCGGCGAGACGGTGAAGCCAAAACTCTCCAAGATAAACCCCCTCCAAGGCTTCAAGCGTATTTTCTCCATGCGCAGCGTGGTGGAGATGCTGAAATCCATCCTCAAAATCGGGCTGATGACCCTGATTGTCTATCAGGAGTATATGAAAAACTTCGGCGTGTTTCCGGGCCTGCTGGAGCTGGAGCTGGGCCGCGCGGCGGGCGTCATCGTCGATATGTCGGTCGCCATTGCCGTCAAAGCCGCCGTCGTGCTGATGGGCATCGGCCTTGCCGACTACCTCTACCAGTGGTGGGAATATGAGCGAAACCTCAAGATGAGCAAAGAGGAAATCAAGCAGGAAGTCAAGCAGATGGAAGGCGACCCGCTCATCCGCTCCAAGCGGAAGGAAAAGCAGCGCCAAATGAGCATGATGCGCATGATGCGCGCCGTCCCGCAGGCCGACGTGGTCATCACCAACCCCACCCATTACGCCGTCGCCGTCCGCTACGACGAAAAGGAAGACGACGCGCCGGTGGTGCTGGCGAAGGGAAAAGACTTGGTCGCGCTGAGAATCCGCCAGATTGCCGAGGAGCATCGGGTGGAAATCGTGGAAAACAAGCCGGTGGCGCAGGCCCTCTATATGTCCTGCGAGGTCAACCAGCGCGTCCCCTACGATATGTTCGCCGCCGTGGCGGAAATCTTCGCCTATGTGTATAAAAAGCGGCATCCGAGCAGCCCGCGCCGCCCCGTGACAAGACCCCGCCCGGTCAGGAGGGCGTGAGAAAAAACACGTAACCAAAGGGAGGGGAGACAGATATGGACCTCAAGCGCATATCGGGCAATCTGGTCCTTTCGGTCATCGTGGTTTTGGCCGTGCTGCTGCTGATAATCCCCCTCGACACGACCCTGATTGACATCCTGATAACCGTCAACATTGCCGCCGCCATCACCGTCATTCTGGTGTCCATCAGCGCCAAAGACGCGCTGGGCTTCTCCACCTTCCCCACCGTTTTGCTGATACTCACCGTTTTCCGCACCGCCATCAACATCTCCACCACCCGCCAGATTTTGGGCAACAACGGGTACGCCGGGGACTTGATTCTCACCTTCGGCCAATTTGTGGGGCGAGGCGACGTTGTTATCGGCTCCATCATCTTTCTGCTCCTGATTCTCGTGCAGCTCCTCGTCGTCACACGCGGCGCCGAGCGCGTCAGCGAAGTGGCGGCCCGCTTCACCCTCGACGCCATGCCCGGAAAGCAAATGGCCATCGACGCCGACCTCAACAGCGGCGTCATCGACGAAACCGAGGCGCGGAAGCGCCGCCGGGACGTCGCCCGCGAAGCCGACTTCTACGGCAGCATGGACGGTGCCTCCAAGTTTGTCAAGGGCGACAACATCCTAGGCATCCTCACCACCGCCATCAACATCATCGGCGGACTGATCATCAGCGCGACGCGCGGCGGGGCAAGCTATGAGACGTATATCATCGCGTCTATCGGCGACGGGCTGGCCTCCCAGATACCGGCGCTGCTAATATCCACGGCGACCGGCATCATCGTGACAAAGGCCGCCACCGACGACACCCTCGGCCTCGACATCGCCAAGCAGTTTACCAGAGAAGCCTATATCCCAATGGTGAGCGGCTTTGTCGTCCTTCTTCTGTCCTTCATCCCCAACATGCCGACGTTTACCATGTGGCTGATCGGCGGCTCGCTGATTACAATGGGCGTCATGCTTATCCGCGCACAAAGGCGAGAGGAGACGGCCCCGCCGGTCGAAACGGCCGAGGAGGAGGCGCAGGAAACACGCAAGATGGAAAATGTGGTCTCCCTGCTCCAAGTAGACCCCATCGAGCTGCTCTTCGGCTACGGCATCATCCCGCTGGCCGAACCAAGCCAAGGCGGCGACCTGCTGGATCGCGTGGTGATGATTCGCCGCCAGTGCGCCACCGAAATGGGCCTGATTGTCCCCGTCATCCGTATGCGCGACGACATCCGCTTCGCCAACAACGAATACTCCATCAAAATCAAAGGCAACGAAGTGGCGCACGGGGAGATTGTCCTAGACCATTACCTCGCCATGAATCCGGGCACCGCCGAAGAGGAAATCATCGGCATCGACACCGTTGAGCCGGCGTTCGGCCTGCCCGCCAAGTGGATTACCGCCAAAGAGCGCGAAAAGGCGGAGCTTTACGGCTACACCATCGTAGACCCGCCCAGCGTCATCGCCACCCACCTCACCGAGGTCGTGCGCGCCCATGCCCACGAGCTGCTCGGACGCCAGCAGGTGCAGGCTCTGATAGACAACCTCAAGCAATCGCAAGCATCGCTGGTGGAGGACGTCATTCCCAAAATGTTCACCTTAGGGGAGGTGCAGAAGGTTTTGGCCAATCTGCTGCGCGAAGGCGTCTCCATCCGCGATATGGGTACGATCATCGAAACAATGGGCGACTACGGCGGCGTGACGCGGGATTCCGATATGCTGACCGAGTATGTACGGCAGGCGCTCAAGCGCACCGTCACGGCGAAGTACGCGCCGGAAGGCAAGATTCATGTCATCACTCTCGCCCCGGAACTGGAAAACAAGATTTTAGAGAGCATCCGGCAGACCGAGCATGGCTCCTACGTCGCGCTGGACGCCGACGAAATCCAATCGGTCTTCGGGTCGGTGCGCGCCGCGGTGGAGCGGGTGCAGGGACTTGGAATCGCGCCGGTGGTTCTCTGTTCGCCCGTAGTCCGGTTCCATTTCAAGCGGATGGTGGAAGGGTTGGCGCCCGACCTCTCCGTGCTGTCCTACAACGAATTGCTGCAAAACATTGATATTCAAGCAGATGGGATGGTGTCGCTGTGAACATAAAGCGTTACGTGGCCGCCACCATGCCGGAGGCCATGGAGCAAATCAAGCGCGAGCTGGGAAGGGACGCCCTCATCCTCTCGCAGCGTCCCTTGCGTAAAAAGGGTCTGGGCGGGCTGTTCAGCAAGCCGATGATTGAGGTGGTCGCCGCCTACGAAAACCCGGCGGAACCGGCCCCTCCCCCGCCGCCCAAGCTGCGCGCCGCGCCTCCGGGGTCACGCGGCTCCGCTCCCAAGGCCCCCGAGACGCCTCCCCGGGGCGCCGAGCTTTCGGTAACGGCCGACCGCGCGCTGGAGGCGCTGGACAGGCTTTCCGTAGCCACGCCGTCCGCCGAAAGACCGGCGGTAACGCGCCCGCCGCTGACGCCTCCGCAAACGGCGTCTCTGGCGTATACCAAAGCCGCGCAATCCTTCCGCCAAACCCCGCCGCCCGCCAAAGAGGACGACGGCTTCCTCCCGCTGGAAGCGCCTGAAGCGCGTCCGAGCGAGCGCGTCATCAACCGGCAGCCCGAGGTGCGGGACGAGCGGCTTTCAGCGCTGGAAAACAAAATCGACTCCCTCTCCTCCTCGCTCAACGCGCTGGCCGGCACCATCCGCCAAACCCGCGACTCGCGCTCCTATAGCCCCGATATCGACGCGCTCCTGCTCTCCCTGCTCGAAAACGAGACCCATGAGGAGTTTGCCCACAAGCTGGCGCGGGAGGTAAGCGATATTGTCAAAAAGCAGCAGGCCGACTCAAACGAGGTGATGGAGCAGCTCCTGCGTCAAACCATCGGGCAGGCCGAGCCAATCAAACTCAAACGCTTCAAACGCACCGTCGTTCTGCTCATCGGGCCGACCGGCGTGGGCAAGACGACGACGCTGGCCAAGCTGGCCGCCATCTACTCCATCAACCACCACGCCAAGGTGGGGGCCGTCACCACCGACACCTATCGCATCGCCGCGGTGGAACAGCTCAAGACCTACGCGCAAATCCTTGAAATACCGCTCTCCATCGTCTACTCCCCGGAGGAAATGAGCGACGCCCTGCGCGAACACGAGGACAAAGACATCGTCTTCATCGACACCGCCGGCAAAAGCCCGTCCGACCGTTCGCATGAGGACGAAGTCAAAGACCTCATCCGCCATTCCGACTGCGATGAAGTTCACCTAGTCCTGAGCGCCACCACCAGCTTCACGGGGCTTCTGAATATCCTCAACGCGTATTCCTTCTTAAACGATTTCAAAATCATCGTCACCAAGCTCGACGAAACGCCGACATGGGGTACGCTGCTCAACGCCAGACTGCTGTCCGACCGTCCCATCTCCTACACCGCCATCGGGCAGAACGTCCCCGACGACATCGAGGTCGCGGATGTGCGCAAAATCGTGGCGCGGCTGATGACGAGAGACCCTTAGAATGGAGAGAGAAGATATAAGATACGAGAGATAAGATATGGGGTACTGGGGATACGACGGTAAGATGTAAAGGGAAGGGGGGAGAACCTGTGCGTGATCAGGCCAGCGCACTGCGGCAAATCGTGGATAACCTGAAAAAACAGCGTCTGCGCGAACCGGGCGAGGGCGCCCGCGTGCTGTGCGTCACCAGCGGCAAGGGCGGCGTGGGCAAGACCAGCATCAGCGTCAATCTGGGCATCTCCCTCGCGAAGAAGGGCTTGCGCGTGCTGCTCGTGGACGCCGACTTCGGCCTTTCCAACATAGACGTCATGCTGGGAACCTCTCCGCCGTATGATTTATCATACGTCTTGCGCGGGCAGAAGAAGATACGCGACATTGTGGCCGAAGGGCCGGGCGGCGTACGGTTTGTGTCCGGCGGAAGCGGGCTGAATGAATTGCTCAACATCTCCGAAATCCAGCTTGCCACCGTCATCGACCATCTGCTGCTGCTGGAAGACGCCGCCGATATCATCATCTTCGACACCGGCGCGGGCGTCAATCCCCTCATCATGCGGATGATCCGCGCCAGCGCGGAGACCATCATCGTCACCACGCCCGAACCGACCGCCATCATGGACGCCTATGCGCTGATTAAGTCGATTACCAAATACTCGCCGGAATGCGGGCTGCGCCTGATTGTCAACCGGGCGGAATCAGTGGCGGAAGCGGAATCGACGCTGCAAAAGCTCATCGGCGTAGTCCGCCTGTACCAAAAGGCGGAAATCGACCCGCTGGGGTATGTCCTCAGCGACCCCGCCGTATCGCGCGGCGTACGGATACAGCAACCCTTTGTGCTAAGCTATCCGCGCAGCGCCGCCACGCGGAACATCGAAGCCATCGCGTGGAATCTGCTCGACCGCAAGCCCGACGCTCCCGAAAACGGGCTGCAGGCGTTTTTGCAGAAGGTTTTCCGAAAAGGGGAGCAGCAGCAGTAAGCATTTGGGAGAATCAGGGAGGGGAGGTACGGTTTGGCCGGGTATGAACTGAAACTGGGGGAGCGGCTGGAGGTTATACGCGAAGACAGGCGGGGCGTCTCCAAGATAGAGACGATTACCCCCAACGGACGCCTGATTATCAGCGAGCCCCTGTATGGGCTGGGGCGTCTGCCCGTCAAGAAAAAAGACCTGCTTACCTTATGCGTTTTCCGCGAAACCGGCATCCTTTCGTTCACCGTTACCGCCGAAAAAATCATTGAGGATAACAACCTTACCTTCATCGAGGTAGAGCTGCGCTCCAAAATCGTCCGGCATCAGCGCCGCAACTTCGTGCGGTTTGATACGACGCTTCCGATGACGGTCAAGCCGCTGTATACCAAAAGCTCCGAGAGCTTGGGCGACAAAGAAGCCGTAGGGCTGCTGACGGCCCGCAGGCTGTCCGGGGAGAGCATCCCCAAAGAGGAGACTCTGGCTTGCACCACCCTGGACATCAGCGGCGGCGGCGCGCGCTTCTTCTCCAAAACTGAACTCCTGCTGGGCATACCGGCCGACTGCGAACTCCGGCTGAGCGACGGGTTTTTGGTCGAGGCGTCCATGCGGGTGGTACGGGTCGAATACGAACGCCACGAGGGAAAATCCGTCATGGGCGCGAAATTTATCGGCATACAGGAGGCCCTGCGCGAGCGCCTCATCAAATATATCTTCGCCGAACAGCTCAAGCAGCGGCGGCGCGGCTCATAGAACATCTGGGATATGGAATAATAACAAATGACACAAGGGGGTGACGGTCGTGCAACAGGCTGAAGGCGTCAAAACCGACGCGGCGCAGACCGAAAAGCTGTGGACGGAATTTGCGAAGACGCGCTGCTTGGAGACGCGCAACGAATTGGTGATGAGATACATCGGGCTGGTCAGAAGCATCGCCCTGCGTCTCGTGCCTACCTACCGCAAGCATGTGGACTTTGACGATTTAATGAGCAGCGGCCTTTTGGGCCTGATGGACGCCATCGACAAATTCGACCTCAGCAAGGACGTGAAGTTTGAAACCTACGCGTCGCTCCGCGTCAAAGGGGAAATCATCGACCAAATCCGCAAGCAGGACTGGGCGCCCATCAGCCTCCGCCAGAAAATCAAACGGGTGGAGGAATGCTTCGAGACGCTGGAATCAAGCACAGGACGAACGCCCACCGAGTCGGAGGTGGCGCGTAAGCTCTCCATGAGTACCGACGACGTGAAAAAAACGCTGGACGAGGCGCATACCTTCAACCTTGTCGCGCTGGATGAAATGCTGATGGATCGCGTCGCCGGGGATTCCCTCGCCGCCCCGTCGGACGAAAGCCCGGAAAAGCGTTTGGAAGAAAAGGAAATCAGGGAAGTGCTGGCAAAAACCATCGACGGGCTGAACGAGAAGGAAAAGCTGGTCGTGAGCATGTACTATTACGACGAGCTGACGCTCAAGGAAATCGGCATGGTGCTGGGCGTCACCGAATCCCGAGTCAGCCAGATTCATTCCAAGGCGCTGATGACCCTGAGAACGAAAATGAGGAAAGCGTTTATATAAACAAGGAGGCGACACGGCCATGCGCGTGACCGACAATATGGCGATGCTGCGTACGCCCGAGCTGGCGGCCGACCGGATGCGCGACATCCGTCAAACAGGGCTGACCACCGGGACACTGAATGAAATCGTCCGGGAGACCGATGAAGACCTTCAACAGGTACGTGACAAATCCGAAATCGAAGACGGCCGCGTGCGCACCGATTCCGAGAGTGAAAAAAACGCCGGACAGGAGCAGGAGCAGCGGGACAAAGACGGCAAAACGCCGGACAGCGACGGGGAACTGCGCCGCCGCGCGTCCGAAGAGCTTCTCAACCTTCCGGTAACCGGAAAAAAAAAGCTGGAATCTAAACGGTTTGACATACGGGTTTAAGGGAGAATAGCAATGTGGTCTATATGGCTCGCGGCGTCGGTTCTGGCGTTCGCCCTTGCGCTGATTCTGCACGAAAGGTCTGTCAGGCGGCGCTTCGGGGAAGCGCAGGCCGAGGTGCGCGAAAACCGGGCGCTGGACAGTAAAATCGTCCGCCTGTATCAGGAAATCGAGGAAATGCTCGACAGCTTCGAGGACTATGTCAGCGAGGTTCACGACGAGCTGGAGTCGCGCCGCAATGAGCTGCTGAACATGTCGCGGCAGGCGACGACCCTCTATATGCAGGTCATGCAGCCCGGCGTCTTCGCGCCCAAACCGCAGCCGGAGGAATCCCCTCCGCCGGAAGAGCGGGCCAAAACCTACACCGAGCCGCGCCCCGGCAGAAAAGGCGCCGAGGACGAAAGCAAGCCGTCCCGCCTGTCTCCCCGCGAGCGCGCCGACCTCGACCGCCTGCCCGGCAAAGGCCAAAAAATCCGCTACTTAACCGGCAAAGGCTTCACCCTGAACGAGGTGGCGCGGGAGCTGAACATCGGCAAGGGCGAAATTCTGCTGATTCTGGACTTGGATAAGGATTAAAGGTTTTCCCCGAGTAAATGTTACAGGCCTTTATTTTTACCCGAACGAAATTCCGATATAAGCGATTCCACAATATCGGCCTGCCGCCCGGTGAGCCCGTCCACACAAACCATCGAGCGGTTTTCTATGCCCAAAAGATAGTCGGCGCTCACGTTGTAAAACAGCGCGAGCTGCGCCAGCATGTCGGTGGACGGAAAACGGGTGTTGGCCTCGTAACAGCAAATGGTTGAGCTGGTCACATTCAGCCGCTTTGCCACTTGGGATTGCTTTAGCTTTTTCTTCACCCGGAGCTCCCGGAGCCTAAGGCCGAAGTCATACATAGGAGTACACCCCGCTTTTCGGTTGATATAGGCATAGTGTATCCATATGGGTAATTATAAGCAAAAATAAAGCTATAAATATTGACAATTTGTCAATCGCATGATATAGTGGCGAAAACAGTCGAACCACAGGGCGCGCGAAAGGGGCGGGATACGGTGAGTCCAAGGGAAGGACAGCCCGTGCGGGCAAAAAAAGCGAATAGCAGCATGGCCCCGGACTATACGCCGGACGAAAAGCCGTCCCATGTCGCCGCAGCCAGAAAACCCGGCGGCAAAGACGCGCCCGCGGTGGCTGACGGACGCGAAAATCAGGCGGCCGCCATAGACGCAAGGGAAGACAAACTGCGAAAGGTGGGGGATATCCTGCTGAAGGGTCTTTTCAAATCTTAACGATTGCGCCGGTTTTCCCCTTTAGTTTTCCCCTCCGCCGTACGATACATAGATATCCACCCTTTCGGAAAGGCGGAGTTCTATGATCAGAGGTCTGTACACAGCCACGACGGCAATGCTGGCGCAGAGCCGCAGGATGGACGTCATCGTCAACAATCTCACCAATGTCGAAACGACCGGCTTCAAGTCGGATACCATGACGACGCGGTCTTTCCGGGACATGCTGATTTCCCGCATCTACGACCCGTCGGTCTACCAATACAGCCAAGTGGGCCCGCTCAATCTGGGCGTCCACGTTGACCAAGTCTTCACCACCTTTGCCACCGGCTCCTTTGAGGAAACCCGCCACCCCTCCGATATGGCGATTGTAGGGGAAGGGTTTTTTGTCGTAGACTGGTTCCCCAAGGGCTTGGACGAGGACGCGGAGTTTGACGCGGAGCCGGAGGAACGCTACACCCGCGCCGGCAACTTCGCCATTGACGGCGAAGGGAATCTTGTCACGCCCAACGGCTATTATGTCCACGGTCAGGGCGGCGTCCCGATTTACATCGGCACGCCGGATTTTGTCGTTGACAATAACGGCACAATCCGCGTCGGCGACGAAATCATCGACACCCTGCGCATCGTCGTCTTTGAAGACCCCACCGTCCTGCGCAAACAGGGCGACACGCTTTACAACGTCTTCGGAACCTATGACGAATACGGCGATTTTGAACCGGCGGGGGAGCCGGTGGACATCGAGCCGGAGATACGGCAGGGCTTTCTGGAGGCAAGCAATGTGGACATCGCCCGGGAAATGGTTCGGATGATGGAAACCCACCGCGCCTACGAAATCAACCAGCGCGTAATCAATATGTTCGACGAGACGCTGAGAATATCCGTCAACGATATCGCGCGTTTCTAAGGGAGGTTTTTGAATGTTTCAGCCGCTGCACACAGGCAGGCTCGGCCTGACCGGCCAGCAGAGAAATGTTGACGTCATCGGCAACAACATCGCCAACATCAACACCACCGGCTACAAGAAAAGCCGCCTCGACTTTCAGGACAACCTCTATACCCGCATGTTCAATAAGGTCGATAACGGCCCCCATATGAACCTCCAGCGCGGCACCGGCATCCGACCTTACCAAACAGCGCGTATTCTGGAGCAGGGCGCGCTCCAGTCCACCGGCCGCCCGCTCGACTTCGCGCTGGAAGGCCCGGGCTTCTTCATCGTGGAAAACCCCAACCCGATGGATGAGGAGGATTATCTCGACGAATTCCTCTACACCCGCAGCGGCACGTTTTACATCTCCGTGGAGGATACGGAAAATTATCTTGTAGACGCTTTTGGCCGCTATGTCCTCGACGAGAGCGAGATGCGCATCTCCATACCCAACCCCGACGCACTCCAAGCCGACGCGTCCGGGCTGCTCTTTATGCTCAACGACGCCGGGGAAACGGTCGAAATCGCCCGCTTGGGCATTGCCGACTTCGTAAACCCCGGCGGCCTGAACGCCGTCGGCGAAGGGACATTCGCGCAGACGGTCAACTCCGGGGACATTCTGGAGGATATCCCCGTTGCGGTGCAGCAAGGGTTTGTCGAAGCGTCCAATGTCGATTTAGCCGAGGAGATGACCCGCATGATACGCGCGCAGAGGGCCTATCAAATCGCCGCCCGCTGCGTCTCCACCGCCGACCAAATGATGCAGGTGGCCAACGCCATAAGGTCATAACACGGAAACAGAGGAAACGGTATCATGGAACAGGGTTTTCAACTGGACGGGACGACGGGCTATTTCCGGCATTCCGGCGTGGAAGTGACGGCGTTCGACGATATCTACCCCGAGGGGCATCAATCCGGCGTCAGCGTCATCATGCACGGCGCCCGCGCCGCCGCCAACGGCGACGTCCGCTTTGAGCCAACGCCCGGGCAATGGCAGCCGGTACCGAAGCTGGTCAGACGCGACGCGAACGCGGCGGCGAATACCGTCGCGGCATCGCTGCGCTTCCCCGACCCCGACCGGCACCTAAAGGGCATGAACCCGATGATATACCCGGACTTTGAGTTTGAATACACCGTAACCGTCAAAGGCAAAGGCGCCTCGGTCGTCGTCACCGTTGACTTAGACAGGCCGGTGCCGGACAGGTTTCTCGGCAAGGTGTGCTTCAATATGGAGCTGTTCCCCGGCGCGCTGTTCGGCCGCCCGTGGCTGATGGACGGCAAGCACGGCGTCTTCCCGCCGCAGCCCAACGGCCCCGTGCTGTCCCAGAAGTCCAATCATCCCCATCCCGGCGATTACCGCCAAACCGAACCAAAGGCCGACCCCGCACATCTGTCGGGCGGCGGCAAAGGCTATAACCCCATCGTCGCCGACGATTTCATCGCCGAGCCGTATGCCTCCGGCAAACGGCTGACCGTGCGCCCCGACGACCCGTACAGCCGCCTCACCGTCGAAACGGCGAGCGGCGAACTGAAGCTGTACGACGGGCGGATGAACCATAACAACGGCTGGTTTGTCGTCAGCGGCGCGATACCGGCCGGGGCGATGAAAAACGCCGTGGTGTGGACGGTCACGCCGAACGCGGTGCCGGGCTGGCGTTCTCCGCCCGTGGTGCAGACGTCGCAGGTGGGGTATCATCCCCATCAGGCAAAAACGGCGGTCATCGAACTGGATCGGCGGGAAACGGCGCGGGAAAAGCCGGTTCTGTACCGGATGACCGAAACCGGCGCGGCGGAAGCGTATACGGCGGACGGAGAGGAATGGGGGCAGTTCCTCCGCTATCGCTACCTCAAATTTGATTTCACGGACAACCGGGAGGAAGGCCTGTATCAGGTCAAATACGGCGCGGCGGCATCGCCGGTTTTCCGCATCGCGCGGGACGTGTATGACCGGGGCGTCTGGCAGCCGGTGCTGGAATATTTCCTGCCCGTGCAGATGTGCCATATGCTGGTCAGGGAGAAATACCGCGTCTGGCACGGCCTCTGCCATGACGACGACGCGCGGATGGCGCCGGTCAACCATAACCACTTCGACGGATATGTGCAAGGCCCGTCCACGCTGACCCGCTTCAAGTCCGGCGACCCCGTGCCGGGGCTGAACGCCGGCGGGTGGCACGACGCGGGCGACTTTGACCTGCGCGTGGAATCGCAGGCGGGGGAAGCCTATGTCCTGTCGCTGGCCTATGAAGCCTTCGGCGTCGATTACGACGCCACCGCGATTGACAGGGACAGGAGAACGGTCGAAATCCACCAGCCCGACGGCAAAAACGATATTTTACAGCAGATAGAACACGGCGCCCTGTCGGTCGTGGGCGGTTACCGCGCGCTGGGACGGCTTTACCGGGGGATTATCTGCAACGATTTGCGGCAATACGTCCTGCTCGGAGACGCCGCGGCGATGACGGACGGCGTACGGAGCGCCGATGACCGCTGGGTCTTTACCGAAGACAACCCGACGCGCGAGCTGACGGCCGCCGCCCATCTGGCCGCCGTTTCCCGCGCGCTGAAAGGGTTTAACGACGAGCTGGGCGGTCTGGCGCTGGAGGCCTCCCGGGCGCTGTACGGAGCGGCCGTCCCCGACGGGGACATTGCCGAAACGGCAAAGGTCCACGCCGCCGCTGAACTGCTGCTGACCACCGGAGAGCGGGAATACAAAGACCTCCTGCTCTCGCAGACTGCGTTCATTGCCGACCGTATCGAGCATACAGGCTGGATGGCGGCGCGCGCCGAGCAAGCCGTCGGCGACGCGGGATTTTCAAAAGCCATTCGGGACGCGCTGCCGGCGCTGAAGGCCTCGCTTGCCGGACAAAGCGCCGAGACGCCCTACGGCATCCCCTACCGCCCGTATATATGGGGGGCGGGCTGGGGCGTCCAAAGGCTGGGCTTCCAGTATTATCATCTGCATAAGGCTTGGCCGGACATATTCGGCCCCGAACTCCTCTTCAACGCGCTGAATTTTGTGCTGGGATGCCATCCGGGCTCCAACAACAGCTCCTTCGCCTCCGGCGTCGGCGCCAAATCGGCCACGGTGGCCTATGGCGCGAACCGCGCGGACTGGTCGTATATCCCCGGCGGGGTCGTCTCCGGCACGGCGCTGATCCGCCCCGACTTCCCCGAGCTACTGGAGTTTCCCTATCTGTGGCAGCAGACGGAATACGTCATGGGCGGCGGCTCGTCAAACTATATGTTCCTCGTGCTGGCCGCGAAGCAACTCTTGGACGGGACGCCATGAGCCAAAAAGCTCTGATTGCCATGAGCGGGGGCGTGGACAGCTCGGTGGCGGCGTATTTGATGAAGACGCGGGGCTTTGACTGCGCCGGGGCGACGATGAAGCTGTTCGGCAACGGGGATATCGGCCTCGGAGGGGACGACGTCTGCTGCTCGCTGGAAAGCGCGGAGGACGCGCGAAGCGTGGCCGATTCGCTCGGGCTGCCCTTTTATGTCTTCAACTTCGCCCCGGACTTCAAAAAACAGGTCGTCGGGCGGTTTGTCCGCGCCTACCAAAAGGGCGAGACGCCCAACCCCTGCGTAGACTGCAACCGCTACATCAAATTCGATAAGCTGCTTCGCCGCGCCAAAGAGCTTGACATGGATTACCTCGTCACCGGGCATTACGCGCGGATTGAGCGGGACGCCCGAACAGGAAAATATCTTCTGAAAAAGGCGGCCGATGAAACCAAAGACCAGAGCTATGTGCTGTACGCCCTGACGCAGGAGCAGTTGTCGCATATCCTGTTTCCGCTTGGGGCCTATACCAAGGCCGAGATACGCGCCCTCGCCGCCGCGCAAGGGTTTGTCAACGCGGACAAGCGGGACAGTCAGGACATCTGCTTTGCGCCGGACGGCGATTACGCGGGGTTTATCGAGCGGCGCGCCGGCGCGCCGGCCGAACCCGGCGACTTTGTGGACGCGCGCGGCGGCGTGCTGGGCAGACACAAGGGCTTGATACGGTATACAATAGGCCAGCGGAAAGGGCTGGGCATTGCCTTCAAAACGCCGCTGTATGTGCTGTCAAAAGACACGGCGGCCAACACCGTCACCCTCGGCGGGGACGGCGAGCTATACACAAAAACGCTCGAAGCGTCCGAATTCAACTGGATTGCGGGAGACAAGCCGGACGCGCCCGTACGGGTCAAGGCAAAGGTGCGGTACAAGCACGCGGAGCAATGGGCCACGGCGGAGCAGGTGGGGGAGGACAGGGTTCGCGTCGTGTTTGACGAGCCGCAGCGGGCCATTGCCAAGGGTCAGGCGGCGGTGCTGTACGACGGCGATACCGTCGTGGGCGGCGGAACTATTCTATGACCAGCGCGACGGCTTCAATCTCAACGGCCGCGCCCCTCGGCAGGGCCAGCGCCGCCACGCAGGAGCGGGCAGGTTTCCCGGTGAAATATCGCGCGTAAACCGCGTTAAACGCGTCGAAATCGCCCATATTTGTCAAGTAACAGGTGGTCTTGATGACGCGGTCTAGGCTGCTGCCGGCTGCAACCAGCACCATTGCTAGATTTTTGATGGCCTGTTCGGCCTGCTCGGAAATATTGCCTCCAGCAAACTCTCCTGTGGATGGGAGGAGGGGGATTTGGCCGGAGGTGTAGACGATGCCGTTTTGGACGATGGCTTGGGAATAGGGGCCTATCGCGGACGGCGCCGCGTCGGTGGATACGATGCGCATGAAGGTAGCCTCCTTAAATCATATAGCTGTCCGCGCCCTTCGCGTAACAGTCAAGCATGTCCTGCAAGGTGACGCCGTCCAGATACCCGTTGACGACCTTGTATAGGCCCGTCCACACGGGAAGCGTCTTGCAGTCCCCGGCGCGGGCGCATTGGCTGACATCGTCCTCCAAGCAGGCGACCGGCGCGAGGCTGCCCTCCGTCACGCGTAAAATCTGGCCTACGGTATATTGATCCGGGGCCTTTGCCAGCATATATCCGCCCTGCTTGCCGCGGCTGGCGCGGAGAAAGTCGGACGTGTGGAGCAGGGAGACGATTTGCTCTAAATACTGCTTGGAAATTTCCTGCCGGAGGGCGATTTCTTTCAGCGAAATAAAGCCCCTGTCCCTATGCTCCGCTAAGTCCAGCAGCATCCGAAGCGCGTACCGCCCTTTGGTAGAGATTTTCATCCGCACCACCCGCACGTCTTAGAATATATCCCTATTATACCATAGTTTCCGTCTGTTTTCAAGGCCGGCCGGGGGTTTTCATAAAAGCGTCAACGGCGGCGCGTTCGATGGCGAGGCCGGTTTTGTGGCGGGCGAAAAAGGCTTGGAAGCCTTCGGCGTCGCGGGGGTCGGGCCGGACGACGGTTTGGCGGCCGGCGGCAAACACCCGGCTCTCAAGGAAGTCCTCAAGCGTTTCGCCGGCGCGCTTCAGCGACATATACGCCGCCAGCAGCGCGATGCCCCACGCGCCGCCCTCGCCCGCCGTTTCCGTGACGGCCACCGGGATGCCCAAAGCGCCCGCCATCAGGGTCTGCGCCGCTTTGTCGGTCTTGAACAGGCCGCCGTGTCCGGTGAGAAGCTCGGGGCGCACCCCTTCCCGCGAGGCCAGCAGTTCCATCCCGGCCGTCAGCGAGGTCATCGCGGAAAACAGGTGGGTGCGCATGAAGTTTGCCAGCGTGAAACGGCTGTCCGGCGGACGGGCGAACAGCGGGACGCCTTGGTCAAAGCCGGTCATATGCTCGCCGGAGACGTAATTGCAGTTAAACAGGCCGCCGCCGTCGGCGTCGCCCTCCAGCGCCTTGAGAAAGAGGCGATTGTACAGCTCCGGCAGCTCAAGCTCCGCGCCCATCAGGCCGAAAGCCTCGGCAAACAGGCCAATCCACGCGTCTACATCGGAGGCGCAGTTGTTGCTGTGGACGCAGGCGGACGGGCGCCCCGAGGGGGACGCCATGACGTCTATTTCCGGGTAAAACGCGGACAGGGGCTTGTCCAGCACGATATTCGCGAAAATCGACGTTCCCGCCGACACGTTTCCCGTGCGCGCCCTGACGCTGTTGGTGGCGGCCATGCCGGTGCCGGCGTCGCCCTCGGGCGGGCAAAGAGGCACGCCGGGGCGGAGCGTTCCCGTCGGGTCAATCAGCCTCGCGCCCTCCGCGGTCAGCGTCCCCGCGCGTTCGCCCGCGCTCAGCACCTTGGGCAGGAACTCCGTGATCCGCAGGCCAGACAGCGCCTCAAAGCGCGACGCCATCGCCGCGTCGTAGGTATCGCCGCAGAGCGGCATCATGCCCGACGCCTCGTTCATCCCGGCGGCCTTCTGTCCGGTCAGCGTCCAATGCACATACCCCGCCAGCGTGGTGAGGAACGAGAGGTCGCGGACATGCGGTTCTTTATTGAGGAACGCCTGATACAGGTGCGCCGCGCTCCACCGCTGCGGAAGGTTGAACGCAAACGCCTCGGAGAGGACGCCGGCCGCCTGTTCGGTGGAGGTGTTGCGCCATGTGCGGAAGGGGGCAAGCTGCCGCCCGCCGCCGTCAAACGGAAGATAGCCGTGCATCATCGCGGAGACGCCCATGCCGTCCAGCTCCGTCAGCGGCTGGCCGGTTGTATTCAGATAGTCCGCCGCCAGCTCGGCGTACGCGGATTGTATGCCCGTCCACGCGTCCTCAAGGCGGTATGTCCAATACCCGTCCTCAAAAAGATTTTCCCATCTGTGCGCGCCCGACGCCACGGGGGCGAAGGATTGGTCAATCAGCACCGCCTTGATGCGCGTCGAGCCCAGCTCAATGCCGAGATAAAGCCCCATTATGTTCTCCTCCTGCCCAGCGCTTTTTGCAGCGCCAGCGTCAGCGGCGCGGCTACGGTTACGGCAATGACGCCGTTTATCAGCGTTGTGACGGCGGGGGTGGCCAGCGATATCCACGCCTCGGCCGGGTACAGACCCTTTACGACGACGCCGTCCCAGAAAAATACCTGCGAGAGATACAGCGTGATGTAGGTGAGCTGTCCCGCCGCCGCGGCGGCGGTCATCCGCGCCATCTTGCCCCCGCGCGCGGACACCAGCCCGCACACAAAAGCGTGGGCAAAGCGGAAAACCAGCGTGAAGGGCCAATAGGCAATCAGGATGGGATGGGTCAGGTTGAAGACCATCCCGCCGATGCCCGCCGCCAGACCGCCCTTTACCGGGCCGAGCATCAGCCCCGCCATCAGAACGAAGATATTGCCGAGGTTGACGGCCGTGAAGCCGACCGGGGCGGGGATTTGGATGCGAAGCCACATCCCGCCGTATACAATCGCGGCGAACACGCCCACCTGCACAATATCGGTGGGCGCGATAAACCCTCTCTTTTTCTCCATCACGACACCTCCCATGCCGCTGTATCATACCATAAAATCCATGTCTTGACAACCGCTGAATTTTGCGGTATACTGCTTAACGTAGAATGGGGTGCTGCCGTCAGGCGGCTGAGAGGGCGCGAAACGCCGCGCTAAACCCTTATGACCGGAAGCGGATAATGCCGCCGTCGGGACGATAAGGACTACTGTGAAGACACCCCCATTTTAACGATTTGGAGGTGCGTTTTTATGGAAAAAGCAAAGCCCCGCGGCCACACCCACGCGATGGTGGAAGCCGCCGTCCTTGTCGCCATCGGTTTCGTCCTCAGCTATTTTCAGTTCGCCAGATGGGCGTATGGAGGCTCCGTTACGCCCGCGTCCATGCTGTTTATCCTGCTCATCGGCATCCGCCGGGGGCCCGCGTGGGGGCTGGGCGGCGCGCTGGTCTACGCCTGCCTGCAAATGCTTCAGGGCTTTTATCCGCCGCCGACGGAAACGCTTTTGTATTTCGTCATGGTTGTGCTGCTGGACTATGTCGTCGCGTTTAGCGTTTTGGGGTTGTCGGGGGTTTTCGGGAAGGTGAAAAACGGCGCCCTCTATGCCGTGCCGGTCTGTATAGCCCTGCGGTTTCTCTGCCATTTTGCGTCGGGTATCCTGATATGGGGCGTCTACGCCCCGGAAGGCACGCCCGTTTGGCTGTACTCCTTTACATACAACGGGTCGTATATGGGGATAGAGCTGCTCGTTTGCATGGTGGCGGCCGTGTCCCTGATGCGTTACGACAAAACGATTTTCGCTCGGCAGGGGTGATTTCTTGGGCGTCTTCGACGGCGTTTTGCTCGCGTCCGACATAGACGGCACGCTGCTCAACCATAGGCACGAGATGACGGCGCCGGTCAAAAGCGCGCTGGAATCGTTCGTTGCGCGGGGCGGGCTGTTTACCGTCGCCACCGGGCGCAGCCTCGCGGGAACCGCCGTCCTGCGCCCGCTGCTGCCGCTGACGGCGCCCGCCGTCCTTTCCAACGGCGCGTATATCTACGATTATCAGGCAGGGCGCGAGCTGCACGCCGAATGGCTGGCGGGGCCGTTTGAAGAAGCCCTTGCCGATATCCGCGCGCGCTTTCCCGGGCTGGGGACGGAGCTTCACCGGCCCGACCGCGTTTGGATACTGGACTATAACCGCTGGAATGAGGTTCATATGAACGCGGTGCGGTGCGTTTGCGAAAAAATCGGCGATTTGCGCCAAGCGCCGGCGCCGTGGCTCAAGATATTGCTGGTGGACGAGCCGGAGACGCTGCAAGCCGTCGCCGCGTACGCCGTCCCCAAATGGGGGGAGACGTTTTCCTTTTTATTCTCCGCCCCGTGCCTGCTGGAAATGCAAAACGCCGGCGTTGACAAGGCCGCGGGCGTTCAGACGCTTGCGCGGATGCTGCGCGTTGAGCGGCAAAACATTTACACCGTCGGCGACGCCGGCAACGACCTCGGAATGCTCCGCGCCTTCGAGTCCTTCGCCCCCGCGTCCGCAACCGCAGAAGCCCGCGCCGCCGCGACGCGCATCGTCCCCGGCTGCGACCAAGACGCGCTGGCGGCCGTCGTGCGGTTTTTGGAGGAACGGTACGGGTGAGGGGCTTTACAGGAAAGACTAAGGCCTATCAGATGAAGCACATCAGGAACATTATTATTCAATATAAATTGGGGGATGAGCTGAATGTATAAGTACGAAATCATCTTATACTGGAGCAGGGAGGACGACGCTTTCATCGCGGAGGTGCCGGAGCTTCCGGGCTGCTTCGCGGACGGCCAAACGCAGCGGCAGGCGCTTGAAACCCTCGATATTGTTATCGGAGAGTGGATTGAGACGGCGAAATCAATCGGGAGAAGTGTCCCCGAGCCCCGCGGAAGATTGAAATTTGCCTGAAGCCCCGTCCCCCGCCCGGAGGGCGGGGGGTTTTTTGCGGCGAAAAAAATTCTTGACAGTTCTGGGGAAGATGGTATATAATGGGAGCAGGCTTGTGCTCAAGCCCCTAAAAATAATGAAAGAGGTGTTTTCAACATGAAAAGCATAAAAAGATTCCTCGCGCTCGCACTCGCGTTGGCGCTGATTGCGTCAATGGGGCTCCCTGTGTCGGCTTACTGGAATCCTGCCGACGGGGTACTGGATTTCAGCGACCCACAGAGACATTATTTGACGTACGACCTCGACGGGTACTCCGGGTTTGGAGCTTTGGACTTCTATCAATACGTTGTCACGGGGACGAGCGGCTTAACCGACGTCCATCAAGGCCGTCCGCTGCTGAGTACAACGGGAAGCCTTTCCGTTACGTTTGACAATGCCAATTTGCAATCAGAAAGAAGCATATTATGGATGGCCAGAGCCCGAGAGTTCAACATCGGGGACGACCCGGCTGAAGTGACCCTTCATATCGTGGGCGAAAACTATTTTACAAAGGTAGGCGGGGGTCTCGACCCGATAGGCATAGACGCCAATGTAAACGTCAGCATCGTCGGCAACGGCACCTTGACCTTGAATGTGACCGACCCCGGTGAACATCAGTATTTTACCCTAAACCGTCAATTCAGAGAGGGCGCGCTTACCATTGCCCCTACCGTGACGGTCATTTGCCTGAACGGCCTTTTCGAGGGAGCGTCCGCGTCACCGCCCCCGCCGCCCACTGACCCCCTAGACAGCGCCGACACATGGGCGAAAGACCATATCATCTCCGCGCTGGCCAAGGGCTTCGTGCCCGAGGACATACAGGGCGACTACACCGACACCATCACCCGCCAAGAGTTTGCGCGGATGGCGGTGGAGTGGGTCAAATACGCGCTGGGCGAAACCGACCTTGACGCGATTGTCGCGGCGCACGGACTTCCCGAACGGGCGGGGCTGACGTTCGGCGACACGACCGATGCCAACATTCTGGCGGCGTACAGGCTGGGGATTACGGCAGGGGCGGTCGCGCCGACGGCTGACGTCCCCGGACAGTTCAACCCGAACGGGGATTTCACGCGCCAAGAGGCGGCGACGATGATAATGAACACCTGCCGCGCTATCGGCGCGGATACCAACAATCCCCCGACCGCCGACTTCGCCGATTTGAGCGCAACCGTAGGCTGGGCGCAGCCCGGTATCAACTTCGTCCGCGCTCACGGCATCATGTCCGGCGACGGCACCAACTTCAACCCGACGATTTCATACACCCGGCAAGAGAGCATCATCACCTTCAACAACATCGAACCGGACGAATTACCGTAGGGACGCGCATTGCGCGTCCGCCGCAAACCCCGCCGTGTCCGCGGGCGGCATATATGCCGCCCCTACAGGACACCCCGCCCGAGGGCGGGGTGTTTTTTTGTGAAAAATTCACTTCACCAGCAAAACCTTAAAGGGTTTATTTGTACGGATGCAGGTCATAATAACATTCAGCGAGCCGCGGGAAAAGCCGTCCCAGAGGACGAGGGTGAAGTCGCTTTCGGCGACGATTTGGGTGTTGCGGATGAGCGGCGCCTGACGGTCATAGGTTTTGTAATCGGGGCGGATGACGGTCAGGGGCAGGCCGCGCTCCAGCGCGTAGCGCTCGGCGAGCCGATCGACGCCGACCGCGCCGCCGCTGATGATTTCGCTCGCGCCAGACGGCATATGCTCCGTCAGTATCCCGTAACAGCGGCCGTCCAGCGACCGCGAGCCGACAACGGCTACACGCAAGGCTCATCCCTCCCGACGAAGGAATTATAGCACATATGCGAACGGTTGTACAGTCTAAATTTTGAGGTGGCGTCATGCGAAAAATCCCGGCTGTAATATTTTCTCTTTGGCTGCTTCTGCCGACCGCGCTGGCGGCCGGGCTTCCCGATACGGTCATCCCCGGCGGGCACACGCTGGGCGTGAAGCTGTTTACCGACGGGCTTTTGGTGGTGGGAATCGCGCCCGTGCAGACAGACGGCGGGCTGCTGTCCCCGGCCGAGGACGCGGGGCTGATGAACGGGGACATGATTACCCATATCCAGCGAAAGCCCGTGTCCACCATCCCGGAGCTGCAGAGCATCACGGACGCGCTGCGCGGCGAGGCGCTGGAGATATCCTATATCCGAAACGGGCGGATGCTTTCGGCGACCCTTCTTCCGGCCAAGGCCGCCCAAGACGGGCAGTACCGCATTGGCGTCTGGGTGCGCGACAGCATGTCGGGTATCGGTACGTTTACCTTTTATGACCCGGAAAGCGGGCTGTTCGGCGCGCTGGGTCACGGCATCAACGACGCCGAAACGGGGCGGCTCCTCCCAATGGGGTCGGGGTATGTGCTGTACAGCGAGGTGGAATCGGTGCGGGCCGGGCAGCCCGGCTCCCCGGGTGAGCTGAAAGGCGCGTTCCGCGACGACAGGCGTTACGGGCATCTGCTCAGAAACACCGAAACCGGCCTGTACGGCACCCTGCCAGACGCCGAGGCGCTTGGGCCGGGGGCGCACGGCGCCGTCCCGGTGGCAAAGGGCGGCGAGGTTAAAACAGGCGCGGCGTCCATCCTCTCCAACGTGAGCGGCGATAGGGTGGAGCGGTTTGACGCCGAAATTATCAAAATTTTTCCCGCCGAAAACGAGCCGCGCAACTTTATGATTCGCGTCACCGACGAGCGCCTGATTGGCCTGACCGGGGGCATTGTGCAGGGAATGAGCGGCAGCCCGGTGCTGCAAGACGGCAAGCTGGTGGGCGCCGTGACCCATGTGCTGATTAACGACCCCCGCCGCGGCTACGGCATCTTCGCCGAGTCCATGCTGCGCGCCGGCCAAGCCGCGCTGGACGCCGAAGCCTTCAGCGCGGCGGCTTGACGGGGGACGGTTATCTCGTAAGCGTCTGCTTTGCCGTTGCGGGCTTTTTGGCCGTCGCCGCCAACCACAGCTCAATCGTTCCCGTGACGCTTAGCACATCCACGTCGGCCTTTGTCGCGTACAGCGCAGGCTCGCCGCCGTTGATGCTGACATATGTCCCCGCCTTGACCTTGATAATCGCGGTGGCCGGATTGCTGCCCTTCTCCGCCTTGGCGGTCACCTTGAAGCTGGGCGTTTTCTGCTCGCCGGCGACGTTGATTTTCTTTGCCTTTCCGGCCGCCGTATATTCCCCGTTCGCCGACGGCCCTGACGGCGCCGTGCGGATAAAATAGGTCGTCTTCGCCGGCTTTGCGCCGGTCAGCGCCACCACGGGGATGCCGTTCGCCGCGCCGGAGAAGAATTGCCCGTATCCGTTTGCGTCCACCGTCTTTCCCGAAGCGACGCCGACTTGTATGTTTTCTTTAACCGCCGCCGTGCCGTTTTTCTCAGTCAGCACCCACGCGCCGGGCGTCGCGCCTGTCGCGTCGGCGGCGATTGCATAGTTTATGACAAGTTTTAGAGCGGTGGGGCGCTTGTTGATTTTCGCAAACGCGATGATGTTATGCTCGTTGCCGCTGCCTTGCGGCTTTTTTGCGTTTTTGTTGTAGTCCTTCGTACACAGCCAAAGCTCCATGCCCTTATTGAGCATTTTAATCACCTGAGCCTCGGTCAAGCTCCCCGCTTTCCATGTCATGCCGCCGTCTGTGCTGTAGGCTTCGATTGTGTGCCCGGCGGGTATATTGAATGTTTCTCTGGTTAGATTAATCTCCGCCCCCGAAAGAAGCGCCGCGTCGGCGGGGACTTCCTTGCCGCTCTTGAAGGAAAACGTCTTGCCGGGGACGACGACTTCGTCCGCGCTGTAGTCAATACCGGAGCCGCCAGCGGCAGGAGGATTGCAAATCTCACAGTCCGGGTCTTGACAAGCATCAGGCTTATGTTCCTCGTCCTCGTCTTCACACACACAAGGCTCTTCATCGCAGACATCACACGTCACCGGGGGCGGGGGGGAGCGCTGCGGATCGAATCTGAAGTCGTAGTCGTCCCATGTGCCGGTAAAGCCAATGACGGCGGCTTCGTTGGGGAGATAGTTG
Organism: Oscillospiraceae bacterium; assembly: GCA_009782215.1. Taxonomy (GTDB): domain Bacteria; phylum Bacillota; class Clostridia; order Oscillospirales; family UBA929; genus UBA929. Next base: position 92,070 of record WRKO01000002.1, on the reverse strand, counting down.
TTTTGCACCCAGAGACGAGATGTTAGAGGCAGATCAGTCACGTCCAGTGTTTTCAGTTGATTGTTGGACACAACAAGGTCTGTCAGCTCGGTGTTTTTGCTCACGTCCAGTGTTTTCAGTTGGTTGTTGGACACCCAAAGGTATGTCAGCGCGGTGTTGTTGCGCACGTCCAGCTCGGTCAGTTGGTTGTTGTCCACCCCAAGACTTGTCAGCTCGGTGTTGTTACTCACGTCCAGTGTGGTCAGTCGGTTGTCGTGCGCATGAAGCTCTATCAGCGCGGTATTGTTGCTCACGTCCAGCGCGGTCAGTTGGTTGTTGTGCGCATGAAGGTATGCCAGCGCGGTATTGTTGCTCACGTCCAGCTCGGTCAGTTGGCTGACTCCCACCTGAAGCCATGTCAGCGCGGTGTTGTTGCTCACATCCAGCTCGGTCAGTTGGGTGTAGCCCACACCAAGGTACCACAGCTCGGCGTTATTGCGCACGTCCAGCTCGGTCAGTTGGTTGTTGTACACATTAAGGTCTGTCAGCGCAGTGTTTTTGCTCACGTCCAGTGTGGTCAGTTGGTTGCTGGACACATTAAGGTCTGTCAGCGCAGTGTTTTTGCTCACGTCCAGTGTGGTCAGTTGGTTGCTGGACACATGAAGGTCTCTCAGCGCAGTGTTGTTGCTTACGTCGATTGTGGTCAGTTTGTTGTTGAACGCCCAAAGCCATGTCAGCGCGGTGTTGTTGCTCACATCCAGCTCGGTCAGTTGGTTGTAGCCCACATGAAGGTGTGTCAGCGCGGTGAAATATTCAATGCCGGTCAAGTCGGCAATACTTGTGGACGTTACAATAAGCATTGTAATCCCCGCCACATCCGAAGCAAAAATATTCCCCGTCGGTTTGCCGATGACTTCCCGTACAAACGCCTCGAAGTTGGCATCAGGGAAGGTAATGACCTCGTCCAAGGCCACCGCCGGGATTGCGGGGAGAAACGTCAGAGTTACAGCCAGCGCGAGAAGCAACGAAAAGAATCTTTTTTTCATGGGTATAAACCCCTTTGCAAAAATATTTCTACAGCCCAAAAAAGCCGCCTCGGGAGCCGGCTTGCGCGGATTTCGCACACACAAAAACACACGCCGAAGGTGCGGCGGAAACCGCCATTGAACCTTACGACGTGCGCGAATAATCGCGGACATGACCGACCCGGCAGGATTTGCAAAACTCACCGCTTGAAAAAAAGCAACGCAGAGGGTATAATAATAGTGTTCTCGCGGCGCCGGTGAAACGGTTGCGTAAGGTGGACCTGTCACCTTCGCAGGGCTTCGGTGCTGTTACACCAAAGTCTGCCGCGGGGGCTCTTTTTGCGCGTTTTGGCACAAGCCAGCTCCCAACAAGGCGATTATACAACAGGCGGAGAGGGGATGTCAAGGGGTTTTTGTGAGGATTGTGCGATTTTTAGCCGAAGATGGTCATTTGGGCGGTGGCGGGCATACCGCCGAGGGCTCCGGCGGCGCGCAGGGACTCGATGTGGGCCTTGGTGACGGGGCGGCAGCGGGAGAGGAGGTTGTCCTCGGCGAGGAAGGGGCCTTTGGCGCGCTGGGAGACGATGCTTCGCGACGCGCCTTCACCCAGACCGGAGACGGCCATGAGCGGGACGGAGATTCGGCCCGGCCCGGCGGGGGCGAAGCGCAGGGAGTCGGCGGTGTGGACGTTGAGCGGCTCGAAGGTGATGCCGCGGAGCAGCATTTCGTAGACGACCTCCAGCACGACGGCCTTGTCCTGCTCGGTCTTGGAGGCTTCCTTGTCCTGCTCGATGCGCTTGATGGCAAGCTTGACGGCGGCGGCGTCCCCGCGGCAGCTTTCGTAGGTGAAGTCGCTGATTTTCAGCGTGAAGTAGACGGCGTAAAACGCCTCCGGCCTGTGCGCCTTAAACCACGCGATGCGGGCGCTCATCATGGCGTAGGCGGCGGCGTGCGCCTTGGGGAAGAGGTAGCGGATGGCCTTGCAGGAGGCGATGTACCAGTCCGGGACGTCGGCCGCGCGCATGGCTCCTTCCCATTCGGGCGTGAGGCCATAGCCCTTGCGGACGCTCTCGCTGATGGAAAAGCTGAGCTTGTCGGCCAGCCCGCCGGCAATGAGATAGAGCGTGATGTCGTCGCGGGCGCAGATGACGTCGCGCAGCGTGGCCTTGCCGTCGTCAATCAGCTTTTCGGCGTTTCCGCGCCACACATTTTCCCCGTGCGACAGCCCGGAGATGCGCACCAGCTCGTCGAAGGTGGAGGGCTTGGTTTTTTGCAGCATACCGCGCACGAAGCGGGTGCCGTATTCGGGGATGCCGGCGGCGCCGACCGGGCCGAGCAGGTCGTCGTTTTCAAAGCCCAGCGCCTTGGTTGAGGAAAACAGGCTCATGGCGACCGGGTCGTTGAGCGGCACCTTTTGCCCGTTTTCGCCGGTCAGCTCCTCCAGATGACGGATGAAGGTGGGGCAGTCATGGCCGAGGATATCGAGCTTGAGCAGATTGTCTTTGATGGCGTCGTAGTCGAAATGGGTGCAGACGGTGCCGTCTTTCTTGTTCGCGGCGCGGTGGACGGGGCAGAAATCATAGATTTCATATTCCCTCGGGACGATGACCATCCCGCCGGCGTGCTGCCCGGTGGTTGTCTTGACGCCCTCGCAGCCCTTGGCCAGCCGTTTCCATTCGGCGTCGGACACCGTTTTCCCGGTGGTTTCCAAATATTTGCGCGCGTAGCCCAGCGCGTTTTTCTCTTGGATGGTGGTAATCGTGCAGGCGCGGAATACCTTATCCGCGCCGAACAGCTCGATGGTGTGCGCCATCGCGCGGTCTTGGTATTCGCCGGAGAAATTGAGGTCGATGTCCGGCGTCTTGTCGGCGTCGAAGCCCATAAAGGTGGCGAACGGGATGTCAAAGCCGTCTTTCTCAAGGGCCGTTCCGCAGGCGGGGCAGTCCTTGTCCGGCAAATCGATGCCGCAGCAGCCGTCCGGTGTAAAGTCGGAGAGCTTACAGGTTGGGCAGCGGTAATGCGGGGGCAGGGCGTTGATTTCGGTGATGCCCGCGAAATATGCCGCGATGCTGGAGCCGACCGAGCCGCGCGAGCCGACCAGATACCCGTGTTCCATGCTTCGCCGCACCAGATTCTGAGACGCGGTGTAGACGGTTTCGTGCCCCTTGCCGATGATGGAGCTTATCTCCTTCTCCAGCCGCGCCTCGATAAAGGACGGCAGCGGGTCGCCGTACAGCTCGGTCGCGCGGGCAAAGGCCGAGCCGCGCAGCTCCTCGGCGCTGCCCTCAAGGCGGGGGATAAACTCGCCCTCCGGCACCGGGCGCACATCGCCGACCCACCCGGCCACTGTGTTCGGGGCGCCGACGACCACCTCCAAGGCCGTTTCCTCCCCCAGATACGAAAACTCCTCCAGCATTTCCGCGGTGGTTTTGAAATACAGCGGCAGCGCTTCGTCGTGCGACATATTCATGTTGGCGAGCAGCACGTCGCGGTATATCTCGTCCTCCGGGTCTAAAAAATGCACGTCGCCGGTGGCGCAGACGGGCTTGTCCAGCTCCCGTCCCAGCCGGACGACCGCGCGGTTGAAGCCGCGAAGGGCTTCCTCGTCCCCGGCGTGTCCGTCGGCGATGAGGAAAAAGTTGTTGCAGATGGGCTGTATTTCTAAGTAATCATAAAAGGAAGCGATTTTCAGCGTTTCGTCCCACGGGATGCCGTCGCGGACGGCGGTGAACACTTCGCCGCTCTCGCAGGCCGCGCCCACAATCAGCCCCTCGCGGTGCCGCTCTAAAAGCTCCCGCGTCATCCGCGGGCGGCGGTAGAAATGCTCAAGATGGGCGAGGGAGACGAGCTTGTAGAGGTTGCGCAGCCCCGCCTGCGAGCGGGCAATCAGGATGATGTGAAACGCCTTTTCCTTGCCCTCCGGCGGGGCCAGATACCCCTCGATTCCATACAGCACCTTGATGCCGTGCTTTTTCCCGGCGGTCATCGCGTCCGGGAAGGCGTGGCAGACGCCGTGGTCGGTGACGGCCACGGCGGGATGCCCCCAGCGCGCCGCCAAGGCGATGGCCTCGGAAACGGAGGTGGTGGCGTCCTTTTCGCTCATTCGGGTGTGCAGATGCAGCTCCACCCGCTTTTGCGCCGCCTTGTCCTCGCGGCGCGGCGCGTCCGCCGTTTCGGCGCAGGACGCCGCCAACACCCATTCCTCGCGCTCCATGACCGTATAGGACTCCATCTCGCCGTATACGGTGACATGCCCTTTGCCTTTACAGACGTCTTCGAGCCGTTTTTCCAGCCCGGGCGGAGCCTTGCCCTTTTCAAAAACGCATCGGACGCAGACCGAGCCTGTGCCGTCCGTGACGTAAAACTCCATGACGACGGCCCGCTGCCAGCGGTTTTGCACCCGCGCCCGCTGTTCCCGCGTCTCGCCCAGCGAGAAAACCCGTCCCCGCACGCAAGCCTTGGCCTTCTCCCTCGGCAGCGTGTCGATATCGGTCACGGTCAGGCGGGGCGGCTTGCCGAATAAGATTTCCTTTGTCCCGGCGGGGGGAGACGGGCTCACCCTCCGCGCCGCCGCGGGCGGCGGCGCGAAGACCACCTCCGCCGCCGCAAGCCCCATCGCGTCCCGGATACGCCGCGCCGCGCCCGCCGCCCAGCCCGGAACGGGTTCGGCACCCGCCAGCTCCACCGTCAAACGGTTTTCCTCCCGCCGGACGCGCAGGGATTGAATCACAGGGTCAAACCCCCCGTCCGGGAGACTGGAGGGGAATACCTCGGAAAATCGTTTGCTGCTCAACGCGCTTGCTCCTTTTGCGGCATTGACAAAACGCCGCGTATGTATTATAACTACAGACAAAGGGGGCTGAAACCGTGGAGAATCAAAAAGAACAAAAAAGCGCGGACGCGCGGCAGACGGCGGGCGGCGGCCGGGCGGGGCATATCGCGTTTGCTCTGACGGGGATGGCCCTGCTTGCGGACGCCGTGCTGTATGCTTACGGAATACGGTGGATTGAGTATCCCGGCAATACGCTGGTCATCCTGACCGCCTGTTTTGGCTTATATGCTGTCTGGATGTACGCGGTTACATACCGGCCGGGTCAAAAAACGTCCTTTGCGGGGTTTGCGAGAGCTTTGGCCGGGGTGGCAATCGGATTATTCCTGCACCGCGCGCTCAATCGGATTGAATCCCCCGGCGGCGGGATCGGCGCCGCCGTTTTTGCCATAACAATCATCTTCACGGCCATGCTTCTCGCGTTCTTGCTTGTGGCCGCCGTGAGGAAAATCGCGGAACGGAAAGCCCGAGAGGGCTAACCCCGTTCCTCCGCCAGCCTCAGCGCTTCGCTGACCAGCACCGCCACAATCTCCGACTCGTCTATCCGACCCGCGATCTCGCCCTTGCGGAACAGCACGGCTTGTCCGTGTCCGTCCGGGGCGACGCCGGCGTCGGCTTCCCGCGCTTCGCCGGGGCCGTTGACGACGCAGCCCATCACGGCGAGTTTGATAGTTGATAGTTGATAGTTGATAGTTGATAGTTGGGTTTCAAGTTCGGTGGCGAGGGAGGTTACGTTGAGGGCGCTGCGGGCGCATTGGGGGCAGGAGATGATTTCGACGCCGCCTTTTCGCAGGCCGACGGCTTTCAGGAGCGCGATGGCGGCGCGCACCTCCTCAACGGGAGGGGCGGTCAGCGAGACGCGGACGGTGTCTCCGATGCCGTCCAGCAGCAGCGCGCCGATGCCGGCGGCGGATTTGATGACGCCGTGATAGCTTGTCCCCGCCTCGGTTACGCCGAGGTGCAGGGGGATGTCTGTTTTGCCCGCGGCCATACGGTTGACGGCGACGGTGTCGGGGACGTTGGACGCCTTGAACGACAGGCAGATATCGGTAAAGCCCATGTCCTCCAGCAGCTCCGCCTGCTCCAAGCCCGACAGCAGCATGGCCTCGCGCAGGCCGTGCCGTTCCATCAAGCCGCGCTTGACCGAGCCGCCGTTGACGCCGATGCGGATTGGAACCTTGCGCTCCGCGCACGCCTTGACGACCTCGCGCACCCGCTCCTTGGCGCCGATGTTGCCGGGGTTGACGCGGATTTTGGCGGCGCCGTTTTCCGCGGCGCGGACAGCCAGCTTATAGTCAAAGTGGATGTCGGCCACGACCGGAATGGGGCTTTTTGCGGCAATAACCTTCAGCGCGTCCGCCGCGTCCATATCGGGAATGCCGACGCGCGCGACGTCGCATCCGGCGCCGGCAAGCGCCTGTATCTGCCGCAGCGTCGCGGAAACGTCCCGGGTGTCGGTGTCGCACATCGACTGCACGGTCACCGGCGCGCCCCCGCCGATGAAGACGCCGCCGACGTTGATTTGACGAGTCATGGGCCACCTGCCTTTATGGAGGTCACTCCCCGCCCCCGGCGGGGAATGAGGCTAAAATCCCACCAGCCTCCGTATGTCGTTGAAGAAGATGAATATCATCAGCGCGAACAGCAGAATCATGGTGACGCCGTGGATGTATCCCTCAATTTTGCTGTTCAGCGGCTTGCCGCGCAGCTTGACCAACAGAACGGAAAAGAGGAGGAAGATAATCCGCCCGCCGTCCAGCGCCGGAATCGGCAGCAGATTGACCACCGCCAGATTGACCGCCACCAGCCCGGAAAGCTGTAGAAGCATACGAACCATATCGGCGACCCGGTTCGCTTCGTCGCTGATGACGTCGTTGACCACGCTGCCCAGACCCACCGGCCCCACAAGGTCGCCCGCCCCCGCGCTGCCGGAAATCAGGTCGCCCAGACTCATCCACACCAGACGCACAAAGCTGACGGTGGATGAGGCGGCGTGCTTGACGGAGTTCAGGAAGGTCAATTCCTCCCAGCCGATGACGACAAACCCGAAGCGCGTCCCGTCCTCAAGCTGCCGGGTGGCGTTTTCCACCGTGAAGCGCGTCCCGTCCCGCTCCATCACGAAGGTATAGGGCTTGTCGGCGTCGCGGTCGAGGAAGAGATAGAAATCGTTGAGGTTATAAATACGGCGGCCGTTGATGGAGTGGAAACGGTCGCCCACTTGGATTTGGCCGGCGTAGGGGAATTCCGGGTCCAGACTGTAAATGTCCGGCATCCGTATGGCGGGCATGGAGAGATAGAGCGCCAGAAAGAACAGAAAGCCAATCACGAAGTTCATCATGGAGCCGGAAATCAGCACAAAAGCCCTATATCGGGCGGGCTTGTTGCGGAAGTGCGCGGGGTCGTCGTTTTCCTCGTCCTCGCCCATATCGCAGAAGCCGCCGATGGGGAAGACGCGGAGGGAGAAAACCGTCCCCGCCGGTTCCCCGTTTTGGTTTTTCTTCTGCCGCCGGAAGAACGTCGGCCCCATGCCGATGGCAAACTCGCGCACGCGGATGCCGCTCAGCCGCGCCGCGACGTAATGCCCCAGCTCGTGTACCGTAATCAGTACGCCAAGGACGAGAATGATGATCAGCGCCGAGATGAAACCGGACATAATGTTACCTGCAATTCTCCACCGTTTGCAAAATATCGTCAACGGTGGGGTTTTTGATATACGGAGCGTTATCCATCGCCCGTTCTATACGCTCTGCAATATTTAGGAAGCCGCATTCCCCGCGCAGGAACGCCGCCGCCGCCGCTTCGCCCGCGCCGCAGAGTACGGCGCCCATGTTGCCGCCCTCCCGGGCGGCGCGTTCGGCCAGCGCCAGACAACGGAACGTCCCGCGGTCGGGCGGGGCGAAGGTCAGGCTGCCCAGAGCTGTGAAGTCGATAGGCTTTACAAGGCCGGGGAGCCGCCGGGGATAGGTCAGCGCGTACTGGATGGGCAGGCGCATATCGGGCAGCGCCATCTGCGCCATCACCGCACCGTCAGTATATTCCACCATCGAGTGGATGATACTCTCCGGGTGGAGGAGAACCTCGACTTTATCGGGCGGCAGGCCGAAAAGATGAACCGCCTCGATGACCTCCAGCCCCTTGTTGAGCAGCGTCGCCGAATCGAGCGTGACCTTGGCGCCCATAGCCCATGTGGGGTGCGCCAACGCCATCTCCGGCGTGACGCCGCGCAGCTTTTCCGCCGTATACCCCCGGAACGCGCCGCCGGAGGCGGTGAGGACGACGCGGGCGACCGCGTCACGCGGGGCGTCCGCCCCTCCGAGACACTGGAAAATCGCGCTGTGTTCGCTGTCTATCGGGATGATGCCCCGCTTGGCGGCGGACATTATCAGGCTCCCGCCGCAGACAAGGCTTTCCTTGTTGGCAAGGAGAAGGCCTTTACTCGCATCCAGCGCCGCCAGCGTGGGCCGCAGGCCGCTTACGCCGGACAGGGCGTTGACGACGGTATCCGCGCCGGGATAGGCCGCCGCCTCAAGGATGCTCTCCGCGCCGTAACGCACGGCGACCGGCGTGTCGGCAAGCGAAGCCTTCAGCCGCCGCCCGGCGTCCGCGTCGGATACGCAGACAAGCTCCGGCAGAAACCGTCTGGCCTGCGTCTCTAAACACTTAGTATTTCGCCCGGCGGTTAATACGGATGGTTTTATTCCAAGCGGCTCCATGACCTCCAGCGTCTGACAGCCAATCGAGCCGGTGGAGCCGAGCAGAACGGGCGTCACAGCGCCGTCTCCATAGCGGGCAGCAGGCGTATCAGAACCTCCAGCACCGGCGCCGCGAAGAGGAGACTGTCAAATCGGTCAAGCGCGCCGCCGTGTCCGGGGAGCAGGGAGCCGAAATCCTTGATGCTGAATTCGCGCTTGACAAGGCTCATCGAAAGGTCGCCCAGCATTCCCGCCGCGCCGCCCAGCAAACCGTAGAGCAGCAGCAGCGGGAGGGAAAAGGCGTTTCCGAAGACCGTCTGCTGCAAAAGCCCGTACCCCGCCATGCCGAGCAGGACGCCCGCCATACCGCCGGCCGCGCCCTCCCACGTTTTCTTGGGGCTGATGGGCGTGAGCTTGCGCCTGCCCCACAAAATGCCCGTGAAGTAGGCGCAGATGTCGCTCAGAATCGCGGCGATAAAGGGAAGGAGGATGTAATGCCGCCCGTTTGGCAGCGCCGCGACGCGGACGAGGGAGGAGAAAAAAAACGGAATCATCAGCGCGGCGAAAAAAACAGCGCTTATATGCGTAAACTGAAATTTGGCGCCGCCGGCAATCGCTTCGGCGAAAAGCAGGACGCAAAACCCCGTGATGAACGCGAGCGGAACCCAGTCCGCCGCGTCGGCCCACCGGGAGGCTTGGGCGCAGAAAACCCATAGGGGGATACAGGCGGAAAAGACGGCGGCATAGACGGCCGGCCGTTTGGAAGGAAGAAAGCCGGTTCCGGCCAGCAGCTCCCACACCGAAAGGGCGGAAACGGCGGAAACGGCGCACGCCAACGCCCAGTCCGGCGCGACATACAGCACCAGAGGCAGGAGAGGGAGTATGGCGATGGCTACCAAGATGCGCACAAGCACGTTTACAGGCCCCCGTATCGTCTGATTCTTTTAGAAAATCCCCGCAGAATCGCGGCAAGCTCCTTGACCGAAAAATCGGGCCACAGCGTTTTGGTGAAAAACAGCTCGGCATAGGCGAGCTGCCAGAGCAGGAAGTTGGACAGGCGCGTTTCGTCGCCGGTGCGGATGCAAAGGTCGGGGTCGGGGAGGAACGCCGTGTCGAGGTGGCGCTGGAAGTCGTCCTCAACGATGGCCTTCATTTCCTCAAAGGTCGAAAGGCGGATGAGGTCGCGGGTGGCGCGCACAATTTCGTCGCGCCCGCCGTAGTTGACGCAGATGTTGCACTGACAGCCCTCATATTTGCTGGACAGCGCCTCCGCTTTGTTGATTAGATTCTGTATATCCGCCGGCAGCGCCTTGATGTCGCCCAGAAACTTCAGCTTGACGCGGTCGCGCTCCATTGTTTCCAGCGATTCTTTGATGTAGCGGCGCAGAAGGTCATACACCGCGTCCACCTCCTCCGGCGGACGGGATTTTCTGTTTTCGGAGGAGAAGGCGTAGACGGTGAGGTATTGGATGCCGATGTCGCGGCAGAAGGTGGCGATGGTGCGGAAGGTTTCGGAGCCGGCGGCGTGGCCCGCCGTGCGGGGCAGCCCGCGCCGCTCCGCCCAGCGCCCGTTGCCGTCCATGATGACGGCAATATGGGCGGGGAGAACGTCGGGAAGCCTCGGGTTCAAACCTCCATCAGCTCCTTTTCTTTTTTGGCGGCGAGGGCGTCTATGTCCTTGATGGCTTTGTCGGTCAGCTCCTGAACCTCCCGTTCGGTGTCGCGGAGGTCGTCTTCGGTAATCTCGCTCTTTTTCTGCTGCTTTTTGTAGAGGTCGATGGCTTCGCGCCGGATGTTGCGGACGGCGACCTTGCTCTCCTCGCCGTATTTGTGAACCAGCTTGGTCAGCTCCTTGCGGCGCTCCTCGGTTAATTGCGGGAAGGCCAGACGGATGACCTTGCCGTCGTTGGACGGGTGGATGCCCAAATCGGAGGATTGGAGGGCTTTTTCGATGGGCTTGAGCAGCGCTGCGTCCCACGGCTGGATAATCAGCAGCCGCGGCTCGGGCGTGCTGACGGACGCGACCTGCGCGATGGGGGTGGCGGTTCCGTAATAGTCGACGGAGATGCGGTCGAGGACGGCGGCGCTGGCGCGCCCGGCGCGCAGGGTGGCGTAGTTGTTTCCGAGAAATGCCAGAGTCTTGGCAATCTTGCCCTCTATTTCGGGATAACTACCCATAAAAAACTCATCCTTTCTTATATCTTGTCTCTTATCTCTTAAATCTTATATCTTATATCTATCATCTAACCAACGTCCCCACCTTCTCCCCCATAACGGCCCGGTAGATGTTTTCCGGGTCGCTCAGGGCGAAGAGCAGGACGGGGATGTGGTTGTCGCGGGACAGGCTGGCGGCGGTGGCGTCCATCGCGGCGAGGTTGTCGCGGAGGAAATCGCCCGGCGACAGCTCGTCGTACTTTTGGGCGTCGGGGTTGATGCGCGGGTCGTCGTCGTATACGCCGTCCACATTTTTGGCCAGCAGGACGATGTCGGCGCCAATCTCGGCGCCGCGGAGGACGGCGGCGGTGTCGGTTGAGAAAAAGGGGTTGCCGGTGCCGCAGCCGAAGACGACAACCTTTCCCCGGTCAAGGTGCGCGATGGCGCGCAGGCGCACATACGGCTCGGCGAACGGGCGCATTTCGATGGCGGTCTGCACCCGAACCTCCACCCCGCGCGACTCCAAGACGTCGGCAAGGGCGAGGCAGTTGATGGCGGTGGCCAGCATCCCCATATGGTCGGCGCGCGTGCGGTCCATCTTGTCGGCCCCGTCCTTCGCCCCGCGCCATATGTTTCCCCCGCCGATGACGATGCCGATTTCCACGCCCTCGTCCAAGCAGCGCCTGAGTACGTCGCAGATACGGCCAATCACGTCGAAGGCGAGGACTTCGTTCCCCTTCCCGGCGATTGCCTCTCCGCTGATTTTAAGCAAAACCCGTTTATACAGCGGCCGCGCCATAAGCTCCCTCCTTTTGAATCGTATTGATGAATATTATACCACGATACGGCTCAGAGCGCAAGATAAGACTTGAAAAGTTGAGGGCGCGCGTGCTACAATAGCGGCAGACAAACGCGGTACAACACTTGAAAAGGATGATGGATTTTGGCTCTCGCGTATGAAAGCGTACTGGCGCATGAATTCGGCTGCAAGGCCGCGCACGCCGCCGCCGTAATCGGGCTGATTGACGGCGGCAACACCATCCCCTTCATCGCCCGCTATCGCAAGGAACAGCACGGCGCGATGGACGACCAAAAGCTGCGCGAGCTGGCCGACCGCCTGCAATATCTGCGGAACCTCGACAAGCGCAAGCAGGAGGTGCTGGACGCCATTGAGGCCCAAGGCAAGCTGACCGAGGAGCTGAGGGCCGCCGTCGAAGGGGCGCGGACGCTGGCCGTGGTGGAAGACCTGTACCGTCCCTATAAGCAGAAGCGCCGCACCCGCGCCACCGTGGCAAGGGAGCAGGGCTTGGAGCCGTTGGCGGAATGGCTGCTGGAGCAGGGCGCCGGAGACCCGGCCGAGCTGGCGGAGGCCTTCATCGACGGGGAAAAGGGCCTGCCCGACGCCGAAAGCTGCCTTGCCGGCGCGTGTGATATCTTGGCCGAGGACTTTGCCGACGACGCGGCGCTCCGGGCGAAGCTGCGCCCCCTGCTGTTCAGGGAGGGCGTGCTGTGTTCGGAAAAGGCGGGCGACGGCGGCGCCGTGTACGAGCAGTATTACGATTTTGAGGAACCCCTGAACCGCGTCCAGCACCACCGGATTCTGGCCATCAACCGCGGCGAGAAGGAGGGCGCGCTCAAGGTCGCTCTCCGCGCGCCGCATATTGACGCCGTGGCGCTGATGGAGGACGCGTTTATGCGGCGCGGCGGCGCGCCCGCGTCGGCCTATGTGCAGCGCGCCGTCGCGGACAGTTGGAGCCGGCTGCTCTTCCCCTCCCTCGAGCGGGAATTGCGCTCAGGCTTTACCGACCGGGCGCAGGAGCAGGCCATCAGGATGTTTTCCGTCAACCTCAAGCAGCTTCTCATGCAGCCGCCGGTGCGCGGGCGGGTCATTCTGGCCGTAGACCCCGCTTACCGCACCGGCTGCAAATGCGCCGTCATCGACGAAACCGGGCTGGTGCTGGATACCGCCGTCGTCTACCCCACGCCGCCGCAGTCCAAGCCCGAAGAGGCCGCGGCGGTGCTGAAAAGGCTGATTGCCAAGCATAAGGTCACCGTCGTCGCCATCGGCAACGGTACGGCGTCGAGGGAAACGGAGATGTTTGTCGCGGGCCTCATCAAAGACATGCCGGGCATGGCGTATACGATGGTCAACGAGGCCGGGGCGTCGGTCTATTCGGCAAGCAAGCTGGCGGCGGAGGAGTTCCCGCAGTTCGACGTCTCCCTCCGCTCCGCCGTATCCATCGCGCGCCGCCTGCAAGACCCGCTGGCGGAGCTGGTGAAGGTAGACCCCAAGTCGATCGGCGTGGGGCAGTATCAGCACGATATGCCCCCGGCGCGCTTGGCCCATTCGCTGGACGGCGTGGTGGAGGACTGCGTCAATACCGTCGGCGTGGACGTCAACGTGGCTTCCGCGCCGCTGCTGGCGCGGGTGGCGGGCTTAAACGCGGCCGCGGCGAAGAATGTGGTGAAATACCGCGAGGAAAACGGCGCTTACCCCGACCGCAGGGCCCTGCTCAAGGTACCCAAGCTCGGCCCCAAGGCGTATGAGCAGTGCGCGGGGTTTTTGCGCGTCCCGGAAGGGAAAAACGTGCTGGACAACACCTCGGTTCACCCCGAATCCTACAAAGCCGCCAAGGATTTGCTCGCCATTTTCGGCCTGAGCCTCGGCGACGTGGGGAAGATGCCGCCCCTCCATGAGTGGATAGAGGAGCGGGGCGAGGAAACGGTGGCACGGACGGTGGGCGTCGGCGTCCATACCCTGCGCGACATCGCCCTCTCCCTGCAAAAGCCGGGCCGCGACCCGCGTGACGAGCTGCCCCCCACCCAGCTCCGCACCGACGTGATGGATATGAACGACCTGAAGCCGGGCATGACGCTCGCCGGCACCGTGCGGAACGTCATCGACTTCGGCGCCTTCGTCGATATCGGCGTCCATCAGGACGGCCTCGTGCATATCTCGCAGATGGCCGACCGCTACATCCGCCACCCCGGCGAGGTCGTCAGGGTGGGCGACGCCGTCACCGTCACCGTGCTGGACGTGGACACGCGGAAGAAGCGAATCTCGCTGACGATGAAGACCGGGTGAGGACAGCAAAAAGCCCCGCCGCCCCGGCGAGACCGTATGCAAACGGGCGGCTATCTGCCGCCCGTCCATTTCTCCTATGATACCATTATACCACAGTACCAGCTATTGTCAACTATGTTTTTTTTGAGCCGGTTTTTGACGCCCGTGCCTCCCGAAACCCAGCTCATTTCCCGTGGACGGCTAAAGGAACGAACATTTGTGCTAAAAACAGGCGTTTCGTGTTATGTTCGATATGTTACAAAAGTATTAAATCTTTCAGGCGGGCGGGGGCTTTTCGGCGGCGCGCTTTTCGGGCTTCCGCCGCTGCGAGAGCAATATGCTGAACAGAATGACGGCGGCGCCGAGGGTCTTGCGGGGCGTCATCAGCTCGCCGAGGAAGACGGCTTCGCCGAGCGCGGCGAACGGGGCTTCGAGGGAGAAGATGACGGCGGCCTGCGACGGCCCGACCCCGCGCTGGCCAAAGACTTGCAGGGTATAGGCAAAGCCTGACGCCACGACGCCGCCGAACAGCAGCACGCCCAGCCCGTCGGCCAGCCCCTGCGGGGTGACGTCCTCAAAGATAAACGCGGCGGCGACGCAGAGAGCCGAGCAGACGGCAAACTGAACGGCGGCGAAACGGATGGGGTGGATGGACGCGGCGAAACGGTCAATCAGCAGAATGTGAACCGCCCAGAACACCGCGCACAGCACCAGCAGCAAATCGCTGAGCTGCGCCGCCGCCAAGCCGCCCGTCCCCACGCTGAGGAGCGCCAGCCCGCCGAACGCCAGCACGGCGCACAGCCATACCAGAGGCCGGGTCTTGCGCCCCAGCGCCAGCCCCAGTATGGGGACAAAGATGATGTACATGCCGGTGATGAAGCCCGCCTCGCCCGCCGAGCTGGGCGACTGGCTGAGCAGGATGCCGAACTGCTGCAAATTGGACGCGAAAAACAGCACGCCGCCCCCCGCCAGCCCGGTCAGCAGGGTGAGCCTGCCCTTGGCCGGGTCGCGTTTTTCAAAAAGCCGCGCCGCCGGCAGCAGGGCAAACGCCCCCAAGGCAAACCGGAAGCCATTGTAGGTAAACGCGCCCATATAATCCCCGGCGACCTTCTGCGTCACAAACGAGACGCCCCAAATCGCCGAAGCGAGGAAAAGACACCCCGCCGCGAAAGCGCGGGGAGAAACGCGCTTCATCATCCCCCGCACCCCCCAAAACACGTCAAATTCCACACCGCTACACTATACCATGTTTCCCCCGCCGTGTAAATACGGCGTTTCCGGGAATACTACCCCTCAAAACAAGGAGGGTTGCTCTATGCGTAAAAAACACAAACAGCTTTTGGCCGTGGCTCTTGCCGCGGCGGTCATGCTGATTCCGCACGCGGCGGCGGCGAGCGCGGCGCCTCATATCGGCGCGGACGCGAGCTATGAGGAGCCATACGGCTTGATTTTTGACGCCGCCACCGGCAAACTGCACCTGAATATCAGCAACAGCGACGACCCCGCAGACCCTGCCAACCTTGAATATACCGGGCAAACGGGCAAATGGTCGGGCGCGCCGGGCGTTCTCCGGCTGGACGGCTTTGTGTGGGACACCCGGGGCGAGAAGGCTTTGACCGTCGCCAACGGGACGGTTGCCATCGAGCTGTCGGCGGGGAGCGTAAACCGTCTCGCGTCCCTCTGCGCCTCCGCGCCGCTCACGTACGGCTTGGGGAATTTGGGCGGGGCCATCGTCGTCAGCGGGGAAGGGGAGCTTAATGTCACGGGCGGGCCGGCGGTTTTTTCCAGCTACGGCGCGGTGACGAACAGCGGCATCATTCTGGACGGCGGGACGCTGCGCCTGAAAGCCGGGGAGAGCGCGGTCAGCCGCGGCTTTGCCGGCCCCTATATCACCGTGAACAAAGGCGTCCTCTCGGCGGCGGGGGACACAACGGCGATGGAGCTTCAATGGCTTGACCTGCCCGACGTCTACACCTATTGGGCCAGCCCGGACAACGCCGACCCCGGCGGCGCGGGGATAACCTACGTCAACGGCGGCGTCCCCTTCACCGTCAGCCCGAACTATAAATTTGTGAAAATCCAATCGCCGCCCGCCCCGCCCGCCGCAAAATAACCGGCCGGCGCTCCGCGCCCAAAAAAAATCTTGACAAGCGGTCGGCAATGCTGTATACTTCAGAATTGAACAAAGACGTTCATCAGATGATGCAACGCTTAGGGGAAACTCCCCGGCGCGCATCATACGGTGGACGTCTTTACCTGTCGTTGGGGAGGGATGCCGCAATGCGGCGAGAAGGAGACGTCAGAATCCCGTCCGGCTGCGCCATATCGGGGTTTATCAACAAATCGGGCGGACGGCTGAGCGGAGAGACCATCATCAAGTCCATCGCCGTCATGCGCGACCGCTCAAACGGCTTGGGCGGCGGCTTCGCGGCGTACGGCATTTACCCGGAATACAAGGACTGCTACGCCCTGCATATGTTTTACGATTCGCCGGCGGCCAAAAAAGAATGCGAGGACTTTTTGGAGCGGCACTTCGACATCGTCAACCTCTCCAAAATCCCGACGCGGAAAATCAAGGAGATTACCGACGAGCCGTTAATCTGGCGGTACTTTGTCACGCCGCTGCCCACAAAGCTCGCCGACAGCCAGCTTGACGAGCGCGAGTTCACCGCCAAATGCGTCTTTCGGATTAACACAAGAATCGGCGGCGCGTATGTCTTCTCCGGCGGGAAGAATATGGGCGTGTTTAAGGCGGTGGGGTTTCCCGAGGATGTGGGGCGGTTTTATAAGCTGGAGGAATACGAGGGCTGGTGCTTCACGGCGCACGGGCGCTACCCCACGAATACGCCGGGCTGGTGGGGCGGCGCGCACCCGTTCGCGCTGCTGGATTATTCGGTGGTGCATAACGGCGAGATATCCTCCTACGACGCCAACCGCCGCGCCATTGAGATGTACGGCTACAAATGCACCCTCCAAACCGACACGGAGGTCATCACCTACATCATCGACTACCTCCACAGGAAAAAAGGGCTTACCCTGCGGGAGATTTCCTCGGTCATCGCCGCCCCGTTCTGGCAAACCATCGCCAAGATGCCGCCGGAGGAGCGGGAGACGCACGAATATCTGCGGGTGGCGTTCTCCGCGCAGCTCATCACCGGCCCGTTTTCCATCCTCGTCGGCTTTGAGGGCGGCCTAATGGCCCTGAACGACCGGCTGAAGCTGCGGAGCATGGTGGTCGGGGAAAAGGGGGAGATGGTCTATATCGCCAGCGAGGAGGCGGCCATCCGGGCCATCGAGCCGGATTTAGACGCGGTGTGGGCTCCCAAGGGCGGGCAGCCGGTGATTGTCCGCTTGAACGGAGGTGAGGAAGCATGGCGGTGAACTTTGTCTATCCCGAATATGAGGCCGTGAGAAATCCCGACCGCTGCATCGCCTGCCGCGCCTGCGAGCGCCAATGCGCCAACGGGGCGCACGAATACCTCGCCGACGCCGATAAAATGGTCTGCGACGACGCCAAATGCGTCAACTGCCACCGCTGCGTCGCGCTCTGCCCGACCCGCGCGCTGAAAATCGTCAGGAGCGGCAATACATACAAAGAAAACTTCAACTGGAACGCCAAAACCGTTGACGAGCTGTATAAGCAGGCCGGGAGCGGCGGCGTGCTGCTGTCCGGGATGGGCAACCCGTGCGATTACCCGGTCTACTTCGACAAGATCCTGCTGAACGCCTCTCAGGTCACCAACCCCTCCATCGACCCCCTCCGCGAGCCGATGGAGACGCGGGTTTTCCTCGGCGCGAAGCCGCAAACGGTTGAGCGGGACGAAAACGGGAGGCTCAAAAACAACCTGCCCCCCCAGCTTTCCCTGTCCATGCCGGTGATGTTTTCCGCCATGAGCTACGGTTCCCTGAGCTACAACGCCCACGAAAGCCTCGCGCGGGCGGCGGAGGAGATGGGCGTCCTCTACAACACCGGCGAGGGCGGCCTGCACGAAAACTTTTACCGATACGGCGCGAACACCATCGTACAGGTGGCGTCGGGACGCTTCGGCGTCCACCCGCACTACCTGAACAGCGGCGCGGCGATTGAAATCAAAATGGGGCAGGGCGCCAAGCCCGGCATCGGCGGCCATCTGCCGGGGACGAAGATTGTCGGCGACATCTCCCGCACGAGGATGATTCCCGAAGGCAGCGACGCCATCTCCCCCGCGCCCCACCACGACATTTACTCCATTGAAGACCTGCGGCAGCTTGTGTATTCGCTCAAGGAAGCCTCCGGCTTCAAAAAGCCGGTCATCGTCAAAATCGCGGCCGTCCACAATGTGGCCGCCATCGCCAGCGGCATCGCCCGAAGCGGCGCCGATATCATCGCCATCGACGGCTTTCGCGGAGGCACCGGCGCCGCGCCGACCCGTATGCGCGACCATGTGGGCATTCCCATAGAGCTTGCGCTGGCGGGCGTGGACAAGCGGCTCAGGGACGAGGGGATACGCGACAGCGTCTCCATTGTCGTCGGCGGCAGCATCCGTTCCAGCGCCGACATTGTCAAGGCCATCGCGCTGGGCGCGGACTGCGCGTATATCGGGACGGGGGCGCTGCTGGCGCTGGGCTGCCACCTGTGCAGAACCTGCTACGCCGGCAAATGCAACTGGGGCATCGCCACGCAGATCCCCGAGCTGGTCAAACGCCTCAACCCGGATCTCGGGCATAAGCGCCTCGTCAATCTGCTGACCGCTTGGCGGCACGAGATTAAGGAAATGATGGGCGGCATGGGCATCAACTCCATCGAAAGCCTCAAGGGCAACCGCCTGATGCTCCGCGGCGTGGGGCTGAACGAAAAGGAACTCGGGATTCTGGGCATCAAGCACGCGGGCGAATAGATAAGCGGGCGAACCGATTAAAGGAGGGCAAGAGGATGGACACCGTATTGCGGGAGGGCAAATCCAAAATCATCTGCGCCGGGCCGGACGGCGGGAGCCTGATTCTCCGCTACAAGGACACGGCCACGGCCTTCAACGGGGAAAAGAAGGAAGACCTCGCCGGGAAAGGCAAGCTGAACGCCGCCATCTCAAACCAACTTTACGCCTATCTGGCCGAAAACGGCGTTGAGACCCACCTGATAGAGGTTCTTGACGAAACCTCCGCGCTGGTGAGGAAGGCGGACATCGTCATGGTCGAGGTCATCGTCCGCAATGCCGCGGCGGGGAGCTTTTCCAAAAAATACGGCGTCCCGGAGGGAACTGCGCTGAAAAACACCGTCACGGAGTTCAGCTTAAAGGACGACGCGCTCGGCGACCCGATGATCAACGAAAGCCAGATTACCGCCCTCGGGCTGGCGGACGAACAGGAGCTGGCCTGCATGACGGGTCTGGCGCTCCGCGTCAACGGGCTGCTGTGCGCGCTCTTTGAAAAGGCGGGCGTCCGCCTGATTGACTTCAAGCTGGAATTTGGGCGGTACCAAGGCAGGCTCATCCTCTGCGACGAAATATCCCCCGATTCCTGCCGCCTTTGGGACGCGGACACAGAACAAAAACTGGACAAAGACCGTTTCCGCCGCGATTTGGGGGACGTCCTCGGCGGATACCGGGAAATTTTAAGGAGACTGCAAGATGTCCGACAGGTATGAAAACCCGCTGTGCGCGCGGTACGCGAGCGCCGACATGCAGCGCATCTTTTCCGACGACAACAAATTTTCCACATGGCGCAGGCTGTGGGTCGCGCTGGCGGAGAGCCAGCGGGAGCTGGGGCTGGATATCGGGGAGGAACCGCTTGCGGAAATGCGGGCGCATATCACCGACGTCAACTACGGCGCGGCGGCGAAGTATGAAGCCGAGACAAGGCATGACGTCATGGCGCACATCCTCGCCTACGGCGAGCAATGCCCCGCCGCCAAGCCCGTCATCCACCTCGGCGCGACCTCCTGCTACGTGGGCGACAACACCGACCTCCTCCTACAGCGCTCCGCCCTGCTGCGTATCCGAACGCTGCTGGTCAACGCCCTTGAAAGGCTGTATCGCTTCGCGGAGAAGCACAAAGCCCTGCCCTGTCTGGCGTACACGCATTTTCAAGCGGCGCAGCCGACCACGGCCGGCAAGCGGGCGGCGCTGTGGATGCAGGATTTCCTGCTTGACCTTGAGCAGCTTGACTTCACGCTGGGAAACCTAAAGCTCCTCGGCTGCAAAGGCACGACGGGTACGGGCGCGAGCTTTCTGGCCCTGTTTGACGGCGACCATGCCAAGGTGAAGGCGCTGGAACGGAAAATCGCCGCCAAGATGGGGGTGGAAGCGGTCTATCCCGTCAGCGGGCAGACCTATCCGCGCAAGGTTGACTATATCACGCTGTCGGTGCTGTCCGGGATTGCCCAGAGCGCGTATAAGTTTTCAAACGATATCCGGCTGCTCTCCCACCTCAAGGAGGTTGACGAGCCGTTTGAGAGCGGGCAGGTCGGCTCCAGCGCGATGGCGTATAAGCGAAACCCCATGCGGAGCGAACGCGTCGCGGCCCTTGCCCGTCTGGTGACGGCGGGCGCGCTCAATCCCGCGCTGACGGCAAGCGCGCAATGGCTGGAACGGACGCTGGACGATTCGGCAAACCGGCGGATTGTCATCCCGGAAGCGTTTCTGGCCGCGGACGGGATTCTCTCCCTCGTCATCAACATCGCCGGGGGGCTTACCGTCTACCCGAACGTGATGGCGAAGCATCTGGCGGAGGAACTGCCGTTTATGGCGACCGAAAACATTCTGATGCGCTGCGTCAAAAAAGGCGGCGACAGGCAAATTCTCCATGAGCGGCTCCGGCTGCACGCGGCGGAGGCGGGGAAAAGGGTGAAGCTGGACGGCGGGGAGAACGATTTGATGGCCCGCGTCGCGGCGGATCCGGCGTTTGATATGAGCGGGGACGAGATAAACGATTTGCTCCGCGCCGAAAACTTCACCGGCCGGGCGAAGGAGCAGACGGAGGAATTTTTGGCTGAAGTCCGGGCGGTGCTGGACGCGAACAAAGCCTTGCTGGGCGCGGATGTGCCAATAACGGTATGACAGGGGGGAAGGGCTATGCTTACAGCGGTGGTCGGAATCAACTGGGGCGACGAGGGCAAGGGGCGGATGGTCGATTTGCTGTCGGAGGGCTACGACGTCATCTGCCGGTATCAGGGCGGCAACAACGCCGGGCATACCGTCGTCAACGAAAAGGGCAGGTTTACCTTAAACCTCCTGCCGTCCGGCGTGCTGCGCGAAGGCACGGTCAACGTCATGGGCGCGGGGATGATGGTCAACATCGAGCATCTGTGCGGCGAAATCGCCGCGCTTGATCAAAAAGGCGTCGCCCTCACCCCCGACACGCTGAAAATCAGCGACAAAGCCTTTATCTGTCTGCCGTATCATGTGACGCAGGACATCATGGAGGAGGAGCGGCTGGGGGACAGGAAATACGGCTCCACGCGGCGCGGCATCGCCCCCGCTTACGGCGACAAAACCATGAAAAAGGGCCTGAGGATGGGCGATTTGCTGGAGGAGGGGACGCTCAAGGGCAAGCTCGCCGCCATCCTCGAATGGAAAAACCTCGCGCTCAAAGGCTACGGCTCGGGCAGGGCGGACTTGCTCGAATTGCTGCGCTGGCTCGGCGAATACGGCGCGAGGCTCCGCCCGTATATCACCGATACGTCGCGGGTGCTGTCCGACGCCGTCGGGAAGGCTCAAAAAATCCTGTTCGAGGCGCAGCTCGGCGCTCTGCGGGACATCGACTACGGCATTTATCCGTACACGACGTCCTCGCAAACGCTTGCCGCTTACGCGCCGATCGGCGCGGGCGTCCCGGGCGCGCGGCTCAACCGGGTCATCGGCGTGATGAAAGCCTATTCAAGCTGTGTAGGCGAGGGGCCGTTTACCGCGGAAATGTTCGGCGAGGAGGCCGGCGTCCTGCGGGAGGCCGGCGCGGAATACGGCGCGGCGACCGGAAGGCCGCGAAGGGTGGGCGGCTTCGATGTTGTGGCCAGCCGTTACGGGGTGGAGACGCAGGGCGCCGACGAAATCGCGCTGACCAAGCTGGATGTGCTTTCTTACCTCGACAAAATCCCGGTCTGCGCGGCGTACAGCGTCAACGGGGAGAAAACGGGCCGTTTTCCGTCCGGCGACGCGCTGGCTAAGGCAAAGCCGGTGTATGAATATCTGGACGGATTCAAAACCGACATATCAAAATGCCGTAAAGCCGAAGACCTGCCGGACGCGGCGGTGCGCTATATACGGTTTATCGAAAGCGCCGTGGGCTGCCCGATTACCTATGTGTCCGTCGGGGCGGGGCGGGACGATTACCTGAAAATGAGGTGAGGCTGTGAAACGGGTCTATGTAAACGAAAAGTGGTGTCTGGGCTGCCGCCTGTGCGAGTATTACTGCGCCTTTGCCGGAACAAACGAGACCGATATGGCGCGGGCGCTGAAGGGCTGCAAAATCAATCCCAAAATCAACATCGAGGAAAAGGACGGCGTCAGCTTCGCCGTGTCCTGCCGTCATTGCCTTGAGCCGCTGTGCGTCAAGGGCTGCATCACCGGCGCGATGACCGTTGACGGCGGCGTCATCACCATCAACGGCGAGCGGTGCGTAAGCTGCTATACCTGCATCCTGAGCTGTCCCTACGGGGCGGTGTCCCCCTCCGACGGCGGCGCGGTGCAGAAATGCGAGCTGTGCGTCAAAACCGCCGGAGGCGTCCCCGTCTGCG
The DNA here is from genome assembly GCA_009782215.1 of Oscillospiraceae bacterium. Classification (GTDB taxonomy): domain Bacteria; phylum Bacillota; class Clostridia; order Oscillospirales; family UBA929; genus UBA929. Next base: position 69,617 of record WRKO01000002.1, on the reverse strand, counting down.
TCAAGGGCTGCCCCAACGGTGCGATTGTGTTTGAGGAAAGAGGGTGAGCGGCATGAAAAAATATGTGATCATCGGCAATTCGGCGGCGGGCATCGGCGCGGCGGAGGGCATACGGCAGACGGATAAGCGGGGAGAGATTACCCTCATCACGGACGAGCCGCACCATACCTATTCCCGCCCGCTCATCTCCTATCTCCTGCTCGGCAAGGTCACGGAAGAAAAAATGCGATACCGGGACGACGGGTTTTATACCGGCCTCAACATCCGGCTGATTCACGCCGCCGTGACGGGAATCGACGCCGAAGGCAAGGCCGCGGTGCTTTCAGACGGACGCCGCGTCCCGTATGACAAGCTCCTCGCCGCGACCGGCTCCTCGGCCTTTGTCCCCCCGTTCGAGGGCCTTGACACGGTGGAAAACAAAACCACCTTTATAAGCCTTGACGACGCGCGCCGGCTGGACGGGATGCTGGGCGCCGATAAGCGCGTATTGATTGTCGGCGCGGGTCTGATTGGCCTGAAATGCGCCGAGGGCATCCTTGGCAGGGTTGCAGGGATAACGGTGCTGGATCTCGCCCCGAAAATTCTGTCCAGCATCCTCGACGACGGCGGTTCGGCGCTGATGCGGGCGCATCTTGAAAGCAAGGGTCTTGCGTTCAGGCTGGGCGAGAGCGTCAAGCGCTTCGCGGGAGGAACCGCCCTTTTGGAGAGCGGGGACGCCATAGACTTCGACGTCCTCGTCCTCGCCGTGGGCGTGCGCCCGAACACCGCGCTTCTGAACGGCGTCGCGGAGATTGACCGGGGGATTGTCATCAACGGGAAATCGGAAACCTCCGCGCCGGATATCTACGCCGCCGGAGACTGCGCGCAGGCGTTTGACGTTTCGAGCGGGCAGAGCAGGGTCATGGCGCTGCTGCCCAACGCCTATATGCAGGGCGAGTGCGCGGGAATCAACATGGCCGGGGGCGACCGCGCCTTCGGCAAGGCCATTCCCATGAACGCCATAGGCTTTTTCGGCCTGCACGTCATCACGGCGGGGAACTACAGCGGCGAGGCCTACGCCGGAGACGCGGACGGGGGCTACAAGCGGCTGTTTTACAGCGACAACAGGCTGAATGGATACATCCTGATCGGCTCTGTGGAGAAGGCCGGGATTTACACAAACCTCATCCGCGAACGGACGCCGCTGGACTCGATTGATTTCGGGCTTGTGTGCGAGAAGCCGGGGCTTATGGCGTTTGCCAGAGAGGAAAGGCGGGCGAGGCTGGGAGGAGGCGCGGTATGACCATCAACAACTGCTTCGGCAAACGGTACATCGGCTGTGCCATGAAGGACGGAACCGTTACCGTCAACGGGACGCCGGGCAACGCGCTGGGCGCGTATCTGGACGGGGGAACCATTGTGGTCAACGGCAACGCGCAGGACGCCGCGGGCGACACGATGAACGACGGGAAAATCATCGTTTACGGCAGCGCGGGCGACGCGCTCGGCTACGCCATGCGGGGCGGCTCCATCTTCGTCCGGGGAAACGCCGGCTACCGGACGGGCATCCATATGAAGGAATACAAAGACAAGAAGCCCGCCATCATCATCGGCGGCTCGGTCGGCAGCTTTTTGGGCGAATATCTGGCGGGCGGGCTGATTGTGGTGCTGGGCCTCGGGTCGGACGATATCCCCGTGGGCAATTTCGCGGGAACCGGGATGCACGGCGGAAAAATCTTCATCCGAACGGAAAAAGAGCTGACCTCCCTTCCCGCGCAGGTCACGGCGGAGCTTGCCGGGGCGGAGGACATGGAGGAGCTTGCGCCCTATCTTTCCGAATTTGCCGGGTATTTCGGCCCGGACGCGAATACCCTAATGAGAGACAGATATTATGTCTTAAAGCCCAACGCGAAGAATCCCTATACGCAACTGTATACGCCGAATTGAAAGGGGTGTTGCCATGTGTGGTATAATTGGCTATGTGGGGTATGAAAACGCCGTTCCCATCATCCTCGAAGGCCTGAAAAAGCTCGAATACCGGGGATACGACTCGGCGGGCATCGCCGTTTGCGGGCGGGACGGCTTTGACGTCGTCAAACAGAAGGGGCGCTTGGACGCGCTGGAGGCGCGGCTGGAGGCCGCCCCCCTCTCCGGGCATATGGGCATCGGGCATACCCGCTGGGCCACCCACGGGGAGCCGTCGGACGCCAATTCGCATCCCCATGTGGGCAGCCGGAGCAAAATCGCCGTCGTCCACAACGGCATCATCGAGAATTATCAGCGGCTGAAAGCGCGTTTGGAGCAAAAGGGAATCCGTTTCGCGTCGCAGACCGACAGCGAGGTCGTCGCGCAGCTTGCCGAAACCTGCTACGACGGCGACATCATGGAAACGGTCGTCAAGGCCGTCGGCAGGCTGGAAGGCTCCTACGCTCTGGGCATCATGTGCCTTGACCGCCCCGACACGCTGATTGCGGTCAAGAAAGACAATCCCCTGATTATCGGCGTCGCGGCGCACGGGCTTTTCATCGCGTCCGACGTCCCCGCCGTATTGCGGCACACAAATCTGGTCTATTATCTGAACGACGGGGAAATCGCCGTGCTGAACAAAGACGGCGCGCGGTTTTACAGCCTCGACAGGGAGCCGCTTCAAAAGCATCCCGAAACCGTGACATGGAGCCTTGACAGCGCGGAGAAGGGCGGCTACCCCCACTTTATGCTCAAGGAAATCATGGAGCAGCCCAAGGTTTTGCGGGACACGGTGCAATCCGCGGTGAGCGGCGAGGCCAAAGCCGCCGCCGACAGCCTTGACCCGGCGCGCTTCGACAAAATCGTGATGACCGCCTGCGGCTCGGCCTACAACGCGGGCGTCGCGGCGCGGTATGTCTTTGAAAAGCTGTGCAGGGTGCCGGTCGAGGTGGAGCTGGCAAGCGAATTTCGGTACAAGGACGCGATTATCGGCGAAAAAACCCTTGTGATTCTGATCAGCCAGTCGGGAGAGACCGCCGACACCATCGCCGCCATGCGGGAGGCGAACGCCAAGGGGGCCGTGACGCTGTCTATTGTCAACGCGGTCGGCAGCACCGTGGCGAAGGAAACGGCGCATACCATCTACACGCTGGCGGGGCCCGAAATCGCCGTCGCCACCACCAAGGCGTTTTCCGCGCAGCTCGCGCTGCTGTATATGCTCGCAATCAGCTTCGCGTATAAGCTGGGGAGGCTTTCGGAAACGGAGCGGGACGCGCTGACGGACGAGATGAAAGCGCTTCCCGGAAAGGCGGAGGCCCTGCTCGGCAGGACGGACGAAATCCAGCACTGCGCCGCCGGCTGCATCGCGTATAAAAGCATTTTTTTCATCGGGCGGAACGTAGATTACGCCATCGCGCTGGAAGGCTCGCTGAAGCTCAAGGAGATATCCTACATCCACTCGGAGGCGTACGCGGGCGGGGAGCTGAAGCACGGGACGATATCGCTCATCGAGGACAATACGCTGGTGGTCGCCCTGTCCAACTGCGAACGGCTCGCGCCGAAGATTATGAGCAACGCCGAGCAGGTGGCCAGCCGGGGCGCGAGGGTTCTCTTTGTGGGGAGCTGCGCGCCCGCGGAAATGGGGGACAGAATGTCCGTCATACGCCTGCCCGCCGCGCACGAGCTGTTTTCCCCGTCCCTCTCGGTCGTCGCGCTCCAGCTTTTCAGCTACTATGTGGCGGCCAACAAGGGCTTGGATATAGATAAACCGCGAAATCTGGCCAAAAGCGTTACGGTAGAATAGAAATAGGAGGCGTTGCACATGAACGGCACGGCAAGCGAGGTTCTGGAGTTCGTTAAGGAAAACGACGTTAAGTTCATCCGGCTCAGTTTCTGCGATATGTTCGGCGTGCAAAAAAACATTTCCATCATGGCCGACGGGCTGCAAGCCGCGTTTGAGGAGGGTGTGTCCTTCGACGCGCACTCCATCCGGGGGTTCCGCGACGTTACGGAATCCGACCTGTTTCTGACGCCCGACCCGTCTACGCTGGCGGTGCTGCCGTGGCGGCCGGGGCCGGGCAGGGTGGCCCGTTTTTACTGCGGCATCAAAACCCCGGACGGCGCGGACTTTCTCCATGACGGCAGGGGTCTCCTGAAACGCGTCGTCAGGCGCGCCGAGAGGATGGGCTATATCTGCAAAATCGGCGCCGAATGTGAGTTTTACCTCTTCAAAACCGACGACGACGGGCAGCCGTCCGGCGTCCCCTTTGACAAGGGCGGGTATCTGGACGCCTCCCCCCTTGACCGGGGCGAGGACATCCGCCGCGAGATTTGCCTGACGCTTGAGGAAATGGGCATCAGGCCGGAGGTTTCGCACCATGAGCAGGGGCCGGGGCAGAACGAAATCGGGTTTCAGTTCAGCGACGCCCTCTCCTGCGCGGACAATTTCCAGACCTTCAAGTCCGCCGTCAAGGCCATCGCCGCGCGCAACGGCCTGTTTGCCTCCTTTATGCCCAAGCCGATTGAAAACGCCCCGGGCAGCGGGATGCACGTCAATCTGTCCCTCGCCCTCGCCCAAGACGGGCGCAACATCTTCAAAAACGCCCGCGAGGGCCATTCCCGCGTCGCGGAGAGCTTTATCGCCGGCATTTTGAAAAAAACCCCGGAGATGACGGTTTTCCTCAACCCCCTCGCCAACTCATACGAGCGCTTCGGCGCGTTTGACGCGCCGGGGTATGTGTCTTGGTCGCACCAAAACCGCTCGCAGATGGTGCGGATTCCCGCCGCCATCGGCGAACGGGTCAGAATGGAATTGCGCTCGCCCGACCCGTCGGCCAATCCCTATCTCGCGTTCGCGCTCATCCTCGCCGCCGGGCTGGACGGAATTGAGAGCGGACTGCCCCTGCCGCCCGCCGTGGACGCGGATTTGTATACCGCGGATGCAAGCGTGACGGGGACGCTCGCCCGCCTGCCGGAAAGCCTGAGCGAGGCCATTGAGGCCGCTCTGAGCGGCGGGTTTGCGGAAAATGTGGTCGGCGGGGCGTTTTTGGAAAAGTACATCGCCGCCAAAAAAACCGAGGCGGCCGAGTTTGCTGCGGCGCCCGACAAAAACGCGTTTTACAGGGAGCGATATTTTCCCGTCGTATAAATCCCCCGGAAATTGAACGGAAAGGCGGCGATACGATGGAAAGCGCTCTGATTGTCTCCTGCACCGAGAAAAGCACCGTTTATATCACGGAACTGCTGAACGCCGCTTCCGTGAAGCATATCGCCGTCCTGCCCTCGTGCGGGGAGGCGCGGCGGCTCCTTTTAGAGCGGGATTTTGACTTGGTGATTATCAACGCCCCGCTCCGGGACGAGTCGGGCGAAAGCCTGTCAAGGCACATCGCGTCCAAAAGCCTGTCTCAGGTCATCCTCGTGGTAAAAAGCGAGTTTTTTGAAGCGGTATCCGCCGTGTGCGAGGGCGACGGCGTGCTGACCGTTTCCAAGCCGGTGAACAGGGCGGTTTTTTGGTCCGCGCTCACGCTGGCGAAGGCGGCCTGCGGCAGGCTGAGACGGATACAGGCGGAGAACGCGCGGCTGAAACAGAAAATAGAGGATATCCGCGTGATTGACAGGGCGAAATGCATCCTAATCTCGTTTATGAGCATGAGCGAGCAGGACGCTCACAGATACATCGAAAAACAGGCGATGGATATGCGCGCCACAAAACGGGTGATTGCGGAAGGAATACTGAAAACCTATGAGAGCTGAGGGGAAACTGAGGGAGGAATGCGCCGTGTTCGGCGTCAGCCTGACGGCCGACGAGGCCGCCGGCGTGACCTACAACGGCTTGCTCGCGCTGCAGCACCGGGGACAGGAGGGCGCGGGAATCGCCGTCGCGCATGAAAACAAAATTTTTTGCCATAAAGGCGCGGGGCTTGTCAGCGAGGTGTTCACCGGCGAAAGGCTTGAAGCCCTGCCCAAAGGCAGGACGGCCGCCGGACACGCCAGATATTCCACAACCGGCGGCAGTGAAAAGGAAAACGTCGGGCCGTTTGTGACGGATTATCTGACCGGGCGGATTGCGGCGGCCCATAACGGCAATATCACCAACGCGAAGGAATTGAGGGAAACCTTGAGGCAAAACGGCCTGCGGTTTGACGCGACCAGCGACAGCGAGGTTGTTTCGGCGCTGATTGCGTATTGTACGACGACGGAGGGAGGTACGCTGCCGGGGGTTAAAAGGGCGACGGGGTTATTGCGGGGCGCCTTTTCTCTGGTCATCGCGACCGGCAGGGGCAAGCTCATTGCCGTCCGTGACCCTAACGGGTTCCGGCCGCTCTGCATCGGCAAAAGCGCCGCGGGATACGCCGCGGCGTCGGAAAGCTGCGCGCTGGACGTCTGCGGGTTTGAGCTTGTCCGGGACGTGGCGCCGGGCGAGGTCGTCGTCTTTGAGCGGGGCGAAATCGTGTATCAGGGGAGCTACATCTCGCAAAAAGAGGACGGTCGGGGTCTGTGTATCTTTGAGTATGTCTATTTCGCCCGGCCGGATTCCGTGCTGGACGGGCTTTCCGTATACGACGCGCGGTTTAACATGGGGGCGGTGCTGGCGGAGGAATGTCCCGCGGAGGCCGATATCGTCTGCGGCGTGCCCGACAGCGGCTTGGAGGCCGCCGGGGGCTACAGCGCGGGCAGCGGGGTGCAGCTTGCGTCGGGGTTTGTGAAAAACCGATATGTCGGCAGGAGTTTCATCTATCCGACGCAGTCTCAAAGAGACAGCGCCGTGCGGCAAAAGCTCAACCCGCTGGCGGCCAACATCCGGGGGCGGAGGGTGGTGCTGGTGGACGACTCCATCGTGCGCGGCACCACAAGCGAAAAGATTGTGAAAAGCCTGAAAAGCGCGGGCGCGGCGGAGGTTCACCTTAGAATATCATCCCCGCCTTTCCGCCGCGCCTGTTACTACGGGACGGACATAGACTCGGAGGAAAACCTGATTGCCAACCGGATGTCCTTGGATGAAATCCGAGGGGACATTGGCGCGGACAGCCTTGGGTATATCAGCTTAGAGGGGTTGAAGCGGGCCTGCGGGCAATGCGCCCTGCCGTTCTGCACCGCCTGCTTCGCGGAAAACGGCGCGGGGACGCCCGCGGGAGAAACCATAACGGAACGGGGAAACGGACGATGACGGCAGCCTTGATTTTGGAAAACGGCACAATCTTTGAAGGGGAAGCCTTCGGCGCGCCGGGAGAGGCGACCGGGGAGGTCGTCTTTGCCACCGGCATGACCGGCTATCTGGAAACGCTGACCGACCCCAGCTATTACGGGCAGATTGTGTTGCAGACCTTCCCGCTGATTGGCAATGCCGGCGTCATCCCGCCGGATTTTGAAAGCGCGGCCATCGGGGCGAGGGCTTATATCGTCAAGCATCCGTGTCAAACGCCCTCCAATTTCCGAAGCGAGCAGAGCCTTGGCGCGCTGCTGAAGGAGCGCGGCATTGTGGGGCTGAGCGGCATCGACACGCGGGCGCTGACCAGAATCATCCGGGAAAACGGCGTGATGAACGGGAAAATCACCGCCGGCCCGCCGACCGCCGCCGACCGCGAGGAAGCGAGGGCCTATGCCGTCTCCAACGCCGTCGCCGCCGTCTCGCCGCGCGTTGTGACCAAAACCGGCGGAGGGCATCGGCGGGTGGCGCTCTTGGACTGCGGGGCGAAGCGCGGCATTGCGGGGGCGCTTGAGGCGCGGGACTGCGAGGTGTGGGCCTTTCCCTGCGACGCCGGGGCGAACGAGATTTTGCGGTCAAGCCCGCGCGGCGTCATGCTCAGCAACGGCCCGGGCGACCCGGCCGACCCCGCCAACGCCGGCATTGTGGAAACCATCCGCGTCTTGCAGCGGAGCGGCGTCCCCATTTTCGGCATTTGTCTGGGGCATCAGCTTCTGGCGCTGGCCAACGGGTACCGGACAGAAAAGCTCAGGTTCGGGCATCGCGGCGCCAACCAGCCGGTCAAGGAGACGGCCACCGGGCGGGTCTACATCACCAGCCAGAATCATGGCTACGCGGTGGCGGCGGGGGACGACGGCTCGTTTGTCAACGTCAGCGACGGCACTTGCGAAGGGCTGGACTACGGCGTCTCGTTTTCCGTGCAGTTTCACCCCGAGGCGCGCGGCGGCCCGCCGGACACGGCGTTTCTCTTCGACCGCTTTATGGAAAGGATGGACGCGTATGCCGCTCGATAGAAGCATCAAAAAAGTCATGGTCATCGGCTCCGGCCCGATTGTCATCGGGCAGGCGGCGGAGTTTGACTACGCCGGGACGCAGGCCTGCCGCGTCCTCCGCGAGGACGGGATTGAGATTGTTCTTGTCAATTCCAACCCCGCCACCATTATGACCGACAAAAACATCGCAGATAAAATCTACATTGAGCCGCTTACGCTGGCGACCGTCAGGCGCATTGTTGAAAAAGAGCGGCCCGACAGCATCCTCTCGGGCTTGGGCGGGCAGACGGGGCTGACGCTGAGTATGCAGCTTGCCAAGAGCGGCTTTTTGGAGCGGATGAACGCCCGCCTGCTCGGCTCCTCGCCCGAAACCATCGACAAGGCCGAGGACAGGCAGCTCTTTAAGCAAACCATGCAGGCAATCGGCCAGCCGGTCGTCCCGTCGGTCGTCGCCAACGACGTGGAAACGGCGGCGGCGTTCGCGGAGGAGACTGGCTATCCGGTCATCGTGCGTCCCGCCTTTACGCTGGGCGGCAGCGGCGGCGGTATGGCGGAGGATGAAGCCAAGCTGCGGGAGATTGCCGCCAACGGGCTGGCCCTCTCGCCGATTACACAGATATTGGTGGAGAAGTCCATCGCCGGATGGAAGGAAATCGAGTTTGAGGTCATGCGCGATAAGGCCGACAACGCGGTTGTCGTCTGCTCGATGGAAAACTTTGACCCGGTGGGCGTGCATACCGGCGACAGCATCGTCGTCGCCCCCACCGTCACGCTGGCGGACAGGGAATACCAAATGCTGCGGACGGCCTCGCTGGACATCATCCGCGCCCTCGGCGTGGAGGGCGGCTGCAACTGCCAGCTCGCCCTGCATCCCCACAGCTTTGAATACGCCGTCATCGAGGTCAACCCGCGCGTGTCGCGCTCCTCGGCGCTGGCCAGCAAGGCGACAGGATATCCCATTGCCAAGGTGGCGGCCAAAATCGCCATAGGCTACACCCTTGACGAGATTCAGAACGCCGTGACCGGCACGACCTTCGCGGCGTTTGAGCCGGCGCTGGACTATGTGGCGGTCAAGCTCCCCAAATGGCCGTTTGACAAGTTTGTGTACGCGCACAAAAATCTGGGGACGCAAATGAAAGCGACCGGCGAGGTCATGGCGATGGCCGATACCTTTGAAGACGCGCTGCTGAAAGCCGTGCGCGGCGCCGAGCTGGGTCTGGACAGCCTCGACCTCCCCCGCTTGGCCGCCAAATCCGACGGGGAGATTGACGAACTGCTGGACACGGTGACCGACGAGCGCCTCTTCGTCCTGTACGAGGCCCTCAAACGCGGCGTGAGCGTGGACGAGCTGCACCTGACGACCAAAGTAGACCGCTGGTTCCTCCACGGACTAAAAAACATAGCCAACAATTGTCAATCGTCAATTGTCAATTGTCAATTGGTTTACAAGATGGTGGACACCTGCGCCGCGGAGTTTGAGGCGCAGACGCCCTATTTCTACTCCATACGGAACGGGACGGAAAATGAGGCGCTGCCGTTTATTCAAAAAAGCACAAAGCCGAGAATCGTCGTGCTGGGCAGCGGGCCGATACGCATCGGGCAGGGCATTGAGTTTGACTACGCCTGCGTGCATTGCGTGTGGACGCTGAAAAGCATGGGGTATGAGGTTATCGTCATCAACAACAACCCCGAAACGGTGTCGACCGACTTCGATACCGCCGACAGGCTGTATTTCGAGCCGCTGTGCATTGACGACGTGATGAGCGTCATTGACCTTGAAAAGCCCGTCGGCGTCATCGCGGCGTTTGGCGGAGGCACCGCCGTCAAGCTGGCCAAAAAGCTGCATGAGCGCGGCGTGAACATCATCGGCACGTCGGCGGACAGCATTGACGTCTGCGAGGACAGGGAGCGCTTCGACGCCCTCTTGGAACGGCTGAATATCAAGCGCCCCAAGGGCGTGGGCGTTTTGACGGAGGAGGAGGCCCTGTCCGCGGCGGACAAGCTGGGGTATCCGGTGCTGATGCGCCCGTCGTATGTGCTGGGCGGGCAGAATATGATACTCGCGTTTTCGGCGGAGGATATCCGAGAGTATATGGAAATCATCCTCCGCTCCAAGCAGGAAAGCCCGGTGCTGATTGACAAATATCTGGAGGGGCCGGAAATCGAGGCGGACGCCATCTGCGACGGGACGGACGTGCTGATTCCGGGCATCATGGAGCATATTGAGCGCACCGGCGTCCATTCGGGCGACAGCATCGCCGTCTATCCGCCCCTGCACGCCGACGACGACCTGACGGAGCGGATTTTTGACATCACCAAGACCCTTTGCATGGCGTTGAACGTCAGGGGGCTTGTCAACATCCAGTATGTTTTGTATGAAAATGACGTCTATGTCATCGAGGTCAACCCGCGCGCGTCGCGCACCGTTCCCTATATCAGCAAGGTCACCGGCGTTCCGATGTGCAGTCTGGCGACGCGGGTGAGCGCCGGGGAAACGCTGGCCTCGCTGGGCTATACGTCGGGCGTCGCCAAGATACCGCCGTATACGGCGGTCAAGGTTCCGGTGTTTTCCTTTGAAAAGCTGGCGGGGCTGGACACGCATCTGGGGCCGGAGATGAAATCCACCGGCGAGGTGCTGGGGCTTGGGAAAAACCTCGAGGAGGCGCTTTACAAAGGGCTGACCGCCGCCGGATATCAAATGCAGAAGAGCGGCGGCGTTTTGATTACCGTGAGGGACGGCGACAAGGCGGAAATCGCCGCCGTGGCGGCAAAGCTCAGCGCCTGCGGGTTTGTCCTCCACGCGACGCGGGGCACGGCGCGGTTCCTTGCGCGAAAAGGCCTGACGGTGCAAACGGTGGAAAAAATCTTCGAGTGCCCGGTGAACAATACGGAAAGCCTGCTGGCAAGCGGCGCCGTGAGCTATGTGATATCCACCTCCGAAAGGGGCAGGGATCCCGCGCTGGACGATGTGAAGCTCCGCAGGAAAGCCTGCTCCCTCGGCATCCCCTGCCTGACGTCGGTGGACACCGCCAACGCGCTGGCCGACAGCCTGCTCTCAGGCTACAGCGAAATCAACACCGAGCTGGTGGACATCAACCGGCTGAGAAGCGAGAGGGTGAAGCTGCCGTTTACCAAAATGCACGCCTGTGGCAACGACTATATCTACATCCATTGCGACGGCTTTACCGTCAACTCGCCCGAATCGCTCTCGGTCTTCCTCTCCGACCGGCATACCGGCGTGGGCGGAGACGGCGTGGTGCTGATTCTGCCCTCCGATATGGCCGACGCGAAGATGCGGATGTTTAACCTTGACGGCAGCGAGGGGCTTATGTGCGGCAACGCCATCCGCTGCGTGGCGAAATACCTGTATGACAACGGCGTCGCGCCCAAGCGGCACTTGCGGATTGAAACCCTGAGCGGCGTTAAGGATTTGCGCCTGTCTACCCGCAACGGCAAGGTATCGTCGGTGAAGGCGGATATGGGGAAGGCCGAGCTGCGGCCGGAGAAAATCCCCGTGAGGCTGGCGGGGGAGGACGCCGTCGCGAGGCCGGCGGTCATCGGCGGGACGGAATACGCCGTGACCTGCGTCTCGATGGGCAATCCCCATTCGGTGGTCTTTGTCGGCGACGCGGACAGCTTTGACGTGCGCGCAGTCGGGCCGCTGTTTGAAAACGACGCGCTCTTTCCCGACAGGGTGAACGCCGGGTTTGCCGAGGTGGTGGACAGAAACTGCCTGAAGCTGCGCGTATGGGAGCGGGGCAGCGGCGAAACGCGGGCTTGCGGCACCGGGGCCTGCGCCGCGGCGGTGGCCGCCGTCCTAAACGGGCATTGCGACAAGGGCGCGGACATCAAGGTAAGGCTTCCGGGCGGGGAGCTGACGGTTTGCTATACCGACGAGACCGTGACCATGACGGGGGATTGCGTCAAGGTGTTTGAAGGGGTTGTGGACATATGAGCGAGCTGGTGCTGGTGCTGGACTTCGGGGGACAGTATAAAGAGCTGATTGCGGGGGCTGTCAGAGGGTTGTCGGTGTATTCGGAGATACGGGCGGGGAGCATGGCGGCGGACGACGTCAAACGGCTGAACCCCATCGGCGTCATCCTGACCGGCGGGCCGGACAGCGTGACCCTGCCGGATTCGCCGAAATGCGACCCCGGGCTGTTTGCGCTGGGCATCCCCGTCCTCGGTATCTGCTACGGGATGCAGCTCATGTGCCATATGCTGGGCGGGGAGGTTTCGTCCGGCGGCGCGGGCGAATACGGGCGCGTGACGGTTACGCCCGCCGATTCGGCTCAAAAGCCGTTTCTGGCCCTGATGAGCCATTCGGACGCCGTGACGCGTCTGCCGGAAGGGTTTAAGGCGACGGCGCGCACTGCCTCCTGCATCGCCGCCTGCGAGGACGCGGGACGGAGGCTTTGCGGCGTGCAGTTTCACCCGGAGACGAAGCACACTGAGGGCGGGCGGGAAATCCTTCGCCGCTTCCTGTATGAGCTTTGCGGCGCGTCGGGCGGCTACAGGCCGGAGAAAACCGCCGCCGCCCTCATTGAGAACATTCGGTATACCGTCGGGGAGCAAAGGGTTTTGCTGGCCCTGTCGGGCGGGGTGGATTCGTCGGTCTGCGCGGCGCTGCTGTCCAAGGCTGTGCCGGGGCGGCTGACCTGTATCTTTGTAGACCACGGGTTGATGCGCCTTGGCGAGGGCGACGAGATTGAGCGTGTGTTTTCAAGCCTTGACCTCCGCTTCATCCGCGTGAACGCGCAGGAGCGCTTTCTGGCCAGATTGCGGGGCGCGGCCGACCCTGAGCGCAAGCGCAAGCTCATCGGGGAAGAATTTATCCGCGTATTTGAGAAGGAGGCCGCCAAGCTCGGCGACATCCCGTTTTTGGCGCAGGGAACCATCTACCCGGACATTGTCGAATCGGGAGGGGAATACGGCGCGACCATCAAGAGCCATCACAACGTGGGCGGGCTGCCCGAAACTCTTGCCTTTACCGGGGTGATAGAGCCGCTGGCCGGCCTGTTTAAGGACGAGGTGCGCGTCCTCGGAAAAAAGCTGGGGCTGCCGGAGGCTTTGGTCAAGCGCCAGCCCTTCCCGGGGCCGGGGCTTGCCATCCGCGTCATGGGCGAGGTGACGGAGGAGAAGCTGGAAGCGCTGCGCGCCGCCGACGCCATTGTGAGGGAGGAGCTGGACGGGGCGCGGCGCAGGCCGGCTCAGTATTTTGCCGTGCTGACCGACACACGCTCGGTGGGCGTCAAGGGGGACGGCAGGACGTATGATTATGTCGCGGCCGTCCGCGCCGTGACGACGGACGACTTTATGACCTGCGGGTACGCTCCGCTGCCGCATACGGTTTTGCGCCGCGTATCGTCGCGGATGACAAGCGAGATACCCTCAATCAGCCGCGTCGTCTATGACGTTACGTCAAAACCGCCGGGGACGATTGAGTGGGAATGAGAAACAGATAGAAGATAAAAGATGAAAGAGAGAAGAGAGGGTGGGGTATGACGAAGTATGTTTTTGTTACGGGGGGCGTTGTTTCGGGGCTTGGCAAGGGGATTACGGCGGCGTCGCTGGGGCGGCTGCTCAAGCAGCGGGGGCTGAAGGTGGCGGCGCAGAAGCTGGACCCGTATATGAACGTGGATCCCGGGACGATGAGCCCGTTTCAGCACGGCGAGGTGTTTGTCACCGACGACGGCGCGGAAACAGACCTTGACTTGGGGCATTATGAACGCTTCATTGACGAAAACCTGACCAAGCTCAGCAACCTGACCTCCGGCAAGGCGTATTGGAGCGTGCTGGAGCGCGAGCGGGCGGGCGGGTATCTCGGCGGCACCGTGCAGGTCATCCCTCACATTACCGGGGAAATCAAAAGCTTCATCTACGCGGGCGCCGGCAACAGCCGGGCCGACGTGCTGATTACCGAAATCGGCGGCACGACGGGCGACATAGAAAGCCAGCCGTTCTTGGAAGCCATACGGCAAATCTCCCTTGAAAAGGGGCGCGAAAACTGCCTGTTTATCCATGTGACGCTCATCCCCTACCTGAAAGCGTCGGGCGAACACAAATCAAAACCCACCCAGCACTCCGTCAAGGAGCTTCAGGCGATGGGCATTACCCCAAACGTCATCATCGCGCGGGCCGACGAGCCGCTGGGCCACGGCATTAAAGAGAAAATTTCCCTTTTCTGCAACGTAAAGCCCGACTGCGTCATCGAGAATATCACCGTCCCCTCCCTGTATGAGGCGCCGCTGATGCTGCATCAAAACGGGCTGGACGCGGTGGTCTGCCGCGAGCTGGGGCTGACCGTCCCGGAGGCGGACTTGGGCGAGTGGCGGAAAATGATTGAAAAAATCGGCGAAAGCGCGCGGGAGGTCACTGTCGCCGTCGTCGGGAAATATACCCGCCTGCACGACACCTATCTGTCCGTCATAGAGAGCTTGAATCACGCGGGGTTTGAAGCCGGCGCGAAAATCAGCGTCCGCTGGATTGACAGCGGGGATGTGACGGACGGGAGCGCGGCAGCGCTGCTGGGCGGCATAGACGGCATGATTATCCCCGGCGGCTTCGGGGACAGGGGCATCGAGGGGATGATTGCCGCCTGCCGCTGGGCGAGGGAAAACGATATTCCCTATCTGGGTATCTGCCTTGGGATGCAAATCGCCGTCATAGAGTACGCCAGAAACGTATGCGGCTTGGCGGGCGCGAACTCTGGCGAGTTTGACGAGGCCTCGCCCCACCGCGTGATTGACATCATGCCGGCGCAGACGGGGATGGTGGGCAGCGGGGGGACGATGCGGCTGGGCGCGTATCCGTGTAAAATCGTGCGGGAATCAAGGCTTTTCAGCGTATACGGCGAGGAGGAAATCAGCGAGCGTCACCGTCATCGGTTTGAGCTGAACAACGGCTACCGCGAAGCTCTCGCGCGCGGGGGGCTTGCGGTCAGCGGCGCGTCCCCGGACGGGCTGCTTGCCGAGGCGGTCGAGCGGACGGGCAGCCGCTTTTTCATCGGGGTGCAGTTTCATCCCGAGTTCAAAAGCCGCCCAAACAGGCCGCATCCGCTGTTTTTGGGGCTTGTGAAGGCGGCGCTCGGCAGGGGGGATTTGTGATGATTCGAATCATCGACTACAAAGCGGGGAATGCTCCGAGCGTGCTGCGCGCGGTCAGCCGTCTCGGCTTTCACGCCGCGTTTGCCCGTGAGGCGGGGGCGCTGGACGGCGCGTCCCATATCCTTCTCCCCGGCGTGGGCAGCGCGAAGGCCACGATGGATTCGCTGCGCGAGATGTCTATGCTCGCGGCGCTGGAGGACGCTGTTTTACGGAAAAAGACGCTGTTTTTCGGCATTTGCGTCGGGATGCAGATTTTGTTTGACCACAGCGAGGAAGACGGCGCGGACGGTCTTGGATGGCTGAAAGGGCGGGTGGTCAGGTTTGACGGCGGGGCGGTCAGGGTTCCGCAGATGGGCTGGAATAAGGTGACGCTGTCTCAAAGCCCGGCCAATCCCGCGCTGGAGGATTACTTCTACTTTGTCAATTCCTATTACGTGCTGCCGGAAAACCCGTCCGACGTATGGGGCACGGCGGAGTACAACGGCCGGTTTGCCGCGGCGGTACGCAGGGAGAATATCTTCGCCGCGCAGTTTCACGCCGAAAAAAGCGGAGAGGCCGGGCTGGCGCTGCTGAACGGCTTTCTCCGGCAGGGAAGGGGGTTTGAGCCATGCTGACCAAGAGGCTGATTGCCTGCTTTGATATTGTGGACGGTATGGTGACGAAGGCCGTGCGGTTTCAAGACAACATAACCGTCGCCCCCGCGGAGGAAATGGCCGGGAGGCTGTATGACGCTCAAATCGACGAGCTGATTTTCTATGACATCACGGCGAGCGCGGAGAAACGGCGGATTGACATTGAAACGGTCAAGAAGGTGGCCCGCCGCGTGTTTATCCCGTTTACCGTCGGCGGCGGCATTAAGACCCTTGACGATATGTATGAAGCCTTGAAAGCCGGGGCGGAGAAAATCAGCGTTGACTCAATGGCGGTGCGAAATCCCGAAATCATCTATCAGGGCGCGAAGGCCTTCGGCTCGCAATGCGTCGTGCTGTCCACCCAAGTCAAACGGACGGAGGGGATGCCGAGCGAGTATGAGGTGTATATCGACGGGGCGAGGACGGCGACCGGCATGGACGCGATGGAATGGATAAAGCGCGGGCAGGCGCTGGGCGCGGGCGAGATATGCCTCAACAGCATCGACAACGACGGGACGCTGACCGGCTATGACATCGCGCTGATGAAGCTGGCGCAGGAGACCGTGACCGTTCCCCTGATTGCCTCGGGCGGCGCGGGCGCGCCGGAGCATTTGAGCGAGCTGTTCACCGTCACGGAGGCGCAGGCGGCCATCATCAGCAGTATGCTGTATTCCCCAAGACCGGAGCGGAACTATACCGTCCGGGAGCTGAAGGCATATCTGCTGCGAAACGGGATCGCGGCGCGGCCGCCGCGAGAGGAAGGAGGGGCATGGGATGCACATCAATGAGCATTTTCTGAAGCTGGAGGACAGCTATCTGTTTTTCACCATATCCCAAAAGGTGCGGGCGTACGCGGAGGCAAACCCGGGCGTTGAAATCCTCCGCCTCGGCGTGGGCGATGTTACGCGGCCCCTTGCCCCCGCCGTCGTTGAGGCCATGCGGAAGGCCGTTTTGGAGATGGGGCGGGCCGAGACCTTCCGGGGCTACGGCGATTACGAGGGGTATCCCTTCCTGCGGCAGGCGGTTTGCGGGTATTACCGGCAAAAGGGCGTGGCGCTGCGCGAGGACGAGGTGTTTATCAGCGACGGCGCGAAGAGCGACCTCGGCAATATCCTTGATATCTTCTCCCAAGACAACGCCGTGCTGATTCCCAACCCGGTCTACCCCGTCTATGCGGATACAAACATCATGGCGGGGCGGGAAATCCTTTATATGAACGGGACGGCCGAAAACGGCTTTCTGCCCCTCCCGGAGAAAAACGTTCGGGCGGATATCATCTATCTGTGTTCGCCCAACAACCCCACGGGGGCGGTTTACAGCCGGGAGCAGCTTGGGGCGTGGGTTGCGTACGCCTTGGACAATGACGCGGTGATTCTCTTTGACAGCGCGTACGAGGGCTTTATCCAAGACGGGGCCCTTCCGGCAAGCATTTATCAAATTGAGGGCGCGGCGGAATGCGCCATTGAGTTCTGCTCCTTTTCCAAAACGGCGGGGTTTACCGGCACGCGGTGCGGGTACACCGTCGTCCCGCATACGCTTGTCCGGGGCGGCGTCTCGCTGAACGGGCTGTGGCTGCGGCGGCAGACGACAAAATTCAACGGCGTGCCGTATATCGTGCAGCGCGGCGCGGAGGCGGTTTTCACCGCCGAGGGGCTGGCCCAGACCAAGCGCGATATTGCCTATTACCTTGAAAACGCCAGAATGATGGCCGATACGCTTGACGGGCTGGGAATCTGGTTTACGGGCGGGAGGAACGCGCCGTATATCTGGCTGAAATGCCCGACAGGCCTGTCTTCTTGGGGCTTTTTCGATTTTCTGCTAACAAAGGCGGGCGTGGTCGGCACCCCCGGCGCGGGGTTCGGCGCGGGAGGCGAAGGCTTCTTCCGGCTGAGCGCGTTTGGGGAGAGGGATAACGTCGCGGCGGCGATGGGCAGAATCAAAGCGGCGCTTGGAGAAGGAGGGGACTACCATGCGGATTGACGGGGCGCTGATAGCGTATTTGGAGGATTTGTCCTGCCTGACGCTTTCGGAGGAGGAGAAAACCCGCCTGACGGGGGATTTGGAAAAAATCCTCGGCAATATGGCGCGGCTGGACGGCTTGGATACCGAAAACATTCCCGAGCGCAGCCACCCGTTTGACCATGTGAACGCGTTTCGGGAGGATGAAGTCCGGCCGTCCCTCGACCGGGCGCTGATTTTGAAAAACGCGCCGGGGAGCGGCGGCGAGATGTTTGCCGCGCCCAAGACGGTGCAGTAAAGGCGGGGATTGTGTGAGGGTGTATCGCTGTTATACGGAAAAGCGCCCGGGGTTTGATACGGCGGCGCGGCGGCTCCAAGCCGAGCTGGCGGCGGCGTTCAGGCTGCCGGCCCTTTCCGTGCGGATGTTCAACCGCTATGATATGCAGAATCTGCCGGAGGACGGCTGGCGCGCGGTGATGAACACCGTTTGCGGCGAGCCGATGTGCGACGACTGCTATGAGGACGAGCTGCCGCCCCTGCCGGACGGTACGCGGCTGCTGTTTGCCGAAGCCCAGCCGGGACAGTTTGAGCTTAGGGCTGAATCGTGTGAGCAATGCGTTCAAATGCTGCTGGGCGGTGAGCGGCCGCTTGTGCGGACGGCGGCGGTATATGCCGTCGAGGGCGTCGGCGACGCGGATTTTGAGAAGATAAAGGCCTACCTCATCAATCCGGCGGAGCGCCGCGAAGCGGCGCGGGACAAACCAAGCGTATTGCGAAGGCCGGGCGGCGCGGCGCCCGCCGATATCCCCGTCATAGACGGGTTTGCCGCGCTGGGCGGCGAGGGGCTGGACGCGCTGCGGCTTGAGCTCGGCCTTGCCATGTCCCTGCCCGACCTGCTGCTGATTCGGGACCATTTCAGCGGTGAGCGCCGCGACCCGACGCTGACCGAGCTTCGCGTTTTGGACACCTATTGGTCGGACCATTGCAGGCACACGACCTTCAACACCGTGATACGGTCGGCGGATATCCGCGACCGGCGCGCGGACAAAGCCTACGGCCGGTTTTTGTCGGTCAACGGGGACAAGCCGGCGACGCTGATGAACATTGCCACCGCCGCCATGCGTCATCTGCGCGGGGAGGGCAGGCTGCCCATGCTTGACCTGTCTGATGAAATCAACGCCTGCACGGTGAGGGTGGACGCGGAGTTTGACCGGGGGCGGGAGGACTGGCTGCTTTTTTTCAAAAACGAAACGCATAACCACCCCACGGAGATAGAGCCGTACGGCGGGGCGTCCACCTGTATCGGCGGGGCGATTCGCGACCCGCTCTCCGGGCGGGCGTATGTGTATCAATCCATGCGGATTACCGGCGCGGACGACCCGAGGACGCCCATTGAGGATACCCTGCCGGGCAAGCTCCCCCAGCGCAGGCTCGCCGTCGCCGCCGCCGAGGGGTTCAGCGCGTACGGGAACCAAATCGGGCTGGCGACCGGCTATGTGCGGGAATTATATCACGAGGGATATGTCGCCAAGCGGCTGGAAGCGGGCGCGGTGGCGGGCGCGGCGCCGCTGTCGTCGGTACGGCGGGAACGCCCGGCTCCGGGCGATGTTGTTGTGGTGCTGGGCGGGCGCACTGGGCGGGACGGAATCGGCGGGGCCACGGGGTCGTCCAAGGCGCATGAGGCGGACACCGTGTCCGAGTGCGCGTCGGAGGTGCAGAAGGGCAACGCGCCGGAGGAGCGCAAGCTCCAGCGCCTGTTTCGCAACCCGGAAGTGACCAAGCTCATCAAGCGGTGCAACGATTTCGGCGCGGGCGGGGCGGCCGTGGCCGTCGGGGAGCTGGCGGACGGCGTGGAGCTTACGCTTGACGCCCTGCCGGTGAAATATGAGGGACTGAACGGGACGGAGCTTGCCATATCGGAGTCGCAGGAACGGATGGCGGCGGTGGTATCGGCGCGGGACGCGGAGACGCTGATTCGGTATGCCGGGGAGGAAAACCTTGAGGCGACGGCCGCCGCCGTAATCACCGGGGAGAAGCGGCTTGTGATGAAATGGCGCGGACGGACGATTGTGGATATCGGCAGGGCTTTTTTGGATACAAACGGCGCGGAGCGGTTTGCGGACGTTTTTGTCCCCGAGCCGTCCGTACCGGGGGAAACGGCGGGCGGTCAAGGCCTGTCCCTGCGGGACAGGCTGCTAAGCCTTTGCGCGGATTTGAATTTCTGCTCGCGGAAAGGCTTGGTGGAACACTTTGACAGCTCCATCGGCGCGGCCAGCGTGTTTGCGCCTTACGGCGGGCGGCACGGCCTGACGGAGACGCAGGTGATGGCGGCGCTGCTACCGGGGGCGGGCGCGCGCACCGCTTCGGTCATGGCGTATGGGTACGACCCGTATCTCACCGAAGCCGACCCGTTCGGCGGCTCGGTCTGCGCGGTGGTCTCCTCCGTCGCCAAGCTGGTTGCGTCGGGGGCGCCGCTTGATACCGTCCATCTCTCGCTGCAAGAATATTTTCCCCGCGTAGACGGCAGCCCGGCGCGGTGGGGGACGCCGTTCGCGGCGATGCTGGGCGCGTTTTCGGCGCAGATGGGTCTGCAAATCGCGGCCATAGGCGGCAAAGACTCGATGAGCGGCAGCTTCGGGGAGCTGGATGTGCCGCCCACGCTGATATCCTTCGCCGTGGGCGTCGCCGAAGCGTCCTGCCTGATAAGCCCGGAGTTTAAGGGCGCGGGGCATCCGGTCTATCTGCTGGAGGCTCCGGCGGACGCGGACGGCCTGCCCGACTGCGCGGCGCTTCGCGCCGCTTGGGAGGGGTTTACGGCGCTGTGCCGCTCCGGGAAGGCGCTGTCGGCATGGGCTTGCGAGACGGGCGGGGTCATCGGCGGCGTCCTGAAGATGGCGCTGGGCAACATGATTGGGTTTTCCGGCGGGGCGGACGTGGGCTTGTCCGCCGCTCCGTGCGGTTCGGTTGTATTTGAGGCGGGTGAAGTGCTGGAGGGGTATCGGCTGTTGGGATATACGCAGGCCGAGCCGGTTTTGGCGATAGGGGACGAGTCTGTGCCGCTGGCGGAGCTGCGCGCCGCGTGGGAAGCCCCGCTGGAAGACGTGTTCCCCGCAAAGACGGAGCAGTCCGGCGCCGCGCCGCTGATCAAGGACGAACGGCGGCCCGCGCCTTACGGCGGCCCGTCCTTCGCGCGGCCCAAGGCCGTCATCCCCGTCTTTCCCGGCACAAACTGCGAATACGACACCGCGGCCGCCATTGAGCGCGCGGGCGGCAGGGCGGAGATTGTTCTGATACGCAACCTGACGCCGGAGATGCTGCGGGCGTCCGCGGCCGAGCTGGAAAAAGCCGTCGCGTCGGCGCAGATGCTGGTGTTCCCCGGCGGGTTTTCCGGCGGCGACGAGCCGGACGGCTCGGGGAAGTTCATCGTCTCGCTTTTCCGCAATCCGCGCCTTGCCGACGCCGTCCATCAACTGCTTGAGACGAGGGACGGGCTGGTTTTGGGGATATGCAACGGCTTTCAGGCGCTGATAAAGCTGGGGCTGCTCCCGTATGGGCGGATAACCTCGATGACCGCCGACTGCCCCACGCTGACCTTCAACCGAATCGGGCGGCATCAGGCGCGGCACATCGCCGCCCGCGTCTCCTCCGTTTTATCCCCGTGGCTGGCTCTGTGCGCCCCGGGGGAGGTTTACGTCCAGCCCGTATCCCACGGCGAGGGGCGGCTGACGGCTTCCGCGGGCGATTTGGAGCGGTGGAGGGTAAACGGGCAGATTGCCTTCCAGTACGCGGACGGCAGCGGCGTCCCGTCCATGAATATCGCGTACAACCCGAACGGCTCGGTTTGGGCCGTCGAGGGGCTGTGCAGCCCGGACGGGCGGGTGCTGGGCAAGATGGCGCACGCGGAGCGGCACGGGCCGCTTACGGCGAGGAATATACCGGGTGAAAAGCATCTCCCTCTTTTTGAGGGCGGGATACGTTATTTTCGGTAGGGGGACGGGAACATGCTTGATATGAGCGCACTGGAGCTGTCGGCGGCGATCAAAGCCGGAAAACTGAGCGCGGCCGAAGCGGCGGGCGCGTATATAGACGCGATTGAAAAAACCGGCAACCGGCACAACGCCTTTTTGGCCGTCGCAAAGGACAAGGCCCTTGCGCGCGCCGGGGAGGTGCAGGCGCGGATAGACGGCGGCGAAGCCCTTTCGCCCCTCGCCGGCGTGCCGATTGCCTTGAAGGACAACATCTCCGTATGTGATATGGAGACGACCTGCGCGTCTGAAATGCTCCGGGGCTACAAGCCCGTGTACAGCGCAACGGCGGTTGAAAGGCTGGAAGCGGCGGGTATGGTTATCGTGGGCAAGCTCAACATGGACGAATTTGCTATGGGCGGGTCGAGCGAGACGGGGGTATTCGGCCCGGCGCGCAACCCTTGGGATGTTTCCCGCGTGGCGGGAGGCTCCTCCGGGGGCAGCGCGGCGGCAGTCGCCGCGGGTGAAATTCCGCTTGCGCTCGGCTCGGACACCGGCGGGAGCATCCGCCAGCCCTGCTCCTTCTGCGGCGTCACCGGCATCAAGCCCACCTACGGCGCGGTGTCGCGGTACGGGCTGATTGCCTACGCCTCGTCGCTTGACCAAATCGGCCCTATCGGGCGGGATATGGACGACTGCGCCGCCCTGCTGTCGGTGATTTCCGGCCCGGACGACAAAGACAGCACCTGCGTGATCGAAAACCCGTTTGGCTTCGACCGGCCTGTTTCGGAGCGGCTGGACGGCGTGAACGTCGGCCTGCCCCGCAACTATTTTGACGGCGGGATTGACCGGGACGTCAAGCGCGCCGTTCTGGCGGCGGCGGAGGAGCTGGCGGCGGCGGGCGCGGCGGTGGAGGAATTTGAGATGCCGCTGACGGAGTATGTGGTTCCCGCGTATTATATCATCGCCTGCGCCGAAGCGTCGAGCAACCTCTCGCGGTATGACGGGCTGAAATACGGCTACAGGAGCGCGGACGCGAAAACGCTCAATGACGTCTACCGCCTCTCCCGCAGCGAGGGCTTCGGGCTGGAGGTCAAGCGGCGGATTATGCTCGGCTCGTTTGTGCTTTCGTCGGGGTATTACGACGCGTATTACAAGAAAGCGCTGAAAACCCGCGCTTTGATGAAAGCCGCCTATGACGGCCTGTTCAAGCGCTTTGACATACTTCTGGCGCCCGTCGCGCCCACCTCGGCGTATACCATCGGGGAGAACATCGACGACCCGGTGAAGATGTATATGGGGGATATCTATACCGTGTCGGTCAATCTGGCGGGGCTGCCCGCCGCCGCGCTGCCCTGCGGGTTTGACGGGCGCGGTCTGCCGGTTGGGCTTCAGCTAATCGGACAGGCGTTTTCGGAGGAAAAGCTGGCCGGCGCCGCGCGGGTCTATCAGCGCCGGACGGACTGGCATACCCGCAAACCGGCGGGCAGCCCGCCGACAGGGGGGAAGACGGTATGACATGGGAAACGGTGATTGGGCTGGAGGTTCACGCGGAGCTTTCGACCAAATCAAAAATCTTTTGCGGCTGCTCCGGTGAGTTCGGCGGCGAGCCGAACAGCCGCGTCTGTCCCGTCTGCGCGGGGTTTCCGGGCGCGCTGCCTAAGCTGAACCGCGCCGTCGTCGAATACGCCGCGCGGGTGGGGCTTGCCCTTGGCTGCACGGTCGCGCCGCGCTGCAAATTTGACCGCAAGAATTATTTTTATCCAGACCTGCCCAAGGCCTATCAGGTGTCGCAGCTATACCTCCCCATCTGCCAAGGCGGGCGGCTGGAGATTGAGGCGGACGGGCAAAAAAAGAGCATCGGCATCCGGGAGATACACATGGAGGAGGACGCGGGCAAGCTCGTCCACGACGCGGACGGGACGTTTATGGATTTCAACCGCTGCGGCGTGCCGCTCATCGAAATCGTCACCTTGCCGGACTTTCGGAGCGGCGGGGAAGTGATGGCTTTCCTTGAAAGGCTGCGCGAGATACTGCTTTATCTCGGCGTGTGCGACTGCAAGATGCAGGAAGGCTCCCTGCGGGTTGACGTAAACCTTTCGGTCTGCCGGCCGGGCGAAGGGTTGGGCGTCCGCACCGAGATGAAAAACCTCAATTCCTTCAAGGCCGCCGGGCGCGCCGTGGAATATGAGCGGCGGCGTCAGATAGAGCTTTTGGAAAGCGGCGGCGCGGTTGTTCAGGAGACGCGCCGCTGGGACGACGACGCGGGCGAGTCCTTCGGGATGCGCTCGAAGGAAAACGCGCAGGACTACCGCTACTTCCCCGAACCCGATTTGCTGCCGGTGGAGCTTGACGAGGCGCGGCTTGCCGGGATACGGCAAAGCCTCCCGGAGCTGGCGCATCAAAAACGGGCGCGCTACAGGCGGGATTACGCCCTCTCCGAAGCGGAGGCGGCGGTTCTGACGGGCCACAAACGCATTTCTGATTTGTTTGAATCGGTCGCCCGGCTCAGCGGGGAGCCGGCGGAGGCCGCGCGGCTGATTACGGGCGAAATCATGCGGCTGATGAACCTGACGGACACGCAGCCGGAAAACCTGTCCGTGGACGCGGGCAAGCTGTCGGCGCTGGTCGCTTTTGTTTCAAGCGGCAAGATAAACAGGGGCGCGTATAAGGAAACGGCGGAAGCCGTGTTCCTGCGCGGCGTTGACCCGGAGACGTATATCGCCGAGAAAGGCTTGCTGATGCTGACCGACGGCGGCGCCGTCGCCGAGGCGGTCAAAGCCGCCGTGGAAGACAACCCGGACGCGGCGAGGGATTATCTCGCGGGAAAGGATAAGGCGTTCGGCTTTTTGGTGGGTCAAGCCATGAAAAAACTGGGCGGAAACGGAAGCCCGGACATGGTGAGGGAACACCTGAGAAAATGCTTGACAAATACGCCCAATCGGTGATATTCTCGGTAAAAAAGCAGACGGAGGGCAGACAAAATGAAAAATCTGACAAAACAACTCGCACTCGTACTCGCTTTCGCGCTGATCATGGGTTTCGCATTAGCCGCTTGCTCTGATAGCGGCGGCAACAATTCGGGCGGCAGCTCAAGCAATCCGTCACCGTCGCAAGACCCCGCACCTGAACCGTCCGCGCCGCCTCAAGACCCCGACCCGGGCAACGGCGGCGATGACCCCGGAAACGGCGGCGGCGATGTAGTTGTGCAAAATAATAGACCATACGCGAAAGACTATACCCTTGACTTCGGCGATGGCATCCGTATAGAGTTGGGCGTCACCACATTGCAGGATTTATACGATTTTGGATTTGTGTTTAATGATATCAATCGGTCTCCCGACTACGATATATTGACCGATTATGGACCGGGCGGTGAAATGTTTTTAGAGACAGAAGAGGAATTTATTAAAATTGATGTTTTTCTGGAGGATGTCCACGCGCCCGGAGCTTGGCCCAGACCGCTTGACGCGAGCGAGGATAAGATGGTTGTCTGCGAATATTGGGCAATCTCTATGTACGCTGCCGGGGCTGTTGTCGGGGAACGGCTCGTGATTGGTCAGTCTGCTTTGGAAGATGCGATGGCTGCCTATAGTCACTTCGAGCTGTCCGGCGGAGATGGACAGAAGAAAGCCTTGCAACATACAGAATCGGATGGAACTCGCGTTCAGTTCTGGTTCTCCTCGTTCTATGGCAGCGATGAGGAGCTTTTAGATTCAGTTAGGATTCTTTCACCGCACCGATGAGGTAATAGGAGGGATGATAAACATGAAAACAACAAAAATCTTCGCGCTTGCCCTTGCGCTGCTCATGGTTTTCACATTAGCGGCTTGCTCCGATAGCAACAACAATTCGGGCGGCAATTCGGGGAGCGGCTCAGGTCGGGACGGCAACGGCAGTTCCGGCGATGCAAGCATAAGCGGCGGCGACACTTGGCCGCCTCCCGGCGGCGAGCTGATATATGCCCAAGTCAATGTCGCATTTAGCAGTTCTAGCGACGGATTCAGTGTTGAAGTCAGTGAAATCCACAGTGTAGGCGGCGTAAGTTTAATTTTTGACGGTGAAACTAAAGAGGACTTCCGCCGTCCTGAAATCAGCGACTTTGCCTTTTACATCAATGGCGTACGTCAGGAACTGAACGAATATATGAGCTTTGACCATGGCTCGATCGTGGAACACGACCTATCACGGAAAGTAAGCTTCCATCTCGACAATGTCCCCGGCGACGAAGGCATGGTGACTGTATATTATTACTCTGTCAGCTCCGCATCGGGTGAGCTTTTCGATCAGCCGCTTGCCGAGTATTATTTCGAGATGACGGTAAACGGCGTGCCTATCCGCAGTAATACCTTCTACTGGGGCGAGGGTGTAAACTTTGAGTTTAAGGATGATATGCCGTCTTTCCCCGCGCCTGTTCATTTAGTACCCAAGCGGCAAATCTTACCTCTCACCCCTGTCACCATCGCCGAGCATGAGCGCGGCAACATCAACGGCAACCGTTATGTCGCGTTAGGCGGCGACTGGATTTACTATGTTGCGCGGTACGAACTGTACAAAATGCGCTTAGACGGCACGGATGTGGAAAAAATCATCCTCGACTTTCCCGCTACCGCGATTAATGTCGTCGGCGATTATATATACATCCACTCTCGGCACAATCTCAGCACGGATGAAGGCTATATGGAAGTTGATCGCATTTACCGACTAAAAAGCGACGAATCCGAGCTCACTATATTGTTTGAGCGGCCCCTAGACTATGGAGAGGGAGGCAGCATAGGCAGCTTTTTGATTGTCGGCGAGTGGCTTTACTATATCACAACAGCGTATTATGATGACGGCGGAGACTTCGGCGGCAGAAGTATAACAAACTTGAACCGCGTCCGCGCCGCCGATGGCACAGGTGATATGCAAGTAACCGACATAGACAGCTATCGGCTGAACATCGACAGCGACTGGAACTATCATATACAAACGGAATGGGTGCCCGTCCCCGGCTCCGACCATCTGCTCACTTCCAAACACGAAATTATCCGTACACGCAACGATGGAGCAGCCACTGAGGTGATTTTAGAACTCGAAGATAACATGTATATCTACAATCTCCTACAGTCCGGCGATTGGGTTTATTATTTTGAACCGAACATTATGGGTATCTGCAGAGTCAACGTAAACACCAAAGAAACATCAGTAGTTATGGACGATACCCGTGGCGGAGAGGCCTATATAGTTGACGGTGATTACTTGTATTTTGGTCTTCGGCTTGACCCAGACGACTGGCAGCGGACGCTGCATCGCATAAAAACCGACGGCACAGGTCTTATGCGCGTGGGCGACATGATGAATCCAGATACCCTAAACGTGGCGGGGGACTGGGTGTTCAATTATTTTAACAACAATATCTACCGCATACGCGCCGACGGCAGCGGAGGCGTGATTCCCGTTTACGAATGGAATTAAAATAATTAAATAGGGAGAATGGCAACCATGAAAACAACAAAAATCCTCGCGCTCGCCATTGCGCTGATTATGGGTTTCGCGTTAGCCGCTTGCTCGGATAGCAACAACAACAATTCGGGCGGCAGTACCAACACACCGCCGCCATCGGAAACGCCGTCCGCGCCCGAACCGTCCGCGCCGGCACCGAACGGGGCGCAGGGTAACGGCGGCAATGACCCCGGCGCGGGCGGCATATTTAATGACGGCAGCGACGTTCAAGACCTTGGCCCGGCGCCATATGTGGTGTGGCCGATGGAAAGCCACCGGGGCGACCCGCAGTATTTTTTCACGGCGGAATGGGACGATATGTTATTACCTGAGGTGGGCGAAAACTATGTCGTTATTATGGAGGAACGTACCGATTATGTCACGAACAGTGATGTGACAATTTACAGCCTCGTCACCTTCCGTTATATCGAGGGGGCGGATGTTGCTGGGCGTCGTATGTATAAAACAGTATTCCCCAGCAATGAGGCGGCTAACGAGGCTGTCGACGCCTATGCCGAGAATAATGTCAGCGGGTTTACGGTCGTGGATAACGTCGTTTATGGTATGCCCTTCGCTTGGCCGGAGCCTCCCCCCATGGAAAGGAAAGCGGATATAATCAGCCGGGCAAAGGACACGGAGGGGATGCTTTATTTTCTCCCCGAGCCGAGCGGCAATGCCGCGCCCGCTCCGGGCGGCAATAGCGCAGGTGCCACGGATCCAACTGCCTATACGGGCACCGCCGAGCATTTGCGCGGCAAAAATGACACGACCCATGAGTTTTATGTCGTCGGCACGACCTCCGGTCAAGTTTGGGGCAGTGACATATATACCGATGATTCCAACATCGCTATGGCGGCGGTACACGCCGGGGTGCTGAAAGACGGGGAAGCGGGGACGGTGACAATCCGCATCCTCCCCGGTCAAGACAGCTATGAAGGCACAACCCGCAACGGGGTGAGGACGGCGTCATATACGCTATGGTATGGGAGTTATGAGTTTGTAAGCTAATATCAGCACAAGAAAGAACCCGCGCAATCATAAAAGGTAGGAGAATGGCAACCATGAAAACAACAAAAATCTTCGCACTCGCCATTGCGCTGATAATGGCATTCACATTAGCCGCTTGCTCTGATAGCGGCAACAACTCCCCGCCGCCATCGGAAACGCCGTCCGCGCCCGAACCGTCCACGCCGTCACCGAACGGGGCGCAGGGTAACGGCGGCAATGACCCCGGAACAGGCGACCCAGACCCCGGCACAATCTACGGCACCATCCCCATGCCGGACGGCTTCCCGGAAAATCCCGGCGATGCCGAGTACTTCAATCCCATAACAGACGATTATCTCATCCTACATGACCCGGAGGCTTTTTCGCCGGACGGTGAAAAAATTTATCACTTGGTTTCTTATGACGCGTCAGGCGAACCCGTGCAATGGGTCACCAAAGCCGTCTGGCCCGGCACCGATATTCCGCAGTCATCTGGAGAAGGATGGGGATCCAATATTGTGAATCATGGAAGCGGCAACTTCGTGGGCAACGTTGGTTTTCTTGATAGTATGGCGATGTATGCTGGGTTTAATATGGATATACCACGATGGCTATCGGCCAATTTCCTGCCGCCGACCAAGGAAAGTGCCGACTGGACTTCCGAACGCAACAGTGTTGATGGCAGTTACGTCATCATCGTGGGCGAAAACAGTTGGGTGCAAGGCCCCGCCCCTGAACATTTCTATTTCTCAAAACCGTAAGCAACCCCACGGCTTAACGCAACAGAGCGGCCGGGGAGAAAAATTTTGAAAAAGCGCTTGACAGGGAATTCGGCGCGTGCTATAATATGTGCATAAGCAGCAAGGGCGCTGCGGACTGAATGTCCGCGGCGCTTTTTGTGTTTTGGCTCTTCCGGGGGGCCGAGGCCGCTGCGCGTACAATGACGTGCGCCTTTCCGCCGGCCGACGGCGGGGAAGCACACGTTACTTTTTTGGAAAGGGTGGGAAAAATGGATTTCGGCATTTGGTTTTTGCTTGCGGCAGGCTTGGTGTTTTTTATGCAGAGCGGCTTCACGATGGTAGAGGCGGGGTTTACCCGCGCGAAGAACGCCGCGAATATCATTATGAAGAACCTGATGGACTTTGCGTGCGGAACAATCGTGTTTGTTTTGCTCGGCTACCAGCTTCTCGCGTCCGGCAACTATATCGGAGGGCTGATAGGCGTACCCAGCTTCGATATTTTCACCTCCTTCGCGGCCTTTGACTTCTCGGACTTCGTGTTCAACCTCGTGTTCTGCGCGACCGCCGCGACGATTGTGTCCGGCGCTATGGCGGAGCGCACAAAATTCAGCTCTTACATCCTCTACAGCGTGTTTATCAGCGCGCTCATCTATCCGATTTCGGCGGGGTGGGTTTGGAACGGAGAGGGCTGGCTGGCGCAGATGGGCTATGTGGATTTCGCCGGCTCCTCGGCCATCCACATGGTGGGCGGCGTGACGGCGTTCGTTGGCGCGGCGGTTCTCGGCCCGCGCATCGGCAAGTATACGGTCGACCAAAAGACCGGCAAAAAGGTTTCCCGCGCGATTCCCGGCCATTCCCTGACCTTGGGGGCGCTCGGCTGCTTCATCCTGTGGTTCGGCTGGTATGGGTTCAACGGCGCGGCGGCCGAAAATCTTCCCCAGCTAGGCTCGATTTTCCTGACAACGACGCTTGCCCCGGCGGCGGCCGCCGTGGCGACCATGACGCTTACATGGCTGAAAAACGGCAAGCCGGACGTATCCATGACCCTCAACGGCGCGCTGGGCGGGCTTGTGGGGATCACCGCCGGCACCTCGAATGTGGACGCGCTGGGCGCGATGATCATTGGGGCGGTTGCGGGGGTGCTGATTGTTTTGGCGGTTGAGTTTATTGATTTGAAGCTCCATGTGGACGACCCGGTGGGCGCGGTGGCGGTACACGGCGTCTGCGGGATATGGGGCACGCTGGCGGTGGGGCTGTTTGCGAGGCCGATTGCGGCGGGGGACGACGTGATTTCAGATGTGACCGGCCTGTTTTACGGCGGCGGCGCGGAGCTGCTCGGCATTCAGGCGCTTGGCGTGCTGGCGATTTTTTGCTGGACTGCCGTGACGACGCTGCTCCTCTTCGCGGGCATCAAGAAAACGATTGGACTGCGCGCGTCGGCGGAGGATGAAATACGCGGGCTTGACGCGACCGAACACGGCATGGAAGCCAGCAGCTACGCCGACTTCCTGCCGGTTGACAACCCGGATTTGAATGTGCTGACCCATACGGGCGCGGACGCTCCGCCCGTTCCGGCGCCGCCGGAGAGGGCCATTCCCGTCACCGACGTATCCACCGGCAAAAAGCTGACCAAGGTGACCGTTATCACCAAGCCGAGAATGTTTGACGCGCTGAAAAACGCCTTCGACCAAATCGGCATCACCGGCATCACCGTGACCAATGTGCTGGGCTACGGCGTGCAGCGCGGGCATACGCATACATACCGCGGCGTGCCGCTGGCCGCCCCGCTGCTCCCGAAGATTCAAATCGACGTCGTTATCAGCAAGGTGCCTGTGGAAACACTGCTTCAAGCCATCAAGGGCGTTTTGTATACAGGCCATATCGGCGACGGAAAAATCTTCGTTTATGACGTGGAGAACGTCGTCAAGGTGCGTACCGGCGAGGAGGGCTATGACGCCTTGCAGGACGCCGCGCCCGGAGACGAATAGACCAAGCTCCCTCAGGGGCGCGCTTTGCGCGCCTCTGAGGACGGCATAACCATAATCATCAAAAATTGAGGTGTGACACATGAAAAACATCCCCGAACTGTTCGCGAACATGGTGTTCAGCGACGCGCTCATGCGGGAGCGGCTGCCCAAGGACGTCTACAAGGCTTTGAAAAAGACCATGTCGCAAGGCACGCATTTGGAGCTTGACGTCGCCAATGTCGTCGCCAACGCTATGAAGGCGTGGGCTGTGGAAAAAGGCGCGACGCACTTTACCCATTGGTTCCAGCCCATGACCGGCATCACGGCCGAGAAGCACGACAGCTTCATCTCTCCGACCGGGGACGGTCATGTCATCATGGAGTTTTCGGGCAAGGAGCTTGTGCGGGGGGAGCCGGACGCGTCCAGCTTCCCGTCCGGGGGGCTGCGCGCCACCTTTGAGGCGCGGGGCTACACCGTCTGGGATACGACGTCGTACGCCTTCATCAAGGATGGGACGCTGTGCATCCCCACCGCGTTCTGCTCCTACAGCGGCGAGGCGCTGGACAAAAAGACGCCCCTGCTCCGCTCGATGGAAGCGCTGGACAATCAGGCGCGGCGCATCCTCCGGCTGTTCGGCAACGAGCGCGTTTCACGCGTGACGGCGACGGTGGGGCCGGAGCAGGAATACTTTCTGATTGACAAGGATATGTTCTTAAAACGCCCCGACTTGGTCTATACCGGCAGGACGCTGTTCGGCGCGCGCCCGCCCAAGGGTCAGGAGCTGGACGACCACTACTTCGGAAGCCTGAAGCCAAGGGTGTCCGCCTTTATGAAGGACTTGGAGGAGGAGCTTTGGAGGCTGGGCGTATACGCCAAGACAAAGCACAACGAGGTGGCCCCGGCCCAGCACGAGCTCGCGCCGATTTTTACCACCACCAACATTGCCACCGACCACAACCAGCTCACGATGGAGCTGATGAAAAGCGTCGCCAACAGGCATGGAATGGCCTGCCTGCTGCATGAAAAACCGTTTGCCGGCGTCAACGGGAGCGGGAAGCACAACAACTGGTCGATGTCCACCGACAAGGGCGGCAATCTGCTTGAGCCGGGTGAGACACCGTTTGAAAACGCGCAGTTTCTGCTTTTCTTGGTCGCCGTCATCAAGGCGGTGGACGACTATCAGGACTTGCTGCGCGTTTCCGCCGCCAGCGCGGGCAACGACCACAGGCTGGGCGCCAACGAAGCGCCGCCCGCCATCGTGTCGATGTTCCTCGGGGACGAGTTGACAGAGATTTTGGAGGCGCTTGAGGCCGGGACGGATTATCAGAACAACGAAAAAAACCAGATGGAAATCGGCGTGACCGTTCTGCCGCATTTCCCCAAGGACACGACCGACCGCAACCGCACCTCGCCGTTCGCGTTTACCGGCAATAAGTTTGAGTTTCGGATGCTCGGCTCGGCGTTTTCCATCGCGGGGCCGAATATCGTGCTGAACACGGCGGTTGCGGAGTCGCTGCGCCGGTTTGCCGACGAGCTGGAGGGGGCGAAGGACTTCACCTCCGCTCTGGCGGGGCTTGTGAGACAAACCTTCAGCGCGCACAAGCGAATTGTGTTCAACGGCAACAACTACGCCGCTGAGTGGGTGGCGGAGGCCGGGCGGCGCGGCTTGTCCAACCTAAAAACCACCGTGGACGCGCTGCCGGAGTTTATCTCGAAAAAGAGCATCGACCTCTTTACCAAGCACAACGTCTTTTCCGAGGCCGAGATTCATTCGCGTTACGAGATTCTCTTTGAGGGCTATTGCAAGGCGCTCCATATCGAAGCCCTGACGATGGTGGATTTGGTCAGGGGCGAGATTATTCCGGCGTGTATCGGCTATCAGAGCGAGGTGGCCGGGCTTTTGAAAAAGAAAACCGCCTGCGGAGAATACAGCGTCTCGCTTGAGGAGCATTTGCTGGGGCAGATATCCAAGCTGTCCTCCTGTCTGCTGAAAAAGCTGAATATCCTTGAAGACACGCTTTTGGAGACGAAGGAGGAACGGGAAATCCTCGCTCAGGCGCAGTATTACCGCGACAGCATCTATTCGGCCATGTCGGAGCTGCGCCTGATTGTGGACGAGCTGGAAACCCTCGTGGCAAGAAAGCACTGGCCGCTCCCGCGCTACGCCGAGCTGCTCTACAGCGTGATATAGTCACGAAGGCGTAACAGACAAGCGCGGCGGGGACTTCCCGCCGCGCTGGGTTTGGTATTATTCTGAATAATGACCGCCGCATTGTGTAATAACGATTTGCTCATGCTCCACTTTGTAGACGATGCGGTTGGCTTCGTCAATCCGTCTGCCAATGCAGGTATTCGTCCCATGCGTCGGACATAAACGACAGCCGTCTATTCATCAGCCATCGCCTCAAGCTCTTCCATTGTTTTAATCACAAAATTAGCTCTGCCCGATTCGACTTCCTTGATTCTACGACTTAATTCAGCTTGGTTTTTCTCGCTGTAAAAGGGGTCGTAGATTTCAAACGGTATTCGCCCCTGCCGCAGAGATTGACGGGCAAAGATATTAAACGCCGTGGACAGATTCATGCCAAAGTCATTAAACATACTCTCTGCCTGCTCTTTAATCTCTCTATCGAGCCTGATGGTCACATTGATGGTTTCAGCCATTTCAAACACCTCCATGAATTGATAAATTCATTATAACACAGCATCTCGTGCCTTTCAAGGAGTATGCACGAGTATTTTGAAAAAATGCTTTATTCCGAAGACTTCTTCGGGGCGGCCTTCGCCACCGCGGCGGCTACGGCGGCCGCGACGGTTCTGTCCAGCGGGTTGGGGACGATATAGTCCGCGGTCAGCTCGGCGTCCCCGACATGCCCGGCAATCGCTCTCGCGGCGGCCAGCTTCATCTCCTCGTTGATATCGGACGCGAGCGCGTCGAGCGCGCCCCTGAATATGCCGGGGAACGCCAGAGCGTTATTGATTTGATTGGGAAAATCGCTGCGCCCTGTGCCGACCACCGCCGCGCCGCCCGTCTTGGCCAAGTCTGGCGGTATTTCCGGCACCGGGTTGGCCAAGGGAAAGACGATGGGGTCTTTGTTCATGCTTTCCACCATCGCCCGCGTGACGCAGCCGGGCGCGGATACGCCGATGAAGATATCCGTCCCCGCCATCACGTCCGCGAGGGTTCCCTTGCGGCGTTCGGGGTTGGTGACGGCGGCGATTTGCCGTTTTTCCCCGTTCAGGCCGTCCCGGCTTGGATGAATCGCGCCTTGGCGGTCGCACAGGATGAGGTTTTTCATGCCGGAATCGCTCAAAAGACGGGCTGTGGCAATGCCCGCCGCGCCCGCGCCGTTGACGACGGCCGACACGTCGCGCAGCTTCTTCCCGGTGAGACGAAGCGCGTTGAGGACGGCGGCGAGGACGACGACGGCGGTGCCGTGCTGGTCGTCGTGAAAAACGGGGATATCGCAGCATTCCTTCAAGCGGCGCTCAATGTCAAAGCAGCGGGGCGCGGAGATGTCCTCAAGGTTGACGCCGCCGAAGCTGCCAGACAGCAGGCGGACGGTTTCGACGATTTCGTCGGCGTCCCGCGAGCGTATGCAGAGCGGCACGGCGTCCACGCCGCCCAGCTCCTTGAAAAGCACCGCTTTGCCCTCCATCACCGGCATGGCGGCCTCCGGCCCGATGTCGCCTAAGCCCAGCACGGCGGTGCCGTCGGTCACCACCGCCACGAGGTTGGCGCGGCGGGTCAGCGCCCAGCTTTTCCGCGCGTCCTTTTGTATGGCGAGGCACGGCTCGGCGACGCCCGGCGTATACGCCAGCGACAGGTCGTCGCGGGTGTTGACGGGAACCCGGCTGACCATCTCGATTTTGCCCCGCCATTCGGTATGCTTTCTCAGCGACTCCGCCGCGTAGTCCATATGCTTTCCCCCTTGCAGTCAATGGCGACCATCAGCGGCAGCTCGCGGACGGTCAGTCGGTATATCGCTTCCGGGCCCAAGTCGTCAAACGCGACGACCTCGGCCTGTTCAACGCGCAGCGCCGTCAGGGCGCCCGTCCCGCCGACGGCGGAGAGGTATATCCCCGCGTATTGCCGGATGGCGCGGACGACGGCTTCGCTCCGCTCACCCTTTCCAATCATCACGCGCAGGCCTTCCCGCATCAGACGGGGCGCGTACGCGTCCATCCGCAGGCTTGTGGTCGGTCCGGCGGAGCCGACGGCGCGTCCGGGCGGCGCGGGGCAGGGCCCGGTGTAGTAGATGGCCTGACCACGCGGGTCAAAGGGCAGCGGCTTGCCGCCGTCCAGCAGCTCGGTCATGCGCTTGTGGGCGGCGTCCCTGCCGGTGTAGACCACGCCGGAGAGCGAAACCCAGTCGCCCGCCCGCAACCGTTGAATCGCCGCGTCCGAAAACGGCGTTGTGAGATGAACCGCTTGCATCCCCCGCATCCTTCCTACAAAACCGCCGTCCGGCGCCGCGTGGCGTGACAGCCTATATTGACGGCGACCGGCAGTCCCGCGATGTGGGTGGGGTAGGTTAAAATATGCACGCCCAGCGCCGTCGTCTCCCCGCCGAAGCCGGCGGGGCCGATGCCCAGCGCGTTGATACGCGCAAGCAGCCGCGCCTCGGCCTCCGCCCAGAACGAATCGGGGTGAGCGCCGCCCGTCTCGCGCAGCAGGGCCTGCTTTGCCAGCAGCGCGGCCTTATCCATCGTCCCGCCGATGCCCACGCCCACGATGACGGGGGGGCAGGGATTGGCCCCGGCGGCCCGGACGGTTTCCACCACAAAATCCTCCGCGCCGCTTAACCCGTCCGACGGATTCAGCATTCGCACGGCGCTCATGTTTTCACTGCCAAAGCCCTTGGGCGCGACGGTGATGGTCAGATGGCCGCCGGGCTCGAAATCGTAATGGATGACGGCGGGCGTATTGTCGCCCGTGTTGACGCGGCGGATGGGGTCGCCCACCACGCTGCCGCGGCAGTATCCGTCCCGGTATCCCCGGCGGACGCCCTCGTTAATGGCTTGAGTCATATCCCCCTCGACATGAACGTCCGAGCCGACGGACACGAACACCACCGCCATGCCGGTGTCCTGACACACGGGCAGCCTTTCGCGCTCCGCAATATCGGCGTTTTCCAAGAGCATATCCAAGACCGTCCGGGCCAGCGGCGAGGATTCACAGGAGCGGGCGCCGTCCAGCGCGGCGCGGATATCCGGGCTGACGCAAAGATTGGCCGTCACGCACAGCTCCGCCACCGTCTCGGTAATCAGCGCCGCGTCAATCAGCCTTGGCATGGCGTATTTTCCTCCAGCCACCGCTCCGCCGCTTCGATTGCCCGCAGAACGGCGCTTTCAGCCGGGCCGCCGGGCAGCGCCCTCGCGCTGACGCAGGTTTCCACGGCCATCGCTTGGTAAACCGTTTCGTCAAAGACGTCCGACGCCGCTTTCAGCTCCGCAAGGGACAGCTTTTCAAGCGGGACTTGCTTTTCGGCGGCATATAGAACCAGCTTGCCGATGATTTCATGCGCGTCGCGAAACGGAACGCCTTTTTTTACCAGCCAGTCGGCCGCGTCGGTGGCATTCATGTAGCCGCCGAGGGCGCTCTGGGCCATTGTCTCCGTGTGAAACGCAAGGCTTGCGAGCATCCCGGTGAATACGGCGAGGCATGACGTTACCGTATCGGACGCGTCAAACACCGCCTCCTTGTCCTCCTGCATATCCTTGTTGTATGTCAGCGGCAAGCCCTTCATCATGGTCAAAAGCGCCGTCAGGCCGCCGTAGACGCGCCCCGTCTTGCCCCGAATCAGTTCGGCCATGTCGGGGTTTTTCTTCTGCGGCATGATGGACGAGCCTGTGGCGTACGCGTCGGAGATTTCAACAAAGCCAAACGCGTCGGAGGACCATAGAATCAGCTCCTCGCAGAAGCGGCTCAGGTGCATCATAAGGATGGATAAGCAGGACAGATATTCCACGCAGAAGTCCCTGTCCGACACGGCGTCAAGGCTGTTTTCGGTGACGGACGCGAAGCCGAGCTTTTCCCGGACAAATTCCCGGTCGAGCGGATAGGGGACGGAGGCGAGCGCGCCGGAGCCGAGCGGCATGACGTCGGTTCGTTTGCGGCAGTCGGCAAGCCGCTCATGGTCGCGCCGGAGCATTTGCACATACGCCAGCAGATGATGCCCCAGCGTGACGGGCTGGGCCTTTTGCAGATGGGTGTATCCGGGCATGATGGCCCCGGCGTGCTTTTTCGCCGCTTTAAGAAGGGTTTTGACCAGCTCGGCAATCAGCGCGCTCACCGCGTCGATTTCGGCTTTGACATACATCCGCATATCCAGAGCCACTTGGTCGTTCCGGCTCCGGCCGGTGTGGAGACGCCTGCCCGCGTCCCCGATACGGGCCGTCAGCTCGGCCTCGACGAAGGAATGGATATCCTCGGCGGCGGGGTCAACGGTCAGCGCGCCGCTTTCAAGCTCCGCTGAAATATCCTTCAGCGCCCTGACCATCGCGTCCGCGTCGGAAAGAGGGACGACGCCCTGCCTGCCCAGCATTTCCGCGTGGGCGACGCTTCCGGCGATGTCGTGGAGGGATAGCCTCCGGTCAAACCCAATGGAGGAATGGAATTGATTCGCCGCGCCGTCCGTCCGGCCCGCGAAACGGCCGCCCCACAGCTTCATAGTCCCCGCTCCTTTTTCATCAAGGCCCTCACGGTCATCGGCAGCCCGGACAGATTGATAAACCCTTCCGCGTCCTTGTGGTCGAACAAATCGCCGGTCGCGAAGCCGGAAAGGGCTTGATTGTACAGCGAATAGGGCGACGCGGCGCCCGCCGGGACGATGTTTCCCTTATACAGCTTGAGCCGCGACGACCCGGTGACCGTCTCCTGCGTCGCGTCGACAAAAACCGACAGCGCCTCCCGCAGGGGCGTATACCATTCGCCCGCGTAAATCAGCTCCGCCAGCCTTTGCCCCGCGAACGCCTTGAACGCCGCCGTCTGCCTGTCAAGGCACAGACTCTCCAGCTCCCGGTGCGCCGCGCAGACAATCGACCCGCCGGGGGTTTCGTATACGCCGCGCGATTTCATCCCGACCACCCGGTTTTCCACCATGTCGGCAATCCCGACGCCGTTTCTGCCCCCGATTTCATTGAGCCTTTCGATCAGCGCGGCGGGGGCCATGCTTTCTCCGTCCAGCTTGACCGGGACGCCTTTCTCGAAGGTCAGCTCTATGTATTCCGGCGTATCGGGCGCGTCCTCGGGGGGGACGGATATTTGCAATAGGCGCCTGTAATCCGGCTCCTCGGCGGGGTCTTCAAGCTCTAAGCCTTCGTGGCTCAAATGCCATAGGTTTTGGTCGCGGCTGTAGCTTTGATTTTTGGCCGCCGGCGCTTCCATCCCGCGCTTTTGCAGGTATTCCATCGCGTCCTCGCGGGACTTGATGTCCCAAAGCCGCCACGGGGCGATGATTTTCAGCCACGGGGCGAACGCTTTGATGGTCAGCTCAAAACGGAGCTGGTCGTTGCCTTTGCCCGTGGCGCCGTGGCAGATGGCCGACGCGCCGTCCGCGAGGGCGACGTCGATCAGCTTCTTCGCGATTAACGGTCTGGCCAAGGCGGTGCCGAGCAGATATTTGCCCTCATACACGGCGTTTGCTTTGATCATCGGAACGATAAAATCAGCCGCGAACTCGTCCCGCGCGTTGACGACATACGCCACGTCGGCGCCGGTTTTCACCGCCTTTTGCTGGATGGCCGCGTAGTCTCCGCATTGCCCCACATCCACGCAGCAGGCGGTGACCTTGCACCCCGCGCGGTTTTCCTTCAGCCACGGGATGATGACGGTCGTGTCCAGACCGCCGGAATACGCCAGCACAATGTTTTCCATGCCAAATGCCTCCCCTTCCCGCCGGACGCCCCCGCCCATACGCGCGCACGCCCCGCAAAAAAGCGCCCACCGGCAACCCACAAAAAGCCGATTGCCGATAAACGCCTTTGTTTATCGTGAATCAGTATACCACACACGGCGGCGTTTGTCAACGGGAAATGTTGAGGGGGGCTTGCGGAAACCACATTGCGCTGAAGGCGCAAATAAATATACGCTACAAAGCAAATCTTACAGCCGTGACGGCTGTAAGATTATGGAAATTGGTGGAGGCGGCGGGAATTGAACCCGCGTCCGAAAATGTCTCCGCGTAAATTTCTCCGGGCGCATACCGTCGTTTACATTCCCTCCCCCCGGCGCCGGCGGTCAGGCTCCGGGGTTTAGTAGCTTCATCAGTGCGTGGCCGGGGCAAAGCTTAGCCGGCTCACGTTCACCACTCAATGACGCCCTACGCCGGGTCGTGGTCCCCCCGGCAAGGACGGCTGCCGCGTTTAAGCGGCTGCGAGAACTGTTTGGTTGTTGTTCTTTAATTTATAAAGACGCCCTTTTAACGTGGTGGGCACCACGGCCCGCTTATTACGCCTCAACATCCCCGTCGAAGCCGGTACGCCCCCTTATCCTGTTTCGCCGGATTCCGTTTTCTTCTTCAAAAAGCCCGCGGAGAAATTGGCCGAGGCCAAAGACTCGCGGTTTTGCCGCATGGTGTCGTCCAACAGCTCGCTGCGGAAAATCCGCACTTCCTTAGGCGCGTCGATTCCGATGCTGACGCGGTCGCCTTCTACGCCTAATACGGTTACGCGGATATTCTCGCCCAAGGAAATGGATTGATTGGCTTTACGTGTCAGAACCAGCATCCGTGCCGCCCCCTTCCGTTTCGTCCGCCTCGATTAAAAGCCTTTGAACCTCGTCAAATATCGGCTGCTTGACTTGATAATCGCTGTTTTCCATGATAATCTGGCGCGCCTGATTGCTCTTCAGGTTGATGAGGATGGGTGAAATCAGGTTGGTGGTCATGTGTTCGTACTTGACGGGAATGACCGCCACCGTCAGCGCTAAAATATCCTCGTCCGCCGGGCTTCCGAGCTTCTCCAAATCCGTCTCGTTGACCACAGGGGCATAATCGGGAAAGAGCCGGAACGGATTGACGACGGCCAGCGCCACATCTGGCTCCTCCAACGATTGCAGCCACAGGAACGGCTCCGTTTCCTCCGAGCTGATGATGGTGAAACGAAAGCAGTTGTCAAACCCCGGCAGCCCGCCTTCAAAGTGGAGAATCTTTTCCTCCGCGATTTCAATTTCGCCGAATCTCACTGTGTTGATGTTCACATCATACCCTCCCTTGCTTAAACCAATTCATCCACGTTCACGCCGGTGTGCCCGCCCGGTATAACCGTAATCTCAATCGACGGCCTTGTCTTCCATGTAACGGCGACCGAAGCGGGGGTGTAGCGGGTGGTGTCCGCCCCTTCCTGTACGGCCGTCCGCACCGTTGCCGATTCGTTCCGAACCGCGACCGTGCCCATTTGCGCGCTGATGCTGGGCGGCGTGACGGGCTTGATGGTCAGACGGACGTTCTTGCGCCCCTTGTTCCGCGCAATCCGCTGGATGGCGTCCTTTCCGCCCCCGCCCCGCTCAATTTTCATCAGCTCCAGACCTTCTCTGGCAATCCGCCCGATTTGCTCATTCGCCCGCTGGCTGCCTTGGGCGGCGAACCTGTCCATATGCCGTAAAACCTTGTAGATGCCCATGCTCTCCCGCGAGGGGGTGTTGTCTATCAGGATGCGCGGGGGGGTGATGTCAAGGCCCACCTTGGCTCCGGCGTTTCCGCGGATGGTCGTCGTCAGGTAGGGCGGCGTACCCTCCAAGCGCGCGCGCCGCGTCCGCACGTCGAGCGTCCCCATCTGCGTGTGTATCTCAAGCCTTGGAAGACGCATACCATCACCTCATAAAGTCGATGAACGAAGGAGGCAGGATGCGGCCGCCGACGCCCAGCGAGGCCCGGTAAACGGCTTCGGTCATGGAGAACCACATGAGCGCTTCGGCCAAGTCTAGGTCTTCCACGTCGCTCTTCATCTGCGTGTAGTTGATTTCGTCCTTGGCGTAGCGGTCGAGCATCAGGTCCATGCGGGCGATACGGCCGCCCACCTCGGCAACCTGCGACAGCGCGTGCTTTTGAAAGTTTTGCAGCCGGTCGATGAAGGGCTTGACGTTATGGTGGAAAATTTCCGCGCCGTCGCCTTCGTCCAGATTCAATTCGCTCATCGCGTTTATGACGTTGTAAAACTCGTTGAGCGTAATGTAGATGTTTGCGCTGACCTCCGTTTCCCGCACTTCACCGTTGACGTGAATCGGGAGGATATATGTGCCGAAGCCCAGAAAATCCATGCCGGAGATGGATACGTCAAACTCCTGCCCCACGTTGATTTCATAGCGGACAAACTGCTGCGCGTCGTTCAGCACGACGTTTTCAATCATGTCAAACTCGAAGTCAGGTTCAAAATTATACATGACAACGCCCTCGTTGTCAACCTCCACGATGTTGTCGGCGCCGAAAAGGAAGCTGGTCTCGTCCGGGCTGAATGTAAACGGGCTGCTGGAGACATTATACCCGCCGAAGATAAACTTATCCCCCAGCGTCGAGTTGGCCAGAGACGCGACTTGGTCTCGGAGCTGCCTGATTTCATGCGAAATGGCGCTGCGGTCGTCGTCGGTATAGATGTCATTGGCCGCCTGAACGGCAAGCTCGTAGCCCCGCTTGACCAGCTCGTTCAATTCCATCAGGGCGCTTTCGGTCTGCGTCAGCCACGCCTTCGCGTCCTCGATGTTTTTCCGGTACTGCTCCACGTCATACAGCCGCGAGCGCGCGTTGAGCGACTTGACGACGTTGACGGGGTCGTCCGACAGACGTACGACCTTCTTCTGCGTGGCAAGCTGGTTTTGGAATTGGTGCATACGGAGCTGCGCCGCGTTTTGGTTGCGGTTGTAGCTGGACACCATCATGCTGTTTGTGATGCGGAATGACATGTCTTCTCACCTCGGTTCAGTTTATAGCCCGACCCGGCCCGTGCCGTTGATTAGCTTGTCCAGCATCTCGTCGATGGTGGTGATGGCGCGGGAGGCGGCGTTATAGGCGTGCTGGAAGCGGATTAAATTGGTCATTTCCTCGTCCTCGCTGACGCTGGAGACGGCGGTGCGCTGCGTGTGGATGCCGTGCAGGAGGATTTCCTGCGAGGTTCTCATGCTGTTGGAGGCGTTGGCCTCGCTGGCGACCAAGCCTAGGAAGTTTTTGTAAAACCCCTCTATCGAGTTGTCCAGACCGTCAATGACCCCGTTTTTCATCCTCTGAATCAGCTCAAGCGCGATTTCGTTGTTGCCCGTCTGCGCGTGGCCCAAGGCGTCAAGGGTCACCGTCGCGCTGGAGGCGGCGACATTGAACGCGGATTCTAAAATCGCGTCGGCCAAGCCCATGCTGCGGGCGGTGTCCCCGACAAAGAAGTCTCCGCCCGAATTGCCCGTGGTGTTCCCGCCGTACGGCATGGTATAGCCCTCACTGTGAATATCGTTGAACTCCCTGACAAAATTTTCTACCATGCGGTCAAGCTCTCTGAGGAAGCTGGGGATTCCGATTCT
This sequence comes from Oscillospiraceae bacterium, assembly GCA_009782215.1. Taxonomy (GTDB): domain Bacteria; phylum Bacillota; class Clostridia; order Oscillospirales; family UBA929; genus UBA929. Next base: position 27,129 of record WRKO01000002.1, on the reverse strand, counting down.
CTCCGTTCCGTCCTCGTCAACCCTGCCGTCGCGGATGTCAATGTAGCTTTGGAGCTGTCCGCCGTAGTAACCCGCGACGCCGTCGCCGATACGTTCGTCATACGCCGTCAGGCGGACGCCGCTGGCCAGATAGACGTGGGAGAAGGGCGGGTCGATGTCACCCCCGGCTCGGTCTTTCATCGCGTCGTAGTATTCGTTGTCGCCGTCGGCCATTTCCTCCACCTCGAGGTGGAACGCCTCCAGATGCTGCACCAGCAGATTGTCTTCGTAGTTTTCGCCCACGAAGCCGCCCGCGTATACCTTTAGCTGGGTCAGCTCGATGCCGTAGATGTTGTATATCGGATCGGGCTCGAAGGGTACGTACTCATAGGAGATATCCATCAGGCTCGCAAGCTCGTCGAGAATCAGCGCCCGTTTGTCGCGCAGGTCGTTGGCAATCGAGCCGCCCATTTCAAAGCGGAAGATGTTTTCGTTCAGCGCCGCCATTTGGGTCAGCAGGCGGTTGGTATGCCGCACCTGCTCCAGCAGCATGAAGTTTTGCTGCTCCATCAAATCGGTGAGCTGGCGGTCGTATGTCTGGATGACGTCAACCATGCGCTTGGCCTGCGCCACGACGTTGGTTCGGATGGCTTCGTCGGTGGCGTTTTTGCTCAGCTCCTGAAGGGCGCTGAAGAAAGAGGCCATCACGCCGTCTAAGGAGTTTGCGTCGATGGAATTGAAGACGTCCTCGACATAATACATCGCGCCGGAGCGGGTTTCCCAGTATGTAGCTTTGGTCTGCTCGTTGCGGAACTGGCGGTCGAGGAAAACGTCGCGGATTTGGTCGAGGCTGAGGGATTCGACGCCGAGGCCCTCTTTGCCGCGCAGGGGCGACGTGAACTGCACCCTGTAGCCTTGGGCGGGCATGGCGCTGTTGATGTAGCGCTGGCGCGAATACCCCTGCACGTTGGCGTTGGAAATGTTATGCGACGTCACGTCCAGTTGGCGCTGCGCGATGTTCAGGCCCGTAACGGCGATGTTCATGCTGCCGAAGGTAGACCGCATATCTGAATCCCTCCTTACCCTTTTTTGTCAAACAGTCTTCTTTCTTCTAAACCGCTGCCGGGCGGCTCGGAGCCGTATCTGCTCCCGTAAAGCCCGCCGGACTGCTCGGTGTGGAGCGCGTCTATGGCAAATTTGGCGTAGTCCAGCCGGGACTCGAGGAGAACCTTGTTTTCCGCGTTTTTTGCCTGCAAGTCACGCAGGAGCTCGCTCAGTTCCCCGTGCAGCGCGCGGAGCGCTTCCCCCTCCCCGCCGGGAGCCAAGGTTGCAAAAAAAAGCAACGTCGGCGAATCGGACGAACCCTCCGGCGCATCCATGCACGCAAGGCGTTGCTTTTCCCAATGCTCTAATCTCGCGGCGGCGGCTTGCTCCTTGCGGACAACGGCGTCCAGCCGTTCAAGCTGCCCTTCGTAAACCGCGTTTCTTTTTTCGTCGGAGCAGGCCAGCAATTCCTCATAAATTGCCTTTTCCTCCGATAAAACCGAAATCAAACGCTTCCAGTCCAATAATACGCTCCTATTTGCCGATACCGGCGAGCATCTTGGCTGCGATGGCGGACGCGTCAACCTGATACGTTCCCGCCGCGACGCGGGCGCTGACCGCCGCGACCCTTTCCATACGCACCTCGGGGGCGTCCTTCGCCGCCGAAAGCGCTTTTTCAAACAGGCGCGCGGCTCCCGACAGCTCAACGCTGTCTTTGCCCATCGGCGCCGTTTCGGTTTTGCGCGCCCGTACTTTGTTGGCTTGGTACTGTTCCATCGCCACTACGGGTAAGGATCCAATCTTCATGGTTTCCGCCCTCCTTGCTCTCTATACCGTATATCGTATAAGGCAAGCCATCCCTTGAGTTAAATTTTTCTCACGGTCACATGCATCTTTTCTTTCGGCTTGGAGACCGCCTGCGGCTTCGGTTTCGGCGGCTCCGGCGGCTTGAGCGTATTGGCGGCGCCCTGAAGCGTGCTGCGGAGCTTGGCCAGACATTCCTCGCACTGCGTACCGGAAAGAATCGTCTTGCCGCATTTCTCGCAGGACAACCCTATGGCGGCGCCCTTGTTCAGCAAAAGACGCCCCTCCGCGAGCCAGCGCTTGATGTCGCCGGGTTCGACGTCGGTCGCCTCGCATACCGCGTCCATACTCGCGGCCGGGTTGGCGTAAATGTAATCGCGCACCTCGCTGAATTTTTGATCCATCTCCCGCACACAGTTCGGGCATATCGGGTTTCCGGTAAATTGAAACAGTTTTCGGCAGCGTCTGCATTGGCGAGCATCCATCATCATCGTCTCCTTATAGAATAGGTAAGAGTATTATCGGACAAAACCAACCCGATGTCAAGGTGTTATGGTCAACCCGCCACCGTCAAATTTTCCGGGAAAAATGACGACGGGCTTGACAAGCCTTTTTTTCTGTCATATACTGGGCAACGGTGATGGTTATGCTGTTGACCCTTGACATGGGCAATACCAACGTCCTCATGGGCGTATTCGACGGGGAGCGGCCGGTCTGCACGGCCCGGGCGCACACCGCGCATTGGCGCGCCGCCGACGAATGGGCGGTGCTGCTGCGCGAAATATTGTCCCTGTACGGCGTCGCGCCCAATCAAATCAGCGGCGCCATCGTCAGCTCGGTCGCCACGGCCGCCACCGACGCCCTGCGCGACGGGATGGAGCTGATGTTCGGCGCGAGACCGATAATCGTCGGGCCGGGCGTCAAGACCGGGCTGGATATCGTCATCGACAACCCCGCCCAACTGGGCAGCGATATGGTTTGCAACGCCGTCGCGGCTTTGTCCCGCGTTGAAGGCGACATCATCATTTTCGACATGGGTACCGCCACGACGATGAGCGTCCTCGACGGCAAAGGACGGTTTATCGGCGCGTCCATCATGCCGGGGCTTGACACCTCGCTGGAGGCTCTCAGCGCCAAGACGTCCCAACTGCCTAAAATCAGCCTTGACGTCACCCCCGCCCGCGTCGTCGGGAGCAACACGCTTGACAGTATGCGCTCCGGCGCGATTTTCGGCACGGCCTCGATGCTGGACGGCATGATTACACGCGTGGAGGAGGAAGAGGGACGGGCTTTTACCGTCTTTGCCACCGGCGGCCTGAGCGGGCGCATCGTGCCGCATATGCGCCGGACGGCGCGGCATGAGCCGTTTCTGCTTTTGGACGGCCTGCGGCTGATTTATGCAAAAAACACCGATGTATGAGGGCGCGAGTCCTTTACATACAATAACGCGCTGCATCTGTTTCAGAGCAGCAGCAAGGAGGGCGCACCCATGACAACCCAAAGCGACAAAACCAGAGTCCTGACGCAGTTTTCCATCCTGCTGGCCATTGAGGCCATTGTCTGCTTCACCCCGCTCGGCTCCATCCCTATCGGGCCAATCGTCGCCACCCTGATGTATCTCCCGGTCGTCGTCACGGCCATTTTGCTGGGCGTGAAGGCCGGCGCGCTGATGGGGTTTTTCAGCGGGCTGTTCAGCTTTCTTGTCTGGACGTTCATGCCTCCCTTTCCTCCGATGGCGTTTGTCTTTACCCCGTTTTACGCCGTCGGGGAGTTTGAGGGCAATGTCTGGAGCTTGGTTATTTGCTTTATCCCGCGCATCTTGGTCGGCGTTGCGGCCGGCGGCGTGTACGCCCTTTTCTCCAAGAAAAATGTCAAGCCCGCCGTTTCCTGCGCCCTGAGCGGCGTTTTGGGCGGCCTTACGGCGACGGTTTTGGTTCTCGGAGGGATTTATGTGTTCTTCGGGCGCGAATACGCGGTTTTGAACGACGTCGCGCACAGCGCCCTGCTGGGCGCCCTCGGCGTGGTGGTTCTTACCAACGGCCTGACCGAAGCCGCGCTGGCCGGGATTGTGGGCGCGGGCGTCTGCGTTCCGCTGAAGAAAATCTTGGGCGGCAATGTCTGAGACGCTGCGGGCCTTGCTCGGGCTGCTGTTTGACCCGATATTCGCCACCAGCCTCGTGCTGGCGTCCGTTTCCGCCGCCGTTCTTTTCAGGAAGCGCTCCGAGCTGACCAAGGGCCTGCGGGCGGCGCTGTTCGCGCTGCTCGCGCTGACGGCGCTTGTGGTGCTGTTTTTCCTTGTGATGGCTCTTCTGTTTGGTCCGGTTCCGGCAGACTATTAACGCTAGGAGGTGTAGCGATGATGCCCTTTTTAATCCTCGCCGCGATTGCCGCCGTCTTTCTGATTCTCTACCGAGGGTATGAGTTTTACACTCAGTCCCAGTCCCAAAACGGTCTCGCCGTGACGGCCAAGGCGAAGCTGCTCCGCAAAGAGTCCCATGTCAGCACCCGCGTCGGCGCCGACGGCGCGATGACGTCCGACGAGGTGTGCAACCTCGTCTTTGCCCTCGACGAGGGCGGCGAACTCACGTTCAGCGTCAGCCGGAAGGTTTACGGCAATATCCCCGAAAACGAATGGGGCGCGCTGACATACCAAGGCCCGCGCTTTATTGGGTTTGAGTTCAAAGCGGGGGAGAACGGGTAAATTTTGTGAAATTTATGCTTGACACAGCCGGGAAAGATGGTATATAATCGCCTTGTTGGGAGCTGGCTTGCGCCAAAACACGCAAAACGAGGCCCCCGCGGCAGACTTTGGTGGTGGAACACCGAAGCCCTGCGAAGGTGCGTAGACCACCTTACGCAACCGTTTCACCGGCGCCGCGAGAACATTGATATTATACCCTCTACGTTGCTTTTTTTCAAGCGGTGAGTTTTGCAAATCACGCCGGAGCGGTCATGTCCGCGATTATTCGCGCACGTCGTAAGGTACACAACGGCTTTGCCGTTCACCTTCGGCGTGTGTTTTTGTTTGCGTGAAAACGCGCAGGCCGTCCTCCCCGGGGCGGCCTTATTGGGCTGTAGAAAAATAATTTTGCAGAAAGGATGAAAACAACATGGGCAATATGGCGGGAAAAATCATCGGGCTTTGTGCCAGCGTCTTCTTTATAGCCGTCCGAGTTGATAAGCGTCCAGACATATAATAAGCTGCGGATTCGGGCTGACGACAATAAAGGTGTGGAAAAAGCAATACGCAGAGACAGGGTCGTTGAAGAATATACTTAAAAAATTATTTGGAGGTACAATCAAATGGCAAAAGACGGTATGGAACTCGCAGTGAACGCAGACTTGAACGGAGCAAAGGAGGTCGTTGACGAATTGATGGACAAAATGGGCTTTTCCATGTCCTATCAAAGCGCGTTTGAGGCGATCGCAAATCGCGGCAGCGCAGCCGCGTCCCTTATGCTGGGTCCCTTTGCGGGAAAAAACAACGCGGCGGTTAAATTCTCGCTGTCCTACCGTGAAAACGGCGGCAAGACCACGGTACTCCTTGCGGACGCCGGCTCCGGGCTGGGCAAGACACTGACGCTGACCGGCGGCGCAACCAAGAAAGCCCTTCAGGATGTGTATGACACGCTCAAGGAGGGCATCAACAGAAAGGGCTTATAATTAAGCACATACAAAAAGGAGAAGGGTAAAATGCAGGAGAAGCCAAAAAAGGCACTCTCAGAGGTGTTGGAGTTTGTCGTTGTCGTCATGCTGGGCATCACTGCGGTCGCGACAGCTTGGTCTTCGTGGCAGGGCGGGCTGCACGGCAGTCAGATGGATCAGAAGTATACCCTCGCCAACAATTTAAGCGGCGAAGCTAACACCATGTACAACCACGGCGTTTCACAGATGACGCAGGACATGATGCTTTGGAATCAGCTTATGGGTCTTGGCATCGACTATGCCTTTGCCGAGCTAAGAGGTGATGAAGAAGAGATAGAAAAGCTGGACTACAAATACACCCAAATTATGTCAGACAGCGTATCCGAGGAATTCGCGGCGGCAATTGAGTGGACGGAAGGATTTGAGGATTACATGTCCCCGTTTGATAATGAAGACTTTGTTCTTTCATATTTTGGGGCGTATGCAGAGTTGTATGAAGAGTCGGAAGCGATGATGGAAGCGGGCAACCAAAACAATACGCACAGCGATAATCAAGGGCTTGTTTCGGTCATCTATGCCGTGGTTCTGTTCCTTCTCGGTATTTCCGCGTCTTTCAAAGGCGTTAAGGAAAAATACATACTGCTTGCCGTTTCCGGGGTGGGATTTGTGGTTGCGACGATTTTCATGTTCACCATTCCGATTGTCCTGCCGTGACGCTGACCAAGGTGTTCGCCATTTTGGGCGCGGAACGCGATTAACTATGTGGGGACTTACGGCGCGATGTCCGGCATTGGCGGCGGGCTGTTCGGGCCCCTCCTCCCGTTCACAAGAGAGCAGAGCATTACGGTGTTCAACCAAATGGGATGATGTCTTCTAAAATTGCTTGCAAAACGCCCCCTAACCGGGGCGTTTTGTGCGAGCGTCCCCGTCCGCCGCTTGCGCCCTTGCATTTGGCGTGGTATAATGTCCACAACGATATACGAGGGGGCGCGGTGACGGATGAAGCCGTATTTGCATGAGGATTTTTTTCTGCCGAACGAGCTGGCGCGGACGCTGTATCACGGGGTTGCGGCGCGGATGCCCATTGCGGACGTGCATTGCCATATCGACCCGGCGGAGATTGCCGGAGACCGCCGGTTTGACAATCTGGCGCAGCTTTGGCTGGGCGGCGACCATTATAAGTGGCGGCTGATGCGGGCCAACGGGGCGCCGGAGGAGCTTGTGACCGGCGGCGCGCCGGATTATGAGAAATTTGCGGCCTTTGCCGAAACCATGCCGCGGGCGGCGGGCAACCCGGTGCATCAGTGGGCGCATCTAGAGCTGCGGCGTTACTTCGATTGTGAGCTGGCGATAAACGCGCAAAACGCCCGCGCTATCTGGGATACGGCGAACGAACGCCTGCCCTCCCTGACGGCGCGGGAAATCATCCGCCGCTCCGGCGTGACGCTCATTGCCACCACCGACGACCCTGCGGACAGCCTTGAGCATCACGCGGCAATCCGCGCCGACGCGTCGTTTGAAACCAAGGTCGTACCAACCTTCCGTCCAGACCTCGCCCTCTCCCCGGAGCAGGCGGGGCACGCCGGGTATCTGGAAAGGCTGGGCCGCGCGGCGGGGATTGAGATTACGGGGTTTGATACGCTGTGCGCGGCGCTGGAGATGCGGGCGGAGTTTTTCCACCGGATGGGCTGCCGCGCTTCCGACCACGGGCTGGCGGCGATTCCCGCCGAAGGCTCCGACCGGATGGCGCTGCTGTTGTTTTTAGGCGGCGTTTATAAGCGGCTGGGCTGGGTGATGCAGCTTCACTACGGCGCGGCGCGCGGCGTCAACACGCGGATGGACGGCGTCCTCGGCCCGAACACCGGCTACGACTGTATCGGCCCGGCGGGCGGCGGCGCGGGGCTGGCGCGCTTTCTGGATTTGTTGGCGTCGCGTGACAGCTTGCCGAAGACGGCGGTCTTTTCGCTCGACCCGAACGACGGCGCGATGATTGACACCGTCCTCGCCTGCTTCCAAGACGGCGGCGCGGGGATGATGCACGGCCCCGCATGGTGGTTTAACGACTGCAAGGCGGGCATTGAGCGGCATCTGACCGGGCTTGCGAACCATTCACTCTTGGGCTCGTTTATCGGGATGCTTACCGATTCCCGCAGCTTTCTGAGCTACACACGGCATGAATATTTCCGCCGGATTCTGTGCGGGCTGCTGGGACGGTGGGCCGAGGAGGGAGCGGTTCCGCCGGACGAGGCGGCGTTGGGGCGTCTGGTGGAGGATATCTCGTACAACAACGCCATGCGGTATTTCGGGTTCTGATGAATACACTCAAACGGGCTTGGCGGATGTTTTGGGACAGGATTGACTGGCTGCTGCTGCTGCCGGCCGTGAGCCTGTCCGTGCTGAGCCTTGTCCTGCTCACCGGGATATACCGCTCGCGGCATATCCCGGTTCTGCGGCTTACCGCAAGCAACATCACCAATCAGGGCTTCGCCCTCGCGATGGGCATTGCCGCGGCGATCATTCTCGCCAACGTAAACTACCGCGCCATTGTGGACAAATGGGCGCTGTATGTGCCGTTTGCGTATCTGTTCCTCCTTTCCACCTTCGTCTGGGGCGTCGGTCCGCCGGCCAGCCCCGACATCAAACGCTGGCTGATTATCCCCGGCATCGGCATGAGCGTCCAGCCCTCCGAGTTTCTCAAGCTCGCCTTCATCCTCTCGTTTGCGTTCCACGTCTATAAAACACAGGAGCGGTTCAACCGGCCGCATAACATTCTGCTGCTCGTCCTCCACGCGCTCGTTCCGGTCGCGCTGGTGCAAATCCAGAAAGACACCGGCACGGCGCTGATGTTTTTGGCCATCTTCCTCTCGATGATGTTTGTCGCGGGCATCAAATGGTACTATATCACCGCCGCGCTGGTGGCTGTCCCCGCCATTATTCCCGTGGTGTGGATGTTCGTGCTGCGGCCTATGCACAAAAACCGCATCCTCGCGTTTCTCGGGCAGACGGCGGCGGACATTGAGCGGGAGGGCTTTCAGGCGTTTCACGCGGCAAGGGCCGTCGCGAGCGGCGGGCTGACGGGCAACGGCATCTTCAACCCCTCCCCCGTCTATGTGCCGGAAATGCACAACGACTTCATCTTCGCCTTTATCGCGGACGCGCTCGGCTTTCTGGGCTGTATCGGCGTCATTCTGGTTATCACGCTGATTGGCATAAAAATACTGCTCACCTGCGGCATGGCCGCCGATAAGCAGGGGCAGATGATCTGCGCCGGGGTGTTCGCGATGATTTTCGGGCAGTCGGTTCTCAACATCTGCATTGTGCTGTCTCTGCTGCCGGTCATCGGCAACTCCCTCCCCTTCCTCTCCAGCGGGGGGTCGTTCGTTTTGGCAAACTTCTTGGGTCTTGGGCTGGTCATGTCGGTGTATAAGCACACCAAACGCCGGGTGAAAACGGACAGCTTTTTGCCGTGAGCGGAGGACGCCCGCCTAGCCCCGATGAAACGTCACCACCAAAATCTGCGGGCGGTTCAGGAATCTTGGGAAGTAGGTGTCGCCCAGCCCGCGGCTGACCACAATCTGCGTGCCGGCGGCGTTGAGGACGCCGGATGTGCCTTGGGGGAACCATTCCCGGTAGGGGTCAATCAGGCCGTCGGTGAAAGGGAGGCGCACCACGCCACCGTGGGCGTGGCCGGTCAGCGCGGCGTCGAAAAATCCGGCGGCGGCGTGGGGGATGACATTTCGGTGATAGAGCAATATGGAAAACAAATCGTCGCCGTATTCGGCGGCGATTTCCTGTTGCAGCTCGGCGGCGGACAGCTCCGTCCGCGGCCCGTTGGGGTCGCACAGCCCCGCGAGGAGGACGGTTTCCCCGTCCCGCGGCGGCAGGGTGAGAAACGCCGAATCCAGCCACACCGCGCCGCTTTCCTCCACGGCGTTTTGCAGCAGCGCAATCAGGCGGTTGCGTCCGGCGTGCGCGGTTTTGCCGTCCGCCGCCCACTCGTGGTTGCCGGTGACGTAATACACCGGCGCGATGGCGGTCAGCTTAGGCAGAAGGATTTGGGCGTAGCTCAGGCCCTCGGGCGAGTCGATAAGGTCGCCGGTGAGGGCGATGATATCGGGGTTGGCGCCGCGCGCCATACGCAAAAGCGTTTCATGGTCTTTGCCGAAGGTTTTCTCATGCAAATCGGAAAGGTGCAGGACGCGGAAGCCGTCAAAGGCTTGGGGCAGACGCGGCGAACGCACCGAGACGTGTTCCGTCCTCGGCGCGTTGTTGGAAAGGTACAGCTCAATCGGAACCCAGAACAAACCCGCCGCCGCAAGCATAAGAAGAAGCATACGGCCCCGCCTGCGGGGTTTCGGCTCTTGTTTCCGCTTGCCCGGCATCAGCGTTTGACCCTTACGTAAATCAGCTTGCCGTTGCTGGCGTTCCCCCGGAAATCTACCTCAAAATGACCGCAGCTCTCCAGCATACTGGAGAGTTTTTTGTACCCATAGTTGCGCGAGTCGAAGTCGGGCCGCTTTTTTTGCAGCAGGGAGCCGACCTCTCCGAGGTAGGCCCAGCCGTCTTCGTCGCCGACGTCTTCGATGGTTTGGGAGATATAGCCGATAATCTCCGGCGGCACGGGCGTCTTGGCCTTCGTGTCGGACGGAGCGTCGGACGGAGTGTCGGTCGGCGGCACGGGCGGCGGGGCGGACGGCTGAATTTGGATGGCCGCGGCGGCCTGCGGGGCTTTTTTCCGCTGCGGCTTCACAACCGGCGGCGCGGCAGCCTGCGGCGCAGCCTGCTTGGCCAGCACCTCAATGTAGATGAAGCGGTCGCACGCCACGATGAAGGGGTTGGGCGTCTTGCGCTCCCCAAGGCCGATGACCTTCTTGCCCGCTTCGCGCAGACGGATGGCGAGGCGGGTGAAATCGCTGTCGCTGGAGACGAGGCAGAAGCCGTCTACGTTGCCGGAGTAGAGGATGTCCATCGCGTCGATAATCATGGCGGAGTCGGTGGAATTTTTGCCGGTGGTGTAGCCGTACTGCTGGATGGGCGTCAGCGCGTTTTCCAGCAGGCTTTCCTTCCATTTGGAGAGGCTTGGCGCGGTCCAGTCGCCATAGATGCGCTTGAGCGTGGGGTTGCCGTAAACGGCGATTTCCTCCATCACTGGCTTGATATACTTCCTCGGCACGTTGTCGGCGTCAATCAGCACCGCCAGCCGGAGGTCTTGGTTTTGCATAAACGCTCCCTTCCTTCTGTTGGGGTTGATGCCAGTATAGCACAGGGCGGCGCTTTTTGCAACGCGCGGCATAAAAGAGCGCGCGATTTGCATAAACTGGAAGCCAATATCTTGCGGCGCCGATGGTGGAGTTGTCAATATGTTGAGTTATGTAAACCTATTTTTGTGCAAATTGCGCGTTTTTTGGAAAATCTGAAAGGTTTTAAGCAATTTAGGAAAAAGCCCTTGACGGATGGATTGAATGGTAGTATAATGTAACAGCTTGTTACCGATTTGTAATTATTTATTAAAGGGGCGTCTGAATCAATGGCTCAATCCGTATTGGGGCGCGCGCCGTCAATGCCTTACGCCTATATGGGATTGCCCGTGAACAGTGTTTGCAGAAAAGCGTCGCGCCAGACGGCGCGCAGCTATAAGCTCGCTTGCCGCCGCGCTTGGCGGGAGGCAGTTTCCGCCCGTCTCGCGCGCGGGGCTTTTGTTCTCGCCAGTGTGTTGTCGCGCACGGCGTCGCCCTTCCGAACGGCGGCGGCGGCGCTTGTCTATCTGTCCGCCGGATGCGCGGCCCGTCTCCGCCATATCAGCAATGGCAAGACGTTTACCTTGCTGACGGCGCCGAAAACGGCGGAAATGAAAAAGCCCGGCCATCTCCGCGTCAACACGGCGCTGGCGTTCGCGGCCGCTGGGGTGCTGCTGTTTGCCGCCTCCATCTACAGGGTGGGTCTGGAGGTCGTTCTTGACGGGGAGAGCATCGGCTATGTGAGCCGTCAAGGCATTGTGGAAGACTCTATCGCCGTTGTATCGGAGCGGGCAAGCGAAATATTGGGGCGGCCTTTCACCATCACGCCCGACATCTCCTACCGCTTCTCCATCGTCAACAAAAACAAACTGTTTGACAGCGAAGGCGTTGAGGCTGGACTGCTGAGCAACATCCCCGACATCGACAGGCTGTGCGTCCTGATTGTGAACGGCGAGCAGATTGCCGCCGCGTGGACGCCGGGCGAGATTCAAACGGTGCTGAACGAGATTTTGGCGGAGTATCCGTCTTCAGGAAGAACCACGTTTACCCAAGAGGTATCCATTCAAAGCCAGATGGCGTCCCTCTCCCTTCTCACCGCGCCGGACGATTTGCGGGCGAAGCTGAAAAGCCCGGTGAGCGGGGAACTGAAAATCACCGTGAACGAGGGCGACACCTTAGATAGCATCGCGCGCGCGTACAGGCTGCCGGTGGATGAGATTCTCTCGCTCAATCCCGGGGTGGCATACCCGCTGGCAAGAGGGCGCGAGCTGCTGCTGAGACGGGCAAAGCCGCTGCTCTCCGTCACGTACAGCGAGCATGTGTCGTTCCTTGAGGAGATTCCGTATGAGGTTGTATATGTAGACGACCCGCTGCTTTGGGCGGGGGAAACAAAAATCGTCACCGAAGGCTCCGACGGAGAGGCGCTGGTCAGGGCAGTAAATACCTCGGTTGACGGTTACAGCCCTGAAACGGACGAAATCGGACGCTTGGTTGTCACCGAGCCGGTCGCCGAAACGATTGCCGTGGGGACGCGCACCCGCGAAACAACCGGGACGTTCATCCGCCCCTATTACGGTCAAATCGCCTCAAATTACGGTATGCGAACCCTGTTCGGACGGCGGGAGATGCATTACGGCGTCGATTTCCGGGGCCCGCGCGGCGACCCTATCATCGCGGCCGACGGCGGCGTGGTGACGTTCGCCGGAACCATGACCGGATACGGCCTAGTTGTCTTTATCGACCATGAGAACGGGTATAAAACCGTGTACGCCCACAGCTCCAAGCTGCACGTCCGCGTAGGGCAGAGGGTGGGTCAGGGCGAACACATCGCCAATATCGGCTCCACCGGGCGCTCCACCGGCAACCATCTCCACTTCGAGATACAAGTCAACGGCGTGGCGAGAAACCCGATGACCTACCTCAACCAAAACAATTAAGTCCTCCGGCCGCCCCCGCCGTCCCGGCGGGGGTATATACCATCCTTAAATAGGACACTACTAATAGCGTCCTATTTTTTTGTGCTGGGGGGCGTTATGATGATATCTGGAAAGCGTACCGACCTTGCGGTGGAATCGCGGGAGCTTGTACAGGAAAGCGCCGGCGCCGCGACGGAGATTGACGGCGTAATCGCGAGGGAATACGACCGGAACGGGTGTCCCGTCACGCGGGTGGAGATTACCAATGACGAGGGTGTCCGCGCTATGGGAAAGCCCGCCGGGAATTACGTCACCGTGGAGATGCGAGGGCTGATGCGCCACGAGGAGGACGCGTTTAAGAGTTCGGTGCGGGCCGTCGCCGACGAGCTGACCCCGCTTCTGCCGGCGGGGGAGACTTATTGCGTACTGCTGGCGGGTCTCGGCAACCGCGACATTACCCCCGACGCCGTCGGGCCGCTGGCGATGCAGAACAGCCTTGTGACGCGCCATTTGGTGGAAAAAATGCCGGAGGAGTTCGGGCATATGCGTCCTGTCGCCGCCATATCGCCCGGCGTGCTGGGGACGACCGGCATGGAAAGCGCCGAAATCATCCAAGGCGCGATTCAGCACACACGACCCGGCGCGGTCATCATCATAGACGCGCTGACCTCGCGCCGCCTTTCCCGTCTCTGCTCCACCATTCAAATCTCCGATTCGGGCATCGTCCCCGGCTCGGGCGTGGGCAACGCGCGGGCCGCGCTCAACCGGCAAACGCTGGGCGTGCCGGTCATTTCAGTCGGCGTACCGACCGTGGTGGACGCGGTGACGCTGATGGCGGACTTGACCGAACAGGCCGGGCAGCCGGAGCCGGACTGGGAGGAGATTGCCAAGTTCTCCGGCGGGCTGATGGTCACGCCGAAAGAAATCGACACTCAGGTGGAGACGCTGGCCCGCGTCATCGGCTACGCCGTGAGCGCCGCGCTGCACCCGGAAATGGATGTGGACGACATACAGGCGTTTTTAAGCTGAGGGAAAATGCGCATCGCGCGAGGGTCTACCTGAACGCCAAACAGTACACCCCCCGCCCGGGCGGGGGGCTTTTTTTGTAAAATAATGCTTGCAATCTGAAATTGTCCGTGGTATAATGCTCAAGCGCTTCGGCGCGGAATACACACGCGCGCGGCTCCAAAGGCGCGCGGAGGATAATAAGGAGGAGCAAAACCTATGGCAGTCGTATCCATGAAGCAATTACTCGAGGCGGGCGTGCATTTCGGCCATCAGACACGCCGCTGGAATCCCAAGATGGCACAGTTTATCTTCACCGAACGCAACGGCATCTACATCATCGACTTGCAGAAAACCGTCCGCAAGCTTGAAGAGGCCTACAACTTCGTCCGCGACGTCGCGGCGGAGGGCGGGACGCTTTTGTTTGTGGGCACCAAAAAGCAGGCGCAGGACGCCATCAAAGAGGAAGCCGAGCGCGTCGGGATGTTTTTCGTCAACGCCCGCTGGCTGGGCGGGATGCTGACCAACTTCAAGACCATGCGCCGTCGCGTGGACCGGCTCAACCAGCTCCGCAAGATGGAGGAGGACGGCACCTTTGACATGCTGCCGAAGAAAGAGGTCATTAAGCTCAACGGCGAGATTCACAAGCTGGAGAAATACCTCGGCGGCGTGAAGGAAATGCACCGTCTGCCCGGAGCGCTGTTTATCGTAGACCCGCGCAAGGAGCGCAACGCCATTGCCGAGGCCCGCAAGCTGGGCGTCCCGATTGTGGCGATTGTGGACACCAACTGCGACCCCGACGAGATTGATTATCCCATCCCCGGCAACGACGACGCCATCCGCGCCATCAAGCTCATTTCGCAGACAATGGCCAACGCGATTCTCGAAGGCCGTCAGGGCCAGCAGGGCGCCGCCGCGCTGGATGTGGATGAAAACGGCGTGCCGATTGACAAAGACGATGAAGAGGGAGAAAACCAAGAATGAATTTTACAGCCAAAGATGTACAGGCCCTGCGGGAAATGACCGGCGTGGGCATGATGGATTGCAAGAAGGCCCTGACCGAGGCCGACGGCAATATAGACAAGGCCGTTGAAATTCTGCGCGAAAAAGGAATGGCCGCCGCCGCCAAAAAAGCGGGGCGTGTCGCAGCCGACGGCGTTTGCGGCGCGGCCGTTTGTGATATGAGCGGCGTGGGCGCGCTTGTCGAGTGCAACTCCGAGACGGATTTCGTGGCGAAGAACGAGCAGTTCCAAGCCTTTGTTCAGGCCTGCGCCAATGCCGTCGTCAAGGACAACCCCGCCGACCTTGACGCGTTGAAAAACTGCGATGCGGGCGGCGGACAGACCATTGGCGGGGCTTTGACCGACTTGGTCTTGAAAATCGGCGAGAATATGCAAATCCGCCGTTTCGTACGCTACGCCGAGCCGGTCAACGCGGCCTATGTTCACATGGGCGGCAAGATTGCCGTGCTGGTGCATATGGACGTTAGCGACAACCTCAAGGGCAGCCCCGCCGTGACCGAACTGGGGCGCGACGTTGCCATGCAGATTGCCGCGATGAACCCGACGTGGCTGGACGAAGCCTCCGCCGACGCCGCCGGCATAGCCAAGGAGCGCGAGATTATCACGGCGCAGCTCCGTCAGGATGAGGCGAACGCCAAGAAACCGGAAAATGTACTCGAAAAAATCGTCGAGGGCCGCGTCCGCAAGTATCTGAGCGAGGTCTGCCTGTTGATGCAGGCTTATGTCAAGGGCGACAAAATCACCGTCGGCCGGCATGTAGAGCAGGTCGCCAAGGACTTGGGCGGAGAGATTAAAATCACCAAGTTCGACCGCTTTGAGCGTGGCGAGGGCATTGAGAAACGCGTGGACGACTTGGCCGCCGAAGTGGCGAAAATGGTACAATAACGCAAAAACCCCCGCCGACGGCGGGGGTTGCTTGTAAGGAGCGGTTATGAGGGAATTGTCGCGCTGTCAGGCCATTGAGCGCAGTATCCATAAAAAATACCGCAAGGCCCTATGGAACCCGTTTATCGCGGGCGTTAAACGGTATGAGCTGATTCGGGAGGGCGACAGGATTGCCGTCTGTATGTCCGGCGGCAAGGATTCGGCGCTGCTGGCGAAGCTGACGCAGGAGCTGCTCCGGCATACCGACGTGCCGTTTGAGCTGAGCTTTCTTATTATGGATCCCGGCTACCGCCCGGAGGTTTTGCAGAGGGTGACGCAGACGGCGGCGCTTTTGGAGATTCCCGCTAGGGTGTTCCGGTCGGATATCTTCGAGACGGTGCAAAAGATGGACGGCGCCCCCTGCTATATGTGCGCCCGTATGCGGCGGGGGTACTTATACAGTTTTGCGCGGGAGCTGGGCTGCAACAAAATCGCGCTGGGCCACCATTTCAGCGACGCGGTGGAAACAGTGCTGATGGGGATGCTCTACGGCGCGCAGATACAGACGATGATGCCCAAGGTGCGGAGCAAAAACTTTCCCGGCATGGAGCTGATTCGCCCGCTCTATTGCGTGCGCGAGGAGGATATTTCGGCGTGGGCGCGGTACAACGGCTTGGAGTTTATCCAATGCGCCTGTCCCCTTACGGAGGGCGCGTCCGTCTGCGGCGGCTCCAAGCGGCGGGAGGTCAAGGAGTTGCTCCGCCGGCTCCGGCAAAACGACAGGGATGTTGACGACCGGATTTTCAGGAGCGTGCATAGGGTCAATTTGGACACCGTCGTCGGGTACAAGCAGAACGGCGTGGAACATTCATTTTTGGAGTGGTATGATGAGAAACGGAATCCCTGATACCGTGGCGCTGGACGAGACGAACGGCGCGCTGGTCATCATCGACCAGACGGCGCTGCCGGGCGAGCTTAAACTGCTCTCGCTGACGACCTTGGAAGAAATGATTGACGCCATCAAGGCCCTCAAGGTGCGGGGCGCGCCCGCCATCGGCGCGGCGGCGGCGATAGGGCTGTATTTAGCCGTCAAGGCGGCGGGGATGGACAAGTTTGCGGACATCAAGGCGGCGTTCGCCGCGTCCCGCCCCACGGCGGTCAACCTCTTTTGGGCGCTGGGCAGAATGGAACGCGCCGCGCTGGAAAACCCGGACGGCCCCATTGAGGCGCTGCGTTTGGAGGCGCTGGCCATCCGCGACGAGGATATCGCCGCCTGCCGCGCCATCGGGGAACACGGCTTGACCCTGCTGGACGGGGTGGAGGGCGTCCTGACCCACTGCAACGCCGGACGTTTGGCGGCGGTGCGTTACGGCACGGCGCTGGCGCCGGTTTACGCGGGGCTGGAACGCGGGCGCAGGTTTAAGGTCTATGCCGGAGAGACGCGCCCGCTCTTGCAGGGGGCAAGGCTGACGGCGTATGAGCTGTGCGCGGCGGGCGCCGACGTCACGCTGATTTGCGACAGCATGGCGGCGGACGTGATGCGGAGGGGCCGGGTGCAGGCGGTCATCGTAGGCAGCGACCGCATCGCGGCGAACGGCGACGTTTGCAACAAAATCGGCACCTCCGGCCTCGCGGTGCTGGCGAAGCATTACGGCGTCCCGTTTTACGTCTGCGCGCCGTCGTCCACCATCGACCCGAAAGCGGCGTCCGGGGCGGATATCCCCATTGAGGAGCGGGACGGCGGCGAGGTCACGGACATGTGGTACGCCGAGCGCATGGCCCCGCCGGGCGTGAAGGTATACAACCCCGCTTTCGATGTGACCCCGGGCGGGCTGGTATCGGCCATCGTGACGGAACGGGGGGTCGTCCGTCCGCCGTATTCGTTTTGAATCGCAGAAGGTGTCTGCGTTCACAAATTGTTCAAAAAGCATTGACATATTTGGGTAGACGTGGTATTCTTCATATTAACTCACAAATTTTATTGAAAGGGGCATTTACTATGTTCTGTACCAACTGCGGCAACGATGTGTCGGGCGCGAGCTTCTGCGGCAAGTGCGGAGCTTCGGCCGGCGCCGCAGCCGCCGCGCCGCCTCCTCCTCCGCCTCAACCGGCTCCTCCCCCGTACCAGCCTCCCCCGCCGCCCCCGTACCAGCCTCCGCCGTCTCAGCCCTATCCGCCGCCATACGCCGCCGGAGGCGTCCCGCAGTATGTAAAGCCGGTCGTTCCGCATTACGCGCCGGGAAGCTTCGTGGAGAGATTGCATACGCAGACCGGGAGCATCCTGTTCTTGGTGGGCATCATCCTCTTCTCGGCGGGAAATCTGTTTTCCCTGTTTATGTCGTTCAGTATTGCCAGCATCTTTTCGCTGATGCTGCTTGCTCTGCCGATTACGGGCTTTTGGCTGATGTTCGCATCGGCGAAAGCGCCGCGGCTGCCGGAAAAGACCTTGCCAGCCTTGACGCTGTTCAAGGTTTCCGTCACCATTGATTTGGTTGTGGCGTGTTTGGCGGGCTTGCTGCTGCTGATTGTCTCCATCGTGTTTTTCGCGGCGGGCGATACGGTGAGCAGTTTTTCCGGCGGAGCCGGATTCGTATACGGCCTTGGATTCTTGGTTCTGCTGATTGCCGGCGGCGTAGTGACGTTCGGCGTTATCTATTTCAAAGCAGCTTCGGGGATTGTTCAAGGGATTCGGAACGGCATTACCTACAACGCGTTCCATCCCCTGCCGGGCATCAAGACGTTCACGATACTGACCTACATAGGCGTCGGCTTCGCGGTGCTGGGCGCGATTATAACGGCGGCTGCGGTTGGCTTTGTATCCAATATGTTTAGCGCGTTGCCCGGCTTCTTCAACATCTTTGAGGACATTTTAACCGACAACGCGCTCTCGGCGCTGTTTACCCTAATGACAAGCGGCGGGATTGTGGTATGCCTTGTGGCTCTCACCCAGTTCAACAACAGCCTGATAAACAACAGGCCGCAGTAACCTGAATCGTTTTGGCCGCAAACGCACATCATACTACCGTACAACCGAATAGCCCATGAGGGAGTAGTTTGCGCGGGCTGTTCCGCGCGGCAAATCGTCATCACGGCCGTTTGGCCCGGTTTGTCTTAGCGCCGGACGCGCGTCCGGTGTGATAACGAGACTCAAGTATAGCCCGGAAGGGTTATGCGTGAGTCTCTTGTTTTGGAAGGGGATACGCCATGCGCACTGTACTGGAAATCTTTTTGCTGCTTTCGGGGTTTGTCTTGCTGATTAAGGGCGCGGACGTTTTTGTTGACGCAAGCGTCCATATCGCCAAGCGGCTGAAAATCCCGGCCGTGGTCATCGGGCTGACGGTGGTGGCTATGGGGACAAGCCTGCCTGAAGCGGTCGTCAGCGTGTCGGCGGCGCTGGGCGGCTCCAACGCGCTGGCGGTGGGGAATGTTGCCGGGTCGAACATTTTCAATCTGCTGCTTGTCGTCGGCCTCTGCGCGTTGATTAAGCCCGTCGCCGTCAGATTCAGGGATATTGTGCGGGATTATTGGGTCTCCGTCGGCGCGGCGGTGCTTCTGCTTCTGATGATGGTCATTTTCACCGACGCCATCCCGCGTTACGGCAGCTTGCTCCTGTTTGCCGTCTTTACCGGCTATATGGTCTCGTTAATCCGAAAAGCGCTGAAAAACAAGGGCGCCGGGGAGAACAAGAGAGAAGACGGCGCCCCGCCCGCGCCGCTTGCCAAAAGCGCGGGCCTCGCGGTGCTGGGGGCCGCCCTTATCATCGCCGGGGGTCAGATGACCGTCTCCGGCGCCGTAAGCCTCGCGCTGAAATTGGGCATTACCGAGCGGGTCGTGGGGCTTACCATCGTGGCAATCGGCACGTCGCTCCCGGAGCTTGTGACCTCTCTGGTCGCCACCAGAAAAGGGGAGGAGGGCATCGCCGTCGGAAATATTGTCGGCTCCAACATCTTCAACATCTTATTTGTGCTGGGGCTGTCCGGGATGATTATGCCCCTGCCAGTTGACGCCGCTTTGATATTCGACATGGCCATCCTGACGGCGGGCAGTCTGGTATTCGTATGCTTCGCCTATACCGGCAGGCGGATTGTGCGGCTGGAAGGGGTCTCCATGCTGGCGATGTACGCGGCGTATATGGGGTTTATCGTCTTGGGGTGAGCGGCCCCGTTTATACGGGGGAAAGGTGAAACTTGATCTTTTCCGCCGCCGTTTTCGCGTTTGCCTTGGCCTCTTCGCCGGACGCGCCCGTGGCGATGACATAGGCGTATCGGTGTCCCATTGAGAGGGGCGGGGACAAGACCGTCCCTTTTTTGGGTTTGACGTAAACCCGCTCGACGCCCGGGCTGTTTTGCGCCGCCGTCTTCCCGGTCACCTTTTCCAAGACGCCGCCCTCGTCGGCGGTGATATATTGCAGATAGGTTTCCCGCAGGCATTTGGGTTCGACGCAAAACGGCAGCCCAAGCGCGCATTTCAGCGTCTCGCCCGCCAAATCGACGCCAGCAGCCGTTTGAATCAGCACATTCATCGCCCCGCCGGAGATTCTGGGGTTTGCCTCAATCAGCACCCAGCCGCCGCGCCCCTGCCTAAGCTCAAGATGGCAGGGGCCGTCTTCCATGCCGAATAAACGCACAATGGCTTTCGCCGCTTTCCCCAGCGGGCTTATGTCGTCGGGCGCGGCGGGCATCCTATACCCCGTGATGATAAACCTCCCTGTGAAGGTGACCTCCTGCTCAACCATCGCGGCGATATGGGTCTTCCCGCCCGCCGTCAGTGTTTCAATCAGCACCTGCGGCCCGTCTATGTATTTCTCCGCGAGGACGGGGACGCTGGGATACTGCTTTTTCAGCAGGAGGAAAACCTTGCGGTATTCCTCCGCCGTCCGCGCCGGATACACGTCCTTTGAGCCGGACGAGAGGGGGGATTTCAGCACCAGCGGCAATTCGCGCGCGGCTTTCAGGGGGAGCGCCGGATTGTCCGACACATGGAAAAAGGGTGAATAGGGCGTCCTTTTCAGCAATTCCCGTGATTTCACCTTATCCAGCATGGCGGCGACGGCTGCTTCCGAGAAGCCCTTCAGCCCGTACCGCCCCGACATTTGTGAGGCGGTGAGGCAATGCGGGTCGACAAAGCTCACGATGGCGCAGATGTCAAAGCGCTCCATCACCAGCCGGTCAATCGCGCCGCCGATTTCGTCCCGGTCGTCCAGATGGCACAGCCGCACGGAATGGGCATGGGGAAACTCAAGCCTTTTGTCGATATACGAAGGCCTGTCGGTCAGCAGGACGGTGTAATACCCCATCCCGTCGGCGGCGCGGATGGCCTCGTAAGAGGAGCCGGATTTATGGGAGCCTAAAAAGACAATCGTTTTCATATCGCGCTCTTTTTTCTTTCCGCCAGACGCATCGCAAACCGGACGCTGTTTCGGATGACAGTCAAATCGACGCCGTTATACGGCGGAAACCCCGGCCTCCAATTCACCTCGTAGAGATACAGGCGCCCGTTTTCCAGCCCGGCGTCTATGCCAAGCTCATCCAGCTCCTCGCCGTACAGGTCTTGCTGTATCTCGTCCATATGCCGCGCAAGCTGGAGGGCGAACACCTCAAGGTACTTCCTTACGCTGTAATGCTCGCCGCCGAACTGTTCCTTGAGAAACTCCGTCAAATCGCGCGTGTACCCGCCCCGGCTGATGTTGCATACGATGCCGCCGCCGGAGGATATTCTGGGATAGACGCAGGGAACCGTCCATTCGCCGCCGCCCCCCTTTTGCGCGTGGAGACGGAAGTCATACGGCTCCCCGGCCTTGGTGCGGCAGTTGACATAGGGCTGGACAAAACACTCTTCTTCCGCCAAAAGCCGCCAAACCGCCTCCGGCACCGCGCAGCCTTTGGCCACCCGGTAGATGTCCGCGCCCTGCCGTCCCCACGACGGCTTGACGACAATGTCCGAATACTGTTCCAAAAGAGCTTGAAAGTGCGGCCCGGATTGAACCGTCTCACTCGGAATCAAGTATCCGGCAAACTTTCCGTATCGTTTGAGGTTATTGTAAACGGTCATTTTGTCCCCGACGGAGTGGCTGGTGAACGGGACGCCGGCCGCGCGCAGACGCTCAAATCCTTCGCGCCGCCGTTCGGAAAACCCCGCGGCATTGTACACCGCGTCCGGGTAACGGCTGTCCGCCCTCGCCCATTCGCCGCCGTGATAGACATACCCCCCAATCCCGTCCGCGCGGACGGCGCCGGGGGAGAAATACAGCATCTCCGCACCCTCGGCCTTGGCCACCGCCGCAAACGCGTACGCCCTGTTCAACTCAAAGGGCTGCTTTCTGTAGTGCATATACCCTATCAGCAAACCATCCGCCCTCCCGCTCTATTCTATGCGCGGGAAAAAACCCCGCTCATGGGAGCGGGGCTCCATGTGCGGGCGGTTTTGAAAAAATGTTGAAAAAGCGGCTTTTCTGTGATACACTGATGCAATAACATTTTCTACATTCGGCGGTGATATTGGGTTTAGGTGTGGAAATCTATATTTTGTTACATGGGGGTGGCCTTTGTGAGTGATAAAATTTTAGTTGTCGGCGGTTACGGTCAAGTTGGCAGATATACGACCTTTGAGCTTATAAATGCTTTCCCGAAAAAAGTAATCGTTGCGGGAAGAAATTTAGAAAAAGCTGACGCTTTTGCCGCAGAACACAACAACGTATTTGAAACGATGAAACTTGACATATATGATAAAGAAAGCGTAAATGCGGGCTTAAAGAATATCCGTGTTGTTGTAATGTGTTTATCGCCAAAGAACACTGATTTTGCGGAATACTGCATAAAAAACGGTATTCACTACATTGATGTATCACCTTCAAACGATGTTGCAAAGAATATTTATCAGTATAAACAAGAAGCAGAAAGCAATCATTCAACTTGTATTTTAGGGGTCGGTCTGGCTCCGGGGCTGTCAAATCTGCTTGTAAAAAAGTTGAGCCAAAATGCTGACAAAATAAAAAAAGCAGACATTTCTCTGCTTCTCGGCTTAGGCGAAAAACACGGTGCAGACGGAGTTAAGTGGTTTCTGGATAATATCCAACGCAATTTTATTTTGAAAGTTGATGGAACAGACAAAAAATTCAAACCATTTATTCAAAAACATAAAACCGTTTTTCCTGAACCGTTGGGGAAAAGAACTGCTTATCGCTTTAATCTTGCCGACCAGTTTATTGTCCCGCAAACCTTATCTGTTGATAACGCTTCATCTTATTATTGTTATGACTCAAAATTTGCAACCGCTTCTGTCAGTGTGCTAAAGCGTATAGGTATATTCGGGTTGTTGAAACATAGAACGTTTTACAATCTTTTTCTCAAGCTGTTTATATCGACTTTATCAGTTACACGAAAAATGAAAACCGGAGCTGATATTTACGGCATACAGGTTGACGCGGAGGGAATAAAAAATGGGCAAAAAATTCAATTTCATATAGGGACAACAGGGGTTAATAATTCGTTAATTACCGGGCAAATCGTGGCTTTTGCGGCAACGAAACTTTTTGCCGGGAATCACCCTGCCGGAGTTTTTTATTTAGAGGAATTGTACTCATTGGATGACCTCAATGATTTCGGAATAAAACCTAAAATCACTTTATCTTGATGTTCCGATTCGTCACCGCTCCGTATTTTCGCCTAAACACAGGGCATCCAAGCTCACGATTTCGCAGCCCTTACTTTCGTAATAACGCAGCATGTCTTCAAGGTTCTTTTTATCCCAACTGGTCACGCAATCGGATAAGACGGTAACCTTATAATTTGCCTTGCGTAAGTTGTAACAGGTTGATTTAACACAAACAGCGGCATCCGCCCCCGCTATGTAGAAATCACATATTCCGTTTTTACGGATGAAGTCCGCAAAGGCCTCGCTGCTCAAGGCGTTTGCTTTGTGTTTGGTAAAAACATTTGCTGAAACTTTCTTCAAATCCGAAACCAGTTCAGACCCATAGGTGTTGGGCTTGAACGTCCTCGTGCCGTCTGATACATTTTCATGCCGTATATAAACAACATGAATGTTATGTTCGACGGCCCAATCAATCGCTTGGTTGAGGCTGTCAATCATGTCCTTGTAATTCTTGGTGATGTCATTTTGAATGTCGATGACGACGAAGGCTTTTGTCCGCACGGTGTTTCCTCCCAGCAGGCAGATTTGTTTGGCTGCTCTTTGAGTATACCATCTAATTGTTGACAACTGTGTGGCAACAATATACAATGAAAAAAGAAATTTTGAAAGGCGGCTGTCAGATGAAAATTGACAGGCTTGTCAGCATTATTATGACGCTCCTAGAGAAAGAGCGGATAGGCGCGCAGGCGTTGGCGGATATGCTTGAGGTTTCGCCCCGCACCATTTACCGCGACATAGACAGCATCAGCATGGCGGGCATTCCCGTCCGCTCCGCGCCGGGCGTGGGCGGCGGCTTTGAAATCATGCGGGAATACAAGATTGATAAAAAGGCTTTTTCGGCCGCCGACCTTTCCGCTCTCTTGATGGGGCTTTCCGGTAAAATCTGTGTAGATTTAAGCCCGTGGACGGGCGACAGGCATATACAGCCATATCTGGGAATGATTAAAACAGCTTTGCGGGACAGCAAGCTGCTTTCGTTTGACTATGCAGACCGCTATGGAAACAAAACCGCACGAACCGCCGAGCCGTATCAGCTTGTATTGAAAAGCAGTCATTGGTATTGGCAAGGGTATTGCCGCATCAGAAATGATTTTCGCTTATTCAAGCTAGCCCGCACGTCAAACCTGCAAATGCAAAAGGAGTCTTTTACGCCGCGGGAGCATCAAAAACCGCAGTTAGATGCAACGGATATGTTGGCCGCCATGCAAACAACCATCAAAATCCGTATTCATCAATCCGTCATGGACAGGGTGCTTGATTATTGCGCGTATGAACACTTTTCGCCGGACGGGGGCGAGCATTATAGGGTTAGCTTTCCGTTCATAGAGAACGAATATTACTACCATATCCTTTTCAGCTTCGGGGATAAATGCGAGTGCTTAGAGCCGCCGCATGTCCGCGCAGAAATGAAGCGCAGAATACAGGATATGGCCGCCATTTACGAAAATTAGCCCCGCGCTCCGTCCCTCTCAAACGCCGCGATTGCCTGAAGAAACGCTTCCCCGTAACGCGCGGCTTTGATCTCCCCAACCCCGGAAACGGTCTTAAACTCCGCCATCGTTTTAGGCTCTTTCCGCGCCATATCCGCGAGGTTGGCGTTGGAAAAGACAATGTACGCCGGCACGCCTTCCTCTTGAGCCAGCTTAAAGCGCAGCGCTTTCAGCGCCGTGAACAACCCGGGGTCGCCATCCCCAACCGGAGCCTCCGTCTTTGCGGTATGCGCTTTCTCCGCAACGGGCGATTGTTTCACGGACATCAGAACCTGCCCGCCGCGGAACAGCACCTCCCCGGACATGGGGGTCAATTCAACGCCGCCATGCACCGGGTCTGTGCGCAGATACCCGGCGGATTCCAAATGCTCGATATAATCCCGAATCTGCGGGCGGGGAACGGTACTCATCAGACCGTAAGTCGTGAGCTGATCCAAGCCAAGCTCCAGCACCCGCTTGTCCTTGCCGCCGCACAGAACCCTGACAATAAGCGTTGCGCCGACCGGGTAGCCCAGCCGGTCTTTTGCCCGTTTTACGCAGGACAGAATCATCTGCGCCTCGCTTGTGATGTCCCGCTCAGCATACTCGCCGCAGCAATGACTGCAATTTCCGCAGCGCTCCCCGTGCGCTTGGCCGAAATAGTCTAAAATATAGCCGCGCAGACAGCTTGCGGTCTTGCAATACCCAACCATACTGTCCAGACGCAGATAATCCTGTTCCGTCACAATCCGGCGCTCCTCGCCGCTCAACTCATCATTATCACTCGAATGTTGAATCAGAAACTTTGCCGCGGCAATATCCCCGGAGGAATACAGCAAAATACAATCGGCCCTTTCGCCGTCCCGCCCGGCGCGTCCGGCTTCCTGATAGTAGGCCTCAAGGCTCTTGGGCATATTGTAATGGATGACATAGCTTACATTAGACTTGTCAATGCCCATGCCGAAAGCGTTGGTGGCGACCATCACCGGGCGGCGGTCATACAGAAAATCCTCCTGATTTTGGCGGCGCTCCTCGTCCGGCAATCCCGCGTGGTATCGTGTCGCGGAAAGTCCGGCGGCGGATAGCTCGTCGCATACGCTTTCGACCAGCTTGCGCGTGGCGCAATAGACAATGCCGCTTTTGTCACGCCGTTGATCTGTCAAAGCATGGAGCGCGTTGATTTTTCGCTTGGGTCTGTGTACTTCAAAATTCAAGTTGGGGCGGTCAAAGCCGGTAATCAGGCGCAGCGGCTCCCGCAGCTTTAATATCCGAGCTATATCGTCGCGCACCTGCTGTGTCGCGGTGGCAGTAAACGCCGCCAAAGCCGGCCTACGGGGCAGTTTTTCAAGAAAATCCACGATTTTCAGATAGCTTGGGCGGAAGTCCTGCCCCCATTGTGAGATGCAATGCGCCTCGTCTACGGCGACCAGCGATATGTTCAGGCTTTGCGCCAGAGAGACAAACCCGTCCCCGGCCAGACGCTCTGGAGCTATGTACACAATCTTATATTGCCCCGCCCGCATATGGCCATAGGCCATTCTAAGCTGTTCCGGGGAAAGGGAGCTGTTGATAAACGCGGCGCTGACGCCGATGTTTTTCAGCGCCATCACTTGGTCTTTCATCAGAGAAATCAACGGTGAGATGATGAGCGCAACCCCGTCCAGCATGACGGCCGGGACTTGATAGCAAAGGCTTTTCCCGCCGCCTGTAGGCATAATCCCCAGCACATCGCGCCCTTGTAAAACCGCGTCAATCAACGCCTCCTGTCCGCTGCGGAAGGAGGAGAGACCGAAACATGTATGGAGTGCGGTATGCTTATCCATAGAATCCTCCGGCGGCAAAAAACGCCAAGCCCTTACGGCGCGGCGCTTCTGGCGCTCTCGGCACGAATCGAACGTGCGACCCTCCGCTTAGGAGGCGGATGCTCTATCCCCTGAGCTACGAGAGCTGATGCTATGTCATTTTATCATCAATCCGCCTGTTTGGCAACCACAAATTATGCCGCCGTCACCCCCTCCTTGATGAAATCGGCAATAGCGTTTTCGCTCATGTCATAAAGCGTTTGAAAGACGCTCCGTGTTAAGGTATAAATCGGTAAAAAACAAAGAAAGTTAGAACTGTAATGGCAAGGGCATTTCAAATATTCATAAAAAAATTACGCCCACCAAGGGATTTTTCCCTGATAGGCGTTTAGTCATTAAGCCAATGTTATTTCTTCTGTACTGGAATCCACACTTCCTCAAAATGTTTGCCGTCAGGCGCGGTATAATAAATCTCCATATCAGGCCCGATTGCTTTGTCGTAGCCGGAGGAAGGAAGCCATTCGCTGTATGCACGATTGAAAAGCGTCGGAATTTCCAACCCAATACAATCGTTTTTGTCGCTTCTGAATATTGCCCATGTAGCTTTTGGAATCTGCGCCACTTTGAAACCATCCGTATTGCTGTCCGGATTCTTTAATGCGTAAAGCATATAAGGAAATGTATTATCA
>WRKO01000001.1 GCA_009782215.1 Oscillospiraceae bacterium | reverse complement strand
GGGCGGAGCCACAGGCGGCGTCACGGCGGGCGGAGCTGTGACCGACGGCGTTATCTCCGGCGGCGGAGCGGTGGGCGGCGCCACGGTCGGCGGCGTTACTTCCGGCGGCGTCACCGCCGGAGGCGTTATGTCAGGCGAATCATATCCGTTTTCAAAGATAAGCTCCGCTTCCTTTTCCCCTGCCCCGTTCAGGATGACGAGGTAGCTGTTCAGCGACCCGTCAATGTGAATCTCTATGGTATAAACCCTTCTGTCATAGGTA
Organism: Oscillospiraceae bacterium; assembly: GCA_009782215.1. Lineage (GTDB taxonomy): Bacteria > Bacillota > Clostridia > Oscillospirales > UBA929 > UBA929. Next base: position 237,580 of record WRKO01000001.1, on the reverse strand, counting down.
TAGCCCGAAGCCGCCGCGCCCGCGGTCTGGTATAGCTCATACCGATAGACGTCCTGCCGGTTGAACAGAATCGGGCCGATGACCGCGCTCCGGTTCCCGGCGATTGTGAAGGTATATCCTCCCGCCGCGCTTCCCGCGGGCATCGGGTTGTCCGGGCTGAGCGGCTTGAGTGTATAGGTAAATCTCGCATCCGGCGAATGGGGAGACCCGGCGACGTTCTGCCTCACCGTGAGGCTGACTCCGGCGTCCCCTGTATCCGCGTATGTCTGCGCGCCCGCCGCCGCGATGGCCGTCAGCGCCGCCGCTGCCGCGATGAGCGCGTATGCGATACGTTTTGTCGCTTTCTTTGCCCTGTTCATCATGTTTCCGCCCTCCTTGCCGAGTTCGTTTGGTTTGCCCTTATGGTATACTGTATGTCTCATTTGTCATTCTTCCGATTAAGATATCCCGCCCGTTTGTCGAGTCGGTTGAGCAGGTGCTGAGCAGGACGATACGATCTGCCGTGCTGACGCCGATATCCCTTGTGTGGATGGCTTTTTCAAGAAGCCCGTCAAGATATGTCTGCCGAAACCCGTCCCCCACATTCGCCGTAAACACCGTGCTGTCGTAGGCGTCCGCGTGGACAAAGGCGAAAAACTCAATGCCGTGATCCTGCCCGTTGAAATACAGATTGCCGTATCTGCGGGAGTCGAACATATCCTTGCCGGCAAACTCGCCAATCTCGCCGAACATCACCTTTTTCGCCATATGGTGGCCATACAGGATGCTGTTGAAGTCGCTGAAATCCTTGCTGTTCCCGCTGTCTAAGAAGATGGCTCCCGATAGGGAATACCGGCCCTCCGCGTTGGTGTTGACGTATTTCATGTTGTCCTCCCCCTGCGTGACGGGGTAATCTATGTTGGTTCCGTACACGGTGAGCCACGCGAAAACCTCCGCGTTGAGGGCCTGCAGCTCCATGAACGATTTTCCCTCGTTCTCCGCCGTGGGCTTGTAGGCCGCGTAATGCGACCTGCCCGCCGCGCTGTGGATTTGGTTTGAGTCCCACAGGGCATATCCGGCAAAGGCTGTCAGCAGGATGATGCTTGCCAGCGTCAGGGTGTTTACGATGCCGCCGCATATTTTGATGGTTTTTCGAATCATCTTTTCCGCTTTCATGCCCTGTGAAACTCCTTCCGTGTTTGCTTTTGGTTTTCTGCCTCCGTTTATTTGCCGATTTTGCTTTTCCTGCGGCTCCTTCCGCTTGCAAAGGTGACCAGTCCGCCGATGGCCAAGGCAATCAATACGATGTAGGGCAGGTCGTCCACGCTGACGCCTGTCGGAATCGCGCCCGTGCGGGTGTTGGTGAAGGTCACGGTGTTGGCGCCGACGCCTTCGATGGTATAGTGCGGGCCTTTATCCTCGTCTCTGGGGAAGCCGAACTCTATGTGTGCCACAAGACCGGGATATTCCTTCGTGTCGGAGAAGGTCGTGCCGGAGAAGGTGCGCCGGTATGACGGGATGTACCCCGGAACGGCGTCCTCCGTCACTTCAACGGCCGAGCCTATGTGCAGGTCGATGAAGACCAGCCTCTGCCCGTGCTTCAGCGCCACCTCAACGGTCTCGCCCGAGGTGAACTCGAAATACCCTCCGTTGCTGTCCGGCCCCAAGAAGGCGCCATTCTCGCTGTCGGTCACGATTTTATCCTCTTCGTCCATGACATACGCTTTGTACACTTGGATAACGGGGTCGCCCGTAACGGGGTCGAGTACGGGGATGACGCCGGGCTGGATGACTTTTACGCTGAAGGGGAAGAATTTGTCGTCTCTGTCGGCGGCCGAGCCGCTGCCCTTAATCTTTTTGATGACTTCCAGCGCGGACTCATCATAGTTCTCTTCGCCGCCGCCGTCGGTCTTCCAGTATTTATTGGTGAATATCACCTGCGAGAAGTCGCCCTCGATGGTGGGGTCGTCCGGATTTTTGCCTTCGCCGCCCGGCGTGGGGTCTACCTTGCCGTGGCCGGGGATGTTTTCATCGGTGTAGTAGTCATCCTCAGAGCCCGGCACGATTCTCACGGCGACATATTTGGGGAACAGGATGTTGTTGCTGTCCTTCTCCACCCAGATTTCAACCTTGTATTTGGCCTTGGAGAAGGCCCACCCTTCTTTGTCCTCGTCGTCGATGGTGATGTAGCTGTCGGGCAACGTTTCGATTTCATGCACCCAGTAGAAGTAGATGCCTTCCCCGTTGCCCCACACGTTGCCAACCATGTCTTTGAGGAAGTTGGGCGTTTCCTTTACCGCGTATCTGTCGCCGCCGATGGTGAAGGTTCCGCCTACGGGGTTTTCCCTTGCCGCGTAGGTGACGTATACGTCATCAATCTCCGGCATACCGGCTAAAGCCGTCGCGCTGTTATCCAGCGGGTCGTCCATGCCGATTTTGGTGAATGTGAAGGTGAACTTAGACTCCGGGGTGGGTGTGCCGAAGGGCATTTTGAATAGCTTGGTGATGGCCGCTTTCGCGGGGTTGGTTGAGCTGTCGCCCGTTGAGTATTCCCTTGCCGTCGCCGGCAGCGTCAGGCTGAGGCTGAGCGCCAAAGCCAGCGCGATGTTTGCTGTCCGCTTCCACACGCGGTTTTCTTTTCCGGTCATTTTGTTTTGACCTCCTTGTTTGTTTTGGTTGGTGTTCATTTTTTTACGCTCCTTTGTTTGTTTTTTTGTTTTTTGATATTTTTAGATATTTCGTCTCCGTATGATGGTCATAACCTTGCCCAAGGTGTCTTCAATCTTCACGCAGCCGTAAATCCGGCTGTCTGCGGCGCCCTCCCTTCCGTCGCCGAGAACGAATATTTCTCCGTCCGGTACGGTCAGGGGAAACACCATGCCCTCCTGATACCGCTCCGTTTGCTGATAGATTCCCGGTTCATGCTGAAGCGCTCCGTTGATGATAAGCCCGCCTTCCGCGATGTCTACGATATCTCCCGCCGTGGCGGCCACCCGCCTCACCTGCCTCTGCCCGTTATAGTCCAGCGCCACGATGTCCTGCGACAGATAGCCGCTTTGGGTGTATCGGTAGAAAATAACCAAATCACCGTCTTTGATGGCCGGGGCCATCGAGGGTTCCTGAACCCGGACAAGCCCGAACAGGAACGTGAACATCAGAACGAAGGTCAGCGCGATTGCCGTGATTTTCATCAGCAGATAGAGCAGCTCTTTCCATACGGGCGGCCCGCGCGGCGCGCTTTCGGGAACCGTTTCGGCAGTCCCGGCCTTGGGCGTCTCCGCCTCCGGCTTATCCGGCGCGGGCTGCTCCGGCAGATATTCCGCCAAGAACTCCTGATTGAGCTGCTGTATCGACTTAACCGTCATTTCAACGCCCCCCTTTCCGTCTGTTTCTTCTTTTACCCGCTTCCATCACAGCCGTGCCGGTCAGAAGCGTCAGCGCCGCCGCCAGCAGCAGGGCTTCCGGCCCTCCAACATCTCCGTCTATCCCTGTGGGAACCACCGCTATCCGCGTATTGGTGAAGTCAAACCTCCGCGCGTCCGTGCCGACGGCGGTGAAGCGCATCTCCTCTGTGCTTACGCCCCCGCCCGCGCTGTCAGTATACGACATCTCGTAGCCGGTGTAGTCGCTCTCAACAACCTTCATCATCACGTCGGACGGGACGCCTTTTATCGTGATTCGCTGCCCGTGCTTCAGCGTGAAGACGGCCTCCCCGTTTGAATCTAGGCTTAGGGAACCGTTTGTGAGCGCCGCGTCGCCCTCAGCGTCAAACCGCGTACCCTCCGCGAGCGGGACTCCCCCGCCGTTCGTAAAGCTCACTGTGAAGGTAAATGCCTTTATGGAGCTGGCATAGCTGCCTTTCACCGTCTTGGTGACGGTGACGCCGACTTCCCGGTAGAGTTCGTAGACAAAGTAGACGACCCTGTCTTCGGTAATCCTTTCGTCCGGGCTTCCGGCCATGTAGACGCCGCCCGCGGGCGGGTTGTCCCATGTATGCCCCTTGCCGAGGTAACCGGCTACGGCCGGAACGGCCTTGCTGTATGTGTTTCCGTAGGAGACGAGCTCCAGTGTGTCGTCCTTGCCGATGGGGCGGCCGTTTGGATCGGTATACTTTTCTTTGACCAGATGATACGCCGCGGCGCCGTCAGCCACCTTCACGGGGAGAGACCTGTAATAATTGTCGGGAACGTGGCCGTTGCCGTGGTATTTGAAGGTCTGGTTCACCGAATAGATTTGGTTGCTGTCGTAGACCACGGGGGTGGTGTTCTGGCTCGGACGGGCCAACTGCCTCATGCCGCCCGGCGTTTGCACATAGACATTGAAATCAAGTGAATCCGCAGCGCCGACGGTGAAGGAGAGCATCCCGCTGTCAACGGGCGCGGTCATTGTCTTTACGGGGTTCGTCAAGCTGCCGTTGGCAACCACGATAATCAGCGTGTCTTTTTTCAGCAGCCCGTCGGGGAAGTTCAGGTTGATATAGTAACCGTCGCCCTTGTTGAAGCCGTACTCATGGTTCGCGACGCTGTCTCCGGCGTAAATGCCCGCGAAAGCCGTGCGCTTTCGTCCGAAGGCTGTGATATCGGCGCCCTCGTCGATGATGAGGCTTGGTACAACCTTGTTGTCCCAGCCGGTGCCAATGCCGTTGCCTTCATTGAAATCAACCAAGATTTTTCCGCCGGTGATGGTTATGCTTCCTCTCACGGCTTCATTGTGGGTCGGCACGGTGAGGTAGCCCCCGTGACCGATGCCCGCCCCGATGGCGGTTCTCAAAACCAAGTCGCCGCCGGTGATGGTTATGCTGAGGTTCCCGCCGATTTCATGGTTGCCCGCTCCGGTCGAGCCGCCTCCGCCGCCAATCGCCGCGCCGGTTCCGGTTCCGTTGATGGTGGCGGTTATGGTTCCGCCCGTAATCTTGATGTTGGCGTTGGAGGAGCGTTGGCCGCCGCCGATGGCCGCGCCGCTTTTCGCGGTGGCGGTCACCGTCCCTCCGGTGATGGTCACATTGCCGATGCCGGTCGTGTTGTTGCCGCTGCCCTGTCCGCCGCCAATCGCCGCGCCCTCGCCGACGGAGCCTCCGACGGGAATTTCCGCGGTCACCGTCCCCCCGTTGATGGTCACGTTGCCCGTGCCGTTCCGGCCGCCGCCAATCGCCGCGCCGTAGCCGCCGGGGGAAGCCGTCGCGGTCACTTTTCCGCCGTTGATGACGACGTTTCCGGCGGTGTTGGTGCCCCCGCCTATCGCCGCGCTCTCGGGCGCCGCCCCGGTTTGCGTCACGGTCAGCGTCCCACCGTTAATCGTAATCAGCCCGCTGTCAGACCTGCTCTCGCTCGTGTAGTAGCCTCCAATCCCCGCGTAATTCGAACTGCTGACCGCCAGCGAGAGCGACCCGGACACGCTGCCGGTGTTGGGCGACGCCGCGCTGTCAACGGTGAGCTTCGCGTCTGCCCGGACGGTGATATATCCCGCTTTGATGACATTCGTCCCGGCAAGCAGCAGGCGCAAATCGGCGCTGCCGTGCAGGTGGATGTAAAGGTCGGTATCAATCCCGTTGAGAATGATTGCGAGGGTTACCCCGTCTGGAACGGTAATCGTCCAAAACTGTGTGAACTCGGCGGTCTGTATGATTTCATATGTATTCGAGTTCGCTGCCGCGTCAAAGTCCACGGTGCGGCTTGTGCTTTTTGTCCCTACCGTATAGCCCGTATACAACCCGTCCGAGTGCTTGTTTTTTCCAAGGTCAATCGTGAAATCATCCCCCGGATCCGACATGGGCGATCTGGCGGCTTCGCCGTCCTCCTCTTCCTCGGACTCCTCTTCCGGTTCGGACTCCTCCTCTGTCTCTTCCTCAGGTTCAGGCTCCTCTTCCGGTTCCAGTTCTTCTTCTGGTTCGGGCTCTTCCTCCGGTTCGGGTTCGTCTTCCGGTTCGGGTTCGTCTTCCGGCTCTGGCTCCTCTTCCGGTTCAGGGTCGTCCTCGTCCTCACCGGCTTCGGGGTCTTCTCTTTCTTCGCCCCAGAGGCCGTCGCTTTCGGCGTCTTCGGGAAGTTCGGCGCTTCTTGCCGCCCCTATCCCGGGCGCCAGCATCGCACACAGCATGAAGACAATAACCAAGCAGATTAACCCTTTGAAAAAGGCTCTTTGCAGTGTTTTTTTCCTAATCATGGTTCCCTTCCTCCTTTCGCGTCTGCTACGCGACGTGGAATGTTAGAATTCTTTCAACTTCGCTTGCCGCCTGCTCCATCGTTCTCTGCGCCAGCTCAAAGCTCTTTTTCGCCCGATGAGCCGTCATGGCCGCGTCGGTTTTCGCGTCGTTAATGATTCGCTGCGCGGCTTCCTTGGCTTCGGCGCGCGCGTCGTCCAAAATCCTTTGCGCCAGAATTTCCGTGTTCATCAGCGTTTTCACCGCGATGCCGGATTCTTGGCCGGAGGCCCCGTCTTCCTTAGCGCTTTCGCGCGTCTCCAGCAGCCGCTCGTACTTGCCGTTCAGATTCAGGTATTCTTTGTAGGTCGCTTGATACGCCTCGCTGATTTTGGTGATGTAGCTGTCAACCTGCGCTTTGTTGTAGCCGTTTGCCTCGTTGGCGAACGTGATGCTTCCGCTTTCCATTTGCCCGTCCCTCCTTTACGACATACTGCCCGCTTCGGCCAATTCCATCTGAGCCTTGGCCACCAGCCTGTCCACGTATTCCTGCGTATACGGTCTCTGGGACAGCCGTTCTTCAATCAAGTCCCTGAGCGCCTTCTGCACTCTCTCCAGTGTCCATTCCATCGTTCTCTTGCTCCTTTCATAAATTTGAATTATGTCGGCCCCGCCGCCTGTCTATGGTTGTATTGTACCCGTCTTCAAAAATCGCCGCTACACCCTATTGGGTAAAAAATGGCAAAAAAACGCCCCCCTTTGAAAAAAGAGGGGCGCGGGCGCAAATGTCAAACCGGGGGCCTATTCAATTAGCTTTTTCTCAAGCGCGATGCGGATGGCGTCTACGTTGCTGCCCGCGTCCAGCTTGATGTAGATGGACTGAAGGATTTTCTTCACGGTGTTGACGGAGAGGTAGCGGGTTTCCGCGATTTCTTCGCGGGACAGGCCGTGGTACATATCATGTAAGACCTCGCGCTCCCGCTCGGAGAGCTGAACCGTGTCTTCGATGTTTTGCTCCGCTTTGACGGCGTTTGCGATGACAGCGGCTTTTTTGGCGTAGACGGAGGCTTTGCGCTCGACGGATTTGAGCCAGTCCTCCGGGATATTGCTCTCCGGCCGCTTTAGAGCGGCGGCGGCCAATGGGCGCAGGTTTTTGCCCATTTCAATGAACCCCATTTCAAATTCGCCGCCGAACGAGAGCGCGTAGGCCTTGGCGAAGTCTTCAACGGCGCCCGCCTCGTCGCCGGTATGGATTCGCGAGACGGCTGTCAGCAGGGCGAAAATCAGCTCGCTCAGCAAGAACCGTTCCTGCGGCCTTCTGGGGTAGGCGCTGCATAGCACCGTGAGGGCCTGACTGTACTTTCTGGCGGCGATGTGGCTTTTGGCGCAGACGGCCAGCTCCCTGAGGGGGATGCGAACCTCGCTCGTCGCTTCCTTCTCGTCCATAATCAGCCAGCCCGGCACCAGCTCCGGCAGGCCGATTTGGGCGTAAAAGAGGCCGGTGAACAGGTCGTACAGCAGATGGCGGCTCCAAAAATCGGGGTTGTCCAAGCGGGAGCGAAGCTGCTTGAGGATTTCCTTCACCGGCGGATAATCGCCTTCCTGCACCGAGATTCTGAGCAAATAGTGCGCCGCCATCGCTTCGATGCTGTATTGGTTCTTTTCGCGCGCCTTCAAAATGGCCTGATGGGCGTGGGTTTTCGCCAAGTCGGGCTGGTTGCGGAAAAACGCCAGCTCGCACGCCACCAAGTCGTCATAGCCGTAATACATGCTGTGATGGGTCTCCGCGACGTAAAAGGCCGTCTGCTTCACGGCTTCGTGGAATTGGTCGAATGCCTCCAGATTCGCGCCTTCACCCACCAGACACGCCAAGGCCCGGATATCCGGGACGAAAAAAGCCCCGGAAGCCTTGGACGGCGGCAGCGCCGATTGCTTGAAATATTCCATCGACCTTTTAATATACACGGGCGCGTTGTACCGATGCGTCACCGTGCAGGTATACATATCAATATACGTCAGGTTGCTGTAGCTCGCGTAGAGGAGCCGCCGCGCCGCCGGCATGTCCGAATGCTCCCACTTCGCGATGACGGCGAGCGCCCGTTCCTCGGCCTCCTCATACCGGCCCATACCCATCAGCAGGAGCGGGATGAAAAATTCTTTCAGCAATAAGTAGCTTATACCGCCAAGCCCTTCCTCCCCCGGGTCTAAGCTTTCGATGATGTTCAGAAAATACTCGCACGTATCGCACGGCAGCCGGAAGGGAAACGAAAACAGAAACTCCGACATTCGGTCGTAATCCCGCGCTTGCGCGAGGTAATACATGGCGTCTAGGCTGAAGCTGTTTTCGGAGCACCATTTCGCCGCCCTTTGGTATGTATCCCGCTTTTCCTCCTCGGTCAAAAGGTTCTGCTTGCTCTGCAAAAACTCCCAATACAGCGGATGCACCCTGTCCGCCCCGGTGAAGCTGTCAAACCACACGAACGACGCGAGCTGCGGTGCGTTTTGCAGAAAAGAAATGTCGCCGAAAAACTTATGCAACACCGTCAGCGGCAGATTGGACACCAGCGCCAGCTTTATCAGGAGCTTCCGCGTGTCTTCGGGAAAGTCTTCAAACGCTTCCTTTTCCATCAGTTTGAAAATGTTTTGCTTCAAGCGTTCAAGCGCGGAATCAAGGTCTTCCGGTTTTCGTTTCAAAGACAGCGCCAGCAGTTGGATGGCAAGCGTCCAGCCCTTGGTGGCGTCAATCAGCCGGGGAAGATTTTTAGCGGAAAACGGAATACCGCTCCGGTTGAGGTAGTCCGCAATCTCCTCGTCGGTGAAACGCAGCTCGTCCTCCGTGATGATGTGAACCTGCCCCTTGGAAAGCAAAGGCACCGCGTTGATGGAAGGCTCCGTTCGGGAGAGGATGACCACGCACGCGCCGGGGATATGCAGATACGCGCAGCGCTCCGCGAAGGTCAGCGCTTCTTCGGAATGAATCAGGTGAAAGTCGTCCAGCACAAGGAAGGTTCTCTTCGCCCGGTGTTCCGCGTGCTTCAGGATATCCGCGAATTGCTTGAAACGGGCAAGCGTTTCTGGAAAGCCGAGTTCGCCCAGCCTGACGGCCAGCTCCGGGTTGTCGAACGAAATGCTGTGCCGGAGGTTTTCCCAGTAACGGGAGCCGAGATTATCGCTTTCGGTCAACTGAATCCATCTCACAACGGCGTCCGGCTGCCGCTCGATATAATGGCGGACGGCCTGCGTTTTCCCATATCCCGCACCGGCGATGATATACACCAGCTTGCCGCGTACCGCCCGGTCGAGCATATGGTCGATACGGGGCCGAGGCATATAAAACGCGCCTAAAGAGGCGTCATTTGCCGAAACGCCGTCTGAACGCTCCACCCTATCCCCACCCTTCCCAATCTAATCGCTCCGCCCTTTATTTATAGCACATTCTTTATATATTTGCAACGGGGTTTTGGCGGTTGCCGCTCAAATGCGGCCCGCGGTGATTGACACCCCCGCGGCGGCTTGATATAATGAATCATCCCAAACGATGAGAGGATGCTGACCCATGGATTACAATCAAACCTTAAACCTGCCCCAAACCGATTTTCCGATGCGGGCGTCGCTGGCGGCGCGGGAGCCGGAACGGCTTCCGCATCTGAAGGCTGTGTACGCGGAGCTGATGGAGCGCAATCAAGACAAGCCTCCTTTTATTCTGCACGACGGCCCGCCCTTTTCCAACAACAGTATTCACGCGGGGACGGCTCTGAATAAGATTCTCAAGGACTTTGTCGTCCGTTACAAAAATATGAGCGGGAAGTACGCGCCCTATGTGCCGGGCTGGGACAACCACGGGATGCCGATTGAGAGCGCCATTATCAAGCAGCGGAAGCTCGACAGGGACAAGATGGGTATCCCCGCCTTCCGCAGCGCGTGCGCGGAGTTTGCCGCGCATTACGTCGATGTGCAGCGGGAACAGTTTATCCGCCTTGGCGTGCTGGGCGACTGGGAGCATCCCTATCTGACAATGACCCCGGATTTTGAGGCGCGGGAGATACGCGTCTTCGGGGAGATGTATCAAAAAGGCTTGATTTACAAGGGTCTCAAGCCGGTATACTGGTGCGCCAAGGACCGTACGGCGCTGGCCGAGGCCGAGATTGAATACCGTGACGACGCCTGCGAGTCCGTCTATGTCAAATTCCCCGTCAAGGACGACCGGGGGCTGATTTTCCCATACGGCAACAACGCTTTCTTCCTTATCTGGACGACCACCACATGGACGCTTCCGGGCAATGTGGCCATCTGCGTCAACCCGGATTTATACTACGCGCTGGTGTCGGTCGGAACCGAGCGGTACATCCTCGCGGGCGAACTGATTGAGTCGGTGGCGAAGGCCGCTGGGTGGGGAGACTACGGCTACGGCGTCCTGCATACGTTCAGGGGCCGCGAGCTAGAGGGCCTGACCGCCCGCCACCCCTTCCTTGACCGCGGCAGCGTCGTCATCACCGGCAGCCATGTCACCGCAACCAGCGGCACCGGCTGCGTCCACACCGCACCCGGCCACGGCGCGGAGGACTACGCGGCCGCCCTGCAATACAACCTCCCCATGCCCGTCCCGGTGAACGACGCGGGCTTTATGACCGAGGAAGCGGGCGAGGTCTGCGCCGGCCTGCGCTACGACAAGGCCAGCATCGCCATCCAAGAGCATTTGCAAGAAAAAGGACTGCTTCTGGCGTCCCAAAAAATCGAGCATACCTACCCCCACTGCTGGCGCTGCGACAGCCCCATCCTTTTCCGCGCCACGCCGCAATGGTTCGCCAGCGTGGACAGCATCAAGGACGCGGCCTGCGCCGAGGTGGAGCGCGTCGAGTGGCTGCCCGCTTGGGGAAAGGAAAGAATGCTGGCGATGGTGCGCGAGCGCAGTGACTGGTGCATCTCCCGCCAGCGCCACTGGGGTTTGCCAATCCCCGTTTTCTACTGCAACGCTTGCGAAAAGCCGGTCTGTACGCCGGAGACGATTGACAAAACCGCCGAGATGTTCGCGGCGCACGGCTCGAATGTCTGGTATGAGAAAGACGCCGCCGATTTTCTGCCGGACGGCTTCAAATGTCCTCACTGTAAAGCCGATAACTTCACAAAGGAAACCGATACCCTCGACGGTTGGTTTGACTCCGGCTCGTCGCATGACGCGGTTCTGCGGACGAGAGACGAGCTTCGCTGGCCCGCCGATATTTACCTTGAGGGCAGCGACCAGTACCGCGGCTGGTTCCAGTCCAGCCTTCTAACCTCCGTCGCCACCACCGGGCGCGCGCCGTATGACAAGGTGGTTATGAACGGCTGGGTGGTGGACGGAGAGGGACGCAAATTCAGCAAATCCCTCGGCAACGGCGTTGACCCGGTTGAAATCTGCAATCAAAACGGCGCGGATATTCTGCGGCTATGGGTGGCGTCCTGCGATTACCACAGCGACGTTCGCATATCCAAAGACCTGCTCAAGCAATTAGGCGATGTCTATCTGAAAATCCGCAATACCTGCCGGTTTTTACTCAGCAACCTCTACGATTATGAGCCGGGGCGCCCGTCCGGGGTGCTGAGCGAGCTGGACAAATGGGCGCTCTCGCGTCTCGAGGAGCTGCGCGTGAAGGTCATCGACGCCTATGAGCAATACGAATTCCACCCGATTTTACACGCCGTGCATAACTTCTGCGTGCTGGATATGAGCAATTTTTACCTCGATATCGTCAAGGACGCCCTCTACTGCGAAAAGGCGGACAACTCCGAACGCCGCGCCATCCAAAGCGTGCTGTACCGCACGCTGGACGCGCTGACGCGCCTGATTGCGCCGCTGCTGGCGTTTACGAGCGAGGAGATATGGGCTTCCATCCCCGGCAGGGAGGAGACGAGTCCCCTCTGCGCCGGGATGCCCGGCCCGGTCATCCGGGGCTACAGCGAGGGCGTGGTCGATACCATTTTCACGACCGTCCGCCCCGCCGTCAATAAGGCGCTGGAGGATGCGCGCGCGGAGAAAATCATCGGCAAGCCGCTGGAAGCCGCCGTTACCGTCACGGCGGACAAAGCGCTGTATGACGAACTCGCGCCCCGCGCCGCGCTGCTGCAAAAATGCTGCATCGTCTCCGCGCTGACGCTTGTTCAGGGCGATGCGCTGTCCGTCAAGGTCGAACGCGCGCCCGGTGAAAAATGCGAACGCTGCTGGGGCTACTTCACCGACTTGGGTACGGACGCCGCGCACCCGGCGCTCTGCCCGCGCTGCACGGGCGTCGTCACCGCCCCTGCGGACGTATGAAAAAATATTGGCTTCTGCTCGCGCTGCCCGTCATCGCGCTTGACCGATGGGTCAAGTGGTGGGCCAGTGATACGATGCGGAGCAAGGTTTTGCTTTCTTCCGGCAGACATTACTCGGAGCCGTTCATCCCCGGCGTGGACTTGACTTACGCCACCAACACCGGCGCGTCGTTTTCCTTCCTCGCGGGCGGCGGCTCGGTTTCGCGCTGGTTTCTTGTGGGGGTTTCCGCGCTGGCGGTCGGGTTTATCATCCTTGCCGTTTTGAAAAACCGGGTGAGGCACCCGCTCACCATTATCGCTCTCGCCGCCCTGCTCGGCGGCGCGGCGGGCAACCTCATTGACCGCGTATACGCGGGCTATGTGGTGGATATGTTCAAGTTCACCTTTGTCGAATTCGCCATCTTCAACGTCGCCGACGTTTTCATCACCGTGGGCGGCGCGGCGTTTGTCATCTTATATGCCCTGCTGGAGGCGAAGAAGGGGGAGCCGGATGCCGGTTTGGATCAAAACGGTTGACGGCGGCGGGAGCCGCATCGACGTCTATCTCGCGGCGGTGGGGCCGCTGTCGCGGAGCGCCGTCGAGCGTCTGATTGTGCAAAACCGCGTCACGGTCAACGGCGTGACCGCAAAAAAAAAGCACCGCGTGGCGGCGGGCGAGGTCATCGCCGTGGACGAGCCGGATCCGGTTGCCGCCGAAGCGCTGCCGGAGGCTATCCCGCTGGACGTGGTGTATGAGGACGCCGACCTCTTGGTGGTTGACAAGCCTCGCGGCATGGTGACGCATCCCGCGCCGGGCCATGAGGGCGGCACCTTGGTCAACGCCCTGCTGGCGCATTGCGGGGATTCCCTTTCCGGCGTGGGCGGCGTCAGGCGCCCGGGGATTGTCCACCGTCTGGATAAGGACACGTCAGGGCTGATGGTCGTCGCGAAATGCGATATGGCGCACACGGCGTTGTCGGCGGCGCTGAAAAAACGCGAGGTTTCGCGCGTATACGAAGCGATTGCGCGTGGCAACATACGGATGGAAGAGTTTACCGTCAGCGCCCCCATCGGCCGGCACCCGGTTGACCGGAAAAAACAGGCCGTGCTGCCCGGCGGGCGGGCGGCGGTGACGCACGGGCGCGTCTTGGCGAGAATCGGCGGGTACACCCATACGGAGTGCCGGCTGGAGACAGGGCGGACGCATCAAATCCGGGTGCATATGGCGCACATCGGCCACCCGTTGGCGGGCGATACGCGGTACGGCGGCAAAGCGGGGGAATTGGGACTGGACGCGCAGTGCTTACATGCCCGTGAATTGGCGTTCGCGCACCCCCGGACAGGAGACGCCATGCGGTTTTCCGCCAAAATCCCGGAATATTTTACCAAGGCTATTGCAAAAATCATCCAGTAGGTGTATACTATAGATGTCTACCCCCGCCGAACCGCGGCGGGAGCGGCGAAGACATTCTGACGCGAACAAAAGAAAGAGGTGTGACATCAGACGTGTTTGGCAGAGATATCGGGCTTGACCTCGGCACAGCGAGCATTTTGGTCTACGTCAAGGGCAAGGGGATCGTCCTGCGTGAGCCGAGCGTTGTGGCCATCGACAAAACAACCGGAAAGCTCTTAAAGGCGGGAACGGACGCGCAAAAAATGCTGGGGCGCACCCCCGGCAACATCGTCGCCCTGCGCCCGCTTTCCGAGGGCGTCATCAGCGATTACGAGATGACCGAGCGCATGATTAAGGAGTTTCTGCGCAAGGTGAGCGGTTTCCGTCTGTTCAAGCCGCGCATCGTCATTTGCGTGCCCAGCGGCATCACCGAAGTGGAAGAGCGCGCCGTCATTGACGCCGGCTTGCAGGCCGGGGCGCGACGCGTCTACCTGATTGAGGAGCCGGTGGCGGCGGCCATCGGCGCGGGAATTGACATCGCCAAGCCCTGCGGGCATATGATTGTGGATATCGGCGGCGGCACGACCGACGTGGCGGTCATTTCGCTCAAAGGCATCGTGGAATCCACCTCAATCAAGATTGCCGGAGACCAGTTTGACGAGGCTATCATCAAGTATATCCGCCGCAAGCATAACGTGTTGATTGGCGAGAGGAGCGCGGAGGAGCTGAAGGTCAACATCGGCTGCGTTTACCCCCGCCCCGAGGAGAAAACCATCGAAGCCAAGGGCCGCTGCCTGATGACCGGCCTGCCGCGTGTGTTCAGCGTCACCTCCTCGGACATGATTGACGCTTTGGAGGAAGTCTCCACCCGCGTCATTGAGGCCATCCACTCCGTTTTGGAGCGCACCCCGCCCGAGCTGGTGGCGGACATCTCCACCAACGGCATCGTTATGACCGGAGGCGGCAGCCTTTTGTGGGGCTTTGACAAGCTGATTGAGACCAAGACGGGCATCATCACCCACGTCGCCGACGAAGCCATCTCCTGCGTCGTCTACGGCACAGGCAAAAGCCTTGAGATGATTAACGAAATGCAGGACGGCACCATGAACCTATCGCGCCGCCGTCAGATGCGGGCCTAACGCGGTGATATCGCCCGCGCCCATCGTGATGACCAAGTCTCCGGGGCGGACATGACGCAAAACGTCCTCGGCCAGCGCCTCAAAGCTGCTTCCGTACTCCGCGCCGGGGATTTCCCCGGCAAGCATCTCCGAAGACACGTCCCCCGGGTCTTTTTCCCTCGCGGCGTAGATATCGGCGAGCCAGACCTTGTCAAAGCCGGACAGCGCCGTGACGAACTGCCCGAAGAACGCCTTTGTGCGCGTGTAGGTGTGCGGCTGGAAGATTACGAGAATCCGCCGATACCCCATCTGGCGCGCCGCGGCGAGGTCGGCGGCGATTTCCGTCGGATGGTGGGCGTAGCTGTCATAAACGTCCGCGCCGCCCACGGTTCCGGTAAACTCCATCCGTCTCCCCGTCCCCGTGAACGCGGACAGCCCCCGTCCCGCCGCTTCGCCGGAAACGCCGTTTACATAGGCCGCCGCAGCGGCAGCCAGCGCGTTTGACAGATTATGCTTACCCGGCACCTTGAGCCGAACCGCGGCGTAGGGTTTCCCGGCAGCCAGCGCGAGGAAGGAATATCTCCCGCGGTTGTTCACAGCGTTGGCGGCGCGCACATCCCCGCCCTTTCCGTACCACACAATACGGCGGTCGAGGCCACTTAGAGCGCGGCGGGTATTCTCATCCTCCCCGTTGGCGACGACGACGCCCCCCTCCTTGGGGACAAGTCCCGCAAACGTCCGCATCGACTCCGACAACTCGTCCAGCCCGCTGAAAACGTCAAGATGGTCGGCTTCTATGTTGAGCAGGACGGCGGTGGTCGGAACAAAGCGGTGATAGGAATTGTGATACTCGCACGCTTCGGCGATAATCAGATCCCCTTCGCCTACCCTATGTCCCCCGCCGAACAGCGGCAAACGCCCGCCAATCATCACGGTGGGGTCGGTTCCCGCCTCGACGGCAATGTGCGCCAGCATCCCTGTTGCGGTCGTTTTCCCATGCGTCCCCGCGACGCATACGGAGCGTTTGAACCCGCGCATCAGTTCGCCCCACGCGTCGGCGCGCTCAATCAGCGGCAGCCCCATCCGCCGCGCCGCCATCACTTCCGGGTTGTCCTCCCGCGCGGCGGCGGTTCGGATGACGACGTCGGCGCCCGGCATATACAGCCCGCTCTCCCCCGTCTCAACCAGTATGCCTTTCCCGCGCAGGCGCGCCAAGTCCTCGCTTTCCTGACGGTCAGACCCCGTGACAATCAGGCCGCGCCCCGCCAAAACCTCGGCCAGAGCCGACATCGACACACCGCCGATTCCGACCAAATGCGCCCTGCGCCCGGGCTCAAGCAGCGCTGTGATTGTTTCCATAGGGAACCCTCCCGATTTTATCCGCAAATATTTTCTGCTAATAGTATATGTCCTGCCGGTGAAAATATAGACATATAAGGAGGCTGCGTCATGAACATCACGCAAATCAAAATCAATCGTACACAGGAAAGCGGAAGGATGAAGGCTGTCGTCTCGGTCACCTTCGACCACCAAATCGTCGTGCATGACATCAAGGTCATCGACGGTCCCGAGAGACTCTTCCTCGCCATGCCGTCGCGCAAAGCCGCGGACGGTACATTCCGTGACATCGTGCATCCCATCAGTGCCGAGGCACGTTCCATTCTCGAAACGGCGATTCTGAGCAGGTACCGCGCGGAGGCGGCAGAAGCGGCCGAGCAAATGGTTTCGGAAGACGGCGATTCGCTCTTTTCCGGCGAGGAGACCTAGCCGCACCCGTGACAGAGACATCGCATATGATAGCCTAGTATCTTAAAAGGGGCGGTCAGAGTGCGATTCTCTGTCTTGAGCGGCGACCCGCGCAACGCGCGGCTTTGTGAAATCATTACGGAAGAGGGGCGCGACGCGCGCCTCTTTTCGCAATCGGAAGCGGCGGAGGCGGCGGCTTACGGCGATGTTATCGTCCTGCCCGTCAAGGGGATGGAGGGCGGGCTGTTCAACGGTCTGCTCCGCGACGGCCAGACGCTGGTGACGGGCGAGGATTTTCTTTCGAGGGAGGATTTTCTCATCCTCAACGCCGCGATTACCGCCGAAGGCGCCTTGGAGCTGGCGATGCGCGAAATGCCCGTCGCCTTGCACGGCTCGGAAGCGCTGGTGACCGGATACGGGCGGATTGGCAAGCTGCTGTGCAAAAAGCTCAAATCCCTTGGCGCCCATGTCACCGGGGCGGCGCGCAAGGACGCCGATTTCGCGTGGATAGACGCCCTCGGCTACCGCGCCGCGCATTCGCTGAAGCTGGACGGCGCCCTCGCGGGATATGACGCGGTGTTCAATACCATCCCACATCTGACGCTGACATCGGCGCGGCTGCGCGAGCTGAAGCCGTCCTGCGTGATTATCGATTTAGCGTCCGCGCCCGGCGGCACCGACTTCAAAGCCGCCGAACGTCTCGGGCTTTGCTGCCGCTGGGCTTTAAGCCTCCCGGGCAAATGCGCCCCGGAAAGCGCGGCGCGGAATATGCGCTTGGTTTTAGGACGTATTCTGGCGGAAAGGGGGATGACGCTGTGAGAATCGGGTGGGCATTTTGCGGCTCCTTCTGCACCTTCGAGCGCGCTATGAGCGTCATGCAAACGCTGGTGGAGGGCGGCGCTGAGGTTACGCCGGTCTTTTCCCGCGCGGCGTATCATACCGACACGCGCTTCGGCGCCTCCCGCGAATGGGTGGCCAAAGCGGAGGACATCACCGGGCGCTCCGCCATCCGCACGATTACCGAAGCGGAGCCAATCGGCCCTCAGCGGCTGTTCGACCTGCTCATTGTCGCTCCCGTCACCGGGAACACGCTGGCAAAGCTGGCCCACGGCATCACCGACGGGCCCGTAACAATGGCTTGCAAGAGCCATCTGCGCAACGGGCGGCCGCTGCTGCTCGCCGTTTCCACCAACGACGGCTTGAGCGGCTCCGCCCCGAATATCGCGGTATTGTCGTCGCGTAAAAATGTTTACTTTGTCCCCTACCGTCAGGACGACGCCGCAGGCAAGCCCGCCAGCCTCATCGCCGACATCGGAACCATCCCGGATATCATTCTCCCAGTATTGGCGGGACAACAACCGCAGCCGGTGCTTCTTCCGCCGTGACGCCGAGCAGATACTTGGCAAACGGGCTGTCCAGCGGGATGACCATCGTCGCACGGTCTCCCACCGTCTGGCGGTAGGTTTCCAGCAGATTGTAAAACTCGAAGAACTCTGGGTCGCGGCTGTACGCCTCGTTGTAGACACGCGCCGCCTCTCCGTCCGCCATGCCGCGCACTTCCTCCGCCCTCCGGTTTGCCTCTGATGTGATGGTGATGACCTCGCGGTCGGTTTCAGAGGTAATTCTGTAGAGGATTTCGTCGCCCTGCGAACGGTAGAGAGCCGCGATGCTCTGACGCTCGGTATTCATGCGGTTGTAAATGTTGCTGTAGGTTTCGCTCGGCAGGTCGGTGCGCTTGATGCGGATGTCGGCCACGCTGATGCCCTCGCCCCTCTGAGCAAAGCTGGCGCTGATGGCTTCGGCCATATCAAGGAGCATTTTGTTGGACGCTTCGCGGTCGCTGATGAGGACGTAGGAGTTGAGCCGCCCCACGCTGATGCGCATTTCGGAGTACAGCACGTCGTCAATCCGTCGCTTGGCGCTTTCGATGTTGTTGTGTGCCTCATAGAACAGCAGGGGGTTTTCAATCCGCCACTGCGCGGTGTTGTCGAAATACAGCCTGTGCCTGTCAAGGGTCAGCACCTCGGTTGGCGGCGAATCGTAGAGAATCAGCTTGGACGGGTATCTGATAACGCTGTCGATGAAGGGAATCTTCATCTTCAAGCCCGTGCCGGTATGGAAGGATACGCCCTGACCTTCGATTTGCCGCCGCACCGTGTCGGAGGCTTCGCGCATATACACGGCTTCAATCCGCCCGAAGCGCTGAACCAGAACCGATTCTCCCTCCGACAGCGTGAAGAAGGCGTTTGACGAGGCTATCCAAGCGATGACCACGAGGGCGGCTATGACGACAAGCCTTCTGGAGCCTTTACTGACGGTTATTTTCTCGCTCATTTCATATCCTCCCTTCTCACTGGCCAAGATGGAGAATCTCCATCAGGCCGCCGGACGAGGAATCGAGGAAGTAGATTTTCTCAATCCCCGGCAGCACCTCGCGAATCATCTCCAAATAAAGCCGTGTGCGCGTAATATCGGGCTGGTTGAAGTATTCCTCCTCAATAGCCCTGTACCGCGCTACCGTACCCAGCGCCTCGTTGACGCGGCTCTCAAAGTAAGCCTCGGCCTCGTTGACGGCGGCGACCGCCCGCCCTCTGGCGCGAGGTTCCTCCTCGTTTCTGTAACGCTCCGCCTCGTTGGTTTTCGCTTCCTTGTCCTCAAGGGCGCGCGTCACGTCCAGAAACGCCTCGCGCACCTCGTCGGGCGGGGAAGCGTCCTGAAGCTGTATGACCGTAATTTCGATACCCATCTGGTATTTGTTGCAAATCTCCTGCAAATCACGCATGACTTCCCTTTGGATATCTTCCTTCCGGTCGGTCAGGATGGCGTCAAGGGGGAAGGCGGCGGCCACGCGCCGGTATGCCGCCTGCGCAACGGAGCGCAGGGTATCCTCAGGGCTTTGAACCCTGAACAGATAGTCGTAGCTGCTGGAGATACGGTATTGGATAACCCAGTCCGCGTTGACAAGGCCGTTGACGCGGCTTTCCTCGCCGGTCAGCATGATGGCTTCGGCCATCACCTCGGCTTGGGAGGCGGGGGTGTCGTGTTCACGGAAGCCGAACTCCATGCGGCGCACACCGGCGACGTTGACAATGTGCGCTTCGTCGATGAAGGGGAGCTTGAACTTCAGCCCTGCCGTCCTTTCGGTGGTGATATGCCTGCCGAAGCGGGTGATGACGGCTTCCTCACCGTTGTTGAGGGTGTAAACGCTTTGGGCCGCCAGCACAATGAGCAGTATCACGATGATGACGGCGGGGGCGAAGCGGCGCCCTGTTTTTTTGAGCTTCTCCATGTCGGGCGGCTTGACGCTGCCTTGGAACGGATTGTCGTAGTTCATCTTTCATCCTCCTGTTGTGTTTGGATGCGTTCCCGCCGGAAGCGGGAGCGCGCCGGTTTCGCGCTAAAGCTCATACGGGGTGGTTTGGTACACATAGTAGTTCAGCCAGTTGCTGTACAGTAGCTGGGCGTGGCTGCGCCATGTCTTCTGCGGGGACTTTGACGGGTCGTCCTGCGGGAAGTAGTTGACCGGCATCGCGATGGGCAGACCCTTGGCCAAATCGCGGCGGTATTCCAGCGCCAGCGTCTCCGCGTCGTATTCAAGATGGCCGGTGGCGAACACCATCTTCCCGTCGCCGCTCACGGCGATATACAGCCCCGCCTCTTTGCCGACCGACAAAACCCTAAACCCCGGCACGGCGGCCACATCAGCCATGCGTACGTCCGTATACCGCGAGTGCGGCGCGAGGAAAACGTCGTCAAACCCGCGCGTCAGCGGGCAGAGCGGGTCTTCAACGCTGTGCGTGAAGACGCCGGACAGCTTCTCCGGCAGGGTAAACTTGGGTACGCCGTAATGGTAATACAGCGCGGCCTGCGCGGCCCAGCAGATGTGAAACGTGGAGGTAACATACGTCTTTGACCACTCCATGATTCCACAAAGCTCATCCCAGTACGCCACGTCCTCAAACGGCATCAGCTCCACCGGCGCGCCGGTGATAATCATGCCGTCATATCGGTTTGCTTTGATTTTGTCAAAGGTGGTGTAGTGCGCCAGCAGATGGTCGGCGCCGGTGTTTTTCGGCGTGTAGGTGGAGGTTTGGAGAAGCTCCACCTCAATTTGCAGCGGCGTGTTGCTCAGGCAGCGGAGGAGCTGCGTCTCGGTGGCGATTTTGGCGGGCATCAGGTTGAGGATGACGAGCCGCAGGGGACGTATGTCCTGTGAAACCGCGCGCGAATGGGTCATCACAAAGATGTTTTCTCCCTCCAGCACGCCGCGCGCCGGCAGCGTGTCGGAAATCTTGATTGGCATAGGCCGCCTCCTTTTGACGCAACTGAATAGCATTATATCATTGACCCGGTGTCATTGCAAGGTGTATAATGGTTTTATTCACGCTTTATTCATAATGAAAAGAGGATAACCGTATGAAAAAACGGCTCCTTTCCCTCTCTCTGGCGCTCACCCTTGCGCTTGCGCTTATCCCTCCCGCCGCCACCGGCATGACGGTCAGCTTGGCGCTGCCCTCGCTGCATGAGATATACGAAGAACACTTCCTGATTGGAAGCATCTTCTCCGGCATACGCGGCTTCACCGAATCCAACCTCAGCGACGGGCGCTTTGATCTGCTCAAGCGCCACTTCAACGTCCTGACGGCGGAAAACGCCATGAAGCCGCAGTATATGTCCCCCACGAGGGGAACATACAGCTTTTCCGCCGCCGACAGGATGCTGCAAGCCGTTTCCGGCGCAGGCATTGCCGTCCACGGCCACGCCCTTGTGTGGCATTCGCAGTCCGCGTCGTGGCTGAACCAAGCGGGGACGACCCGCGCCCAAGCTCTGGCGAATATGGAAGCGTTTATCAGCAGCGTGGCGGGGCATTTCAAGGGGCGGGTCGTCTCTTGGGATGTCGTCAACGAGGCGTTTTTAGACAGCGTAGGCCAAGCTCCGGCCAACTGGCGGAACGCTCTGCGCGCAAACTCCCCTTGGTTTACCGCCTACGCCAACGGCGCCGACAGGGCAAACGGCGAAAGCGGCGCGGACTACATCTACGACGCCTTTGTGTTCGCCCGCGCCGCCGACCCCGGCGCGACACTGTATTACAACGATTTCAACGAGGAGGAGCGCGGCAAGCGCGAGGCCATCGCCATGATGACCGAGGAGTTGAACCAAAAGTGGCGTTCCGACCCGCGCAACACCGAGCCGGACAGGCTTTTGATTGAAGGGCTGGGGATGCAGGCGCATTACTGGACAGACGACCTTAATGTGAGCAATGTCGAGGCAACCATCAAGCGCTTCGCCGCCACGGGCGCGAAGATTTCCGTCACCGAGCTGGACATCCCGGCGGGAAACTGGCGGCAGTTTAAGACATTGGACGCAGCGGAGGAGCAAAAGCAGGCGCGGCTCTACGCGCAGCTTTTCCAAATCTTCCGCGAACACAGCGAGCATATCGAGCGCGTCAGCATTTGGGGCTTGGAAGACCCCGCGAGCTGGCGGCGCCAAGGCAGTCCCCTGCTCTTTGACGGCAATTTCAACGCGAAGGAAGCCTTTTACGCCGTCGCCGACCCGGACGGCTATCTGTCCGGCAGATACAGCAATAAAAACACCCGCGACGCCCTGCTGCTCGAAGCCCTCAAACCATCCGTCCCGGAGCCTGAACCGTCGCCGGAACCGGAGCCCGCCGCCCCCAATCTTGACAGCGCCGACACATGGGCGCGTGAGGGCATCCAAATCGCGTTTGAAAAGGGCTTCATCCCCGACGACCTTCAAGACCGTTACACCGCCGCTGTCACCCGTGAGGAGTTTTGCCGGATGGCGGTGAAGTGGCTGGAGTACGCGCTGAACAAGAAAATAGACGCCGTGCTGTCCGAGCGGGGTCTGAGCCGTGACGAAACCGTGTTCACCGACACAGACAACGCGGACATACTGGCCGCATACGCCCTAGATATCACCGGAGGCGTCGGCAGCGGCCTGTTTTCCCCGGACGGGCCTATCACCCGCGAGCAGGCCGCGACGATGATACGGAACGTATGCCGCGCCGCCGGCGCCGACACGGACGACCCGCCGGACGCGGACTTCGCCGACATAGACGACGCGGACGCTTGGGCGCGCGGCGCCATCGGCTTTGTGTACGCCAACGGCATCATGCAAGGCACCGGCGGCAATCATTTCAACCCGAAAGGGCCGTTTACACGGCAGGAAAGTGTTGTAACGTTTGGGAATATCCATGTGGAAAGCGTTGTGACGCGCGAGAATAACGGCGCGGAGGAATCTGCCGCGTCTCCGCTCTTTTTGCTTGACAAGGCTCTGACGATGTAGTATAATGCGTTTACTCGGAGAAGTACTCAAGTGGCCGAAGAGGCGCCCCTGCTAAGGGCGTAGGCGTGTCAAAAGCGCGCGAGGGTTCAAATCCCTCCTTCTCCGCCACACGTAGCCAACCGCAGGCTCGAAGTGAATACCTCAGCAACATCTTGACGGGTGGGCTGGGGTATTTCCTTACCGAGAGCAGACGCGGGATTGTTCACCGTGGAAGCGTCAGTCGTCCCCATGAGCGAGCTCAGCGGGTTGCAGGCGGCTCAGGTCAAAGGCTATGAAACGGTGGTCAGCATCAATATCGCCGTCGGCTACGGCCCGGTGACGCTGAGTTCCACGATGGATACCAAAAACACGATTCCCGGAGGGTTTACCGCCTTCCGGGAATTTTTATTTGAAATATCCTTGACATTACAACACCAAGGTTTATTCTTTTTGACCTTGGCCATTTCGATTTAGAACCGTGACATAAATACGTCTACTTCCTTGCGTGTGGGAATGGAAGCCTGCGCCCCTTTTTTTGTGACTGTCAGCGCGGCCGCATGATTGGCATACCGCAAAGTGTCGATAAGCGTACAATCCTCAGCAAGGCCTACAGCTAACGCGCCGCAAAAAGTATCCCCGGCCGCCGTGGTATCGACAACAGCGTCTACAGCGGCTTTGCCCATATAAGTGATTCTTCCTTCGGTATAACAGCACAGACCTTTACTGCCCATAGTCACAATCATGGTTCGTATGCCTTGCTTTATCAATTCGTGTATGCCTTCATCAACATCATATTTCCCTGTCAATAAAGCAAGTTCCGTTTCATTCGGAACGATTATATCCACATACTCCAAATAATCCACTACTTGTTTATATGCAGGCGCCGGATTCAAAATTGTCAGCATATTCAAGCTGGCCGCTTTCTTCAGCGCGTATCCGACCGTTTCGATGGGGATTTCCAGTTGCGTCAACAGGATATCGCCCTCTCCCGCCTGCTGCAGCAATGCGTCCGCACGGGCGATATCCACTGTATCATTAGCCCCCGCATCCAAAATGATACGGTTGTCTCCATGCGCTATCACAATAACCGCCACACCAGTGGAATGTCCTTCCGCTGTATAAACCTGTTCTGTATTTACGCCGGAAGCAGTAAGATTTTCACATAAGGCTACACCAAAATCGTCATTCCCGACGCACCCCCCCAGCAACACATGCCCGCCGAGCTTGGCGCAGGCCGCAGCTTGATTGGCGCCCTTGCCTCCGGGATTTGCCATAAATCCGCTGCCGCATATGGTTTCTCCCGCTGCGGGGATACAGGGCGCGGAAATGACCAAGTCCATGTTCAAGCTGCCCAGCACAAAAATCTTTCTCATGGGTATAGTCCGCCTTTCCGTGAAAGGCGCCCGCACGGCTTATAACGCGGGCGCCTTCGTTGATTTGTTGGGTGTACGGCAACTCGCCGCTGAGCGAGATTTTAGACGGGGAGGATCAATGGGGTTCGGTGATACACATCGCGCGGACCTCCGGGCTGGTGCTTCACTCCGATATAACGAGCCAAAAGCTGTTTGTTTATTGGGACGGCAACCCGGTCGCGCCCGGCGGGTGAATCGGGTCTCCGCGGCAAAACGCCAAATACGCCGCCGCCATCGCCGCCGCGCCGTCAAAGTCGCTGTGCAGAAATAGCGTGTCGCAGATAGCCTCAAGGGTGTCCGACGTCCTTTTCCCCCACGGCTTCTCTTTCAGCCAGTCAAGCGCCGCGTAGGCGGCTGTGTCGTCATAATCCCCGCAGGCGGTTTGGATGATTGAAAGCTGCGCAATCAGGGCTTCCGTGTCCTCCTGTATGTCCCCGGTTTCCTCCGCGGCTTCCGGGGAAAAGCTTTCCGCAAGGGCTTCAAGCTTGCGCACAAATTCTTCCGTACCGGCGGCTATGTATTCCAAGTCTCCATTCAGTCCGGCGTTTTCCAGCCTAAGCGCAAGCTCGGACATCTCCCTTTCCCCTATGTTCGCCAGCGCGGATTTCATGGCGTGCGCGGTGGTGGTAAACAGCTTGACGTCACCGTTTGCCGAGGTTTCTCTAAGCGCGGCCACCGCTTTCCCCGCATCCCGGCAAAACACCTCACGCAGCTTTGGGGGGATTTCGGCCATTGTAGGGACGCCATACATGGCGTCCGTTGGCGCCGCTGCGGGGACGCCGTGGGCGTCCGGTGGTTCAGCCGTTGCGCGGACGCCATGTATGGCGTCCCTACGGGAATGCTTGTCCCGGACAAATTTATTCAAGACCGTGTTCAGGTGCCGCACATCTATCGGCTTTGCGATAAATCCGTCAAAGCCGTTTTCCTTGAACATTTTATCATTGCCCACCAAAGCGTTGGCCGTCAGCGCGACAATCACCCCGCCATACCCCGACGCGCGCAGCTTCTTCGCTGTTTCGACCCCGTCCATCAGCGGCATCATGTGATCCATGAAAATAATGTCGTAGGCCCCGCCGCGCTCCACCTTCTCTATGGCCTTGAAGCCGCTGATCGCCGTTTCAATCGTTAGCTGATAGGGCGACATCAAGCCCTCCGCCACATATAGATTCGTCTCCACATCGTCCACAATCAGCACTTTCCCGTACGGCATGGGCTCGCGGATTATTTGCATATTCGAGGTCTGCTTATCCACCACAAACGAGAAAGTCCGTATCCGCTCTGAAAGCTCCGGCCCGATGACGCTGCACGCCACCGCCGTTTGCTTGACGGAGACTGTGAAGGTACTGCCTTTACCGTATTCGCTCTCAACCGCAATCGTCCCGTTCATCAAGTCGGTCAAGTTTTTCACAATGCTCAAGCCGATGCCGGTTCCCTCAATCGTCCGGTTGGCTTCGATGTTAAAGCGCGAATATTCCGAAAAAAGCCTTTCACTGTCTTCTTTCCTCATGCCCTGCCCCGTGTCCTCCACAATAAACCGCAGGAACATATCCTCGCCGCACATCGCGTAGGTTACCGTCAGCTTCACATGCCCCTTTTCGGTATACTTGATGGCGTTGGAAAGCAGATTGTTCATAATCTGCTTTAACCGCAGCTCGTCGCCAATCATCCTTGACGGAAGGTTCTCGTCTATGTCGAGGATGAACTCAATTTCTTTGGAGCCAATCCGAACGACATTAAGCTGCACGGTGTCGTAGACAAGGCTCGGGATATCATATTCAACAGGGATGAGTTCCATTTTTCCTGTTTCAATCTTTGACATATCGAGGATATCATTGATGATGCCCAGCAGATTGTTCCCGGACGTATTGATTTTGCCGAACGCCGAAGCGTATTCCTCCGGCAAGCCGCTTTTTTGCAGATTGATTTGCGCTATCCCGATAATCGCGTTCATCGGCGTACGGATTTCATGCGACATGGTGGCCAGAAACTTTGTTTTGGTTGCGTTTGCCATCTCAGCTCTTGCCTGCGCTTCCTCGGCGCTTTTGGTTTTATCGTCCGCGGTCTTGACAAAGCTGTTGTTCAGCCCGGCAATCATGTAGGAGAAGATAACCCCCAGAATCAACGTCGCGATACATATCGCCATCGCCATCGGCTCATGCTTTTCAAACAGAATCTCATAATTCAGAGCCGTATAGGTCACCAGTATCGCCGTCAGCGTAATCCCCTGAATGACAATAATTTTGCGGTTGAAGTAAATCTGCGTCAGGATAACGACCGCGAGGAATGCCGGGAACGACTCATAAACCGTATCCTTCATAAACAGATTCAAAAATGTCATCGCGGATTTCCCGATAACGACCAATAAAATTCTCGCCGTTAAGGAAATACGGCTGGCCAGAATGCCGCAAACAACCATCAGCAGCATCAGGAAGCCGAGCAAAGCCCCCGCCGCGGCGTACTGGTTGGTCAGCACGTTCAGCCCGCCAAGGAACAGCGTGATGATGATGACCGCCCTTAAATTATACTTGTACAGCTTTTCAACATTCATTGAGACAGCCCCCTTTTCTGTATTCATCCAGACGCCCCGCGCGTTTCAGCCAGCGCCGCCGCCATCGCCGCCGCCCCGTCAAAGTCGCTGTGCAGAAACAGCGCGTCGCGGATAGCCTCAAGCGCGTCCGACGTCTCCTTTCTCCACGGCTGCGCCTTCAGCCGGTTAAGGGCGGCGTAGGCCGCCGTATCGTCGTAATTCCCGCACGCGGCTTGAATCATCGTAAGCTGCTCCGCCAGATACGCCGTGTCCTCCAGTCTGTCCGCGGCTTCGTCCGCTTCGGTTCCCGGCGGCGCAAAGCGCGCAATCAGGGCTTCAAGCGTTCGGATAAAGCCTTCCGTGTTGGCGGCTATAAAGTCCGTATCGCCGTTCAATCCGGCGTGTTCAAGCGCCTGCGCCAGCCCGGACTTTTCATCCTCCCCGATATTCGCCAGCGCGGATTTCATGGCGTGCGCGGTGGTGGTGAACCGCTTGACGTCGCCGTTCGCGGAGGTTTCTCTAAGCGCGGCCACCGCTTTCCCCGCATCACGGCAAAATATCTCCCGCAGCTTTGGGGGAATTGCGGCCATTGTAGGGACGCCATACATGGCGTCCGTTGGTTCGGCTGCGGGGACGCCATACATGTGCGGTGCGGCTGTGCGGACGCCATGTATGGCGTCCCTACGGGAATGCCTGTCCCGGACAAATTTATTCAAGGCGGCGTTCAAACGCCGCACGTCTATCGGCTTGGAGATGAAATCATCAAAGCCGTTTTGCTTAAACATCACGTCATTGCCCACCAAAGCGTTGGCCGTCAGCGCGATGACGGCGCCTTCATACCCCATGCCGCGCAGCTTTTGCGTCGCCTCTATCCCATCCATTTGCGGCATCATGTGATCCATGAATATGACGTCATAGTTCTTGCCGCTTTTCACCATCTCTATGGCCTTAAACCCGCTGATGGCCGTATCAATCTGCAACCTATAGGGCGACATCAGCCCCTCCGCCACATATAGATTCGTTTCCACGTCGTCCACAATCAGCACTTTCCCGTACGGCATAGACTCAACCCTCTGCCTTGCCGTCTGCTTTTCTCCGGTGAAGGTAAAATTCCGCAGCCTTTCCGACAATTCGGAGCCGATAGGCAGGCACTCGGCCGGCGCTTGCCTGACCGTAACGGTGAATATGCTGCCCTTGCCGAACTCGCTTTCCGCCTCAATCGTGCCGCCCATCAGATGCACGAGGTTTTTTGTTATGTTCAGTCCAATGCCCGTCCCCTCAACATCACGGTTTGCTTCGGCGTTAAAGCGTGAGTATTCCGAAAAGAGCCGCTTCTGGTCTTTCGGGGTCATCCCCTGCCCCGTATCCTCCACGATGAACCGCAGCACAATATCGCCGTCTTGGGCCGAATGGCTTATAGACAGCTTCACATATCCTTCCTCCGTGTACTTGATGGCGTTGGAAAGCAGATTGCTCAATATCTGCTTCAGCCGCAGCTCATCGCCGATGAGCCTTGAGGGAAGGTTCTCGTTGATGTCGAGCAGAAATTCGATTGGCTTGGAGCCGATACGTACGATATTGAGCTGCACCGCGTCGTTTATCAGGCTCGGCACGTCATACTCAATAGGGTTGATTTCCATTTTCCCCGATTCTATTTTCGACATATCCAGAATGTCATTGATGATTCCGAGCAGATTGCTGCCGGACTGATATATCTTTTGAAGCGCCGAAGCATATTCCTCCGGCAGATCCGCCCTCTGAAGCTGGATCTGCGCTACGCCCAGAATCGCGTTCATCGGCGTGCGGATCTCATGGGACATGGAGGTCAAAAAGTTTGTTTTACTCTTATTGGCCTCTTCCGCGGCCTTTTGCGCTTCTATGGCGTCCTGCCGGCTTTTAACCGTAGGCGTAATATCGGCGATGTCGATAAACACCCCCTCGTTCTCGCCTCCGAGCTTATCCGCCACAATCTTGAAATGCCGCCGTTCCCCGTCCATGTCCAGCTCCATGATGGT
This sequence comes from Oscillospiraceae bacterium, assembly GCA_009782215.1. GTDB lineage: Bacteria > Bacillota > Clostridia > Oscillospirales > UBA929 > UBA929. The sequence continues at coordinate 208,699 of WRKO01000001.1, read as the reverse complement.
TTCAAAGAATCCGTCCGCGTCCAGCATATCGGCAAACATAAACTTCAAATCCTCGTCGGCCACAAGGTCTATCAGCGGCTGTCCGACCGCGTATTCCTTGATGGGACAGCGGATAAACCGTGCCATAGGGTCGGAAAGATACAACACCCTGCTCTCCGCGTCGGTGATGGCCATTAAATTCGGCGTGCTGCGTAAAAGGGCGGAAAACGCCGCGAGGGCGCGCTCTGAGCGGTTGTCCTTTTGCTCGACGTGATATGTCTGAATCAGCATGAGCCCCGAGCCGAAGAAGTACATGACAAACTGCATGAAAAAGCGGAAGGTACTCAGCCATTCCAAATTAGGGATTAAGAAAATCATCGCCAAGATGTTTATAACGCCCGATACCGCTACAAAAATCGACATCTGCCTGACATTTTTGGTTGTCGTTATCGTGCCGACGACCAAAATCATCACAAAGAAATAAAAATCCAAATACTGCAGATACGCGCCGACCGCGATAAAGACGATATTCGTCATGATCCCGACATAAAGCGGAATACTGCGAAACTGCGGGAAAAGGTAATACACGATATAAGCGAATATAATGATCGGCGAACCAGCCAGTATGGATACGCCCGCGACGCGGGTGCTGCCGCCGAAGAAAAACGCGTCAAGCAGAAGGATCCCGCCGTATATGACGAGGATGCCCGTCGATAGAATCAGCCAAGTTTTTAGCCTGCGGCGATTCTCTTTGTGGTTGCTTGCTGCTTTACCCATGATTCCCGCCGCCTTTCTCTTTCCGGTACGCCCTGTGCGAGTAATCCGCGAAGTCTAAACCCTGCGGCGCGAAAAACTTGATTCCGCCCGGAATGATTTCCAGCGTAACCTCATGCGTATAGAACGCCTCGCCGTCCATCTGGGTACAGAGCTGGAGGTCGCTTTGAATCGTTACCGTCCTGCATTTTTTGTACACAAAGGCAGTGTGCTTTTCAAAATGCCCGCTGTTGCGGTCGCCAATCCGCTTTATCACATCAACGCTTCGGTTGCCGGAGAGAAAAATCACGTCCAAAAGCCCGTCGTCCGGTACGGCATAGGGGCTTGGCACAAAAGCGCCGCCGTCGCACGGGATGTTTGCGATGTGGATATTGCAGTAACTGCCCGACATATCCTCCCCGTCGATTGAAACGGTATATTTCTGCCGTATAATATCCATGTTCGTCACAGACTTCAGCGCGGCAAGGGTATAGACGTGGGGTGTGAAACGGCGCATCCGATTTAGGTTGGTATGGCGCAGAAACGTATTCGCGTGTATAACCGTCTGCCCGACAAGGCCGACATTCACTTCAATCAGCGCGAAGTTCGGGCCGCAGTGTATAACGTCCACCGGGCGCGAGGGCGCGGCGGACAGCGCCTTAATGTCGCGGAACGCCGGGGCCGCGTCGTCGCCGAACGCGCGCACAAAATCATTTGCGCTCCCGTAAGGCACGCTTGTCAGCTCGGCGTTCGGGAATCTGACCATGCCGTTCAGACAGTCAAAAAGAATACCGTCGCCGCCCACGGCATAGACGCGCACCGTCTCTTGGGGCGGAACGGTAAGGAGATACCGGCGCACCGCGGCGACGGCGTCGCGCGGACGGCGCGAAATATAGATTTTATACTCCATTCTGCGCCCGACCGAAAAGCAATTTTCCATATCCATCAGAATGCGTTTCAAGCTGCCGATGGTTCGGAAGGAGTGGGGGTTGATGACAAAAAGATGTCTCATTCAGACGTCTCGCTTCCCTGTGTTGTAGACTCCACCCAAAAATCATCGGCAATATTCAGAAACGTCTCAACGACCTTCGGGTCAAATTGCGCGCCGCTCTCTTTCTTGATAATCTCAACCGCCTGCTCGTGGCTAAACGGCTTTTTATACGGGCGCTCGGACACCAGCGCGTCATATACGTCCGCCACCGCCATCAGCCGCCCCTCAAGGGGAATGTCCAAGCCAGAAAGACCTCTCGGATACCCCCCGCCGTTCCATTTTTCATGGTGATAGCCCGCGAACCTCTTGGCGTGGAGCAAAAAGCCGTCGTCTTTTGTTTTGGAGATGATGCGGTCGATGATGTTCTCTCCCTCGATGCAATGGGTCTTGATGACGGCAAATTCCTCGTCGGTGAGTTTTCCGGGCTTGTTGAGAATCAAATCGCTGATATTGATTTTCCCGACGTCATGCAACTGCGCCGACGGCAGCAGCAGATGGATGTCCCAAGCCGATACCTCCTCAGCGTAAACGCCCGTGCGGATGAGTTCATTGACAAGGAGTTCCAGATAAACCTGCGTCCGCTCGATGTGTCCGCCGGTCACCTTGTCGCGGCTTTCCACCACATCCGCGATGACGCTGATGGTTGCGTTGTGGATATCGCGCACGGCTTTTTGGTTTTTCTTAATCAGCTTATCCGTTTCGATGTGCGTCTCAATGCGTCTCACCAGCACAGGCGGGGAAAAGGGCTTGTTGATGAAGTCAAGGGCGCCCATTTCAAAGCCCTGTATCTCCGTCGCGGCGTCATTCTTTGCCGTAAGGAAGATGACCGGGACATCCTTCAGCCGCTCATCCGCCCTCAGCGCCCGCATCGCCTCAAATCCGTCCATTTCCGGCATATCTATGTCCAAGAGAATCAAATCCGGCATGATTTTCTCCGCCAGCTTGAACATTTTCGCGGCAGACGGCAGGGCAAACGCCCGGTACGCGCCGTCCAGCGCCGTCTTGGCCGTCATCAGGTTGGTGTCGTTGTCATCCACGATAAATATAGTCTTCATGCGTCATCCCCTGCCCAAAAAGTTGTAATAAACCTTATATATTATATACCCTCCCCCGCGTTTGTCAAGCGCGAGTTTGCGCGGGCAGGCACCGCGATAATGTGATTATTAACGCAGCGGCGCAAACGCTTCAAAATACCGTTCACCAAGTTTATTCAAGGCGTCACGGCTGAAATGGATGGTGTCGTCTGTGCCGTTTTGCTGGGCGTTTGATGTCAAGCCTTCGGTTTCCACAAAGGCGGCGTTCCTGAGTGTTTGGCAAACCTCACGGATGGCGCGGGACACAGGCTCGGCGCCGCCGGACAAGCTCTGCTTCCATTGCGGGACAAAATCTCCCGCGATATAGGGTAAATCGGGGCAGTTATAAGTGTCTCTCACAAGCCCTACCATGCGGGTTAGGTTTTGCTTATGACCATCGGCGGGATGACCCACATCCGTTTCGCCCTGATGCCATATAAACGCGGCGAGTCGGTTTCGGGGGTTCAAAGACAGCGCGGCTTTTATCAAATCCATCATGGTGAGGAACAAATCGTCCTGCGGCCCCCAACGGCAATCAGAAAATCCCGTCCCGCCCACAGCCGCGCGGATGATAAGCAGTTTGCGCCCTTCAGCCAGCAACCCGGCTTGCCGGGTTCTCGCGGCAAACGCCAATGAAAAATCCCCTTTGATTTCATTGCCGTAAACCATTTCCGCCGCCTGACAGATGGTAAAGTCCCTGTTCAAATATAAAACATCCGCGCTCGGCTCATACGGCTTTTCCGCAATCCCGAAGCCCGCACCATCCGCGTTTGACTGCCCGCCTTGTATGATGACGTCGAAGTCATCACGGCAAAAATCTCTTATCACGCCAACCACTCCTTAAAAACAGTATTGACATAAGTATAACATATCTCAAAGCAACTCGCAAGGAATACAACAAAGGAAAACCCCCGCAACCGCAACGATTGCCGGAGTTCGCCTTTGACTGTCACTGGTGACCCGTAGGGGACTCGAACCCCTGTTGCCGCCGTGAAAGGGCGGAGTCTTAACCGCTTGACCAACGGGCCGTGTAACGCTCCGTCCGAGGTTCGCGAGGATGGGTTTTCCTTCAGCGAACCAAGGGAGGGGCGCTTCAGATGGTAGCGGCGGTCGGAATTGAACCAACGACACTGCGGGTATGAACCGCATGCTCTAGCCATCTGAGCTACGCCGCCGTACCTAGAATATTATACAGAGCCGCGCGCCGCTTGTCAAGCGTTTTTCCAAGTTATTTACGTTTCACTCTTTTGAACGGGCCGAGCAGAACCGGAATCAAGTCGGGCCGCCCCGCCAGTCTCAGGCCTTCCGCCGCCAGCTTGCGGTTTTGCGGCAGGAACCATTGCAGCAGGGCGCGCTGCATGGCTTTTTCGTGCGGCGACTTGGCGGTGAAGACCGGCTTCATCGTCCGCGGGTCAAGGCCGGTGTGGTACATACAAGTCGAAATGGTTCCCGGCGTGGGGTAAAAATCCTGCACCTGCTCCGGGCGGCGGCCCATTTTTTTCAGTGTCAAGGCCAGCTCAACGGCGTCCTCCAGCCGCGAGCCGGGGTGGGAGGAAATGAGATAAGGCACCAAAAACTGCTTCTTCCCCGCCTTGAGGTTCTGCGTCTCGTAGCGTTTGGCGAACGCGCGGAAAGCCGAGAAGCGCGGTTTGCCCATCAGGTCAAGGACATGGTCTTGGCAATGCTCCGGCGCGACCTTGAGCTGCCCGCTGATGTGATGGCTGACCAGCTCTTCCATAAACCGCCCGGATTGATCCAGCAGAAGAAAGTCATACCGTATGCCGGAGCGGATAAACACCTTTTTCACCCCGGGCAGCGCCCGCAGCTTGCGCAGCAAAGCAAGATAATCCTCATGCGACGCGTCGAGGGCGGGGCAGGGCTTGGGCGTAAGGCACTGCCGGTCGGCGCAGGAGCCGGATTGCGTCTGCTTTTTGCAGGCCGGACGGCGAAAGTTGGCCGTCGGGCCGCCTACATCGTGGATATACCCCTTAAATCCGGGCAGCTTGGTCAGTCCCTCGGCCTCGCGCAGCAGGGAGGCGTGGCTTCGCGCGGTGACAGTCCGCCCCTGATGAAAGGCGAGGGAGCAGAAATTGCAGCCGCCGAAGCAGCCCCGGTTGTGGATGAGCGAAAACCGCACCTCCTCCGCCGCCTTCACGGCGGGTTCGCGGGTAAACGGCAGCTCCGCGGCAAAGTCCAGCTCCGCGGTGGTCAGCGGCAGGGCGGGCGGCGCGCAGACCAGAAACTTTTTCCCCGCCGGCTGGCAGAGCGTCCGCCCCCGCACCGGGTCATGCTCCCTGTGTTCCAGCATCACCGCCTTGGCATAGGCGCGCCTGTCCTTTGCGACCGTTTCAAACGAGGGCAGCATCACCGCGTCTTGGGGCGCTTTGTCCGCCATGACGCACACGCCGCGGGTGTAAAGCGGTTCACCTTTACTTAATTGCCGCGCCAGCTCTCTCACGGCGCGTTCGCCCATGCCGTAGACCAGCGCGTCCGCGCCGGTGTCCATGAGCATGGGACGGCGCACCTTGTCCTCCCAGTAATCATAATGCGCAAAGCGGCGCAGGGAGGCCTCCAGCCCGCCGAGGATGACGGGCAGGCCCGGAAACGCCGTCTTGAGCAAGCCGGTGTATACGATGCAGGCTCTGTCTGGAATATGCCCGCCCTCGGCGCGGCGTTTTTTCGCGGCGGTGTAGTTGGCCACCATCGAATCCAGACTGCCCGCCGTCACCAGCCCCGCCAGACGCGGGCGCGGTATCCCGTCGAGCGGCGGCACGCCCTTCCATTGCGGGCGGGACAGATAGGCGACGCTGAAGTCCTCCGCTTCCAGCACGCGGGCGATGACCGCCGCGCCGAACGCGGGATGGTCGGCCCACTCGTCGCCCGTAATCAGCAGAAAATCAGCCTCCCGGCCCGCCGACGCTTGAAAAATCATGCGAAAACTTCCTATCTTGACGTATTTTGTTGAATGTGCTATGATGATGTGTGGTGATGATTATTAAGATTTTATTATTCGGGCAATTTGGCGGCGACCATTCGCGGGTCGTACGCAACTTCGGGCGCGCGGAGCTTCTGAGCTATGACGCGCCGCTGTCCTCCTTTGTCAATTCCAGCTTCAAAGCCCTTGCGGAGGAGGCCGACGTCGCCATCCACGGCGGCGAACCGAAATACAAGCCGTATATCGCCGCCGCCAAAAAATGCGGCTGTATGCTGGCGCTTTGGGGCTGCGAGACGGACTGGATTTCGCGCGGCCACGCCGTGCTGCCGCTTTTTGAGCTGATCTTCGCGCATGACAAGGCGGCGTTTACGGCGCTCCGCATGGCGGGGTATGAAAATGTTGTTCTGCCCAAGGACGCGCCCTCCCCTGCCGAGCCGGCCGAGCCCGCCGAGCCGCTTGAAGCCATTGCGCCGGAACCTGCGCCTGAGCCGTCTCCTGAGCCGGAGCTTGAACCGGAACCTGAGCCGGAACCTGTGCCGGACGAACCCCAAGCGCCCGAACCGGAGCCGCGGCGGGAGCCAATCGCCGAACCCAAGGCGGAAACCGAAACGGAGCCTTTGCTGACCCCGGAGTCCCTGCCCACGCTCGATTTGCCCGACCTTGAGCCGATACCGGAGCTTGCCAAGCCCACCACATTCCGTTTTTCGTCCGGCATCCATGCTTACGGCGTGGTCAACCGCAACGAAAACGTCCGCGCGGTCAGCTCCGCCGGGGGCGTGTTCACCCTGCTCTGCGAGGAGATTATCGGGCGAGGCGGCGTCGTCTTCGGCGCCCGCTACGATGAATACTTCCAGACCATACAGGCCAAGGCCGACCGGATGCCCGAGTGTACCCCGATGCGCGGGGTCAAGTACGCGTTCGGCGAAACGGAGGGCATTTACGCCCAAGCTGTGTCCTGTCTCCATCAGGGCAAGCACGTCCTTTTCACCGGGACGCCCTGTCAAATCGACCGTCTTTACGCCCACCTGCCGGCCGGCAAGCCCGGCCACCCCCTGCTGCTCACCGTGGGCATGGTCTGCGGCGGCACGGTCAGCCAATCCGTCTTCATCGCGTACCTGAAATACATCGAAACGAAAATCCGCGCGCGCGCCACGGCGGTCGAGATGTCCGGCAAGCCGATTGGTTCGGGCAAACCCGTCGCCCGCATCGGCTCCGAAAACGGTACATACGAATCCTCCGTCAACCGCGACCCCTTCCTCCGTGGATACCGCGCCGGACTGTTTCTGCGCGAGGAATGCTACAACTGCCCCTATCGCGGGGAGCGGCGCGGCAGCGACCTCACCCTTTGCGGCTTCTCCGGCGGCCGCAAGCATATCCCCGATTTGGACGACAACAGGGGCGCGTCGCTGGTCTTGGCGCATACGCAGAAGGGGCGGGATATGATGGACGCCTTGGCCAAGCGGGCCATCGTCCGCGAGGTGCCGCCCGACGCTCTGGCCGAATACAACCCCGCCATTGCCAGCGTCCCCGTCAAGCATAAAAATCATGGCCGTTTTTCCGCCGACGTTCAAAATCTGCGGTTTGACAAAGCCGTCGCCCGGAGCATCGGCCCTGCCATTTGGGGTATATTGACCGCCGAAAGGAGCATACTCCCCTTATGGTTAAAGCTCACCAAACGATTAAGGGGCTCGCGGCCGGAGCGGGAGCAGGACTGATATGCGGTTTGCTGGGGGCGGGCGGCGGAGCGCTGCTCGTCCCTTTATTGCGCGACTGGATAGGGCTGGACGCGAAAAAGGCGATGGCGACGTCGGTCGTCTGCGTCGCGCCCCTCTGCGCCGCCGCCACCGCGATGTACGCGCTGCGCGGCAAGCTGCCTTGGCAGGACGCTTGGCCATACGCGCTGGGCGGCTTGGCGGGCGGCCTGCTCGCGGGGTTTTTGTTTCAGAAAACCGCGCCGGGCTGGCTGCGCCGCGCGTTCGGTTTTCTACTGCTGCTCGGCGCCGCGCGCTCCTTTTTCAGCCTTGAGACACCTTTCCGCGTGGACGGTCTCTTTCCGTCCGCGGCGGCCGGGACGGGGACGGGCATCCTGAGCGGCTTCGGCTTGGGCGGCGGGGTCTTGCTTTTGATTTGGATGACCGCCTTCGGCGGCTTGGACCAGCACGCGGCGCAGGGAACCAACCTTCTGACCTTCCCTCTCTGCGCCGTCGGCTCGATACCGGGGCATATCAAGAACAAGCAGATTGACTGGAAGCCGGTTCCGGCGGTTTACTGCGCCGGACTGCCCCTCGCGTTCCTCGGCGCGTTTCTGGCGGCCCGGATTGACGCCGCGCCGTTACGGGCCGGGTTTGGCGTCCTCACGTCCGTAATCGGCTTCCGGGAACTCTTCTTCCGCCGAACCGGGAGCGGCAAGGGATGACGGGCGCGATGCGGCGACCCTCTCGGCAAACAGAAAGCCCTCAAGAATGAGCGACGCCGCCACGGCGTCCACCTTGCCCTTGCGCTTGACGCCCCTGACCCCTGTTTCCGTCAGGATGCTCTCCGCCTCGGCGGTGGTGCGGCGTTCGTCCCGAAGGACGACGCGCAGGCCGCGCCGCTCCAGCATCAGCTTGAGCTTGGCTGTTTTTTCGGCGCGGGGGCCTTCGGTGCCGTTCATGTTGATGGGGTTGCCCAGCACCAGCGTATCCGCGCCCCGGGCAGCGTATTCCTGTTCCAGCCTGTTGGCGAGCTGTCCCGAATGCGGCTCGTCAATGACAAAGCAATCGCCCACCAGCGAACGGAGGCCGTCGCTGACCGCGACGCCCGTGCGCCTGTCGCCGTAGTCCACCGCCATCACGCGAGCCATCCGCATCCCCCCTACCATCACTCTAACTGTTTGATTGACTTCTGTCAAGATTTTTGATATAATGATAATCGTATTATTGTGCGCGAAAGGAGGGGCCTCTTCGTTATGAAACCGTTTTTGAACCGCTGCAAGGTCGTCCTTCATACCATATCGCTCTTTTTCGTCGCCGTGTGGCGGGCGCTCAAAAAAAGCGCCGCCGCGGTGTTCAGCCCCGACATAAAGCCCGGCGTGAGACGGGTGAGGCGGATGTTCGGGGCGGCGCTGGGCGTCTTGGCCCGCATCCTGCTCATTCTCTTCCTCACCGTCATCCTGACCGGCTCCATCATGGGCGTCTTCGGCGCAATCTACGTCACGCGGTATCTCGACGTATCCACCGACTTCAACCTAGACCATCTCCAGCTCGACCTGACCACCCACATCTGGGCGGAAGACCCCGACGACCCGGAGCGGCACGTCCTCCTCGCCACCCTTTCCGGCAGAGAAAACCGCGTTTGGATTTCCTTCGCCGATATCCCCGAAAACCTCATCAACGCCGTCGTCGCTATTGAGGACGAGCGCTTCTGGAGTCACGACGGCGTGGACTGGAAGCGCACCATCGGCGCGTTCTACAATCTGTTCGCGCCCGGCGGCGGCGGTCAGTTCGGCGGCTCGACCATCACCCAGCAGCTCATCAAAAACGCCACCGGCAACAACGAAGCCACGGTGGCGCGCAAGCTGGAGGAGATTTTCCGCGCGCTGGCCGTTGAGCGGAACTATCCGGGCAGGGGCGGCAAAGAGCTTATCTTGGAATTATACCTCAACACCGTCTACTTCGGCAGCGGCTGCTACGGCATCGTAACGGCGGCGGAGCAATATTTCGGCAAGCCGCTGGACGAGCTGACCCAAGCCGAAAGCGCCTCCCTTGTGGGTATCACCAACAACCCCTCCGTTTTCAACCCGTACACAAACCCCCGCAACAACAAACGGCGGCAGGAGGTCATCCTCTACAAAATGCATGAGCTGGGGATGCTCACCCGCCACGAATACAACCTCGCGAAGTATCAGCCGCTCACCTTCGCCAGAACAGACACCTCCGCCGGCGGCGACGCGCTCCGCTCTTGGTTTGTAGACCAGATTATCCGCGACGCGACGGCGGATTTGATGGACGCTTTCGGCTGGAGCGACGCCGTGGCCCGGCAGGAGATTTTCTCCGGCGGCTACAACATCTACGCTTGCGTTGACCTCAAGCTGCAAGCGGAGGTTGACGCCATCTGGGCCGACGACGACCGCTGGCCCGAATCCCCCGACGCCGAGCCGGCCGAGTCCTCCATCATCGTGGTGGATCACCGCACGGGCGATATCAAGGCGATGATTGGCGGGCGCGAGAAGACGGGCAACCTTGTCTTTGACCGTTCCACCAGAGCCAGACGGCAGCCCGGCTCCTCCATCAAGCCCCTCACCACCTACGCCCCCGCGTTTGATTTGGGGCTTCTCCACCCCTACTCCCCGGTTGACGATATCCCGCTCCGGCGGGAGGGCAGCCGGGGCTGGCCGATCAACTCGCCCAACCGCTACGAGGGGTTTACCAACGTCCTTCAGGCGATTACCGTCTCCAAGAACGCCATCGCCGCCGCGGTGGTGGACATGGTCGGGCCGGAACGCGCCTTTGAATACGGCCATGACCGTTTCGGGATGACCTCGCTGATTGAAAGCCGAACCATCGGAAACGAGGTTTTCAGCGATATCGACCTCGCGCCTTTGTCTCTGGGCGGGCTGACCGAGGGGGTCACGGTGCGCGAAATGACCGCGGCGTACGCCGCCATCGCCAACGGCGGCATCCTCAACAAAACCCGCACCTACACCCATATCACAGACCAAAACGGATATGTCTTCTTTGAAAACAGGCCCTCCCCCACCATCGCCATCAAAGAAAAGACCGCGTTTTATCTGGAAACCGCTCTTATCTCGGCGACGCGGACGGGCGGCACCGGCTGGCGGGCGCAGCTTGACAATATGCCCATTGCCGGAAAGACGGGAACGACCAGCCGCAACCTCGACCGCTGGTTTGCCGGCTATACGCCCTACTACACCGCCGTCTGCTGGTTCGGCTATGACATCGGGCGGGATATGTCCTACTACAACACCACCGGCGTCGGAAACCCCGCCCTCCATATGTGGCGCAGCGTCATGGCCTTCGCCCATGAAGGGCTTGAGCGCAGGGAATTTGAGCGGCCCGAAGGGGTAAACGCTTACACCTACTGCATCGACAGCGGCCTGCCCGTGGGCCCGAACTGCCACTTAGACCCCAGAGGCGGGGCGCGCACCGCCGTCGGCTATCTGGACAGGGACGACATCCCGCGCCATAGCTGCAACCTCCACGTAGCCGTTGACCTCTGCACGCTGTCCGGCCGCCTTGCCACACCCTACTGCCCGCACGGCGAGCATATGCGCCGAACGGTGGCGCTGCTGGATACCACGCGCTGGGTGCCCATCCCCTACCTCGCCCTCGCGGACGAACAGTATACCATCCGGCGCTGGGCGGGCGGGACGCCCGCCGCGGAGCCGGACGAGCCTGACGACGTCTCCGTCCCCGCCGCCGGAAGCGGAGAGGAGCGCTACCGCGCCGTGGCTACCACCGCGGACGGCGCCGTGCCGTTCAATACGTTCTGCTCCTACCATACCTTCCCCTCAAACTTTTTCCCGGAAATCCCCGGTGAAGGCGGAGAGAACGGCGAAAATCCGCCCGAAACCCCGCCTCTAGGCCCCGTCCCCGGCGAAGGCAACGGTGATGGTGACAACGGCGAAACCCCGGCCCTTCCGCCCGAAGACCCCGATTTAATCGACCCGCCGGATACATGGCGCGACCCGTGGGGAGGTGCTTGACGGTGGAATATGTCGTCATCGCCCTGACCTCGCTCACGTTCATCCTGACCCTTGCCGTCGTCGGCCTGCTGCTGCGGAGCGGGACGGAACGCCGTCTTTTAGACGCTATGGCGCGGGGCGAGCTGGCCAACGAGCAGAAGCTGGAGCAGATACGCCAGACCACCGAGCGCAGGCTGGACATGATGCGCGGCGTGGTGGAGGAAAAGCTGCAAAAGACGCTCGACACCCGCATCACCCAATCGTTTTCCCTTGTCAACGAGCGTTTGGAGCAGGTGTATAAAAGCCTTGGGGAAATGCAGTCGCTGGCGGTCGGCGTGGGCGACCTGAAAAAGGTGCTGTCCGGCGTCAAGACACGGGGGATATTGGGCGAAATCCAGCTTGGCGCGATTTTGAATGAGATTTTATCACCCGAACAGTACGGCGTCAACGTGCCGACGGTTCCGGGCAGCCGCGCGGTTGTGGAATACGCCATCAAGATGCCGGGCGGCGGCGGCGAGCCGGTTTGGCTTCCCGTTGACTCCAAGTTTCCCTCTGACCGCTACGCCGCTCTCTGCGACGCGTATGAAACGGGCGATTCCGCCGCCGTCGAGGCCGCGGCGGCCCTGCTGAGGGGCAGCCTGCGCCAGTCGGCCAAGGAGATACGGGACAAGTACATCCAGCCGCCCCACACCACCGAGTTTGCCGTTCTCTTCCTCCCCTTTGAGGGGCTGTATGCCGAAGCGGTACGGCGGGGGATGGTGGAGGAGCTTCAGCGCGACTTCCGGGTCAGCATCGCCGGCCCGGCGACCATGGGCGCCCTGCTCAACAGCTTCCAAATGGGCTTCCGCACCCTCGCCATCCAAAAACGCTCCGGCGAGGTCTGGGCGCTGCTGGGACAGGTCAAAAGCGAATTCCTCAAATTTGAGGACGTACTCGACAAGGCCAAGCGGAATCTTGAGAGGGCGGGCAGCGACCTCGACACGCTGGTCGGCGTGCGGACGCGCGGCATCCTCCGCTCCCTCAAGGAGGTCGAAGCCGAGGAACCGCGGGATGAGATTTTACAGATTTCCGAATAATTTTCCTTGTATTATTAGCGCCCGTGTGATACAATATATAGGGAACGGGTGCGCTTGCGCGCCTGACACAGCCAAGCACGGCATAAAGGAAGGGATATGATGTCGCAGGCCGTCGCCGAAAAAAAAGTCAAGCCAAAGCCCGCGCGGGTTGCCCCCGCGCGCAAATTTCGTTTTAAGCCGTTCAGCCTTGTTCTGCTGAGCGTGATTGGCTCGCTTCTGATTGCCCTTTCCGCCGCCTCTGTGTTCACCTTAACCTATGACCGCGTTTTCCCCGGCATTTCCGCGTTCGGAATCGACCTTTCCGGCATGACCCGCGGGGAAGCCTCCCTCGCCCTCGCGGCCGAACGGGACGCCGTCTACGCGGGCGCGGCGGTCACGCTGACGCTGGACGACCAATCTATCGTCATCACGGCTGAGGACGCGCGCATCCGCCTGTCCGCCGAGGACGCGGTTGACGCCGTCTACAACATGGGCCGCGAAGGCGGCGTTTTCTCCCGTCTCTCGTTCGCCTTTTCCTCCCTTGTCACCGAGCGCGCGCTGGAGAACGAGCATCAAAACACCTCTTTTTACATAGACGAGGAGGCTGTGTTTGCCATTGTTTCCTCTTTTTCCGACGCCCATTTCCGTCCGGCGGAGGACTATAGCTGGTCGATTGGCGACGCCGCCATCAGCGTCACCTCCGGGCGCGACGGAGCCGTCTCCAGCCCAAAGGACATGGCCGGCGCCGTGGTTTCCGGCTTCACCGTCCGGGACTTTTCGCCCCTCTCCTATCTCTCCGAGTCCGTCCCGCCGAAACCGCTTCCGCTGGACGAGCTGCATCGGGAAATCTTTGTGGAGCCGAGAGACGCGTCCGTCACCCTTGACGAGGACGGCAACGCGTTTATCATGCCTCATGTCGTCGGCGTGTCGTTCGATATGCAGGCGGCGCGGGACGCGCTGGCGCGCAGCCTTGACCGTTTCTCCATCCCCCTGCTTTTCACCACTCCCGATTTGACCGACGAGGCCTTGGACGACAGCCTTTTTGCCGACCTTCTCGGCGCCTACTCCACCTCCACCTCCGGCTCGTCGCAAAACCGCATCGGCAACGTCAGCATTTCCGCCCAAGCCATGTCCGGCACCATCATCCTCCCGGGCGAAAGCTTTTCCTTCAACGACGTCGTCGGCCCGCGCTCGTCCGAACGCGGTTACCTGCCCGCCGGGGCGTATCTGAACGGACAGGTGGTTCAGGAAATCGGCGGCGGCATCTGCCAGACGTCCACCACCCTTTACAACGCCGTCCTGCTTGCCAACCTGCAAATCGTTTACCGCCAGAGCCACTCGATGACGGTTTGGTATGTCCCTCTCGGTCTCGACGCCGCCGTTAGCTGGGGCAGGTTTGACTTTATCTTCTCCAACGACACGCCATATCCCATCCGCGTTGTGTCATGGTATGAGCGCGGGCGTCTCACGGCGGAGATTTGGGGCACCAAGACCGACGACCTGACCGTGGTCATGGAAAGCGATATCATCGCCCACAGGCCGGCGCAGACCACCACCGTGCATAACCCCGAGCTCGCGCCGGGAGCCAGCGTCACCAAAATCTCCGGCTCCGACGGCTGGACGGTGCAGACCTACCGTGTCCTCGTAGACCCGGACGGCAACGAGGTTTACCGCAACCCCGAAGCGAGGACGGGCTATATCAAATTCGACGCAATCATTGAGGTCGGCACGCCCCCGACGGGCGATCTGCCGAGCGACCCGACGCCCATCGACCCCATTCCCCCGCCCGACCCCGGCCCCGGCCCGATACCCTCCCCCGACCCCACTCCGACGCCGACGCCAGACCCTGACCCTGACCCGCCGCCGGATCCCGAGCTTCCCGCGGCGTCGCCCGACCCCGACCTTGACCTTGATTCCGACCCCAATCCCGACCCCGGCACGGAGCCGGAAACGACTCCCCAACCGGAGGACAGAGGAGAGATTGACGAATGATCTATAAACAACTGGGCAGTACGGGCAAGCGCGTAAGCGCCGTTGGCTTCGGCTCGATGCGTTTCCCCAAAGAGGACTACCAAAAAGACCTTGACAAGTGCGCCGATTTGGTCGTCAAGGCGTGTGAAATGGGCGTCAACTATGTCGACACCGCGCCCGATTACTGCGACGGCAAGAGCGAGCTGATTGTCGGCCGAGCCTACGCAAGGCTGAAAGAAAAGCCGTACTTATCCACCAAATGCGGCCTGTGGAACGCCACCGACGCTTCCGGGGCGCGCCGCGCGATTGAGGCCAGCCTTAAAAAGCTCCAAACCGACAAAATCACCGTCTACAATATGTGGTGCATCAAGAACATGGGCGAATACCGGCGGATGACCCAAAAGGGCGGGATATACGACGGGATTCTCAAAGCCAAGGAAGAGGGCCTGATTGAGCATATCTGCTGCACCTCCCACGCCGACGGCGAGACCATCGCCGACATCGCCAGAGACGGCAAGGTTGACGCGATTACGCTGGGCTACAACGCCCTCAACTTCGCCTATCGCCGCCAAGGCGTCGAAGCCTGCTTCCAAAAAGGACTCGGCGTGGTGGTGATGAACCCGCTGGGCGGTGGCGTCATCCCGCAGTATGCCGATAAATTCGGATTTATCAAGACCTCGCCTGAGCAGACCGTTGCCACCGCGGCGCTGAAATTCCTCATCGGGCATCCCGAGATTTCCGTCACCCTTCCGGGCATCGCCAACGAACGGGAGCTGGCCGAATGTGTCGCCGCCGCCGAGGACGCCGCGCCGGTCACGCCGGAGCGCCTTGAGGAAATGACCAAATCCCTCCGCCATGAGCTGAACACCCTCTGCACCGGCTGCGCCTACTGCGACGAATGCCCCAACGGACTCCACATCCCCAAGCTCATGGAGGCTTACAACAGCTATCTGCTGTCCGGCGACACGCAATCCATTACAAACAGGCTGAGCTGGCATTGGGGCTTGTCGCCTAAGGACGCCGCTGGCTGCACCCGCTGCGGCGCCTGCGAACCGCTTTGCACGCAAAAGCTGCCCATCATTCAAAGACTTGCGGAGATTGTGAAATGTTGATTTTACCCGACGATGTACGCACGCTGATGACCGCGCTTGCCGAGCGCGGTCATTCCGTCTATGCCGTCGGCGGCTGTGTGCGCGACAGCCTGCTGGGACGGGTTCCCGGCGATTGGGATATCGCCACCTCCGCCCGGCCCCGGGAGCTGCTCAGCATCATCGGCGGCGAGGCCACGGGCGGCAAATACGGCACCGTCACCGCGCGGGGCGTTCAGGTAACGCCCTTCCGCCGCGAGAGCGGCTACTCCGACCACCGCCGCCCGGACAAGGTGGAGTTTGTCTCCGATTTGGAAACCGACTTGGCGCGGCGCGATTTCACCGTCAACGCCCTATGCGCCGATATCGACGGCGGCATTGTTGATTTGGTCGGCGGGCGGGACGACCTCGGCCAAAAAATCATACGCTGTATAGGTGACCCCTTTACACGCTTCGAGGAGGACGCGCTCCGTATCCTGCGCGCCCTGCGCTTTTGCGCCGTTCTGGGCTTTACGATGGAGGAACGGACGCGCGCCGCCCTGATGGCGCATATGGACACCCTGCAATTCCTCTCCAAAAAGGTGATTCTACACGAGCTAGTCTCCGCCCTCAATGCGATGCAGTAACGCTTCGACCGCCGCCTTTAGGGCGGCGTGTCCGTTCAGCGCGGGCGCCAGCGCGTCCGCCGCTTCGCGCGAGGCCGACAGGATATCCATGTCGTTGGATAAATCGGCAATCTTGAACGCCGGCAGTCCGTGCTGGCGGTTGCCGAAAAAATCGCCCGGCCCGCGCAGGCGCAAATCCGCTTCGGCGACGGCAAAGCCGTCGTTTTCATTTTTCAGCACATTCAGGCGCTCTTTGGCCGACTCATTCTGCATAAACAGCACGCAATGCGACTCCCTCGCCCCGCGTCCCACCCGTCCGCGAAGCTGGTGAAGCTGACTCAGACCGAAACGCTCGGCGTTCTCAACGACCATCAGCGACGCGTTCGGCACATCGACGCCCACCTCAATGACGGTGGTGGCGACCAAGACGTCAATCTCCCCCGCCGCAAACGCCCGCATGGCCGCGTCTCTCTCCTTGGCTTTGATTTTGCCGTGCAGCAGCCCGACGCGCAGGTCGGGATAGACGTCCGTTTTCAGCTTCTCGGCATAGGCGTCGGCGGATTGCAGACCCAGCTCCTCGTTTTCCTCTATCACCGGGCAGACGATGTAGATTTGCCCGCCCTCCCCGGCTGTTTTCTTCACAAACGCCTCAATCCGGGGCCGGTAGCCCTCGTCCACCACATAGGTCTTTACCGGCGTCCGTCCCGGCGGCATCCCGCGCATGACGGTCACGTCCAAGTCGCCGTACAGGATACGCGCCAGCGTGCGCGGAATGGGCGTCGCGGATATGACCAGCCTGTGCGGCACCTCGCCCTTTTCAAACAGCCGCTGCCGCTGTTCCACGCCGAAGCGGTGCTGCTCGTCGGTAATCACCAGACCCAGCTTGGCAAAGGTCACCGTCCCGCTCAGCAGCGCGTGCGTCCCCACAACAAGGTCAACCGTCCCGTCCGCGACGCCGCCCAGCGACCTTTTGTCCCGCCCCGTCAAGACGCCGACCCTCACGCCCAGCGGCTCAAACAGCGCCGTCAGCGAGCGCGCGTGCTGCTCCGCCAATATCTCCGTCGGCGCCATCAGCGCGGTTTGATAGCCGCTGCGGAACGCCATATACGCGGCGGCCGCCGCCGCGGCGGTCTTGCCACAGCCCACGTCGCCCTGTATCAGGCGGTTCATGCCGGTCGCGCAGTCGCGGCGGATATCCTCAATGGCCGCCATTTGCGCGGCGGTGGGCGCAAACGGCAGCGCGTCTATAAACGGGGTCATGTCCGTTTTCTCAAACGCCGGGCCGGGCATTTTGACCAGCTTGCCGCGCCGGACGGACAGCCCCAACTGCAGCAGCAGCAATTCCTCAAACACCAGCCGCTTGCGGGCGACGCCCAAAAGCTCCTCCGTCTGCGGGAAGTGGATGTTTTCAAGGGCGAAACGCGCCGTGCAGAGCGCGTATTGCTGCCGTACGGCGTCCGGCAGGATTTCCGGCGGCTCAATTTTCTCCGCCGCCTGACGGGCGGCGCTGCGCAGCGCGCCTTGCGTCAGACCCGCCGTGGCTTTGTAAACGGGCAGGATGCGTCCCGTCGCGCCGCCCGCCTCCTTTTCAAACACCGGGTTAATCATCCCCCGGCTGCCGTCTGTTTTTCCGTAAAACACATAGGTTTCGCCCCACGTCAGCGCGTTTTTTACATAGGGCGCGTTGAAAAACGTGAGATGCAGCTCGCCGGTCTCGTCGAAAACCTTTGCCTTGTAAATATCCAGCCCCTTGCGGATGTGCGCTCCCGTGACCGGCGACGCCACGGTGGCTGTAAAGCAGGCCGCCTCGCCGGGGCGCAAATCGCGGATGGGGACGATTTTTGACCTATCCTCGTACGCCCGGGGATAAAAGACCGCCATATCCTCAACGGCAAAGAGCCCGAGCTTGTGAAACAAGCGGGCCCTTTTCTCGCCTATGCCTTTAAGGAATTGGATATCCATTCAGCCCTCTTGCGGCTCGGGAACCAGCCCGGTATCGAAGAATTTTTCAAAGGTTTCGCTGTCCATAGTCTCCTTCTCCAGCAGATACTCCGCCACTTTCTTCAGTGTATCCATGCTGTTTTTCAAAATCGTTTCGCAGCGCTCGTTGGCTTTGTCAACGATTTTTTTGATTTCCCTGTCAATCATGGCGCCCGTCTCCTCGGAGAAGTTGCGCGCGGTGGTCAAATCGCGGCCGAGGAAGACTTCGTCGTGGTCGCCGCCGAAGTTAATCGGGCCGATGCTTTCGCTCATGCCGTATTTGGTCACCATGCTCCGCGCCATCCGCGTCACCTTTTTGATATCGTCCGACGCGCCGGTGGAAATGTCGTCCAGCACCAGCTTTTCGGCGACCCGGCCACCCAGCATGGAGATGATGTTTTCCAGCATTTCGTTGCGGGACATAAAGCTCTTGTCCTCCTGCGGCAGGAAGACGGTCATGCCGCCCGCCATCCCGCGCGGGATGATGGAGATATGGTGTACCGGATCCACGTTTTGCAGGTTGCGCCGCACCACGGCGTGGCCGGCCTCGTGGTAGGCCGACAGCCTGCGCTCCTTATCGCTCACCACCTTGCTCCGCTTGGCGGGCCCGGCGATGACCTTGAGCATCGACTCGCTGATTTCGTCCATGCTGATTTCGGTCTTGCTGCGCCTTGCCGCCAGCAGCGCCGATTCGTTGAGCAGATTTTCCAAGTCCGCGCCGGTCAGCCCGGCGGTCTGCTTGGCGATGATGGAAAAGTCCACCGTTTTGTCGCAGGGCTTGTTCGCGCCGTGCAGCCTCAGAATCGCCTCGCGGCCCTTAATGTCTGGGTAGCCCAGATAGACCTGACGGTCGAAACGGCCGGGGCGGAGCAGCGCCGGGTCGAGGATATCGGGGCGGTTGGTGGCCGCCATGACGATGACGCCCTCGTTTTGGACAAAGCCGTCCATTTCAACCAAGAGCTGATTGAGCGTCTGCTCTCTTTCGTCATGCCCGCCGCCCATGCCGGCGCCGCGCTGGCGTCCGACGGCGTCAATCTCGTCGATGAAGATAATGCACGGGGCGCTCTTCTTGGCTTCCTCAAAGAGGTTGCGCACGCGCGACGCGCCGACGCCGACATACAGCTCGACAAAGTCGCTGCCCGAGATGGAGAGGAACTGTACGCCCGCCTCGCCCGCCACGGCTTTCGCCATCAGCGTCTTTCCCGTTCCGGGAGGGCCGACCAGCAGCACGCCGCGCGGGATGCGCGCGCCGATATCGTCAAACCGGCCCGGATGCTTGAGGAAATCGACAATCTCCTGAAGCTCCTCTTTTTCCTCCAGCGCGCCTTCCACATCCTTGAAGGTGAATTTGCGCTTATTGTCGGCGTGGATGCGCGGATTGGCGCGCTTGAAGTGCATCGCCCTCGCGTCCCCGCCCCCGGTGCGGTTGAGCATGAAATACCACAGCCCGATTAAGACGATGATTAAGACAAAATACGGCGCGGCCATCAGCCACCCCGGCACTACAAAGCCGAGGTCGTAGTTGTAGTCGCGTATGACGCCCCGCTTAAACTGTTCTTCCACCATTTCATTGGTGTTCGTGAAGAAGAAGCCCACGTTGTAGAGCCTATGGACGCGCCTTTCATCCGGGTTGCGCAGCCAAAGGGTCAGCGTGTTGCCTTCCACCACAAATTCCTGCACATTTTCGCTGTAGAAGTGGCGCATGATTTCTCCGTACGTCGGCTCCACCGGCTTCCGCAGCTCATAAAGCAGAAGTGCGGTGCCGATGAGGATGACCAGAACCACCACATAAAACAAAATGTCCTTCATGTTGCCTTTTTTCAATGCTTCACTTCCTTAACAGTACATTCGCGGCGATAATACCCCGATATACGGTAAATTACGGTACTTTTCAGCGAAATCCAATCCGTAGCCGACGACAAACGCGTCCGGGATGACAAACCCTGTATACCGGCAATCGACCGCCACGCCCTTGGCGCGCCGCTCGGGCTTGTCCAGCAGGGTGCAGATTTGGATTGACGCCGGGCTTCTTCCGCCTAACAAGTCTCTAATATAACTCAAAGTCATCCCGCTGTCAAGGATATCCTCGACAATCAGCAGATGTTTTCCTTCCACCGACTGACCTAAGTCCATGTTGATTTTCACAACGCCAGAGGTTTTCTCCCCCATCCCGTATGAGCTGACGGCCAAAAAATCAATGGCCGCGGGGATGGAAACGGAGCGCATCAAATCGGCCATGAAAATCACCGAGCCCTTGAGAACGCTGACCAACAGCAACTCCTTCCCCTCGTAGTCCCGGCTGATTTCAGCGCCCATTTCGCGCACGCGCGCGGCGATGTCATTCTCCGTCAGCAGTATCCTCTCCAAATCCGGGTGCATAGCAATCATTCCTCCTGTTTGTCTTCTCAACGACTATCATACCGTTTTTCTTCGCCGCTGTCAAGCCGCCCGCCATATTCCGTTTCCGCCCGTTTCCGCCCGCCGCGATATCCAGCATCGCCTCGACGTGCAGCCTTTCCGGCGGGGCGCCTCCGGCGTCCGTCACCAGCAGCCGGCAGACGCGCGCCGCGACGGGCTTGGGCAGTCCGGTCAGGCGCTTGGCGGGATAGGGTGTATGCGCGTCAAGCTCCGCCTGCGCCAGCTCCGTCAGATACGCCTCGTCCTCGCGCAGGGAGGCCGTCAGCCTTGTAACGGCGTCCGTCAGCGACGGGTTGACCCTTTTCAGCGCGGGGATGACCTCATGGCGGATATAGTTGCGCCGGTAGGCGGTGTCGTCGTTGCTTTCGTCCTTACGGTACGGGATGTCCCGTTCGGCGAGATAGCCCAGCACATCCTCCCGGGACAGGCTCAGAATCGGGCGGAGGATGCGCCCTCGCCGGTACGGGATGCCGCACAGCCCGGACAGGCCCGCGCCCCGCGTGAGGTTCATAATCGCCGTCTCGGCGTTGTCGTCGGCGGTGTGGGCGGTGGCAATCCAGTCCAGCCCGCGCCCGGCGCGGACACGCTCCAAAAAATCATACCGCAGTTCCCGCGCCCGCGCCTCAACGCCCGCGCCGGACGGCACAGCCCCGCGTTCGCTGACAAACGGCACGCCCCATTGCCCGCAGAGGGCTTGGACAAACGACTCGTCCCCGTCGGCCGCCTCGCGCAAGCCATGATTGTAGTGCGCCGCGACGACCTTGCCCCCCGCCGCCGCGAGCATATGCAGCATCGCGGTGGAATCGGCGCCGCCGGACACAGCCGCGAGAACCGAGCCGTCAATCATAATACGCGTCTTTCTGCGTGAAGGTGGTGACGTCGCCCCGCCAAAACAGCTCCACCAAGCCGGTGCGCCCGTGGCGGTTTTTGGCGATGATGCACTCGGCGGCGGTGGGGTCGGCGTCCGGGTTGTTGGCGTATTCGCGGTGGAGGAGGACGACCGAGTCGGCGTCCTGCTCAATGTTGCCCGATTCGCGCAAATCACTGAGCATCGGCCGCTTGCTGCTGCCGCGCTCGGCTTCACGCCGCAACTGCGCCGCGCAGATGACCGGAATGCCCAGCTCTTTGGACATGATTTTTAAGTTCCGCGAAATATGCCCGACCTCGCTCACCCTGTTTTCAAACCGCTGCTCCTTGCTCTTGGGCACTTGAACCAACTGCAAATAATCCACAATGACCAACCCCAGATTTTTCACCCGGCGGCATTTTGCCTTGATGGACTCCACCGTAATCGCGGGGGTTTCGGAAATCCAGAAGGGCAGACCCATCAGCGCCCCGGACGCCTCGCCCAACTGCTGCCATTCGCCGGTGGACAGATTTCCGTCGCGCAGCTTTTGCAGGTTGATGCCGGTCTGTCCCGCCAGCACGCGGGACACGAGCTGCTCTTTTGACATTTCTAAGGAAAAAAACACCGCGGACTTGCCGCTCACCCGCGCGGCGTGAAGGCCGAAATTGAGAATCATGCTGGTCTTGCCCACGCCCGGCCTTGAGGCGACGATAATCAGGTTGTTGTCGAGCAGGCCGCCCAAAATCTCGTCCAAAGCGGTGATGCCGCAGGATACGCCCGGCAGCTTGCCCCCCGACTCGGCCAGCTTTTTCAAATCCTGATAAACGTCCATCAAAACGGACGGCATACTGTGAAGGGCGGCGGCCTCGCGGCCCTCGCGCACATCGTAGATGCTCTTTTCCGCGTATTCCAGCACCCCTTCCGCCTGCGCGCCCGGTTCCCTCGCTTGCAGGGATATCTCCGACGCGGCGTTTTCCAGCCTGCGGAGAAGGGCGGCCTCACGGACAAGGCCGGCGTAATGCTTCACATGCGCCGCCGTGGGCGTCAAATCGAGCAGTCGGCCGATATAGGCGCGGGTGGAGGCCTCGTCGTAGGTTCCCTGCTCCCGCATCTTTCCCATCAGCGTGACCGGATCCACCGCTTCGTTCTGGAGAAACATGGCGTTGAGGGCGTCAAACAGGCTTTGGTGCGCGGTTAGATAGAAGTCCTCGCGCCCAACCAGCTCGACGACCTCGTGGACGCAGCTCGGGTCAAGCAGCATCGAGCCGATGACCGCCTGCTCCGCCTCCGCGTTATGGGGCAGCTTGCGAATTTCATCCATCTGTGACCTTGACCTCCACGATGACCTCGGCGCTCACGCCGTGTCCCAGCTTGACCTTGGCGGTATAGCTCCCCTGCTGCTTAATCGGCTCCGCCAGCGCCACGTCGCGCCGGTCGATGTCCGCGCCGAACTGTTTGTTCAGCGCCTCCGTCACCTCTATGTTGGAGACAGAGCCGAACAGCCGCCCCGCCGAGCCGCCTTTGGCGCTGAGCGTAACGCTTTTGCCCTTGAACAAATCCGCCAGCTCCCGCGCTTTGGCTTTCTCCCGGTCGAGCTTCGCCGCCTTGCTTTTCTCGTTGCGCTCATACTCCGCCAGCGCCGCGGGCGTCGCTTCGGCGGCCAGCTTGCGCGGGAACAGGAAATTGCGGGCATAGCCGTCGGAGACGTTGATTAAGGCGCCTTTTTTGCCCTGCCCCTTGACGTCGGCTTGCAGGATGACCTTCATGTCGCGTCCACTCCAATCTCGTCACAGTATTGATTGATAACCTGTATCAGCAATTCCAGCGCCTGCGGCACGCCGGTGTCCTTCAACTGCGCCCCGGCGACCGTTTGATGCCCGCCGCCGCCCAGCTTTTCCAAAATCATCTGCACATTGATGGTATCCAAGCTCCGCCCGGATATATCCGTCCCCGTGCGGGAGCGGTAGAGGACAAACGAGGCGTCGATTCCGATGATGTTCAGCATTTCGTCGGCCGCCTGCGCGGCAATGGCGCGGTCGGTCTCCCGATCCAGCGCGGCGACGGCAATCCCGTTGCGAACCGCGCGGGCTTTGGTGATGATTTCATACCGCTCGATGGAGGACTGCATGTCGTTTTGAAACAGGCGCTTGATTTCCACCGGGTCGGCGCCCGCCCCGCGCAGAAAGGCCGCCGCCTCAAAGGTACGCATCCCGGTGTGCATGGTAAACCCTTTGGTGTCTAACACAATGCCCGCCATCATGGCTTCGGCTTCGCACCGGAGCAAATCGCCGTGGCGGCAGATATATTGAATCAGCTCGCAGACCAGCTCGCTGGCCGAGGACGCGTACGGCTCGTGCATGACCAGCAGGGCGGTGTCGATGTAGTCGGCGGCGCGGCGGTGATGGTCGATTACGGCGACGCGGGTCATCGAGCGCAGAAAGCCGGGAAACTCCACAATTTCGGGGCGGTTGCAGTCAACGACCACAAGGAGGGATTTGTTGTCGGCGTACAGCAGCGCGGTTTGCTCGTCGATGAAAAGCCCGGCGTACGCCTCCTGATCCCGGATGCGGGCCAGCAGCGACGACGCCATCGTCTTGGATTCGTCGATGACAATATGCGCGCGCTTGCCGCATTTGCGGGCGATGCAGACCACACCGGCCGCGGCGCCCAGAGAGTCGATGTCCGAATAGGCGTGGCCCATGACAAACACAGACGACGAGTCGCCGATGATGCGGGAAAGACTGGAGGCCACCACGCGGCTTTTCACCTTGGTGCGCTTCTCCACCTCTTTGCTCCGTCCGCCGAAGAAGTCAAAGGTGACGCGGTTTTTCACCACCGCTTGGTCGCCGCCCCGCGAAAGCGCCATGTCAATGGCAAGCTGGGCGAAGGAAAAATTTTCCGTAAAGCTTTCCCCGTCCCGCCCGATGCCGATGGAGAGCGTGACCGGCAAGCCGGAGGAGCCAATGACCGCGCGTATGTCGTCCAAGACCGAAAAGCGGTTTTCCGCCAAGCCCGCCAAGTCGCGTTCCTCAAAGAGCAGCAGATATTTGTCCCTGTCATACTTGCGCAACAAGCCGTTGAACGGCGCCGCCCATGCCGTGATTTTATCGTCGGCGGCGGCCAAGATGCCGGACTTTTGCGATTCAGACAGATTTTTGACGCATTCGTCGTAGTTGTCAATCATCACCACGCTGACCACCGGGCGCGAAAGCCGGTATTCCCGCCTAAGCCCCACAAGCTCGGTGACGTCGGTGAAGTAAAGCGCCGCCAGCAACTCCCGCCTGTCACGCCCGCCGGGCTGCCGTATCAGGCTGCCGCAGACCTCATAGCTCCTGCCGCGCAGAACGGCGGAGGACGTCCCCCCCGGATGGGAAAGCCACTTGAAGTCAAAATCCGGCAAAACGTCGCTCAGCCGGTGCGAGAAAAACCTCTCGCGCATCCCGGCGGCGGCGTGAAACGGCTCGTTGGCCCAAATCAGCTCGCCCGTCTCCACCTTCACAATCAGCATGGGGATGGGGCAGTGGGCGGCGCTGTCTTTCCCGGCCCCGTCCATGTTGGCGGTCAGTTGGTCGATGTACCGCGCGATGCCGCGCCGCCGTTTCACCATCTGACGGCGGTAAACCAGCGAGGCGGCGGCAATCAGGACAATCTGCACGGCGGCGGCGGCCAGCAGCGCGCCGTTGACCGTCGCGGCGCCGAAATACACCGTCGTCGCCGCAAAGGCAATCAACAGGATGAAAAACATCCGGTTTCCGGGCGACATCATGCTTTTCATCCCGCCGCAGTCACCTCCAGCACATCCAGATTCCAAAACCCTTCGCCCACGGCAATGCTCAATTCCCTGCCCCATTCCTCAATTTTGTCAAAGAAGGCCTCGTAGGCGCAGTAGTACCAAATGTATTCTCTGTTGTCCTCAAACCATTCCACATCCTCCGGGAGGCGCAGGATGATGTAAAACCCGTCGTCGGCGGCGACAACGTCGCTGACCATGCCGGTTTCCAGCGCCGACAGGGCCGCGTCGAACGCCTCCCCGAACATCCCGTGCGGCACAGGCATCCCGGTCGGGTAAATCATCATATAATAGCTTTGGTCATGCTCCCTCACCAATTCAAAGAAGCCTTCGTAATCCTCCGCGGCGGCGGCGGCGCGGCGCAGCGCGTCCGCCACGCTCCTCTGAATCTGCAAATCATCCGCCCCCAGCGGCTCCCCGTACGGGTCGGTGCCGGAAAGAAAGATATAGGCGGCGGATATGTAGTTGTCCCGGTAATACTGCCACAGAGCCGCCCCGTTGAGCTGATACGGCCCGTCGTGGCCGAACAAATCGTCCAGCATCTTCTCACGGAGCGCCGGGACGGTGTAGCTGTAGAAGCGGTAGCCCTCCTCTTCCCTCGGGCTGTCAAAGAGCGCTTCGCGCCCGCCTCTGGCGTCAATCTCCATCGCGATTTCCCAGTCTATGGCGTCTTCCTCCTCCTCGGTCAGAGCGTAGCCAAGCTCGGCGGCCTTGATTTGGGTGACATACGCGGCCACAGCCATTTCCAAGGCGCGGTCAAGGAAATACCGCCGCGCCGGGATACCGGCAATCTGCCCGTCCCACAGAATCATATGCGGCTCGATGTCGCGGAAGAGGGCGTAATCGTCTATCACGGTGATGAGCAGATACCTGATTTCCGTCAAGTCCAGCGCCAGATCCTCAATGACGACAAAATCCTCCTCCGGCGCGTCCGGCGTTTCGGAGGGCGGGGGGCCGCCCGCGCAGGCGCACAGCGCGGCCATCGCCGCGCACAGGATAAGCATTTTAAGCCCGCGCATATCCTCACCCTTCCTAATAGGCTTGTTGACAGTGTTGTGACAGACTGCGGATTTTGATTTTTGTTTCGTACTTATTCAACCTTTATTTTTCTCCACATGACATTCCCTGTAAATATACCAAGCAGTAACATTGTGATTGTCATTGAAGCCATGAGCAATAACCTTACTGTATCAGGGAACAGTGGATTAGGCGCAATAAAAGCAAACGCAGGGGCGAGGACGACTAAACATACAGCGGTTGTAAACACAAACTTGCTTTTGGTAATTATCGTAAGCAACGGAAGTATAAGCAAACCGTTTATGACCCCGCGAAAGAACGGAATTGAAAACAGCGGATAAAATATTCCGGCAGTATTGTCGCCGTGCGCCGCTTGCATCCATGCGGTGTCTGCGTAAAACATACGGTATTCCTCGAAACGCCTTTGCACGGCAAGTAAAAATAATATATATACGCCTGCGACCATCAGCCCGCCAAGCCCTATTTTTATCGCCGTATCTTTGAATTTGAGTTTTTCGCGTTCACCAACTGCTTCAACCATGTTTTTATCTTGGAAAAACCTCAACATCAGCGGTATCGTCGCCAATAATGAAACCAGACCCGGTATCGTGATTAGCATAAAATCATACCACGGCATACCATGCGCATCGGCTGATTCCGCGCCCAAAGCCTGCGGCACAAAATACACCACGAAAAACATCATGCACAGCAGACGAATAAACAGCTTTTTTCCGCCTATACTCGCGTGCCGAATGATAAAATAAGCGGTGAAGCAATTCCATATTATCGGCAATAACATCGTAAGCGTTGATGCTATCGTTTGAGTTTCGCTTATTTGCCGGGATATTTCAGTAAACGCCTGTGAAAAGGGGATAAACCCCATTGCAAGCATATACACAATCCCGTACAACACGACGCATAACATAAACTTTAAGAATTTTATCGCTATGGATTTCATTTTATATCACTCCTGTCTTTACGCGGGGAACGCCGCTCCCCGCTCGCGTTTCTTATGCTGTGTCCAGCCGGGATTTTCATAAACGCCGGCCCGTATCTTTTCGATTTCTTCCGTATCCTCCCGCGTCAGCCTGTACAGCTCCGAATGGGGCCATTCCCGCGTCAGCCGCGCCATAAACCCTTCCGTATCCGGCGCGTCCGGCAGCAGGGGGCGGATGTTGGTCACCCGCGCCGCCACCGAGGCGATGCCGCGTCCCGCGTATTTCTCCTCGCTCACCCGCAGCACGCCGGTCAGATGCTCCATCCTCACGTCATACAGCAGGGTTCCGTGGTGCAGAAGGCGGCCTTTCCATACGGTTTCGGCCGTACCGCTTATCTTTTTCCCGTCGGCCAGTATATCGTTGCGCCCGGCAAACTCAGCCGGCACGCCCAGCCTTTGCAAGGCCTCGACCATCGGCCGCGCGAATCTGGCGAAGTCAACGGGGCCGTTGTAGTCTCGGATATGGGTGTAGCAGATGTTGCCAAGGTCGTGGTACACGGCGCCGCCGCCGGTCATCCGCCGGACAAGGGCAATGCCGTTGGCCTTCAGATAGTCCTCGCTGGCCTCGGCAAACGCGTCTTGGTTGCGCCCGACCACCACCACCGGGCTGTTGCGCCAGAATATATCCAGTTCCAAGCCGGTTTTCGTGAGGAAATATTCTTCGCAGGCCAGATTGAAGCCCGGCTCCGTCCGGCCATGCACCAGCAATTTCATGCCTCCGTCATAACCTCCCAAATCCTTTGCAAAATGCGCTCCGCGTCCTTTTCAAAGCGCCGTTTCAGCGCGGCGGCCTGCTTCATGCCGCCCGCCTGCAGCGTAAGCTCCAGCAACAGCTCCGCGCCGTCGGTCAGCGTGCCGGAAAAGATGGCCGCGCCTTTATTTTCAAAAGCGTCCGCCGAAACGCAGCGTCCGCGAAGCTGGCGTTCCCGCGCCGCCGCGCTCTCCTCGGCGACAGCGCGCCGCAGGGCGGCCGGAAGGCTTCTCTCGGTAACCGCCGCCGTCTCCTCCCCCTTTGCGGAGAGACAAACGGCTTCGCCCTTTCTTTCCAGCAGGCCGTTTTCCAGCAGGGCGGAAAGCGCGTCGGCAAAGAGAAAGTAATCGGAATTTTCGTCGATGAGGGCAAGCCGAATCAGCTCCCGTCCGTCCACAGGCTCCCCTATCGTGCGGCAAACCAGCAAAACCAGCTTCCGCATATCCGCCGGTTCCCCGGAAAAACCGTAACGAGGCATGACGTCCCCCCTTCCTCATAGAATAACATACGCTTGCCAAAAATACAAGAATTATGTTATAATGCCCCAAGAGCGCCCCGGCGCCAGACACGCTGTAAAGGAATGAGTTCTATGCCGAAAGAATTAGGCAAAGCATATCAGCCAAGCGAGACGGAACAGCCCATCTACGCCATGTGGGAAAAGAGCGGCGCTTTCAAGCCCTGTCCGAACGGCAAACGAGGGAAGGCCGGGAAAGCCCCGCCGTTCACCATCGTCATCCCCCCGCCCAACGTCACCGGCCAGCTCCATCTCGGCCACGCCCTCGACAACACCTTGCAGGACGTCCTCATCCGCTACAAGCGGATGGACGGCTACGAAACCCTTTGGCTGCCCGGCACCGACCACGCGGGCATCGCCACGCAAATCAAGGTGGAGGAAGAGCTGCGCGAGGCGGAGGGCAAGACCCGCTTCGACCTCGGGCGGGACGAATTCATCAAGCGCGTGTGGGACTGGAAGGAGACCTACGGCAGCCGCATTGTCGAACAGCTCAAAAAGCTGGGCGCTTCCTGCGACTGGGACAGACTGCGCTTCACGATGGACGAGGGGCTGTCCCGCGCCGTGCGCGAGGTCTTTGTCACGCTGTACGAAAAAGGCTTGATTTACCGCGGCAGCCGCATCACCAACATCTGCGTTACCTGCCATACCGCCCTGAGCGATACCGAGGTGGAACACGAGGAACAGGAAGGGAAGCTGTATCATATCCGATACGGTGATTTGACGGTCGCCACCACCCGTCCCGAAACCATGCTGGGCGATACCGCCGTCGCCGTCCACCCGGAGGATGAACGCTACGCCCATCTGATTGGCAAAACAGTCATCCTGCCGCTGATGGAGCGGGAAATCCCCATTGTCGCCGACGAATATGTTGACCGGGCGTTCGGCACCGGCTGCGTGAAGATTACGCCCTGCCACGACCCGAACGACTACGACGTCGCCAAGCGCCACAATCTGCCCGAGCTGCTCATCATGGATCAGAAGGGCTTCATCACCGAAAACGGCGGCAAGTACGCCGGTCTGACCCGCGAAGACGCCCGCAAGGCCGTCGTCGCCGATTTGGAGGCGGGCGGCTATCTGGTCAAAACCGAGCCGCACATCCACAACGTGGGCGCTTGCTCCCGTTGCCATTGCGCCGTCGAGCCGATGGCCAGCGAGCAGTGGTTTGTCACGATGAAGGAGCTGGCCGCGCCCGCCGTCGCCGCCGTCAAGGAGGGGCGGACGGTGTTTGTCCCGGAGCGGTTTGAAAAGCTCTATCTCCACTGGATTGAAAACGTGCGCGACTGGTGCGTCTCCCGCCAGATTTGGTGGGGGCACCGCATCCCGGTGTGGACGTGCGGCGCCTGCGGACATGTCATGGCGCTGCGCGACGACCCCGCGAGCTGCGCCCATTGCCGCTCCACCGCGCTCACGCAAGACCCCGACGTGCTGGACACATGGTTTTCGTCAGCCCTTTGGCCCTTCTCCACCCTAGGCTGGCCGGGCGATACGGAAGACCTGCGCCGCTTCTACCCCACCGACGTACTGGTGACGGGGTATGACATCATCTATCTCTGGGTGGCGCGGATGATTTTTTCCGGCATCGAGCATACCGGCAGGGAGCCGTTCCACACCGTCTATATGCACGGTCTGCTGCGCGACGCTCAGGGGCGGAAGATGAGCAAATCTCTCGGCAACGGCGTGGATCCGCTGGAGATGGTGGAGCAATACGGCGCCGACGCTCTTCGCCTGTATCTCTCGTCGCTGGCCACCCTGCAAGGCGGCGACATGCGGATTGTCCCCGAACGCTGCGAGCATTTCCGCAATTTCTGCAACAAGCTGTGGAACGCCTCTCGGTTTGTGCTGGGCAGCATCGGCGATACCGCCTCTTGGACGCTGCCCGACAGCCTCACCCTGCCCGACATGTGGATTTGCACCAAGCTCCAAGCGCTGGTGTACGACGTGACGGGGCATTTGGACAGATATGAGCTGAATCTGGCGGCGCAGAAGCTGTTGGATTTCATCTGGGACGACTTCTGCGACTGGTATATCGAGCTGGCGAAGGTACAGCTCCGCAATCCCGAAGCCGCCGACACGACCAAGCAAATCTTAGCCTACGCGCTGGAAACCGCCCTGCGCCTGCTCCACCCGTTCGCCCCGCATATCACCGAGGAAATATGGCAGTCCTTCCCGGAGGGGCTGAGGGAGGGCGCCGCCCTTGTCACCGCGCGCTGGCCCGAACCGGAGGATCGCCTGCGCTTCACCCACGAGGCGGGTCAGACGGAGCTGCTGATGGACGCCGTCCGCGCCGTGCGGTCAAGGCGCAACGAGATGAAGGTTCCGCCGTCGAAGAAGGCCGCGTGGACGGTCGAAACGCCGTATGCCGAGCTGTTTGAAAGCCACGCGGAGATTTTCAGGGCTTTAGCCGGCGCAAGCGGCGTCACGGTAATCCCCGTAGGGGCGGGGTCGGATGGCCTTTGCGAGGACGCGCAGACCGTCGCCGTCGTCGCGTCCGCCGCGACCGTCTATCTCCCCCTCGCCGAGCTGATTGACCTCGAGGCCGAGAAGGCGCGGCTGGATAAAGCGCGCGCCGCCGCGCAAAAGGAATACGACGCGCTGGAAGCCAAGCTGAGCAACCCCGGTTTCACGCAGAAGGCCCCGGAGAAAATCGTGACCGCCGAGCGGGAACGGCTGGCGGCGCTGCGGGAAAAGCTGGAGCGATTATGAATTATACGCAAGCCATAGACTATATCAACAGTACGGCCCGGTTTGGCGACAAACCGGGCTTAGAACGGGTTCGCGCGCTGCTGGAGGCGATGGGTGGCCCGCATGAGCGGCTTAAATTCGTCCATGTCGCGGGAACCAACGGCAAGGGCAGCGTCTGCGCGATGGTTGAGAGCATCCTGCGCGCCGCCGGGTATCAAACGGGGCTGTATATCTCCCCCTATGTGGAGGATTACCGCGAACGGATGCAGGTCAACCGGGAGCTGATTCCCAAGGACAGGCTGGCGGAGCTGTTTACGCAGACCGCCGCCCTGTGCGAAGCCCTGCCCGACCGGCCGCGCAAGTTTGAAATCGAGACGGCCGCCGCCCTGCGCTATTTCGCGGAGGAGCGCTGCGACATCGTCGTGCTGGAGGTGGGCTTGGGCGGCAGGCTGGACGCCACCAACGTCATCGGCGCGCCGGAGGCCGCCGTCATCACCTCCATCTCATATGACCATATGCGGATTCTGGGCGATACGCTGGAGCAGATTGCTTTCGAGAAGCGCGGCATCATCAAGCCGGGATGCGCCGTCGTCGAGGCGTCCGCCCTGCCCCCCGCCGATAGAGTGTTAAGCTCAGACCTTTACGGCTCCGTTTTTGTTTACAAGGGAAACGAATACGCCGTCTCCCTGATGGGCGCGCATCAGATTGAAAACGCGACGGTCGCCGTTGAGACGGCTTTCGCCCTGCGCGGGCGCGGCTGGGCTGTCCCGGACGCGGCCATTCTTGACGGACTGCGCGGCGCGCGGTGGAACGGGCGGCTGGAAATCGTGCGCGATACGCCGCTGTGCATCATCGACGGCGCGCACAATGCCGACGCCGTCGTCAAGCTGTGCGGCGTGATTGACGATTTGCTGCGGGGCAGGCGGCTCGTCACCGTGATGGCGATGGGGCCGGACAAGCCCTTTGACGTTTGCGCGCCCATGCTGGCGCAACGCTCGGAGCATTTCATCCGCACCGACTTCGCCAACGCCGCCGCCGAAGCGCGCCGCGCCGTTTCCCTCGCGGGGGACGACGGCGTCGTCTTGGCGTGCGGCTCGCTGCACATGATTGGGGACGCCAAGCGGGCTATGCAGAGCGCGCCGGGCGCGGCGCGGGCATAGCGTTACGAAAAGCGCAGGGCGTTCCGCGCGTTACGCAGGAGGGCGGTGAAGTCGCTCCCGCGCAGCTTGCCGAGCGGCGGGGACTCCAGCGGCTCGCCGAACTCGCGGATATGCCGTTCCTCCAATTTCCGCAGATTTTTATGCCCAATCATAATCAGCCTGTTCAGCGCGCCGATATGCTTTTCGTCGTCGGTCATCAGCTTCAAATGCTCATACGCCGCGATGGCGTTCTGCCCGTCCTCAATGGCTTTGAGGCTTTGCTCACTGGTCAGCATGGCTTTCATCCCCTCACACAAGCGCTGTTTATACAAGATATGCGAAACCCGCCACAATCATGTGACGGGTTTTTTGCAATGAGGGTTAAAAGGTCAGCGTTCCCAGCGGCAGGAAGGTGTTGTAGTCAAACGCCCGGACGCCTTGCTCATGGGTCAGGTAGAGGGTATCGCCGATGAAGCAGAGGCGGCTGTTCCATGTGTAGAAATGCTGTCCCACGTCAAGGCTGGCGGCGACGGAGAGCCTGTTGTTCTCCACGCGGATGAGCAGCGCGGCCGAATGATTGTTGTACCGCTCAACGGTAAAGACATTGTTCCACGTCTCCAGCGTAAAGCCATACAGCCCGCGGCTCGGGTCGGTCATCAGGGCGCGCGGGTTGCCGGAAACCTCGGCCCAGCCCTCGCCCAGACGCAGCACGTCGATTTCCAGCGGGTCGTACGGGTTGCTCACGTCAAAGAGCGAGAGCTTCATCCCCACGTCGCGGAAGCCCACGACCGTCTCCACCCCGTCGGCGTCCCGCGTATACAGCTCCTGCGTGTCCCGCCCGATGCCGAGCAGCAGGCCGTTCCCCACCGGATGGAGGTATTGCGAGAAGCCGGGGATTTTCAGCTCGCCCATCACCCTCGGGTTGTAGGGGTCGCTGAGGTCGACGGTGAAGAGCGGATCCACCATCTCAAAGGTGACCACATAGCCCATGTCGCCCATAAAGCGCATCGACTGCATCCACTCGCCGGGGGAGAGATAGCCGGTCTGCCCGGCGATGCCCATGTTCCCGTCCAAGACGGTGACAAGGGTTCCTACTTGCCAGTCGGTTGTGGCGATGCGGAAGAAGCCGTTGTATTCGTCCATGCTGTATTGGTTGATGGGCGTCCCGTTCACCGTCCCCATGCCGGCGTAGGCGATGTCCGTTCCGCTGACGGCGAAGCGCAGGATGTCGGTCATCTGCCTGCCCGACCAATCCCAGTTGTCGGATTCCGCCTGCTCCCAGTGGGTCTTGGTGACATAGAGGTTATCGCGGCTCATGTACACCTGATTGCCCGCGCCGAGGAAGGCTTCCGGCTCAAACGCGCCGCCCCTGACGTCCACCGCGCCGACGATGAGATAGCTCGCGTCGTCGGAATCGGGCAGGTAAAAGACCCGGTCAAGGCTGATTGGCTCCAGCTCGCCCGAAGCGTCCGTATCCACGACGCAGGGCCGGATTACCACGCTGTCGGCGCTGTCATACAGCGCCCAGACGTGCTTGTTGGTCACGAGATAGACGATATCGCCGACGACGCGGGTGGAAACCCTCCAGCCGTCCATCTCTACGCGGCGCGTCTCAACGGGGTTCGCGCGGTCTGACACGTCGTAGATGAGCAGGACGGTGCCGTCTCTGCCGCCCCAGCCCCACCACATATCACCGGCGCGGCCTTCCGGCAGGGGCATGATATCATCCCACGCCCGGTACGTCTGGCCGACGACGGCGGCATAATCGCCCATCAGGTAGAACTCCGCGCTCCAGACGTCGTCAAAGGCGATGGTTGACACAAGCCTCATATCCGCGCCTCTGGCGTCGATGATACGCAGGGTGTTGTTGGAGAGCGCGTAGAGGTACTTCCCGTCGGTCTTGACAATGTCGCCCTCGCTGACGCCGGCGACCTGCTCGTTGGTCGAGGAATGGGCGCCGCCCGTTTCCGAGTCCGCCGCGGCCTCACCGGCGCCCGGCGCGGGCGCCGACGGCATAGGCGCCGGGTTAGGCTCTGAATCGCGCGCCAAGTCGCTGCCGTCGTCCATCGAGGCGAACCTCATCGCATCACCCTCGTGGTACCGTTCCCATCCGCTGTTGTCGTAGAGCGCGCCGCGCTCGCGGAGCAGCTTGAGCAGCGTTTCCTTCGTCTTGACGGCGGGAAGCGCGTGCGCGGCGGTCTTGCCCGTGTCCACCGGCACGGCGTCGATGTCCGAGATGGCATACGTCTTGCCGTCGCTGGTGATGCCGGTCGCCGTCTGGGCGCCGCCGATGTTGACGCCGCCTCCCGTGGGATGATGCCCGTTCACGGCGGCGGGCGCGATGGCGGGAGACAGGGCGACCGAGACGATGGCCGCGATGACCAAAAGGGCTGTGCAGGATAAAACGAACCGTTGCGCTGTTTTCATTTGAATCCCCTCCTTCGTAACCTTAGACGTTCCCCGTTTCGTTTTGTTCCCAAATTTTTTTACGTTCCGCAAATCATTTTTCGATATTGATACCAAATCACGCGGAAGGTGCGGGCAATCATGGCGGTGGACGCCAGCAGCAGGACAAACGCGAGCTGCCAGAAGCTCAGCCCGTCGGCGCGGAACAGGTCGCCGCCCACATACACCAGCGCCGTCTGCACCGCCGCCACCAAGCCCATAATCCCGATGAAGGGCTTGTTGGCCGCGAGGTGATCCATGAGGTTGAGCTTATGCGTTCGGGCGCTGAGGCTTTGGAAAATACCCATGAACATAAACAGCGCGAAGAACGCCGTCATAAACCGCGCCGGCGACGGAAACAGCGCCGCCGTCACC
The DNA here is from genome assembly GCA_009782215.1 of Oscillospiraceae bacterium. GTDB lineage: Bacteria > Bacillota > Clostridia > Oscillospirales > UBA929 > UBA929. The sequence continues at coordinate 173,611 of WRKO01000001.1, read as the reverse complement.
GGGCTTTTGAGAAACCACAGGCAGAGTCCCACGCCGTAGACGCCGCTCAGGGCGATTTCCCTTGCCATATAGCGGTTTACAATCGGCTCGCCGCGGCGCTTGGGCGGCTCGCGCATATGCTCCGCCAGCGCCGGCTCCCCGCCGAACGCCAAGCCCGCCAGCGTGTCCATTACCATATTTATCCATAACATCTGCATAACCGTGATGGGCGTGTCCGCGCCAATCAGCGGCGCGATGACGCTCACGCCCAGCGCGCAGAGGTTGATGTTGAGCTGGAAAATGATGAACTTGCGGATGCTCTTGAAGATGGTTCGCCCGTAACGCACGGCCTTGGCGATGGAGAGCAGGTTGTCGTCCAAAATCACGATGTCGCCCGCCTCCTTGGCCACCTCCGTCCCGCTGCCCATCGCAAAGCCCACGTCCGCCCGCCTGAGCGCGGGCGCGTCGTTGACGCCGTCGCCCGTCATTCCCGCCACCAGCCCCATCCCCTGCGCGAGGCGCACAAGGCGGCTTTTGTCCCCCGGCAGGGCGCGGGCCACCACGCGAAGCTCCGGCAAGACGCGCCGCACCTCGTCGTCGCTCATCCGCGACAGGTCGCCGCTTGTGATCACGCCCTCATTGGAGCCGCCCGACGCCAGCAGCCCCACCCGCCTCGCGATGGCGACCGCCGTGGCCTTGGCGTCGCCGGTTATCATCACCACCTGTATGCCGGCGTTTTGAATCAGCCTCACGCCGCTCTCCGCCTCGGCCCGCACGTCGTCCCGTATCGCCAGCACGCCCAGCAGCCTATTGTCCTCCGCCACCGCGATCAGCCGCGCCCCCTCTTCCTGCAAGCGCGCCATACTTGCGGCCAGCAAGCGTCTGTCCGCGTTGGCGCATTGGGGCAGCACAACCTCCGGCGCGCCCTTGAGCAGCGTGCCGTTGAATTCGCCCTTGACCTCGGTGGACATCGTTTTAACCTTTGAGTCAAACGGCGTCACACGCCCCTTTTTCAGCCGGTGCGTAAACCTATGCTTGGCCGCGAACTCCAGCAGGGCGCGGTCGGTGGCGTTGCCGCCCACCGCCCTGCCCTTTGACAGCGCCGCCGAATTGTTCCACACAAGGGCGCGGTGCAGGGCCTTATCCACCTCCGCGGCCCCGCCCGACGGGCCGAGGACACCCGTGACCTGCAATTTGCCCTTGGTCAGCGTGCCGGTCTTGTCGGTGAACAGGATGTTCATGCTGCCCGCCGTCTCAATGCCCACCAGCTTCCTCACCAGCACATGGTCTTTGAGCATCCGTTTCATGTTTGCGCTCAGAACCACCGTAATCATCATCGGAAGCCCCTCCGGGACGGCCACGACGATGACGGTGACGGCAAGCGTCGCGGCGCGGAGCAGCTTTTCGGCGGTAAAGGCGGGGTCGCGCAGCAGCGGGAGGATGCGTTCGGCGTCGAACTGATGGTCCAGCAGCACCACATTGAACAGATAGGCCAGCGCCGCCAGCGCCGCGCCGACGTAGCCGAACAGGCTGATGGTTCCCGCCAGCTCCGACAGCCGCGCCTTGAGCGGGCTGACCGATTTTTCCTCCTGCACCTCCCCGGCGATTTGACCGTATACCGTCCTGTCCCCAACCGCCGTCACGCGGAGGACGCCTTCGCCCGCCACCGCCACGGCGGCGGCCGGGCAAACGTCTCCGACGGCCTTCCGCGCCTCCTTGCTCTCCCCGTTGATGGCCGACTGGTCAAGCTCCAGCTTGCCGGAAACCAGCACGCCGTCGGCCGGCACGCGGTCGCCGGACTGCAAGAAAACGAGGTCGCCCACCACGACGTCCTCCACGGGAAGCTCAACCGTCCCGCCGTCTCTGGCAACCCTGCATTTGATTTTCAAAGCGTCCTCCCGCAACTTGCGGAAGGCCGACTGCGCGCCCTGCTCGCTCACCGTGGAAATCAGCACCGCCAGAAAGACGGCTGCGGCAATCCCGACGGTCTCCGCCCATTCGGAGGTTCTGAAAACAAAAATCAGGTTGATGCCCAGCGCCACCAGCAGTATTTTAATCATCGGGTCGCCCAGATTTTCCAAAACGCGCAGCGGCAGCCCGCGCCCTTTCCTCTCGGCGACCCGATTTTCCCCATGCCGTCCGCGCGAGGCCAGCACCTCGGCTTCGGTCAGGCCCTTCAACCGCACAAAGAACCCCCTCCGCGTTTATGGTACAACCACTATATGCGGAGGGGGCGTTTTGTAGTCCGTTTGGGAGGCTTGATGTCAGTCCGCCAGCATGTCGGCGACATACCTCCGTATGTCGTCCATGTCCGCCGCGTCCGCCGCGCCTTCGTAAGCGTAGCGGGCGAAAACCGGGCCGTCCGGCTTATCGAGGAAGGCCCAGCGCTCGCCGTCGCCCAGCCCGTATTCCGCGATGTCCAGCAAAAAGAGCGTGCCGCCGTTTTGTTCGCTGTATGTTGTTTCGTTGTATTTCATCGGCATGAAGATCCCCCTTGTGCCGACGGTCATCTGTGAGGATACGCTTGTGTCGGTTCTCCGTACATCGCCGCCGACCGGCGCGGGCAGCAGCACCCTTACCACAGAACCCGCTTCAACGCTCCCGCGAAACACTTCGACCACCTCAATGCTCACGATGGCCCGATAGTCCTTTTCGCCGTTGTAATCAATGACGATGTTCTCCACCTCTTGAACGAGGCCCTCAAACGCGGCGATTTCCATGCCGCGCCATTCGGGCGCGAACAGCTCCGCCTCGGTCAGATACGCGAGGCTGAAGACGGTGCCGCCCGGCGGGTTGGCGGCAGGGCGAACCTTGACCCCGGCGGAGCGGGCAAGGTCAAACTCGCCGCCGCCGTTCAGCAGCGGGATGGCCACAGCCGCGACGACGATGAGGCAGGCGGCGGCGGCCAGCCATTTCCGGTTAAACTTTTGAATCATTGTATACACCTCTCCTTTTTTAGTTTGTCTCATAGCTTGGTTGCGGGCAAGAATCGCGTCCAGCATACGCGCGTCGGCGGCGCTGTCCGGCGCGATTTTGTTCCACGCGTCAATAAATTGCTTATTTTTCATTCAAGTCACCGCCTAATTTTTTTCGGAGGACGCCCCGCGCCTCATGGAGATGGTTGCGGACGGTCGATTTCGGCTTGCCGAGGATTTTGGAAATCTCAGCGCTGTCATAGCCCTCATAGTAGTACAGGTAAACCGCCGTTTTGTATGGCTCGGGCAGGCCCATAACCGCGCTGAGAACCTCGTCGGTTTCAGCAGGCCCGCTCCCCCGGAGGTTTTGATGATCGTCCAAGTTTTCCCGTCTGCGCCACCAGCTCCGCAGGACGTTTTTGCACAGATTCGACGCGGTTCTGATGAGCCAAGCCTTTTCGTGTTCCTCGCTCCCGAAGGCCGGCCCGGACTTTATCAGCCGGAAGAACGTCTCCTGAACGGCGTCCTCGGTGTCGGCCGTGTTTTTCATATAGGCAAAGCACACGCGGTAGACCGTCGCTTTATGGCGCCCGTAGATGTCCGCAAGCTCTCTATCCGTACGCAACAGAGATTTTGCCATTCGCTCCGCCCTCCTTTCACTACCAATACAATCGAAGCCGCCGATGTGTCGGAAAAAATATAAATAAATTTTTATTTGGGTATTGACTTTATTTTTATTCAATGTTATACTCATTATTATTAAAGGAGGGTTGGGCTTATGGCGGTGGACATTGTTCCCGAGTGGATGGCAAGCCTTGAGGACGAGGACGTCGCGTTCATCAAACGGTTTTTGCTTTCGTCCGGCTCGCTGAAGGAGATGGCGCGGCAATACGGCGTGACCTACCCGACCGTGCGCCTGCGGCTGGACAAGCTGATTCAGAAAATTCAAATCAGCGAGGACGTATCCAACGAGCCGTATGTGGCGCTGATTAAGCGGCTGGCCGTCGGCGACAAAATCGACTTCGACACGGCGAAGATTCTGATTTCCGAATACAAAAAGACGGGGGTGAAAACGTCATGAACGCAATGGATGAAGGAACCATCGCGGTTTCGGGCAGTCTCATCGTCCTGCTGGCTCTTTTCGCGGGCGTCATATGGCTGCAAACAGTCCTCTCGAAAAAAGAGAGCAAATGGCCCGGGCTTATCCTGCCCGGCATATCCTTAGGCTTCTCCCTGCTGTTGGTGCTGGGTCTTCTGCTTTTTCGGTTCAGCACAGGCACCTCGCTTTGGGCCGACGGAGAGCTTGTCGGGCAGATGGAGCAAACCGCCGCCGGAGAGACGGCTTCGTTTATCGCGACGGCGGCCGTTACATTCCTGCTGTGCAACATCCCGACGGGCATTCTGCTCGCCGTCTACGCCGCTTTCAGGGGCGGCCGCAAGAAAAAACGCGCGCTTGAAAAAATGCGCGTTCAGGACTTGGACTAGGCGGGGGGCGCCGCGCGCCGGGGGACGTTGTGCAATTTTCACAAATTTGAAAATACGAACATAACAAAAAAACGCGGTTTTCGGTCGTTTTGTTCGGGATATTGGGGCAGAACAAGCGAACGGGCGTTTTCTTTGTCTGGGGCGTGTGTCAAATCGCGAAAAAAAGAGTATAGTTTTTTATAGTTGAAATGTGCTATAATGGTATCATAGAGAAATAGTGAGAACCGCTTCGGGGAGAAGCGGTTCTTTCCGTTGGGGGGATGGGCTACAGCACCTTTACCGCGCCCTGCTTGCGGATTTTCACCTCGGCGCAGGTTCCCGCGCCGAAGACGGTTTCCATGCCGGTACTGTATGCCTCGGTCAAGTCCGTCGGGACGAAGGCCTGTATCGTCCCGGCGAAGCCGCCGCCGTGGACGCGCTGCGCGCCGCGCCCGGCGAGCAGGGTTTCGCTCAGCGCCAGCGCCACGCCCAAGCCTTGCTCCTCCGAAGTGACGACGTTTTGCAGATACATAAACGACGACCGTCCCGAACCGGCGATGAGACGCAGGAATCCCTTTACATCCTTGATTTTCAAGGCTTCCGCCTGCTTTACCGCCCGCTCGTTTTCGTTGAGGAAATGATACGCCCGCAGCAGCGCCCGTCCGGGCAGGGTTTGGTTCAGGGAAGGCAGGGCGGTGATAAACTGCGCCTTGCTGACCCCGCGCATCGTCTCCTGCCCCAGCGCCCACGCCACCTTGCGCATCTCCTGCGGGATGGCGGCGTATTCCGGCGTCAAATCCGCGTGGGAGCCAATCGGGCCGACAATCATAATCCGGTACCCCGGCAAATCAAACGGGATGCGCTCGATGCGCGGCTGCTCCGGGTCTTCAAAGTCCATCTTCAGCAGGCCGCCGACGGCGCTGACCGTCTGATCCATCATCCCGGAGGGCTTTTGCAAATAAATGTTTTCCGCGAAGTTGCCGATTCCGGCAAGGATGACCGGGTCGAGGCGCCCGCCGCCGTACAAGTGGTCAAGGACGACGCCCACAAGGTTTTCAAACGCCGCCGAGCTTGACAGCCCCGAGCCGGGCGGCACATCGGACTGCGACACGGCCCGGAAGCCGCCGTAGGGCAGCCCCGCGCGGGCAAACCCGGCGCACACGCCCCGGATGATGCGGTCGGACGTGGAGCCGCCGTCTTGCGGCGAGAAGGTTTCCAGATTCACGGCGTTGGACGAAAACCCGACCGACTTCACATGGATTTCGGGCTCCTCGCTCTTGCAGGCCAAGCCCAGATTGTCCAGCTCCACAGCGCCCGCAAGCACCGTCCCGTTGTTGTGGTCGGTGTGGTTTCCGCCGATTTCAACCCGGCCGGGCGCGGAAAAGAGGGAGACGACGGCTTCCTCGTCCTTGTATTCGTCCACAAACAGGTCAATCAGCCGCTGCACCCGCCGCTTGGCCGCCGTTACGTCGCCGTACAGCGCCGACAGCTTTCCGTCATATTGGCCGGCCTTCAAGCCGTTCCGCAGTTTGCTAATGGTTGGCATGACGCTTCCTCCTCACAGCCCCTGTCACCACAGCGACGGGGGGATGACGTTCTTTTTCCGCAAATCTTCTATCGCAGCGGCCACAGCCGGTTTGTCCTCTCGGTATGTCACGCCGAACCAGCGGTCGGGGCTGTCCAGCACCTTCATCGACACGCGCCCGCCCTCGAGCAGCTCCCCCACCCTCGACGGCAGGAGGTACTCCCCCTTCATCGGGTCGGCCAAGCCGGCGTGGAACGCCCGAAAGCCTTCCTCCAGATGCGCGAAGAAGCTCGGGTGAAACCCGAAGCACTGCATCGACACCACCGTATCCAGCGGCAGCGGAACCCAGCGCTCCCCGTCCTCGGTGAACGCCGCGTCGTCGTCCCTCTTGATGATTTTCGTCCGCTCAACCAGTCCCCGAAGGAAGCCGTCTTCTATCTCGCACACGCCGCGCGCCACGCTTCCGTAATCGCTGAGGGTGTTGCCTAGGCGATAGCCCACCATCGCGTAGTCGTTGGCGGTGGCTTCCTCCCTCAAAAACGCGGCCAGCACGCCAAAGGCGCTTTTTCCGTAATAATCGTCGGCGTTGATGACGGCAAACGGCTCCTCAACGACATCTTTCGCCGCCAGAACCGCCTGCCCCGTACCCCAAGGCTTTTCCCGCCCCGGCGGGGGCGTCCTGCCGTCTGGCAGGTCGTCGATTTCCTGATAGACAAACCGCACATCTGCCTGCCGGCGCAGCCTGTGTCCGACCTGCGCCTCAAAGTCGCGCTCAATCGCTTTTTTGATGACGACGACGACTTTCCCGAATCCGGCTTGCAGCGCGTCGTACACTGAAAAGTCCAGCAAAACCTCGCCTCTGTCCGTAATCGGCTCCATCTGCTTCAGGCCGCCGAAACGGCTCCCCATCCCCGCCGCCATCACCACCAGCGTCGGTTTCATACAATCCCTCTTTTCTCGTTCAGCAGTTTGAGATACATATTTTCGTCCGCCGGCAGCTCAACCGTCTGCCCCAGCCAGCTTGAGAGCTGCATGGCATTGCTCAGCTCCAAGCTGTTCAAGCCCTCCGACCCGTGGGCCGTGAGCGGCTCGCCGCGCAGGATATGGGCGGCAAACGCGTTGCAAACGCCCGCGTGCTGCGGGTTTTGCCCGTCCGTCTCCACTTCCTCCACTGTATGCGGCGGGGGGGCAAAGTAGTCTTTGGCGGTTTTGCAGTATTCGCGCTCGTTTGTCTCCAGCCGCCACAGCGTCAGCTTATTGTTTTCGCAGACCAGCTTGCCGCCCTCCAGCGTGATTTCAAATCGGTTGGTGCCGGGTGCGTCGCCGGTGGTCGTCACCAGCACGCCGGTCGCGCCGCCGGGAAACTCTAGGTAGGCCGTCACGTCGTCCTCAACCTCGATGTCGTGCCATTTGCCCTCATGGCAGAAGGCGCGCACCTTTGACGGCATCCCGCAGATCCATTGCAGCAGGTCGAGGTTGTGCGGGCATTGGTTGATCAGCACGCCGCCGCCCTCGCCGTCCCACGTCGCCCGCCAGCCGCCTGAATCATAGTAAAACTGCGGGCGGTACCAGTCGGTGATGATCCAGACGGCGCGCTTGACGGCGCCCAGTTCGCCGGATTGCACCAGCTCCCGCATTTTTCTGTACACGCAGTTGGTGCGCTGGTTAAACATCATGCCGAAGGCCAGCTTGGGGTGCTTCGCCGCCTCGGCATTCATCTCCTTGACCTGCTTTGTATAGACGCCCGCCGGTTTTTCGCACAGCACATGCTTCCCCGCCCTGAGCGCGGCGATGGAAAGCTCCGTGTGCTGATAATGCGGCACGGCAATCAGCACGGCGTCGCACGCGCCGCTGCGGATGAGGTCTGCTCCCTCTTCAAAGAAAACGGCTCCCGGGGCGTACGGCTCGGCCTTGCGCCGCGCCTCGCCGAGGCGGTCGGCCACGGCGGTCACGGCGATTTCCGGGGTTTTCCCCTCCGCGATGTATTTGATATGCGTCTGGCCTATGTTGCCCGCGCCAACGACGCCCAGCCGGATTTTCTGCATTCCGATTCCTCCACATATGTAGGGGGCGATGCCCGCATCGCCCCGTTTTTATACAGTTTCCATGCCGAGGGCAGATGCGGGCATCCGCCCCTATTTTTTGTTGAATATCCTGAAAATAGACTCGAACGGGTCTTCCTCGGCCGGCTCCTCTTTCTCCGCCGCGGCTGCCGGGGCGGGGGCCGCCTGCTCCTCCGCCGCCGTTTCCGACGGGGACGCCGCCTTGGCGGCGGGCTTGGCCGCCGCGGAGCCGGTAAAGAGCGTATCGTCGGGGCGGATGACGCCTTCGTCAAAGCCGGTGGCGATGACGATGACGCGGATTTCGTCGTCCATCTCCTCGTCGATGGCCGCGCCGAAGATGATATTCGCGTCGTGGTGGACGGCGCCTTTGACCATGTTGGCGGCCATTTCCACGTCCTCCAGCGCCAAGTCGCTGTCGCCGGTGATGTTGATGATAACGCCCTTCGCGCCGTTGATGGTGGTTTCCAGCAGCGGGCTTTGGATGGCCTGACGGCTGGCTTCCTCCGCTTTGCCCTTGCCGGTGGCGTGGCCCACGCCGATATGGGCGTAGCCCGCGTCGCGCATGATGGCGCTCACGTCGGCAAAGTCAAGGTTGATGAGCTGTGTGGTGTTGATGAGGTCGGAAATGGACTGCACCGCCTGCTTGAGCACGTCGTCGGCAATCTTAAAGCCGGTGGCGAAGGAGATTTTCTCGGCGGAAACCAGCTTCAGCCGTTCGTTGGGGATGATGATGAGCGAATCGACGCGGCTCCGCAGCTCCTCAATGCCCGCTTCGGCCTGCTTCATGCGGTGAGGGCCTTCAAAGTGGAAGGGCTTGGTGACGATGCCGATGGTGAGGATATGCTGTTCGCGGGCGATGTCCGCCACAATCGGCGAAGCGCCGGTGCCGGTGCCGCCGCCCATCCCGGCGGATATGAAGCACATATCGGTGTCGGTGAGAATCTTCGCCATGTCCTGACGGCTTTCCTCCATCGACTTGCGGCCAATTTCCGGGTTGCTCCCCGCGCCCTTGCCGCCCGTTTGCTTTTCGCCGATTTGCAGCTTATGCGTGGCTCTCGCCTTGATAAGCGCCTGTCGGTCGGTGTTGACGGCCACCATGTCGGCGCTGGTGACCCCGCCCTCCATCATGCGGTTGACGACATTGTTGCCGCCGCCGCCGATGCCGATTACCTTTATGGATACGACGCTTTCGTTCCCGCTGTCCAGCTCAAAGGCCATGTCCTCATCTCCTCGGTCTTTTGTGTCTGCCCGGCTTTTTCCGGGCGTATGTAAAGGTTTTTTCTTTGCGCTTTCGCGCCGCGAAATAATCATGTACTTTTGTATTGTATCTGTAAAGGGAAGTAATGTCAAGCGTAAATTACATTTCGGTAACAAATTAATTGCCGTCGGGCACAAACCGCACCGGCTTGTCCTCCGCGGCGTCGGCCAGATAGAACGTCCCCGGCCCTCTGCCGGAAACCGATTCCCGCTCAAGCGCCAGCATCATAATCTGCAATTTTTTCTCCATCGCCTCCGGCGGCCCCATTTCAACCCTGTATTGTTCCGTGTATGTGAAACGGACATTGGAGAGGGCCGATATGTCGATTTCCGCCACGTCATGCCACAGGTTTTCCGTCTGCATCGCCCTGAGCAGGCTGAGGAGCGGTTCGAGCTTGGCGGTGTCTTCATGGATGGGGAACACCTTTGTGCCGACCATCGGGTCGAGGAAGGACAGCCCTTTGACATTCGGCAGCTTCGGCGCCGGAATCAGGCGCGCCGTTTCCAGCAGCCGCCCCTGCGCGTCAAACAGCCAGTATTCGCCCTCGTGCGCCGCCATCGCCGCGGGCGCGGCCTCGCTGACGACGATGACCACCCGGCCCGGCCAGTCGCGTTTGATTCTCACACTTCTGACATACGGCATCCCCGCCGTGACGGCGCGCGCGGCGGCGGCTTTGTTGAGCAGGAACATATTGTCCCCGTGCGCGTAGCCGGACAGCTCTATCACCCGCTCCGGGCTGACCGCGTACGCCCCCTCCACGCGGATGTCGCTCACCTTGAAAAACAGGCCGCTGCTCAATATCAGCAGGAGGAGGAACGCGATGACCAGAAAGGTGAGCAAAAAGCCAACCTTTCCCCGCCGCCTGCGTTTTTTTCTGTCCTTCGGCATCGTCCTGTTTCTCCTATACGCGTTTTATGTCGGCCCCCAGCGCCGCTAACATCGCCTCAAATTTCTCATAGCCCCTGTCAATATGCTCCAGCCCGGACAGCTCCGTCTCGCCTTCGGCCGCCAGCGCCGCCACCGCCAGCGCGGCGCCGCCCCGCAAATCGGTTGAGCAGACCCTCGCGCCGTATAGCTTTGGCACGCCCCGGACGACGGCCACTTCCCCCTCGATTTGAATGTCCGCGCCCATACGCAGCAATTCCATCGCGTGCTGATAGCGGTTTTGGAAAATCTTCTCGCTGAAAACCGTGACTCCGTCGGCGCGGCAGGCCGCCGCCATCACCAGCGCCTGCGCGTCGGTCGGGAACCCCGGATGCGGCATGGTGCGCACCCGCCCCATTGCCCTAAGCGTTCCCCGCCGCGACGCCCGCAGCTCCGTCCCCCGCGCCGTGATTTCGCAGCCCGCGTCCGTCAGAACGGAGATGACTGCCGACGCGTCCAACGGGCACGCGTCCGTCAGCGTAACCTCGCCGCCCGCCGCCGCGGCGGCGGAAAGCAGGGTGGCTGTGACAATCCTGTCCGGGATGACGCGATGCTCCGTCCCGCGCAGCTCCGGCACGCCCTCGACGTCGATGGTTGAGCTGCCCGCGCCGGACACCCGGCCGCCCGCCGCGTTGAGATAATTTTGCAAGTCCGCGATTTCCGGCTCCCGCGCCGCGTTGAAAATCCGCGTCGTCCCACGGGCGCGCGCCGCCGCGAGCATGATGTTTTCCGTCGCGCCCACGCTGGGGAGGGGGAGATGGATGCCGCAGCCTGTAAATTCTTTTACTTTACAGCGAAGGAATCCGCCTTCCTCGCATATCTCCGCGCCCATTTGCCTCAGCGCCGACAGGTGCAAATCTATCGGCCGCGGCCCTATATCACAGCCGCCGGGATAGCTCATCACCGCCTCTCCCGCCCGGGAGAGAATCGCGCCCAGAAAGACCACGGAGGAGCGCATCTCGCGCATGAGGCTTTCCGGTATGTCAAACCGATTCATCCCGGAGGCGTTTACCGTTACCGTGTCCCCGGCGCGTTCCGCGGCGCAGCCCAGATGCCGCAGGATGCGGATGGACGAATCTACGTCGGACAAATCCGGGCAGTTGCCGACGACCGACTGCCCGGCGTTTAAGACAGACGCCGCCAGAATGGGCAGCGCGCTGTTTTTCGCGCCTTGGACGCGGACAGAGCCGGACAGGGGCTTTCCTCCGGTGATAACAATCGCGCTCATGCGGTTTCCCTCCGAATCCCCGGTTTAGAATGATGCATACGGTTCATCCTATGAGGGTTTCGGCCCGGTGGTTACCGCCGGGGGATTCTTCGCGGGCGGGACGCCGTTTTATCCCGCCGTCATCATGTCGGCGATGCGCTCGGCGGAATCGGCGACCGCGAGTTTTTTCAGCGCGGCGCTCATTTGCCCGCGTTTTGCCGTATCCTTCAGCAAATCCTTCACCGCGCGGTACAGCGTCTCCGCCGTCAGCCCGGCTTCCGGCAATACCGCCGCGCCGCCCGCCGCTTCCAGCATTCTGGCGTTAGCGGTTTGATGATCCGCCGTCACATTGGGGCTGGGAATCAGCACGGCGGGTTTGCCCGCCGCCGCCAGCTCCGCCAGCGTGGACGCCCCGGCGCGGCAGACGACCAAGTCCGCCGCCGCCATCACCTCCGCCATATTGCTGATATAGTCCAGCATCCGAAGGCCTGTGGCGCCGTCAAACACCAGCCCGCGTTCCGCCGCCTCCTTGCTGAGCGCGTCATACCGTTTGGGGCCGGCCGCGTGGATATGCTGCCAATCGCCGTCCTCCAGTTTCATCAGCTCCAGCACCATGCGGTTCATATCCCTCGCGCCTTGCGAGCCGAATAGGCTGACAATCACCGGGCGGTTGTCCAGCCGCAGGGCTTCCCTCGCCTTCAGCCTGTCGGCGGTGAAAAACTCCGGCCGTACCGGCGTGCCGGTCACATGAACGCGGTCTTGGCGTTTATACGCGGCGCGGCAGCTTTCCATCCCTACCAGTATGGCGTCGGCGCGTTTGGCCGCCGCTCTGGTGGTGACGCCGGGGTGCGCGTTGGATTCATGCACCAGCGCGCGGATGTTCAGCGCCGAAGCCGCGCGGAGCGCGGGAAACCCGGCATAGCCGCCCGTCCCCAGCACGGCGTCGGGCTTGAACGCTTTGAGAATCTTTTTTGCCTTCCCCACCGCGCCCGCCGCCGTCACGAGGGCTTTGACATTCCGAATCGCCGCCTTGGGCGAGAGCGAATGGGAGAGCGGCCGCACGTCAAGCAGCTCGATATCAAAGCCTTCGCGCGGCACAAGGTCGCGTTCCATCCCGGCCTTCGCCCCGATAAACAGCGTTTCATGCCCTCTTCCGCGCAAAAGGCGGGCCACCGCCAGAGCCGGGTTGATATGTCCCCCCGAACCGCCGCAGGTCAGGATAAACCGCATGGCTTCCGCCTCCTTCACGGGCTTGTCGCCCGTATCTGCCTTGATACCGCCAGCACGATGCCCATTTCCACCATTTGGATGACCAGCGACGAGCCGCCGTAGGAGAAGAAGGGCATGGAAATCCCGGTCACGGGGATGAGGTTGGTCACGACCGCCACATTGAGGAAGGTTTGGATGGCCAAGCGGACGGTGACGCCCGCCACTAGCAGTCTGCCAAAGGTGTCGCGCGCGTTGAGGGCAATCCAAAACCCGCGGGCGATGAGCAGCATGAACAGAAACAGCACCACCAGCGCGCCGAACAGCCCCAGCTCCTCGCAGACGATGGCAAACACGAAGTCGTTATGCGGCTCGGGCAGATAGGAATATTTCTGGCGGCTTTGCCCCAGCCCAAGCCCGAACCATCCGCCCGACGCCACCGCGTAGAGGGACTGAATCGTCTGCCAGCCCCCGTCTCTCGGCGCCAGCCACGGATCCTGCCATATGGCGATGCGGTTTGCGGCGTATTCGGTGGCGGTAATCAGTATGTACATCCCGCCGATGCCCGCCCCGCCCACGAGGGCAATCCACCGGAGGGCAAGGCCGCCCATAAAGAGCATCACCCCTCCGACGGCAAGGATGAGGATAATCCCGGAAAAGTGCGGCTGCAAGGCCATCAGCCCCGCAATCAGCACCAGCAGACCCATGTAGGGCGCGACGCCCCACAGCGCCGGCAGCAGTCTTTTTTCCTCCAAGCGCCCCGGACTCGCCGCAATCATGGTGGCAAACAGGACGATGACCGCCACCTTGGCGATTTCCGACGGCTGGATGTTGAAAAAGCCGAAGTTTATCCAGCGCACCGCCTCCTTCTGGTCGCTCCCGACAAACAGCACCACGACCAGCAGGACGACCGCCGCAATCATGGCGGGGATGGAGAACGAGGAGAAGTAATTGTAGTTGAAGCGCGAGACCATCAGCATGACGGCCATGCCCATCAGCATATACAGCCCCTGCCGCGAAACATAGAAGGCCGGGGTGCTTGTCCTGACGTCCGCCACGGCGTAGCTGGCCGAGAACATCATCACCAGCCCGATGCCGCTGAGCAGGACGACCAGCAGGGCGAACGGCAAGTCCATCGGGCCCTTGGCGGTGCGCTCCATGTCGCGCTTCGCCTGCTCTATGCTCTTTTGCTCCAGTCCTTCCATCGTATCACCCAAACCACGCGACGGCGCAGAAAACCGCGCTCGTTGCTGTAAATACGGCAAATATCTTCTTCTCGCCCCAGCCGCACATCTCAAAATGATGATGAATGGGCGACATCTTGAAGATACGCTTGCCCTTGGTCAGCTTGAAATAAGACACCTGCAGCACCACGGAGAGAATTTCCACCAGATGAACCAGCGCGACGGGGACAAGCAGGAGCGGCCTGTCCAGCGCGAACGCCATGCCGCACAGCGCGCCGCCCAAAAACAGCGAGCCGGTATCGCCCATAAAGACCTTGGCGGGATGAAAATTAAACCATAAAAACCCCAGCAGGCTCCCTGCCAGCGCCCCGGCGAACACGGATACGCCCGCGCTTTCGAGCGTCAGGGCCAGCAGGGCGAAGAAAACGGCGGCCGGCAGCGTCACGCCGGAGCATAGCCCGTCGATGCCGTCGGTGAAGTTGACGGCGTTCATCATCCCTGCCACAAATAAAATCGCCAGCGTGAGGTAGACCGGCCACGGCAGCTCGACGACAACCGATGTAAACGGGATGGCCAGCTCGCTCCCCATGCCGCCGTAAACCCGAAGCAGCGCCAGAAAGGCCGCCGCGGCGGAAAGCTGGAGCAGGAGCTTTTGGGGTGCGGACAGGCCTTGGTTTTTATTTTTTTTCACCTTGGCGAGGTCGTCGACAAACCCGATGCCGCCGCATATCCACGCGAACAGCAGGATGAACAGGTGGGTATACCGTCCCTCCGCCGACTCGCTCCACCCGAAAACGGCGGCCGCCGCCGTGACGGCGAGCATGAAGACAAACCCGCCCATAGTCGGCGTCCCCTCCTTGGTCTTATGCCAGTTCGGGCCGACCTCAAGGATTCTTTGCCCCACCTTCAGCTTTCTCAGCAGCGGCAGCAGCAGCGCGCCGAACGCCAGCGCGGCCAGCAGCGCGGCCAGCGCGGAGAGAAGGGTTTCCGTCATCATTTCACCGCCTCCGTCACAACTTCCCGTTCATCAAACGGATGCTTGACCCCGTGAATCTCCTGAGCCGTCTCATGCCCTTTGCCAATCAGCATCAGCGTGTCGCCAGACTTCAGTTCATCGAGCGCCATGCGGATGGCTTCCCGGCGATCCGGTTCCACGACAAACCCGTGGCCGCCCATCCCCGTTAAAATATCGTTTATGATGCTTCTCTGGTCTTCCGAACGCGGGTTGTCGCTCGTGACAAAGCACAAATCGGCGTGTTCCCGCGCCGCCGCGCCCATCAGCGGGCGCTTGCTCTTATCCCTGTCCCCGCCGCAGCCGAACAGCGCAATCAGCCGCCCTTGGGTAAACGTCTTCGCTGTCTTTAAGGCCGCCGCGACGGCTTCGGGCGTGTGGGCGTAGTCGATGACGACATGCACATCGTCTCTCGGGAGCGGCACCGTCTCCATCCGGCCTCTGACTGGAGGCAGTAAAGGTAAAACCCTTGCCATGTCTTCCGACGGCAGCCCCAGCGCGCGGCCGACGGCCATCGCCGCCAGAGCGTTGTAGACGGAGAACAGTCCGGGAGTGTGCCATTCAGTTGATAGTTGACAGTTGACAGTTGATAGTTGGAAGGTCACTTTGTTGGGGTGAAGCTTTATGTTTTCGGCTTTGAAGTTGGCGGGGCGTTCTACGGCGAAGGTGATTGCGTCTGGGTATGACTCGCGCAGGCGCCGTCCGTAGGGGTCGTCTATATTGATGATAACCCTTTCGCATTGCGAAAAGAGTCGGCTTTTGGCTTGGAAGTAATCCTCCATATCCGTATGGTAATCCATGTGCTCGTGATGGAGATTGGTAAACGCCCCGGCGGCGTAGCGCAGGCCCAGCACACGGGACTGCGCCAGCGCGTGGCTGGACACCTCCATCACGCAATGGGTGCGGCCCCCGTTCACCATTCCGGCGAACACCCTGTTCAGCGCGACGGCGTCGGGGGTGGTGCGTTCCATATGGATGGTTCCGATGAGGCCCGCCTTTTGCCCGGTCACGCCTTCAATCAGGCCCTTGATGATATGCGTGACCGTTGTTTTTCCCTCGGTTCCGGTCACGCCGGCCAGAATCATTTTTTCGGCGGGATATCCGTGCATACAGGCGGCCAGCTTTGCCAGCGCGGCGCGCGCGTCCGGCACGACGACGTGCGGGACGGACGGGTCGAGGGGGCGCTCGGTGACAATCATCGACGCGCCGGCGGCAATGGCGTTTTTGATATAGCAATGGCCGTCCATCTCGCTGCCCGGAACGGCGACAAACAGGTCGCCCCGCTTCATCAGCCGCGTATCATTATGCACGCCGTCTACCTCGCAGTCGAGGGAGGGCGCGTTTGTCTGCAATGTGTCAAGCGCTTGCAGCAGTGTAAACAGCTTCATCGTATCCTCCCCCTAGTCGCTCACATCGGCGCTTCGGAATTCTACCCGAATCACCGAGCCGTACGGCACCAACTGCCCGGCATATTCCTGCCACGCCGCCGTCAGAACCATGTTGGCCATCGGCTGCGCCCCAATCGGGCGCATGAAGACGCCCGCGTTGGTCAGCGCCGCGTTGGCCCGCTCCGGCGTCATGCCGACGACGCTCGGCACGTCAACGCTCTCCTCCGGCTTGGTTCCCTCGGTATACAAAAGCATCTCCGTTCCCGACGGTACGCGCGCGCCCGCCGCCGGGAGCTGGTCGGTCACGGTATCGCCGTCGCCCACCACGCGCGCTTCCAGTCCCGCCCGCTGCGCCGCCGTGACGGCGTCGGCCGGGGCAGACCGCCTGACAAACGGCACGGTGACGTCCAACGCCATCGCCTCGCCCGCCTTAAACTGCGGCAGGACGCCCAGATAGGGAAGCACATCGGCCAAAATACGCCCGGCAACGGGCGCCGCCATATAGCCGCCCATCCGCTGCTGGCGGTGCAGCCCCGGCTCGTCAAGCATAACCAGTATGGCCACCTGCGGGTCATACGAAGGGGCGAAGCCGGCGAAGGAAACGACATACAGCCCCAGCTCGTCGGAATTGGGGATATCCCGCTTCTGCGACGTCCCCGTCTTTCCGGCGACGTTATAGCCCTTGACATACGCGTTCGAGCCGGTGCCTTGATTGACGCATTCCTCTAAAAACTCCCGCATCAACCTGCTCGTCTCCGCGCTGACGACCTGCCGCACCGGGGTCGGGTCGATTCGTTCCGCCACCCGGCCGTCCTGACCGATGACCTGCGAGAGCAGGTGGGGCCGCATCAGCAGCCCGCCGTTCGCCACGGCGCTGACCGCCGTAATCATCTGTATAGGCGTGACCTTGAAGGTCTGCCCGAAGGAATAGACCGCCTGCGCGGAGGCTTGGCGGGAATAGGTTTCATAAGGGGCGATGATTGACCCCGCCTCGCCTTGAAGGTCGATGCCGGTTCGTTCCATAAACCCGAAGGCGTTCATATAGTCATAAAACTTGCGCGGCCCTATCAGGTTGCCGATGTTGACATACGCGGGGTTGCAGGAATGCCGCAGCGCTTCCAAAAAGGTTTGCGACCCGTGGCCGATGGTTCTGTGGCAGCGGATGTTGTGGCTCCCCACCTCAATCATGCCGGTACAGTTAAAGCGGGCCGTTTCTAAATCGACAAGCTGTTCCTCCAGCGCTATGGCGGCGGTGAAAATCTTAAACACCGAGCCGGGCTCGTATGTATCGCTGACGGCTTTGTTGCGCCATTGCGCCTGCTGCGCCGCCTCAAGGGGCTGACGCATATCGTCCGGGGCCATCATATCCAGCGTGCGGCGAAGGTCGTCGTCGGCGATGACGCGCGGCTCGTTTAGGTCAAAGTCGCCCTTCACCGCCATCGCGAGAATCCCGCCCGTCTTTACATCCATGACGATGACGCAGCCCCGTTCCGCCACTTCGTTTTCAATCACGGCGGTTTCAAGGTGCCGTTCGGCAAAAAGCTGGATGGTTTCGTCGATGGTGAGAATCAAGTCATACCCGTCCAGCGGGTCGTAATACATTTCATATTGGTTGGGCAGGGGCCTTCCGCGGCTGTCCCGCGCCGCCACCGTCTGCCCCGGCGTCCCGCTCAGCAAGCTGTTATAGACCGCCTCAAGCCCCATCGAGCCGCTGTTGTCAGCGTTTACAAACCCGATGACATTGGCGGCGAACGAGCCGTTCGGGTAATACCGCTTGCTTGAAGGCTCCAGAAAGACCATCTGGTTGAGGCTGTTTTCAAGGACGAACGCCCTCACCTCGTCGGCCTGCGCGCGCTCCACCTGCGTTTTGATAATCTCATTGGCGCGGTGCTTCCGCCCCATCCGCTCGACAATCATCCCCCGGTCAACGCCCAGAAGCGCCGACAGCCCGTCGGCAATGACCGCTTCCTTCTCCTCCGTGATGTCCCTCGGCGAGATGCAAACCGTCTCCACGCTGGCGGAGACGGCCAGCACATTACGGCCGCGGTCATAAATGGTGCCGCGCCCCGCCGTGATGGAGTAGGAGCGCATCTGCTGATTGATGGCTCTCTGCTCCAGCTCCTCATGCCGGAGGATGGAGACGTTATACAGCTCCCACCCAAGGGGGATAAACATCAGAAAACCGAAAACCACGGCAAGGAATGTCACCCGCGCCGCGATTGTCCGGTCTTGCTTAAATTTTTTGTCCGGGTTCTTTCCCTTCCCCATCCGGCTGTCCCCCCTTCCATTCATCATACGGGCCGTCTCGGATAAATAGAACTAATCAAACAGCTCCGTCACCCTTGTCCCCATATTCGCGAACAGACCTCTCAGGCTCATCCAAAAGCTCTCTTGGCGGATCACCTCGGCGCGGTCGTAGGACGGAACGCCGATATACACAATCTGCTCCTTCGAGGGCTTGACCATCCCCAGCTCGCCCACGGCGTACGCTTCGACCTCGTTCAGGCTGACGCCCGCGTCAAACCGTCGGTTGAGCGCGGCTTCTTCCCTTCTCAGCGCTTGCAGCTCCGCCACGGCGGTCTGGTTGGCCTTGCTGAGCTGGCTCAGCTCCATTTGGTTGTACACGATGAACAGCAGCACCGCCATTGCGCCCGCAAACAGCGCCACCGTTCGGAATTTCAGCCGCATTGACGCCGGCCGGGCGATGGCCGCCGGCGGCGCGGCGGTTTGCGTCCGCTCCCGCTCCCGCTCGGCGGGCGCCGGAGCCTCTGAAAACGGCGCGGGGCGGCTGTACGTTCCTTTCCTCGGCGGATTTAGGGTCAGGGCGGCTGTTCCTTCGTACATTTGTATGACCTCCATGTCGTTCTGTCGTTTGATATCCGTGTTATGCTGTTTTCTCGGCTACGCGCAGCACCGCGCTCGCGGAACGGGGGTTATGCTCCGCCTCCAGACGGGAGGGGAAAAAACGCCCGATGGATTTCACAGCCGGCACCTTGCCGCATACGCAAGCCGGAAATGACGGCGGGCAGTCGCAGCCCTTGGCCGCTTCGGCGAAAACCCGTTTAACAATCCTGTCTTCCAGAGAGTGAAAGCTGATTACCGCCAGCCGTCCTCCGGGCTTTAACCGCCCTATGGCTTTGGGGAGGGCTTCCTCCAGCGCGTCCAGCTCTCCGTTGACGGCGATTCGGATGGCCTGAAAGGTTCTGCGCGCCGGGTGCTGCGCTTCCCGCCGCCCTCGGGCCGGCATGGATTCCGTGATGGCCTCCGTCAGCTCATCCGCCGCCGTTATCGGTCTCGCGGCGATGATTCCCCGCGCGAGCTGCGGCGCGTACCGCTCCTCGCCGTAGTCGTACAGGATGCGTACCAGACGGCGGTATTCCCATTCGTTGACGACCTCCGCCGCCGTCAGGCTCTGCGTTTGATCCATCCGCATATCCAACGGAGCGGCGCTTCGATAGGAAAAACCTCTCTCGGGCGTATCCAACTGCATGGAGGAGACGCCGCAGTCCATCAGTATGCCGTCCAAAAGCCCGATGCCCTCGCCGTCGAGCAGCTTGTCTAGGTCGCTGTAATTCCCGTGCAGATACGCAGCCCTGTTTCCAAACCGCGCGAGGCGGGCCTTGCAGTGTTCCAAGGCGGCGGCGTCCCGGTCAAGGCAAATCACTTGCCCGCCGCTTTCCAGCATCGCTTCGGAGTGTCCGCCCAGCCCGGCGGTGCAATCCAGATAGACTCCGCCCTCGCGGGGCGACAGCGCTTCCAAACATTCGCGCGGCATAACCGGCGTGTGCGCGGCGCCCACGGCTAAATACCCAATTCCCGCAAGCGGGGCTGCACGTCGGCTTCCGCCTTAGGCCGGTTTTCGTATTCCGTTTCGTCCCAAATCTCCGCGTATGAGCCGGAGCCTACGATGACGATGTTTTTTTGCAGCTTGGCATGGTCGCGCAGGGGTTTTTCCAGCAGCACGCGCCCGTGGTCGTCCGCTTTCAGGTTGTCCTGCGCGTTGTTGTAGATGGCGCGGCGCACCTCGCGCACATATTCCCTCGGGAGCGCTTCTATCTCCTCGGCTAATTGTTTCCACCTTTGGTCGGTGTATACATTGAGGCAGCCGTCCGAACTGCCGAAGATGTGAAAGGGTTCTCCCAGCGCCTTCACAAGGCGCGAGGGGATGCTGAGACGGCCTTTCGCGTCCATCGTATGCCGGAAAACGCCCGACAGTCCGTCCACTGTTTTATCCCCCTTTATCCCACTCTATGGTATGGTGTGGATAGTATATCCCACAGATGAATATCTGTCAATCATTTTCTAAAAATTTAATAACTAAACAAGTGTTCTATTGCGGCATTTTTCTCCGTTTCGGGTGTTTTTGCAACTAAAAACAGATGTTCTAGTATTTTTCAAAAAGCACAAAAAGAGACGTCCCCTCGCGGGGACGCCGCTATATGTTGTGGTTGGCGCGTTTTACCGTTTGGTTTGATTGCGGAATTCAAGCCTTGACCTTTTGACTTCGTTGAGCGCGGTATTGATGGCTTCCTCCGTCCGTTTGAGGATATCTTCGACGTATTCGTTGGTGGCCATGCGGATTTCGCGCATCTTGTTTTTCGTTTGGTTCTCCAGCTCCTGCGCTTTTTTCTTCGCCGTGGTCAGCACTTCCTCCTCGCTGACCAAGCGGGCCTTGCGATCCTCCGCGGTTCTGAGGATGGACTCCGCGTCGTTCTTGGCTTTGGTAATCATCTCGCTGCGCTGGCTGACAATGCTGGTCGCCTTGCGCAGCTCCTCGGGCAGATTGTTGGCAATCTCGTCAATCAAGCCCATCGCCTTGTCCTTGTCAAGGACGCATTTATCGCTGCCCAAGGGCAGGGTAAACGAATCCTCAATCTGGGTACGGAGCATATTCAGCAATTCCTCCACGCCGTGCGGCATAGGTCTCCCCTCCTGTCTATTTTCGTCTTAATCTGCTTACAATTTCCTCGTGGATTTCTTTCGGCACCAGCTCGCTCACGTCGCCGCCATAGGAGCAGACCTCCTTGACCACGCCGGAGCTGAGATACTGGAAATGCTCGCTCGCGGTGAGGAAGAGCGTGTCCAGCCCGGAATTGAGCTTCTTGTTCATCAGCGCCATTTGGAACTCATACTCAAAGTCCGACACGGCCCGCAGGCCCTTGACAATGACCACATCGCCCATATCGGCGCAGGCGGCCGCCAGCAGACGGTCGCTCGTCTCCACCGTGACGTTGGGCAGCGCGGCCGTCACCTTGCGCAGCATGGCGGCGCGTTCCTCGGGCGTGAACAGGTATGACTTGCGGCTGTTTTGCATGACCAGCACCACGGTGCGGTCAAAGATGGACGCGGCGCGCTCGATGATGTCGATGTGCCCCAGCGTCACCGGGTCAAAGCTCCCCGGGCAAATGGCGGTTTTCATGGTTTTTCCGGCCTTTCTTCGGGGCCGCTGCCCCCTCTTGTATACAATAGCAAAAGTTTATTCCCGTACGCGTATTCCTTTTGCAGGCGGAACGGCTCCGGCGGCGAGGGCAGCTCGGCCTCTTTTCCGGCTTCGCAGAGAATCAGGCCGCCCGGATTGAGCAAATCGCGAGAGAAAAGCTTCATCAGCGTCCTGCACGCCAGCTTCGAGCTATACGGAGGGTCGAGCAACACAATGTCGAACGTCTCGCCCAAGGCGTCCAGCCAGCGCAGGACTTCCGCCACGCGAATCACGGCCCGGTCTTCAAAAAAGCGCGTGTTCTCACGAATCACGGCGGCGGCGGCGGCGGACTGCTCCACAAAAACACATTCCCTCGCCCCCCGGCTGAGCGCTTCCGCCCCCAACTGCCCGGTTCCGGCAAACAAATCGAGGACGCGCCGCCCCTCCAGATGAAACTGGAGGATATTGAACATCGACTCCTTGACCCGGTCGCTCGTCGGTCTCGTCTCTTCCCCCGGCACGGGCTTGAGCCTGCGCCCGCGCGCTTCCCCTGCTATGATACGCATTTTATCGGTCTTTCTCCTTTTGTGGTGTCCCCGCCGTTGACGGGAAAATCAAGTCCTTAAACCTCTTCATACGGATTATGAAAATGGTTGTACACCGCGGCCGCCGTATTTTTCGGCAGCAGGGCTTCCAGCTCCTCCGGGGTTGCCAGCGCGATTTTTTTCACGCTTTTGAAGTGTCTTAACAGTTTGTCCCGCCGCGCTTCACCTAGGCCGGAAATGTTGTCCAGCTCCGAATCAAACCGGCCGCGCTGTTTTTGGTGGAAAGCCAGCGCGCTACGGTGCGTTTCCTCTTGAATCTGCCCGATTAGGGCAAAGACGCCGGGACTTCCTGTCAGCGCGGCTTCCCCGCCGCCGGGACTGACCACCGCCCGCGTGCGGTGCTTCTCGTCCTTGACCATGCCGAAGACCGGAATATTGAGGTCAAAGCCTTTCAATACACGCTCCGCCATCGCGGCGTGTGCCGCACCTCCGTCCACCAGAAGCAAATCGGGCATTTCGTCAAACCCGGCGTCGCCTTTGAGCAAACGGGCGAAGCGGCGTTGGAGAACCTCCTCCATCGAGTGATAGTCGTCGCGGATGTCCTTGTCCTTGATGATGAAGTGCCTGTACGCCTTTTTCAGCGGCCTGCCGTCTTTGTAGCAGACAACCACGCCCACGCGGGCGTCGTCGCCCAGATTGGATATATCCGCCGATTCAATTCGGTTGGGCGGGCTTGGCAGGGAGAGCAGGCGCTTGAGCTCGCTCAAAAGGAAGCGGGTCTTCTCTTCCCGCGTGGTCACGCGTTCAATCTCCTCGGATGCGTTTCGGGCTGCCATTCTAATCAGCTCAGCCTTCGCGCCCCTTTGCGGCACGGTGAAATCAACCTTCATCCCCTTGGCCAGAAAAACGTCTTTGAGCAGTTCCCCGTCTTCAATCGGGGCCGACAGCAGCACGTTTCGCGGCACGCGCCCCCGCGCCATATAGTATTGAGCCACAAAGGAGGAGAGCAGCTCGCCCTCGTCGGTATCCTCGCTCAGTTCGATATCGCGTCCCACGAGGTTGCCGTCGAGGTAATGCAGCACGGCGACGCCGGAGCGGGTTTCCCCAATCACCGCGGCGACGACGTCCGTATCGGCCATGCCGCCGCCCACCACAATCTGGCGGTTGCTCAACGCTTTGATTGCCTTGATTTCGTCCCGAATCTGCGCGGCGGCCTCGAATTGGAGCTTTTCGGCGCAGTCGGCCATCTCGCTTTCCATTTCCGATATCAGACCCGCCGCCTTGCCCTCCATCAGCATCATGCCCCGGCGGATTCTGTCCTTAAAATCCTCTTCGCTCACCGTCCCTTGGCAGACGCCGATACACCGGCCGATGTGGAATTGCAGGCAGGGCCGTCCCTTGCCGATGTCCCGGGGGAACTGTCTGGCGCAGACGGGCAGCTTGAGGGTGGTTCGCAGCGCCTCAATGACCATCTGGGACGCCCGCCAGCCGCCGTAAGGGCCGAAGTAGCGGGAGCCGTCCTTGGGCATATTGTTGTCATGGACGACCGACAGCTCCGGGAACGGCCCGGGCGAAAGCCGGATGAAGGGGTATCCCCTGCCGTCCTTGAGCCGGATGTTGTATTGCGGGCGGTGGTGGCGTATCATGCTGCATTCCAGCACCAGCGCTTCAAACTCGCTCTTGGTCACGATGGCGTCGAAGCGGTCGGCGCGGGCGACCATCCGGCGGGTCTTGGCGCTGTGGGAAACGTGTTCTTGAAAATAGGACGAGACGCGCTGCTTCAGCCGTTTGGCCTTGCCGATATAGATGATTTTCGCCTTTTTGTCGAAGAAGATATACACACCCGGCTCGGCGGGCAGCGACAGCGCCTTTTCCTTCAGGCTTTCCCTTTTGCCAATCGAAGAAAGACCGCCTTCTATGGCGGCACTTTCTGTTTTGTCGTCTTTACTCAAAGTTGGAGAGAATGAGCTCCTCCAGCGCGGAGACGGCTTCCTCGTCGTCGGGGCCTTCCGCCATGATGGTGATGACCGTGCCTTTGATAATGCCGAGGCTCAGCAGGCCCAGCAGGCTCTTGGCGTTGATCCGGCGCTCTTCTTTCTCAACAAAGATGCTGGACTTAAACTCGTTGGCTTTCTGTATAAAGAACGTAGCCGGCCGAGCGTGCAGACCTACCGGATTTGTGACGGTAACCTCGCGTGCGACCATAACAACCATTCCTCTCTTATTCATATCCGCTTGCCTTTCCCATAATAGCAAAGTTTTGAAAGCAAGTCAACAGAATTTTTCACGCCGGGAACTTTTTTGTGTTATAATCGTCATAAGTCAAGGGGGTGTTTGTGTGACCGGGCGATTGACGGCCGTTTATTCCGCCGCGCATTTTTTCACAGACCTCGCCTGCGCTTTCCTGATGTTCCGCTTCCTCGCCGACGCGCCCGACCCGGCGCTCTGCTTCCTGCTGTATAACTTCTTCGCCTTTGCGTGGCAGATGCCGCTGGGCGTCCTTGCCGACAAGCTAAGCCAAAACCGGCTTTTCGCCGCCGCCGGATGCGTCCTTGTCGGCGCGGCCTACGCTTTCACCGCCGCTCCCGCCGCCGCCGCGGCGCTGGCCGGATTGGGCAACGCCCTCTTTCACATCGGCGGCGGAATTGATATCCTAAACGCCGCCAAGGGCAGGGCCGGCATATTGGGCGTCTTTGTCGCGCCGGGTGCGCTCGGCGTCTACTGCGGCACGGTTTGGGCCAAGGGGAACGGCTCGCCGGACATCGTTATCCTCGCCGCGCTGGTCGCGTCGGCGGCGGTCATTGCTTTGCTGTGCCGCGGCACGCCGGAAAACGCGCCGTTTTCTCTGGGAGGCGGAGGGTTTTCCCGGGGAATAACGGCCGCCGTCGCCGCCGGGCTGTTTATGGTCGTCTGTCTGCGTTCTTACATTGGTTTATCGCTTGATTTCCCGTGGAAGGGCGCCGGGGTCTGGGGCTTGGCGTTGCTCGGCGCGGCGTTCGCGGGCAAGCTTGGCGGCGGGTTTGCCGCCGACCGTCTGGGTTATGTCAGGGTAGGGTTTGCCGCGCTGGGGCTTGCGGCGGTTTTGCTGCTCCTTCCGTCGCTGCCGGCGGCGGGCGTGGGCGCGGTGCTGCTGCTGAACGTCACGATGCCGGTCACCCTCTGGGGCATGGCAAAGCTCTTCCCGAACGCCAAGGGCTTCGCGTTCGGCGTTTTGACCTTCGCGCTGTTTCTGGGCTTCCTGCCCGTGCATTACGCTTGATGGGCGGGCTGTATTCCGCGCTGGCGGCTTCGCTGGGTTTGACCCTCCTGCTGGAGGCGGGCTTCTTTGGGCTGACCAGCAAGCGCGACGTGAAAGACCTGCTGCTGCTCGTCCTTGCCAACGTGCTGACCAACCCGCTGGTGGTGCTGACCTTTTGGCTGCTGCCGTACCCACTGATGAAAGTCCCGCTCGAGCTGTTCGCGGTCGTCACCGAGGGGTTCGTTTACCAAAAATACGGGCGCGGCTTCAAACGCCCCTATCTGTTTTCTCTCGCGGCAAACGCCTTTTCTTTCGGAATCGGCGTGCTGATACAACGCTTGATTTGAGGAGGTTTTCACCATGTTCAAACGCATCCTTACCCTTGCGGCGGCCTGCCTGCTGCTTCTGCCGCTCCTTCTCCCCGCGGCGGCCGATGTGCTGATTGAGCCGCGTAATTCCTTTTATGAGCGCAACGCGGAGCAATGCGTCCCGCTCAACCGTCTTTTCTATATCAACGGAGAAGACGGTTATCTATCCGTCAACGACGAACCCGGCTCAAGGCGGGAGACGGCAAGGCTACTCAACGGCGAACAGGTTTTCATCATGTTCACCTATGACCGCAGCGGGAAACCGTGGGGCGTCTATGAGCACGGCTCCGACACCGGCTGGCTGCCGATGGGCGGCCTGTATCCGGTGCATGACGTGTTTTGGTTTATGGACGAATACGCGGATGAACTCTATCCCTACACGGGCGATAACGAGGCGCTGCTGTCCGCCGATTCAATCGTCGTTTGGCCTTGGCCCGGCGCCGGCACGGACGGGTATACCTTTCCGAATGAAAACCTGCAATGGCTGGACGTGACGACCGCTTACACCGACCCGGACGGGCGGGAGTGGGGTTTCATCGGGTATTTTTACGGCCGGCGCAACGTATGGATCTGCCTTGCTGACCCGGCCAACGACGCCATCCCGGCCTTCCACCCCGCGCCGGAGCCGCAGTTATACCCTCAGCCGGACGTATGGCCTTTGCCGGACGACCCGGGCCGTTTCCCGTGGCTCGCCGTGGGTTTGGCGGCAGGCGCGGTCATCGTGACCGTCACGCTGCTGCTGGTTTTCTGGAAGCCGAAGCCGTCAGCCGAGTAGCTTCCGCCGCGCCATATCCAGCGCGGTCATCGACGCCATCAGCCGTACGCGTTCGCGTCCGTCGCCGAAATTGCGCGTCTGGGCCGTTTGCGTCCCGTCGCGGCTGTCATACAGCGCGATGCAGACGATGCCGATTGGGACGGGGCTCCCGTCCCCGTCCGGCCCGGCCAATCCGGTGACGCCCAGCCCCAGCGACGCGCCCGTCACGGCGCAGACGCCGCGCGCCATCGCCAAGGCGACCTCCTGCGACACCACTCCATGCGTATCCATCACATCCTCCGGCACGCCGAGGACGTTGACTTTCATCTCACGGGTGTAGGCCACCACCCCGCCCATGAACACCTCCGACGCGCCCGGCACGCCGGTCAGCCGCGACGCGATGATCCCGCCGGTGCAGCTCTCGGCGGCGGCAAGCGACGCGCCTTCCCGTCTCAGCAACTCCAGCGTCACGCTTGCCAGCGAATCGTCATCCGTGCCGTACACCACGCCGCCCAGCAGGGCCTTGACCTCTTCCTCCACCGGGGCGATGAGCCGCAGGGCTTCCTCCTCCGACGGCGCTGAGGCGGTGACGCGCAGGGCGACCTCGCCTTCCTTGGCGTACGGCGCCAGCGTGGGGTTGATCAACCGCTCCATCAGCGGGCGCAGCTTGTCTTCCGCCGAGCTTTCGCCCATCCCGAAAACGCGGAGCTGGCGGCTGACAATCGTCTCCGGCGACATGGCCTTCAGCAGCGGCAGCAGGCGCTGCTCAAACATCGGGCGGCATTCCTTGGGCGGGCCGGGTAGCATAAATATATGCGTATCCCCGGCGCGGAAGCCGCAGCCGGGGGCCGTTCCCCAGTCGTTGGCAAACACCTCGCCGCCTTTGGGTATCAAGGCCTGACGGCGGTTGTTTTCCGTCGCCGGTCTTCCGATTTTGTCAAAATAGCCTGTAATGCGCGCCCATGTCTCCCCGTGCAACTCCAGCGGTATGCCGAACGTCTCGCAGACCACCTGCTTGGTGATGTCGTCGTAGGTGGGGCCCAGTCCCCCGGTGGTGATGATGATATCTGCGCGCTTTTGCGCGGCAAGCAGCGCCCCGCGCAGACGGGCGGGGTTGTCGCCCACCGTCGTATGGTAGTAGCAGTGGATTCCCGCCTCGGCCAGCCCTTGCGAGATATCCCGCGCGTTGGTATTGGCGATGCCGCCCAGCAATAGCTCCGTGCCGACGGCGATGATTTCACAGTTCAATGGCATTGGCTGTCCCTCCGCAAGCGCGCAGCGCGCGTTTTTTTACACATCAATTTTCTCCACGTTTTTCAGCGTCTCCGCTTCCAGCGCCCGGTAATCATACAGTTTCTCTGCCGCCAGCACGGCTTCCGGCTTCGGCCTTGTCTGCGGGTGACGGGGGGTGAACAGCCCGCAGCAATCCTCGTAGGGCAGGATGGACGTTTCAAATGTCCCGATCCGCCTTGCCAGCCGCGCCACCTCCTCTTTATCCATCCCCACCAGCGGGCGGAACAGCGGCAGAACCGACGCCTCCTCGGTCACCGTCATCGCTTCCAGCGTCTGGCTTGCCACCTGCCCCAAGCTGTCTCCGGTGACCACCGCGCCCGCCCCGTTTCGCAGGGCGACGGCGTTGGCGACGCGGCACATGCTTCGGCGGGTGAGGACGGTGGCCAGATCGTCCGGGCAGTGCGTCCGTATCGCCTCCTGAATGGCGGTGAAGGATATCACCCTCACCGTCATCGGGCCGCACCAGCTTGACAGGATACGCGCCAGCGTCAAAACCTTTTCCTTCGCTTCCGGCGAGGTATACGGGTAGCTGTGGAAATGCACCGGGAGCAGGGACAGCCCGCGCCGCGCCATCCGCCAGCCCGCCGCCGGGCTGTCGATGCCGCCGGAGAGCAGCAGAACGGCCTTGCCCGCCGTTCCGGGCGGCAGGCCTCCCGCGCCCTCGGCCGGGCGGGTATGGACATACGCCGCCGTCTCGCGCACCTCCGTCCAGACCACCTCGTCCGGGGTATGCACATCGACCGGCAGCTTGAGCGTTTCATGGATAAAGCCGCCCACTTGTTCGCATATCTGCGGGCTGGTGAGGGGGAATTTTTTGTCGGCGCGGCGCGCCTCCGCCTTGAACGACCGCGCGTTTTTCAAGGCGGGCAGCAGCAGGGCTTTTTGCTGGATGTCCGCTATCTCTTTCTCGCACCGTATGGCGCGGCAGAGCGCGGAAAACCCGAATACGCGGGACGCCGCCGCGAACGCCCCGTCCATATCGCAGTCCCCGTCCGGCACCGCATAGACGGCGGACTGGCGGGATGTGACCTCAAAGCGCCCGTGCGGAGCCAGCACAGCCCCCAGACGGGCAAGCAAGCTGGCCTCAAACCGCGACCGATTCAGCCCCTTGAGAACCATCTCGCCCATTTTGAGTAAAATCATTTCTTCCATGCCCATCAGTATACCACGCCGCGCCGCCAGACGCAAGCGGGGGAAATCTCCCGCCGCCTGCGGGCGGCGGAACGCCGCCCCTGCGCACTTGAATTTTGGGAAATTTTATGATAGAGTGGGGGCTGGCCGCCGGGACGCGGTTAATTCATGCTTGGGTGTAAAGGTAACATGATGAGTGCAAAGACAGATATGACAAACGGCCCGATTCTGCGCCGTCTGATGTATCTCGCAGTCCCCGTTATGGGTTCGCAGGCGCTTCATATGCTGTATAACCTGACCGATATGTTCTGGCTGGGACGGTTGGGCAGCGACGAGGTGGCGGCGACCGGGGCGGCGGGGCTTTACTTATGGCTGTCCGTTTCGTTTATGCTGTTGGGCAGCGTGGGCGCCAGCATCGGCGTATCGCAGGCGTTCGGCTCCGGCGACCGGGAGAAGGCGAAATCGCTCGCCCACGCCGCTCTGGCCATCAGCGCGGTCAGCGGAACGGCGTTTGCGCTGACGATGGTTTTGTTCCGAAGCCAAATGGTAGGGTTCTTTCATTTCAGGGAGGAGCATGTGGCGAAGCTTACGGAAAACTATCTGATGATTGTGGCTTTGCCGATTCCGCTTACATATATATCCGCGACCTTGGGTGCGGTGTTCACCGCGTCGGGCAACTCGCGGACGCCGTTTGTCTGCAACGCCGTCGGCACAGGGCTGAACATCCTCCTTGACCCTATTTTTATTTTTTCGCTCAAGCTCGGCGTGCAGGGCGCGGCTTACGCGACCGTCATCGGGCAGGCTGCCGTTTTCACCATTCTTGTATGCTTCATCAAATTCGGCAAAAAGCGCCCCTTTGAATCCATGAGGCTCTTTACCGCGCCGAAGTGGAACGGCATCGCATGGATTGTCAGGAAGACCCTGCCGGTCGGCGCCGAGAGCTTTTTATTCACCTTCCTTGTGATGGCGACATCGAGGCGGGAAACCTTTTTCGGCGCGGATGCTATGGCGCTGAGCCGCGTGGGTTCCCAGATAGAATCGCTTACTTGGCTGATAGGCGGCGCTTTCGGTTCCGCGCTGATTTCGTTTGTGGGGCAGAACCGGGGCGCGCGGAAATGGAAGCGCATTGATGACACATACCGTATCGCCTCGGCCGCCATGCTTTGCTACGGCGCGTTTGTGACGCTTCTGCTGGCTGTGCCGGGCAAGCATATATTCGGCTTTTTCCTGCCCGACCCCGTGCTGACGGAGCGCAGCGCCGCCTATCTGCGCATACTGGCCGTATGCCAGATACCGATGTGCCTTGAGGCCGTGTCGTCCAATACCCTCCGGGGACTGGGAAAGACCGTGCCGCCCGCCGTTATCAACACGACATGCCATATTATCCGCGTGCCGCTGGCGTATTTTCTCTCATCGGACATGCTGGAGCTGGGGCTGACGGGGGTATGGATAGCGGTTTCGATAAGCGCCTGTATGAAGGGCATCTGGTCATACTCATGGTATGTTTTTACGGAACGGAGGAAAACCCTGCGCAATGCCGCTCATGCCGCGGAGCCGGGGGATTGAATAAATTTTTTCAACACGGGGCCTTGTGTTGTTCAAAAACTCGTTATTGAAGAAATGGCTTATTTATGGTAGACTATATTGTAGTTATGCCGTTTATGTTGCATAGCGGGGAGGATAGGAGCCTGTGAGGAAACAAAAGATATATTTGGAAACGACATTGTTCAATTATTATTTCGATGAAGATAGGGACGCACACCCCGATACCATTACGCTGTTCGAGGAATGTGCGGCGGGTAAGTTTGAGCCGTATACATCGAGCCATGTAATTGACGAAATAGAAAATGCACCTGCGGATAAAAAAGAAAAAATGCTTGCCCTAATCAAAAAGTACGATATCCCCGTTCTTGCCGCGACGGACGAAACAGACACTCTTGCGGAACGCTATATTTCGGAGGGCGCGCTTCCGCAAGGTTCGCTGACGGACGCAAGCCACATCGCCGCCGCTTCCGTCTATTCGCTTGATATGATAATCAGCTTGAACTTCCGGCATATCGTCCGCGACAAAACGATTGAAATGACAGCCGCGATAAACACTTTACTTGGCTATTCCAAAATCAAAATTAAATCTCCAATGGAGGTGATTGACGATGAAAAAACCCGATACCATCTTGGACGAGATTCACGCAATACGCCGCAAGATTGATGAAGAAACAAAAGATATGACTCCGGCACAGAGAGTGGAGCGCGTGAACAGAATCGGCGAAGCCACCGCCAAGAAATACGGCTTCAAAATCATCGCAAGCGCGGAGGAAATCGCGCAGCAGTAAAAGGGGAGCTGTGTTATGTCAGAAATTATCAGGCACGATGTAAATGAGGAGTGTGCGTACTCCGGCATGGTGGAGGCGGGGGGTTTTGTCTTTGTTTCCTTCTGCGCGTGCGACGGTTCAGGGTCTGCCGAATCACAAATCAACAGGGTTTTCGCCCACGAGGGGCTGCTCTTTCAGCTCGACGCAATCGCGTACCGGGGTATCGGAGGATAGAAATGTTAGACGAAATTAAGACCATAGCGGAGCAACACGGGGCTAAGTGTACAATCATTTCCGTCGATAGACTCGAATGGCTGAAAAACGACTTGGACGAGCTGCGAAACGATTTGAGATTGAGCGGTTCGCAAAGGAGCAGAATCGCAAAAAGCGCCAATGTTGGCGGAATCCCTGACAAAACGCGCTCCATCATATTATTGGCGGTTCCGTGTGCCGCCGCCTATGTCAACCTCTTTTTTCGCAGGAACGGCAAAGAATATCAGATTTTCGGCCTCGCGCCCACCTATAAAGAGCCAACCGAAAAGCTGATTATGGAAACCATCGCTAACGCCGGTTATACCGTTTCCGACGCGGGCAACAGTCTGCCGCTGAAACGGCTGGCGGTTCAAAGCGGTTTGGCGGAATACGGGAAAAACAATATTACATATGTGAAAGGCTTGGGAAGCTATTTAAGTTATTATGCCTACTACACCGATATGCCATGCGAGGCGGATACTTGGCGGAAGGCTGTCGTATCGCCTTTTTGCGAGCATTGTGACATTTGCCTTCATAGCTGTCCAACAGGCT
Organism: Oscillospiraceae bacterium; assembly: GCA_009782215.1. Taxonomy (GTDB): domain Bacteria; phylum Bacillota; class Clostridia; order Oscillospirales; family UBA929; genus UBA929. The sequence goes on along the minus strand of WRKO01000001.1, from coordinate 141,622 downwards.
CAATCACCAAGGACTGTTTTATGATTGACAGCGGAAAATGTATGCGCAGGATAAACAGTGATAACCATGATTTTCCCGATTGGCTGCCGCCAACCGCCCACCACACCGTATTCGGCTGCCTGAAATGCCAAGGCCGATGCCCCATCAACGCGGAACGGACGGATGTGATTGACGTATATTTTGACGAAACGGAAACCGATATCATTCTTGGCGGAACGCCCAAAAAGATGCCGGAAGAATTAAAGCGAAAATGTGATATGCTATGGTATTTGAAGAGTAAAACGGCTTCGCGCAACTTACATAATTTATTGAGTCTGATGGATAGCGGGTATACGCCTTGCCTGTAAATGAGGGTCAAATAAAAATTTCAAAAATTTTTCCAAAAACCTCTTGATATACTCGAATGGGCGGGTTATACTCTATATGATAACCCATAATCGAGAAGGAGGATACCGTCTATGAGCGCTACCGCGGAGAAGGTTCGCGCGATTTTGGCGGCGCAGCTTGACATTGACGCCGACAAAATCGCCGCTACGACCAACATCGCCGAGGATTTGGGAGCCGACTCCCTTGACGTCGTGGAACTGATGATGTCTGTGGAGGAGGAATTTGAACTCACCATTGACGAGGACGCTGTTAAGGGTTTCCGCACTGTCGCCGACGTGGCGGCATACATCGACGAAAACGCCTAAGCGTTTATGAATCCGTCGCAGGCAGGCTTGAACGCCTGCCTGTGTCATAAGGAGGGATTGTATGCGGAGGGCGGCGAGCCTTATCGCGGCGGCTTTGCTGGCGGCGCTGTTATCCGGCTGCTTCGACGCGGAGAATCTGATGCAGGCGCCCCGTCCCGCCGTGCAGTATCAGCGCCTTCAAGGCCACATAGATGCCCTGCTTGCCAACGGCTATACATACAGCGCCCCTCTTTCCGGCGACCATCGGCAGCCCGTTTTGATGATTGACCTGACCGGCAACGGCGATGAGGAGGCCGTCGCCTTTCTGCGCAGCAGTGAGACGGAAATCGCGCTGGCCGTTTTCATCCCCCGTGACGGCGATTTCATTGCCCTGCCGCTCCTTTCCGAAAACGCCGAATCAGTTCATTCGGTGGCCTTTCACGACCTCACGGGCGACGGACGGCTGGAGATTATCGTGGGCTGGCAGGTTTTGCCCCTGCGGTTTATCTCGGTGTATTCTCTGGACGACGGCGGCCTGACGGAGATTTTCACCCGCCCGTTCTCCGGCCAGATGGTCTGCGATATCGAAGACTCCGGCACCCCCGCCCTGCTGCTGATTCAGATTGACGCTGAGACTGTGGAGATGGTCTCCTTCCGCGGCGGGGAACTGGCCGCTGCCTGTTCGGCGCCCCTTTCGCGCGGCGCGGAGGCGGTGCGGCGCTTGCTTTCCAGCCCTCTGCTGGACGGCGTCCCCGGATTCTATGTCACGTCCCAGTACCAAACGGTGACGGGGGAAGTGACCGACGTTTTCTCCTTCCGCAACGGCGTTTTGGTCAACATCTCCGTCAATATGGAAACCGGCGTCAGCGACCTGCTGGTGCGCCACCGCGAGATTCCCGCCGCCGACGTCAACGGAGACGGCGTGTTTGATTTGCCCCGTCAAGTGGAGCTGGAGAGCCACCCGGAGGACTTCAGCGGCGAGATTTTCTATGAAATACGCTGGAATTCCTATGAATCCGGCGGCCTTTCCTCCGAGACGGCCAGAACCTATCACAGCACCCTCCATAACTGGTACATTCTTCTGCCCGAGCAGTGGCCCGAACGGTATTCCGTCCGCCGCGCCTCCACGGCGGCGCAAACCGTCACCACCTTCTCCGTCCTCACGGACGAGGAAGACCCGGCGGATTTTCTGAAGATATATTTTCTCTCCCAGCCGGCCGCCGACCGGCCGCCGGTTCGCGGCCGCACCGTTCTGTCCGAGCAGAGCAACCAACTGGTAACGGCTGAAATCATCCCCCTGCGCGACGGCCTGACGCCGTTTGAAATGAGTGAGCAAGAGTTAAAGGCGATATTCCATCTTGACCTGATAGAATGGAGGAGCCCCTAATGCCGCAGAAATTATTGGTTCTTGAGGACGAGGAGAGCATCCGCAGCTTTGTGGTCATCAATCTCAAGCGCGCCGGCTATGACGTCGTTGAGGCCGGGACGGGCGAGGAGGCCATGCGCTGCATCGAAAGCCACCCGGATCTCCGGCTTGCCCTGCTCGATATCATGCTGCCGGGCGAGCTTGACGGCTTGGAGGTCTGCCGTCGTCTGCGCGCCCTGCGCCCCGGCACAGGCATCATCATGCTGACGGCAAAGACCCAAGAGCTGGACAAGGTCACCGGCCTTGTCTCCGGCGCCGACGACTACATCACAAAGCCCTTCTCCCCCACTGAGCTGATTGCCCGTGTGGACGCCCTTTCCAGACGCTTGGGCGGCGGGGGCGGTGAAACGCCGGACAGCGGGGTCGCGCTGCAAAGCGGCCCGTTCACCCTCAGCACCCGCAACCGCTCCTTGGAGAAAAACGGCGTGAAGGTCAAGCTGACGCAGGTGGAGTTCAGCATTGTCAAGCTGTTTATGGAAAACCCCGAGCGCGCCCTTTCGCGCGAGGAAATCCTTCTCCGGGTATGGGGCGAGGATTATCTCGGAGACTTGAAGATTGTTGACGTCAACATCCGCCGCCTCCGTATCAAAATTGAGGACGACACCGCCAACCCGGCGTTTATCACCACCGTATGGGGCTATGGGTACAAATGGGGAGGATAGGCAAGCAAAAATCCATCGTTTCCGGCATCCAGCGGCGCTGGATGCGCAGCGTGCTGACCGTATCGCTCCTGCTGGCGCTGGCGGTCATGGGCGCGCTGGCCATCGGCGTGAGCAACCACTACTATTCCTCGCTGACCTTTTCCCTTGAGTCCCGCGCTTCGCTGTACGCAAGCGTTATATCGAGAAACCATCTCGCCAGCTTCGATGAATATGTGCGTATCATCAACGCCCTTGTCAATGAGTTTGAGGAACGCGACCAAATTGAGCTGCAATTCATCACCGGCAGCGGGCGGCTGCAAATCTCCTCCGTATCCACCATGTCGGGGCTGACCGTCGACACCCCCGACGTGCGCGCCGCGCTTCAATCGGAGCCGTCAAGGCCGTTTATCGGCAGCAATGTCGTCACCGGGGAGCGCGTGATAGCGGCGTCAAGCCCTATCCTTTCGCAAAACGGCAACGCCGTCGGGGTGGTGCGCTGTGTCACCAGCCTAGAGCCTGCCGACGCCCGAATCCTTCAGTTTGTGGGCTGGTCGGCGCTGGTGAGCGTCTTTTTCCTGTTTATCATGCTTGCCACAAACTATCTTTTTCTGCGCAACATCCTAAAGCCGGTGCAGGAAATCAACCGCATTGCCGCCCGCATCGCCGAAGGCGGCTACGGCGTGCGTATCGAGAAGGAATACCCCGACGAGATGGGCGAGCTGGTCAACAACATCAACCATATGTCCGGCGAGATACGCGCCTCCGAACGGATGAAGAGCGACTTCATCTCCTCCGTCTCCCACGAGCTGCGCACCCCCCTCACCGCCATCAGCGGCTGGGGTGAAACGCTCCTCTCCGCCGACATGAACGACGCGTCCGAGATGCGGAAAGGCATCCGAATCATGCTCAAGGAGACGACCCGCCTTTCCAGCATGGTGGAGGAGCTGCTGGACTTCACCAAAATCGAAAGCGGGCGCTTAACGCTTGATATCGAGCCGATTGACCTCGCCTCGGAGCTGGAAGAGGTCGTCTATCTGCATATGGACGCCCTCAAGCGCGAGGGCATCACGCTGATATACCGCCAGCCAGACGACACGCCGGAGATTATGGGCGACCGTTCGCGCCTCAAGCAGGTCTTTGTCAACATCCTTGACAACGCCGCCAAGCACGGCGGCGGCGGCAAACGCATTGACGCCGCACTGACCTACAACGAGCAGTGGGCCGTCATCACCGTGAGGGACTACGGCCAAGGCATCCCCGAAAGCGAGCTTCCGCACATCAAGTATAAATTCTACAAAGGCAGCTCCACAGCCCGCGGAAGCGGCATCGGCCTGTCCGTCAGCGACGAAATTATGCGCCTGCACGGCGGCGAGTTGCGCGTGGAACCCGCCGAAGGCGGCGGCGTCTTGGTCACGCTGACGCTGCCAAGGGAAGAAGCGGCGGAGGGATAATCCCGGAGGGTTGCGCCGGATGAGCGAACCGTAAAACAAAAAGAGCCGGCGCGCCGCCGGCTCTTTGGTTTCAATATTTCCTCACCAGACCAGCCTGAACTCTGCGTAATCCCAGTAGTTCCAGTAATGATTGCGGATTTGCTCGCTGTATTCGGGGTAGATTCCCGCAATCGTTTGGTAGAAGAGATAGGCAAACGTGTTTGCGCTCGAATCGGCGCTTGTACTCAAGGGCGTATTCCCGTTTACAATCAGCTCCAGCGATTGAAACAAGCTCTTCAGTTGGCTTATGTCAAAGTCCGCCAGACTGTGCGCGCCGCGGGAAATGTCGCGTATGTCCGATACGTCGCCGCTGACGGTCACCGTCAGCTCTCCGGCCAAGGAGACTTGCTCGTAGCCGAAATCAACATCAAGCGAGTTGAGGGTGAAGCTGAACGCGTCGCCGGTTGACCGAATCCGGCCGGTGAGGCTGAATATCTCGTCCGAACCGGCCAGAGCGTTCACGGTCATTCTGCCGCTGCCGATGATGCTGGTATTCACGCGGATGGTGTCCATATTGGGGCCGCGCACGGTGAGTGTGCTGGAAAACTCGCCGTTGACCGGCACGTGCTGTCCTTGGATATCTATGGTGGCTGTGTTTCTGTCCCAGCCGCTTCTGTCGCTGACTTTGATTTGGATGTGGTCAATCAGGTTTTTCTCGCCGAGCAGATGCGCCGATATGGAAACCGAGCTTCCCGGCTCCGAAACGTCCAGTTGAATCCCGCTGACAATGTTCCGGCTGTTGATGAACAGCGTCAGCTCCGCGTCGCGCAGATGTATCTGCCGAAGCTCCCTGTACATCTCGTCCCGCATGGTTCTGTACTCGTTTTCAAAGGAAACCCCGGGAATCATGTTTTCCATCGGGCGCATGGCCTCGATGACATAGTCCAGATAAATGTCCGCCAAAGCCTCCAGCATTTCCCGCAAAGCGCCGTCGTCAACGGCGGCGGTCATGGCCGAGCCTCTGAACCCGTCGGGCATTTCCGCGGAGGTGTTTTCCCGGAAATTGAGGGATTTGAGGAAAGCTTCGACAATTTCGGCGATGTCTTCTTCAAAGCCGTCGGTGGATTCCGTTTCGGGGAACAGAAAGCCCAAATCCAGCGACATGGCTTCATCCACAGGAAGTCCCAGCGCGGCCAGCTCCCTGCCGAACGCCGACGTGCTGACGGCCCAGCTCACATCGTCGTTAAACCCGGCGGCGATTTTCTGCATATCGGCATACAGCGTCAGCAGCACCGACTCCCCGTCCCAACCGGCGCGGATATCCAGCGAGGTGCGCTTGTTGTCCAAGTCATATAGCATGTCATATCCGGCTTGCAGCTTGGATAAGTCGAATTCCTGCGTTCCCCAGCGGCTGTTGTTGGTTAGGCGGACGCCGTTCAATTCGGTCGCCACGCGCACCGAGCCGTCGGGCAAATCGGGGATGCCGAAGGCGCGCCGGGCGCTTTTCAGCTCGCCGCTCAGGACGCTCCCCGTCCTGCCGAAGGCGTAGCTTATGTACATATCCGTGTTGACGGCCTTCAGGATGGCCGGGAACAGCAGCCAGCCCAAGCCGCCCAGAAGAATCACCGCGCTCACCGCGGCCGCGATGACTGGCAGTCTCTTTTTCTTCGGGGGAATGGCCGTCCCGGTGTACCGCGGTATGGCCGCCGCCGCTTGCGGGGACTGCACATCCCACCAGATGGGCGTTTCAGCCGCCGCGCCCCCCGGCGGCTGTGAGGAATACGCAGCCGGAACAGGCCGCGCGGCCTGTTCCGGCTGCGGGGGACGGTTTACGGTCTGCGCGCCGCAGCCCGTGCAAAACTTCGCGCTGTCACGTATGGATGTCCCGCATTGTGAGCAAAACATACCCTTTCTCCCCTTTATGGTTTTGATTTTGCCGCGTCAGCCCTTCACCGAACCGGCGGCGACGCCCTTTGTGATTTGGTTTCTAAAAATCAGATAGAAAATCAAGATGGGAATCAAGGAGATTGACAGAGAGGTGAACAGCTTTCCGTAGTCCGAGCCCAAGGTTCCGGCAAAGCGGCCCACGGCGGCGGGGATGGCCTTGTATTTGTCGCCGGCCGTCATAAGGTTCATCAGGATGAATTCGTTCCATGTCGCCGTGAAGGTAATAATCGCGAGGGTGACTGAAACGGGGGCGCACATCGGGAAGACAATCCGGGCGAAAATCTTCAGAAAGCCCGCGCCGTCGATTCTGGCGGCCTCAAGCAATTCGTCGTGGATGCCCTTCATAAAGTCGGTGCATAGGTAGACCCCCATAGGAAGCCCCAGCCCGATATAGGGAATCAGCACCCCAAGACGGGTGTTGTAGAGACCCACCGCGTTCACCATCAGGAAGAGGGGTATCAGAATCGACTGAATCGTGAGGAGGATGCCGACGACAAAGAGGCCGTGGAGCAGCGGCGTGATTTTATACCGTATCTTGGCGAACGCGAACCCCGCCATGTTGGACAGCAGCACCACCAACACAACCGTAATGACCGCGTAAATCACGCTGTTTGAGAAGAAGGTGCTGAATCCGCCCCGAACCCACACAAACTCGTAGTTGCCGAAAAACCATTCCGCCGGGAATGAGAGCTTGTTGGTGGTGAGATACACTTGGTTGGTCTTGAAGGACTGAAGCAGGAGCCAGAAAATCGGATAAATCGACAGAACGGCGAATACGGACATGACAAGATAAATGAAAACTTTTGTCACAATCGAGACACTGCGGTTATCCATCCTCTACTCCTCCTTTCCGCCGAATATTCTTCCCACTCTCCGCGTGACGACAATCAGGATAACGCTGATTAGCACCATCACCGTGGAAATCGCATTGGCAAGGGGATAGTTCGCCGAGCCTTGGAAGGCCGACTGATACATATACAGCGAAAGCACCCGCGTCTGGCCCGCCGGGCCGCCGCTGGTCATGGCGTAAATCAGGTCGAAGGTTCTCAGAGAGCCGGAGATGGCAAGTATCGCGCAGGTGATGATTACGCCGGTCATGGCGGGCAGGATGATATGGTAAAGAATCCGGCCTTCCTTGGCGCCGTCAATTCTGGCGGCCTCAATGATGGCAGGGTCTATACGCTGCATGTTGGCTAAAAAGATAATCATGTAAAAGCCGGTAAACATCCACAGGATGACAAGGAGCACGGGAATCATCGGCCGGGTGTTGAGGGTGAACACCGCATCCGGGTTGAATGTACGGACGATTTCCATATACACCGAATGGGGGCCCATAATAAAGGCTTTGAACAGCACGCCGATGATAATCGGCGAGATGACATAGGGGAGAAAAATCATCGACTGAAAGAATCTGGTTCCTGTTTTGATGAGCTTCCGCGAGAGGATATACGCCATTGCGAATCCGAGGGGAATCTGGCCGAACACGGAGACGCCGACGATGTACATGTTGTTGAGCAGCGAGGTGTAGAAGTTGCCGGTCGGCTCTGTGAACATCCATATGTAGCTTTTGAACCCGACAAACTGGATATCGGAATTGCCGAAGATTGGGCCGCCGTTGTAGTTGGTAAGGCTTAACAGGACTGAGAATATGGTCGGAAAGGCCACGACCGCGAGGTATATAATCACGGCGGGCAGCGCCAGCACCATGTATGATAGTCTTTTCTCACCTTTTATAGTCATACGGTCTCCCCATCCATTATTTGTTTATTTTATCGCCCTTTTCCATGTTTCCCCCGCCAAAGGCGGGGGAAACATGTCCAAAACCGATAATTTAATTATTGGGCCGCTTTCCAAGCGTCAAAGGCGGCTTGTGTAAGCTCGGCCACCTGCTGCGGGGTCTGGATGCCAAACCCGAGCGCTTGGAGGCCGTCGTTCAGCGGCGTATACACGGGGCCGTCGAACACCCCGTCGATAACCGCAGTCGCCCTGTCATACTCGTCGCCGAACTTCGTACCCGTCACCTGCAAGGGTTCCAAGGTCATCGCGGAGAAATCAACGTCCAGTCTGGAGGGAGTGCCGATTCCGCCCGTTTCAACCAAGAAGGTTAGCGTCTCTTGGCCGACAAGCCATTTCACCAGCGTCCAAGCGGCTTCCAGCTTAGCGGAGCCGTCTGCGAGATTGGCGTTGATGCCCCAGCCGGTCGCCAGAACCACTGAGTTGGATCTGTTGAACTTCACGCCCGGAAGGTCGATTTCGGGGAAGACGGTCATCAGGATGTTTTCCTGTCTCGCGGGGTCAATCAAAGCCTCTCCGGTGTTGGCGTCGGTCAGGAAGTCTCCCACGCGCCAGTCGCCGTCGATGTAGTAGGCGGCTCTGTTGGTGGCAAAGAGGCCCGGGCTGTCGCCGTAGTCGAGGACGAGGGATGATTGATCCAGCACGCCGTCGTCATACATTGTTTTGATGAAATCCAAGGCGGCGACAAAATCGGGGTCGGTAAACTTGGCTTCGCCCGAATGAATCTTCGTCTCCCAGCCTTCGCCCATGAAGCGCCCGGCGACCAGAGAGAACAGGCAGGACTGCATGACCCATGTGGATTCATTGGCCATCAGAACGGTTTCGTAGCCCGCGTCACGGAGGATGGGCACCTGAGCCTTCAGCTCGGAATAGGTCTTGGCCGGCTCAAGCCCGACGGCGTTCAGCACTTCCAAGTTGACATAGAACGCGTTGGTCGCGGTCAGGCCGCGGGGAATCATCGCGAGGTAGCCGCCACCCTGAAGGGCCGGGTTCATCGCCTCGGGGCTGTAATACTGAGCAAGCCCGTCGCGCGCGACAAGGGGGCCCAAGTCTTTGAGCTGGCGCTGTGAGTGAAGGGTGGTGGAGCGGCCCGACGGCCACACATAAAGGACGTCCGGGAGCGTGCCCGCCGCGGCGTGGGCCTCGGTGGCGTTGTGGAAGGGCTCTTCAAATTCGTCTTCTCTGACGATTTTGATGTTCGGGTGAGCCTTCTCAAAGGCGTCCCAGACCCTTTCGATTTCCTCAAGGGCGCCGGGGTTGACCAGTGAGAAATAGTTCAGCACACGCAGTTCAACTTCTTCGTCGGTGCCCGAACCGCTGCCGCCGCTGTCGCAGGCCGCGACAAAGGCGAATGCCATGAGAGACGCGAGGAGCAGTGCAAGTAGGCGTTTGGTTTTCATGTAGTTCCCTCCAAAAAAATAATATATCGTCACGGCCCGGAGGCCGAGAGCGATTGTGGTAGCGGGGGCTTCAAACGCGGGTTATGTCTGATAAAAAGGCAAAGACCCTGCGTTGCCGCTATTCTATCCCATCTTGACCATCTTGTCAAGAATTTTTTTAGCAACGGTTTCCTTTGTCGTGCAATTTTACCAAAGCGCGGCGGGCAAACGCTACTCCGCCGCCGTCAAAAAGGCGGCCGCGTATTTGTGCATCAGCTTGCGTGTGCCGCCCTCCTCAAAGGCGATTTCCAACATGGCGTCGCCGCCCATCGGCGTTACCGCCAGCACCACGCCCTTGCCGAAACGCTTATGCGCGACGGCGTCGCCCTTGCTGATGGAAAGCTGGGGGGCAGGCTGGGGAGACGGACGGGCGGCGGGACGGACGCCCCCTTCCCTGCCGGGACTGCCGAAGCCGGGGCGTTCCGCAAAGACGGGGGCTTCCCGCGCGGCCTGCGGCGCAACGCCCATCTCCTCTATAAATCTTGAGGGAAGGTTATGCGACGTTTGGCCGTAGAGCATCCTCTGCTCGGCGCGGAGGACAAACAGCCGCTCCCGCGCCCTTGTGACGGCGACGTAGCACAGGCGGCGCTCCTCCTCCACGGCCGCCGGGTCATGCCATGAACGGACGCCGGGGAAGATGCCCTCCTCCATTCCGGCAAGGAAGACGGCGGGGAATTCCAGCCCTTTGGACGCGTGCATGGTCATCAGGGTAACGGCGTTGTCCCCCTCGTCAAACTTATCCAAATCGGTAAAGAGCGCGGTATCGTCCAAAAAGCCGCCCAGCGTCGGTTCCTCGGCGTCCTCCTGATACTGCGCGATGTTGGTTTTCAGCTCCCTGACGTTCTCCAGCCGCCCGCGCGACTCGTCGTCGTCCTTCTCCGTCAGCATCCGCGCATAGCCGGAGCGCTCCAGCACATCGTCGTACAGCATGGGCAGCGGCAGCGTTTCCGCCGCCAAGCCCCACGCCCGCACCGTTTTGGCGAACGCCGCCAGCACCGCCGCCAGACGCGCCAGCTCCGGGTAGGTCTCCGCCTTTTCGACGACGCCGAAGCAGCTCACGCCGTCCCGCGCCGCCAGCGCGCGTATCACGGCGACGCCCTTCCCGCCCACGCCGCGCGCCGGCACGTTGATGACGCGCATCAGGCGCAAATCGTCGTCCGGGTTATGGATAATCTGCAAATAGGCCATCATGTCCTTAATCTCAGCGCGGTCAAAAAACCGCGTCCCGCCCACGACCTTATAGGGGATGCCGCTCAGCCTGAGCTGCTGCTCCACCCGGCTCGACTGCGCATTCATGCGGTAAAGCACGCAGAAATCCCGGAAATTTGAGCCGACGGCAATCCCGTTCAGCACCGTCTCGGAGATAAACCGGGCCTCGTCGTTTTCGCTCAGCGCGGCAATCAGCTTCACCGGCTCGCCCGGTTCCGACCCTGTCCACAGCGTTTTCCCCTTCCGCCCGTAGTTTTTGGATATGACGCTGTTCGCCGCCCGCAGGATGTTCCCCGTCGAACGGTAATTCTGCTCAAGGCGGATGACCCTTGCCTCCGGGTACTGCCGCTCGAAGCTGAGGATGTTGTCAATCGTCGCGCCCCGGAACCCGTAGATGGACTGGTCGTCGTCGCCCACGACGCAGAGGTTGCGGTGTCCCGCCGCCAGCATGGAGACGATATGGTACTGCAAGCGGTTGGTGTCTTGGTATTCGTCTACTAATATATATGAAAACCGGCGCTGGTAATGCTCCAGAATGTCCCGGCGCTCCCTGAAAAGGCGCACCGTCAGCGCGAGGATATCGTCAAAGTCCAGCGCGTTCGCCTCAAAAAGCCGCTTTTGGTATACGCCGTAGCACTCCGCGGCGATTCTCTGGAAAAAATCGTCCGGCGCGCTTTCCGACAGGGCCTTGGCGTCCAGCTCGTTATCCTTCGCCCTGCCGATAATGGACAGAACCGCCTGCGGGTTGACGCGCTTTTCGTCATAATTGAGGGCCTTCAGCACCTCCTTCATCACCCGCTTCTGGTCGTCCGCGTCGTAGATGGTAAACCCACTCTTATACCCCAAGGCGGTGATATCGCGCCGCAGAAAGCGCACGCAGGCCGCGTGGAAGGTCATCCCCCACACGTCGCTGCCCTTCGCCCCCAAGAGGCTGACCAGACGGGCCTTAATCTCCCCGGCCGCTTTGTTTGTGAAGGTAATCGCCAGCACCGCCCACGGGGGAGTGCCGTTGCGGATAATCTCCGCGCAGCGCTCGGTCAGCACGCGCGTCTTCCCGCTCCCCGCGCCCGCCAGCACCAGCAGAGGCCCCTCGGTCGTCAGCACCGCCTCGCGCTGTTCATTGTTCAAATGTGTCAAATCCGTCATTCGTTTTCCTTTCCACCGGCAGAAGGCTTAAAATTTTTGAGTAGAGCCAATATCGAGTGCCGCCCAGATGTATATGCGCGCGGCGCTCCAAAACCTCCACGTAATGCCGCAGCGTACCGCTTTCCTCCGGCGTGAGCGGTTCGTCGGCGTAGCAGGATTTGCCGTAGACGTCGGCCACGCGGCGCATGATATAGAGCTTGGTGGGCCACGCCTCGTCGGCGCGGTCGGCAAATTCGTTCAGCGTTTCCTCCGGCTTGGGCGTCACCTCGGCGTGGCTCACCAGCCAGAGCAGACGCCTGTAGATGCGCCTCACCGTCTTTTGGCTGTAGGGGATGGCGGCCAGCATCCTGTCAAAACGCTTGCGGCGTATCCGCATCACCAGCCACGCCCCGTACAGCGTCAGCGGCGGCAGAAGGTAACGGAGGATGCTCAGCCAAGGGACTTGAGACCCTCTCCCCGTCCCGCCCGCGCCCGCGCCGTCCGGGCTTGGCGACGGCAATACGGACGGATTCTGCGGCGAGGGCGGCGGGGACGGCATGTCCGGCGAGGGATACGGCGTTTCGGGCCGCACCCGCTCGGGGAAGATGACCTCCTCCATCCGGTTGTAGCCGGGCGTCGGCTCAAACCGCGTCCAGCCCTGTCCCTCAAGCCAGACCTCCACCCACGCGTGGGCGCGCTCGTCGGTATACAGAAAGTCGCGCCCTTCCTGCTCGTCGCTTGGGGCAAACCCCTCCGCATACCGGGCCGGAAGCCCCGCGGCGCGGCACAGCACCGCCATCGCCGTGGCGAAATAGGTGCAGTAGCCCTCCCGCGCCTCAAAGAGGAAATATTCAACAAAGTCCCTGTTCGCGGGCGCGGACGGCATATCCGCGTTATAGGCGAAGCCCTCCAGCAGATAGCGTTCGATAGACAGCGCGTTGTAGTAGCCGTCGCCGTAGACGGCAAGGCTCCGCGCCAGCGTGATGACGCGGGCGGGCAAATCGGACGGCAGACGGCGGAAATCCTCCGGCGCGTCCTCCGGGAGGTTCGTATCCCACGAACGGTAGAGCGGCGGCGCGTCCCCCTTGTCGGCGGCCATCGCCGTATAGGACAGGCCGGCGCCGGGGTCGTCCCGCAGGCGCAGGACGTCTCCGGTAAACCACACTGGGCTGCCGGGCAGGGCCTCCTCCGGCCTGCCGCCGGACAGGAGCGCCGTGCCGTAAGGCAGATACAGCCGTGTGCCGCGCAGCGTCTCGTAGGTGATGCCGTATGTCTGAACGACGGCGGGTATCTCCGTCAAAGCGCCCGTCTCTAAGTCCAGCCCCTCGAAGCCGTCGCCGACCCAGCGCCGCCCGTCATACTCCACACCGACGCCGCCGCGCAGATACGGCCCCTCCACGGTATACGCCTCGCTCCGCAGGGTCAGCATCAGTTGTCCGGCCGGGCGGAAAGGCCCGCCCAAATCCCGGCCCACATTGGTAATCTGCGTGGCAAGCAGCCGTCCGCCGGATCCGGGCCCGCCCGAGCCGCCGATAAAGCCGGTGATGTTCATCTCACGGAAAAAGCGGAACGGGTCGGCGTCCGGCGTGACCAAGATTCCCGCGGCAAGCACCGCAATCAGGCAGGCCGGCAGCGCCGCCAGAAGCCTCATGCCGAGCAGCGGCGGCAAAGCGCGGCGCGCCCGTTTTTCCGCCGCCTCCTCTTCCTCGTCCCATTGAAGCGGGGGTTCCGCCGTATGCGCCATTTGGAGCAGGACGGAGAACATAAAGCCCCAAACAAGCCACCGCGGATAAGAACCCGCGCCCATCTCTATCCCGTAAAAGAGCGTGCCGCCCACCAGAAGCAGTACCGGCGCCGGGGAACGGCAGCGGATGAGGATGAAGACCGGCGCGGATATGGCAAGGGCAATCAGCATTGAGCTGAGACGCTCAAAGCCGGGATTGTCGCCGGCGTTCCAAATCCATTTGATATAATCGTTCAGCAGTTCCAGCATCGGCTCATGCCAGTCGTAGAGCCAGAAAACCGGCGCCAGAATCAGCAAAAACGGCAGGGCGCGCACCACATACCTCGCGTACGCCGCCGCCAAGGCGAAGAACAGGCAGCAACCTATGACCGCGAGGAAGACGCCCGGCGCGTCAAACGGGATGATGAAGAGAAACGTCGCGCCGTAGGTCAGCGTGAACGCGGCCAGCACCGACAGCGGCAAATCCCATGTCAAAACCTTCCTCATGGCATAAGCTCCGTGACCCGCACCAAGCCGGCCGACTCAACCGGCGTCCGGCGGACGCCGCCGAATGTCCGCACAAGGGCCAGCTCAATGGGAATATCCTGCGGAAACGCCGCCAGCAAATCCCCGCTGGGCGGCCGCGCGCAGAACAGATACAGCATTTGCGCCCGTTCCGCCCCGTTCAGCAAGCCCTCCGGCGGCACGGCGGACGCGAATTCCACGACGCTCATGGCATGGTGAAGCTCTCCGAACATACGCATATCGCGTCCGGTACAGCCGCGTATCCGGCTGCCCTCGGCGTAGACCAGCGTTGTTTCAATCCGCCGCTCCAGCGCGTAGCGGACGACGGACAGGCAGGACTCAATCAAAGCGTCCTCGCAGGACTTGACGTCGTCCGCCTCGAAGGGGGATAAATCGAGGACGACCAGCAAGCGGCGGTTTTCAAGGCTTTCGTATTGGCGCACCATCAGCTCTCGGCGGCGGGCTGTCAGATTCCAGTGGATACGGCGCGGCGAATCGCCGTAACGGTATGTCCGGCTGTCAACGGCCGGCTCGTCGCTGCTCTGGGTGAACAGCCCGCCCTGCCCCTGCGGATCCAAGCGCCGCTTCCACACCTCAGAAATGGGAAGCAGCTTGGGCATGACCTTCAGCGTCAGCGGGTGGGGCTTGCGGGCGCTGAGCTTGGTCAGGCGGAAGGGGTCGGAGACGCGGACGCTCTCCACCAGCATGACATACAGCCCCCTGTGCGGCGGGCTGAACTTCGCGATATGGTTTGCGCTGCCGTACGGCGCCAGCGCGGTTTCAAAGGACGCCCCGTTTCCCGTAACGCCGCGTGTGGACGAGAGCCTCACCTCCGCCCATGTCAGCGGAAACAGCCCTTTATTGCGGATTTGCAAGGCGTAGCGCGCTTCGCCGCCCCTGACGCAGACGTCGCCGTCAAGGGCGTGGCGGACGGCGATTCGCCTCTTGGACAGCAGCGCGGCCAGCGCCGCCGCCCCCGCCAGAGCAATCAGCGCCGCAACCATATGATACGCAACCTCCCCGCCGAGCAGCGACGCGGCCATCAGCGAGATAAAAAGCGAGACGGCGTACCACAAACGCGCGGAACGCAGTTTTTTCATTGCTGCCGCCCCATCGGAACCGGGACGCGCCTCAAAAGGTCTTCCAGCACCCACGCCGCGGTGACGCGGCGCAGTTTGCTTTCCGGCTTGACGACCATGCGGTGCGCCAGCACCGGCTCGGCGAGGGGCTTGACGTCGTCCGGCGTGACATAGCCGCGCCCGTGGTAAAGCGCGCGCGCCTGCGCCGTATGGAAGAGCGCCATCGTCCCGCGCGGGGAGACGCCCAGCGCGACGTCGGGGTGCGAGCGCGTCGCGTTGGCGATTTGCACGAAATAGTCGTACAGGCTGTCGTCCACATGGATTTTCCGCACCGCCTTCTGCAGGGCGATGATTTCCTCCGCCTTGGCCACCGGCTTGACTTCCGGCTCCGTCTCCTTGAAGCGGCGCAGGATGCTGCGCTCGTCCTCCGGCCGTGGATAGCCTATGGAGATACGCATGAGAAAGCGATCCATCTGCGCCTCGGGCAGCGGATATGTCCCCACAAAGTCGGCGGGGTTTTGCGTCGCCATAACCATAAAGGGCGACGCCATCGGATATGTAACGCCGTCAACGGTGACTTGGTTTTCCTCCATCGCCTCCAGCAGGCTGGCCTGCGTCTTGGGGCTGGCGCGGTTGATTTCGTCGGCGAGGATGAGGGAGGAAAAAATCAGGCCCTGACGGTACTCAAAGTCCCCGGTTTTCTGATTATACAGAGAGAAGCCGGTGATATCGCTCGGCATGATGTCCGGCGTAAACTGGACGCGGCGAAACGAACAGCTCACGCTGCGCGACAGCGCCGACGCCAAGGACGTCTTGCCCACGCCGGGTACGTCCTCCACCAGAATATGGCCGCCGCAAAGCAACGCGAACAGCGAAAGCTCCACCGCCCCGCGTTTGCCGACAATGACCCTCTCGATGTTATCCGCAATCCTTGACAAATACCCCCGCGCCGCGCTGAAATCCTCCGCCATTGGCTTGTCCCCTCTCCTATCGCGCTATCCCCTCTATCATACCTTCAAGGAGACGGGTTGTCAAAGGGAAATATTTATGCAAGCGGTATGCTCACGCAAACGCAGCGCCGCGCCCAAAACCACGCGCTATCCCGTAAACGCCGACAGCTTTTCCTCAAACGCTTCCGCCGCTTCGGCGGTCAGATGGAAGTCGCTGTATAACGCCAGCTTTTCCGTCACCATTTCAGCCGTTATCCCCTCCCGCGCATAGTCTTCGGGCGTGTGGAGGTACATCCACGCCGGGGTATTTTCGGCGAGAAGCGTTGTTTTGTGAAAAAATATGCTTGCCGCTTGACTTATGCCGGAAAATGGCGTATTCTGTAATCCAGCTCAAACTTTTATTCTCAAAAAGAGGTGACGGTATGTTTTGCTCCAACTGTGGGACTATGTTCGACGAAGGCGCCAGATTCTGCGCGGAATGCGGCACGCCGAGGGAGGAAGCGCCCTCCGCTCCGCCGCCAATGTATCCGCCCGAAACCCCGGAGCCGCCGCCCTTTGTATACCCGGAGCCGCAACCCCCGGCATACCCGGAGCCGTTCCCTTCTGTGTACCCGGAGCCGGCGGCGGTTCAGCGGCCCGCCATGAAAAAGGGCTTTGACGCCAAACTCGTCATCATCCCGCTCGCGGTGGCGGCCGTGATGGCCGTCGCGTTTGCCGCGCTGTGGTATTTCGGCGTCATTTCCTTCGGCGGCGAGTCCGGGACGTATGTGTCCGGCGACGACCACCCGTCCCCTTTCCCGTCCGTGCCTGCATCCCAGCCTCCTCCGGCTCCGTCCGAGTTCTCCCCCGAGCCTTCGCCGCCGCCCGTCGGCCCGCACACGGCGAGCTGGCGCGGCGCAGGCGAGATTCGGATCGACGGGACGACCTTGGTTGACTTCATCCCGGATCAAACGGGCGTGTGGCTTATCTACACGACCGACAACGATGCCGGCGACCCCTTCTTGGAGCTGCACGACGGTTCCGGGGTCATCGCGTCGGACGACGACGGGGGGGAAGGCGTCAACGCGCGCATTTCCATCCGTCTCGAAGCGGGAGAAGCCATTACCATCCACGCGAAATTCTACAGCGGCGACGCCGGGAGCTATCTCTTGGTCGCCGAGCTTGCCCCCACCGCCGCCTTGCTTTCCCGCGACGGCGGCGACGTCTTGGTGAGCGACACGACCGATTTTGAGTTCTCTCCCGGCCATTCCGGCACGTGGGATATTTTCACCTACGACAACGGCGGAAGCGACCCCATGCTGGAGATTTTTGATTCATACGGGCGCATGATTGCCCAAGACGACGACGGCGGCGACGGCATGAACGCCTACCTATCCGTCTACCTTGACGAGACCGAAACCTATCTCATCCGCGCCAAATTTTACGGCAGCGGCACCGGCAGCTATCGTTTGAGCGTCTTGGCCAACACGAATCACCACAACGGCGACCAATGGAGCATCCCGTCCGGCGGCGGCGATATCTGGATTGAGCATGAGGCGTACTATGAATTCGTCCCCGACCGTTCCGGGTATTGGAATTTCCTCACCTACGGCCAAACCGGCGACCCTCTTCTGACCCTGTATGACCAAGACTGGAACGTCATCGCCTCGGACGACGACAGCGGCGACGGCATAAACGCGCATATCACCGTCTATCTCGAAGCGGACAGACTCTATTTCCTCCACGCCGCTTTCTACGCCGGCGGCCAAGGCAGCTATGTCCTGTCCGTGTGGGAGCTGGGCTAATGGGACGCTAGGATGATGCAAATGGACGGTACGGCGGGGGCATGGCCGCCGAAACGGGGAGAAACGGTATGATTCAGAATAGGCGTTTTGCCCTCGCGTACCGGGCGGGCGCGTGTTTGTTCGCCGTGGCCGGGCTGTTGAAGCAGATTGGCGTTTTCAGCGGGACGGTCAGCTTTAGGACTTTTATGTACTACACCATCCAAAGCAATCTTCTGGCCGTCACCCTGTTCGCCTATCTCGCCGTAAAAACGGCGGGGAGCCTTCGTGAAGGGGCATACGGAAACGCCGGGTGGCGGCCCCGGCTTGGGATGGTCTGCGCGGTCAACGTGTTTCTGACGTTTGTGGTTTTCTGGGCGCTGCTGGTGCCGCAGGGGATAACCTCGGAGTATCTGTTGTCCTTTGAAAATCTGGCGGTTCACGCCGTGACGCCGCTGTTGTGCCTGTTCGACTACATCCTCTTCGCTCCGGCGGGGCGCTTGAAGTACCGCGACGTGTACTATGTCTGCTTATTCCCGCTGCTGTATGTGGTTTTCACAAGCGCCGCGGGGCTGGCGGGGTATGTCTACCGCTATGAAGGCGTCCTCAGCGGCCCGTTTTCCAGCCATATAGACATTGTCCCCATCCGGTTCCCGTATTTCTTCCTTGACTTTGACAAGCTCGGTATGGCTGTCTTTGTGTACATCGGCGGGATTATGGTGTTCTTCCTCCTGCTTGGCCACGGCATATACTTCATCGACCGCAACATACGGAAGAATCCGGCAGTCTCCCCGCCCGGAGAACCGCCGGAATAAACAGCGACCGCATCAAGGCCGTCTTACAGCGAGACCCGCGCCCCGACCTCAAACACCGCCTCGCAGAGGCCCTTATACGCGTCCAAGCACCGAGGGAATATGTATGTCTTTTCGCTAAGTGAAATACCTATCTCGCTTGCCACCTCCATTTGCGTTTTGCCTTCAAAGAAGCGCAGGGAGAGGATATGCTTTTCACGGTCGCTCAGGTGGCTGATGGCCTCCTTGAGGGAGATGCGCTCCAGCCATACCTCGTCGGTGTTTTTTGTGTCGGAGACTTGATCCATCACACAGATGGCGTCGCCGCCGTCGGAGTAGACCGGCTCGAACAGGCTGACCGGGTCCATGATGGCCTCCAGCGCCATGACCACATCCTCGCGCGGCAAGTCCAAGTGCTTGGCAATCTCGTCGGTGGACGGCTCCTTCTGGCTTTGCGCCGTCATCTTCTCCCGCGCCTGCAGCACCTTATACGCCGTATCCCGCACCGACCGCGACACCCGGATGGCGCTGTTGTCCCGCAGATAACGGCGTATTTCGCCGATAATCATCGGGATGAATGTCCATTGGGGAGAACACTGCTGTTACTGAACATTCGCGTGGTTTTGGATGTACTCGTCAATGCTGCCGATGATATACGGCGGACTTGTCGTGTGCAGTCCGTCCCAGCAATCGGTGATGAAATCCACAGCCCCGGTTTTGCGCAGGTGGTTATACGCATCCTGCCCGCTCATGCCTTTTTGGTTCTTATACAGTTCGACGCAAGACGCTAAGAACCACACCTCACCCTTTGGCTTTTTCATATCTGTTCCTCCGGGTACGTGATTTTGCCTGTGAGTAGTTCTTCCTCTAATAAATCATACAGCAGAGGGTAGCCAAGCCGCCAGAGCTTAGTCTTCTCATCCTCCAACGCCCGATATATCTGTGAATTGTAAAGGGTATCCGAAGCGTCTTCCAGTGTCAGGTTGCGGTTTTCCATCAGCAGTCTTAATATGCCGGGGGTTATGAACGCGATGACTGCACCTACGTTTTCTTGCGTTGTCATTGCAACACCTCCGACTTGATAAATCTCAGCAACGAGAGTGCCTCTTCGCTTTTCAGGCATATTTGGTCAACCAGCTTTCTTGTTTTCAGCGCGAGAAGGGTAGCTTCAACGTCGAACAAGCCGCTCAGATACGCTTGCACGGTCGGCATTACATCATCGTTCGCAACCGCGCCGATTACCATGTCATACTCTTCTCCGCAGTACGTAAGCAGCCTGTTCTCCGATACAAAGCGCAGCCATTCACCATCGGCTGAGGCAAATCTGCGGATAGCGAGGTCTTTTTCTGCCGCCGCTAAGTCAAACTCATATACGCTGACGGTTGCAACGCCGCTCTTTCTGCGGGTGACAACAATTTCGGAAAATCTTTCCGCCTGCGTTTGGTTGGTCGTCAAGTAAAAGCCCGCGCCAAAGTCCAAACCGCGAGTCTGTTCAACCAATCGGGGTTCCGCTACGACAAGGTTGCTCCCATGATACAGGCGCATATAATCCCCCCTGCATCAGTATAGCACCATTATAGCGAGTAGTCAATCTCCAAGCCTTCCCCGGTAAGTGTAACACGGTTAATCAGTGTTCGTGCCAGCGTTTGCTTTTCGCTGTGCGTCAACGCGTCCCACGCATCTGAAATGGTGCTGATTTTCTTATACAGTTTTGCCGATTGCTTGCTGATTACGCCGCGCTCTGTTTCCATCGTAATCTGTTTCATAATTCCCAGCAGTTCCTTCTGATGCTCTCCAATAGTTTCTAACAGCAACGGGTCGGGCGACGTTCCATACAAAGTGTAGAGACGTTTGATTTTAGCCGAGAGGGCGGCTTGCTGTTCGTTTAGGATGTCCAATACGCTTTGAGCCGGAGCCTTGAATCCTTCCTCTTGTTTCGCCACACAAAAACGCACCATATCATTCACAACAGCATCCTCTACCTCGTCCGCCCAACTGCCCTTGTTATCACAGTCGGGATCGCGGATGAGGTTAGGCTTGCTTTTGTCACGTGAGTAGCAAACAATTTTGCATCCGGTTTTTCCCCATTTTTGATAGCGCATCCTCCCGCCGCATTTGCCGCAATAGAGCAGACCTGTAAGCAGATATTCGGAGGTGGAGAGTTTTTTTGCCGAACGTCGCCGCATACACTCCATCGCATCCTCATATGTTTCAAGCGAAATAATCGGCTCATGCTGTCCGAGATATTCTTCACCGTTATATGTGATAAACCCAGCGTTGGATTTACGGGTTAAGATTTGATAGGCAAGTTTTTCATATTTAAGCCCCACCATCCGAGCAATTCGATTGAGGGAGTAACCCTTGATGTAGAGGGCGTATATGTTTCGCACCGTTTCCGCGTCTTGGTTTGGCACAAGAATCCCCGACTCCTTGTCATAGTCATAGCCGAAAGGGATTCGTCCGCCGCCCATCCACAGCCCGCTTTTAACCCGCTCGGTCATGCCCATACGGGTGCGTTCGCGGATGTTCTCACGTTCAAGCTGAGCAAAGGCGGAGAGTATCCCCAGCATTAACCGCCCCATTGGGGTTGAGGTATCCATATGCTCGTTTATTGAAGTAAAGTCAACATTATGCGGATTGAGAACGTCCTCAATAATGTAAAGCGTATCCTTTTGACTGCGGCTTAGGCGGTCGAGCCTGTATACAATCACGCTGTCAATCGCGCCGGTTTTCGCGTCGTTTAACAGCCGCTGAAGCTCCGGGCGTTGGATATTGCTTCCGGTGTAGCCGCCGTCGATATAGAAGTCATAATCCTTAATCCCCCGTGAGGTGCAATGCGCCTCCAGCATCTGCTTTTGCGCGTCAATAGAATAGCCCTCCTCACGCTGGGCATCGGTCGAAACGCGGATATACAATGCGGCTTTGCCGTGCTGCGGCTTCGCGGCTGCTTTCTTAGACACGGAGCGTTCCTCCTTTGAATAACGTCAGATAGCAGATATTTTTTAAGACTTTCAACGTATGCTGCAGAAATAGTTTGAAAGCGAAAGAGGGCGAACGCCTATCGGCTCTCACCCTCTGCTTTTGTGTCAGTCATTCGGCGACCGGCCTGATGCAGAAGGCTGATTATTTGTGGATTGGCAATGATATAGCCACCCATAGCTTCATCATTAACCGGCTTGCCGTTGATTGTTCTGGTTACGTTCATGGAAACACCTGCCTTTTGGAAAGTATCCCCTATTTCTTGCGTTGATAGACGGGTTAGGGTTTTGGGCAAAGGCATATTTCCACGTTTGTCACGGAGCAGAAAAAAATGCTTTCATTCCACCCCACGCCGTTGTAGCGCGTGAGACGTATAGCAATAGCGGTAGCCGTGGGTGCAGGATAGGTAAAGAGCACCCACGGCTGTGCTCCCGGGCTTTGCCTTTAGGTTCGTATATGACCGCCATTTAGACACCTCGTTAATTAACTGGAAAGCACTTACTTTTCCCAGTAATCGACAATCACAATATTGTCTGATAGTATGATGTCGTCTGGCAAAAGTATAAGGCTTTTAGCTGCGCCGTCCAACGCATCTTTAAGCCTAAGCAGGTATTCAAGGTCGCTGATTAAATCAATGTCTCCAAATCGCAAAGAATCTCTAATGATTTCGACACAAGTAGTTTCTTTTGCGCCAAAGAAGCCTCCAAAGCCGAACTCATATTCTTTGAAATGCGCATATGCTTTTTCGGCTATCCTGATGCCGACATCTTCCGTCATATCCTTTGCTGACAATAACAACATGGTGTCAGAATTCCTCCAGTAGGAATCGCTATAGAATTTGTCGTAAGTTATTCTATCAATAGGCAAATCAGCACCTACTCCATGCTCAAAACTACGCGCTTGAATAACGTGTATTGCCCCCTCGCTTGTAGAAACATTCAAAATCAGCGCGGCGTGAGAGAAATAGCCATATTTCCAGCCGGTTGAGTTGTTTTTGAATACTAAGATATCCCCGCTTCGGGCTTTGCTGCATAAATCCATCCATTTTTGATGTGTGATATCTCCGTCGATAGCGATACGTCTGTCCGTTATATTTTTGATGTAATCATAGGTTGCGTTATCAATCTTTCCCGTTAACTCTAAGTTTTGCTCATGCTGTATTCGGAAAATGGCTTCGAGTAAGTAGTAATCAAAATCCGCAGTTAACGGAATTGAGAGTTCAGGGTAATATGTCGACATCCTTCTTTTAATATCGAGGATTTCTTCTGACGAGTGACCGTATCTATGCACATACTCTTCCGTCAAAGGAGCCGTTGTTCTTCCGGTTATGAAAGATGAATAAAGTTTCATCATGTTTGCTACCTCTTGAATCTCCGAAAGCCCAAAAACATCATGCGCCATTTTCATCTCGACATATCTCATGGTCGCATACTCTAAATTGCTTATAGTCTTAGCCTCTGGAGTTAACGAATATCGGTCAGATGAATCCGCTATAAATAGATATTCCTTGTCTGACCCTTCTCCTTGG
Organism: Oscillospiraceae bacterium; assembly: GCA_009782215.1. Classification (GTDB taxonomy): domain Bacteria; phylum Bacillota; class Clostridia; order Oscillospirales; family UBA929; genus UBA929. Next base: position 118,605 of record WRKO01000001.1, on the reverse strand, counting down.
ATGAATACTGTATTGGGCAAAAAACTGCTGTCCGTAGATTGTGTCTCTTTAATCAATGTAAAATCATCAAGTAAAAACCATTTGAACAACTGCCCTGCATCGTCAGACACAAACAACCTTTCATCTCTTGCAAATGGATAGATGTCTTTAATATCAAGCTCGTCAAGTTCTGCGACAGTTTGGGGTTTGTTTACTTGTAATCCTGCATATCCTTTCAAAACTAAAAATTCTTCTTCACTTAAAGGTTTTAATGCGCCTACAACGGTAATTCCTTGACAATAGTCCCTGAATACTGGGACATTAAAGAGTTCCGAAAGCAGATTAGCGGGCATGAAAATATGCCCATCTCGCTCTATTGGCTTTGAGCGTATGACGACAGGGGAGTCGTTCACTATGATAAGATTAAAGCCAAGCATAAATTGCACCCTGTGACTGTTCAGTTCGATGGAAACAATCCTGCTAACTTCATCCATATGGAAGTCTGCTCCCAAGATGCTTGAAATCTCATTTATTGAGACAAACTTAATGCCGTTTTCCATAAACGGGGGGAGAGAACCTGTCTGTAGTTCTCCGCGAGATATGGTAGTGTCGCTGTTGGTAAATACAACGATAGCTTTTTCGATGGTTGGTTTGACCTCGTTGAACCTTGCGGCAGTATTGTCGCGCATTAGAAAGGATGCAAGCGCTATACCTAAAACGACAACAGCGGCAATGGAAATCCAAATAAATTTCCGGCTTCCAAGGTTTGCAATTAAATTGCGCATAAACCCCCTCCTACTTAATTCAGTAGAAGACCGCAGTCACAACAAGTCTGGCTGCGGTCTTTGTGATAATCTACGGTGTGAAAAGATTCATGCGGTTTGCGGTTGCCTTGACGGTTGTAATGTTTGACTGTGCTGTAGCGTCGTTGTTATTCAATCTAAGATACTGGGTTTCGCCTTGGATGTGTGAGGATACTAAGTTTATCAGGCATCTTCTCAGATTAGCTTGATCGTCTGTGGCATAGTATCGCCTTACAAATACAATGACTACACCAGCAATATCGCTTTGACAAAGAACGCGCGCACGAATTTCTGCGTTCCTGCTCCATCCGAAAATAGCATTGCAAAGGTCGAAGGTTATTTTAGCTGCAAGCACATATGGGTTCGCAGCAAATACGCCCATTAATCCCAGCGTAACATTAGTAAATTGGATTCCAATTGTTATACCTAGCTGTCTATACGCTTCAGTGTACGAATCAATCATAATGCCTCTCACGAATTGTGCTGCGCTACGTGTAAACCCTCTACCGCTATTACATAGAGCATTGACGATGTCGATGTTCTGTTTGAACATTTCATTTGAGGAGTTTAATTCGGCGATTTTATTGACCGTTTGGAAGTGTCCGTAAATATCCCCCACAAGATTTGCACTGTCAATTACAAGTTTTGCAACCTTAAGGGCTTTACCAATACCACCTAAAAACGACGTATCGACTTCAGTCACCTCAATTTCAAGAGACGTCATTCGGACATCGGTTACACGCCACATAAACCATTCCTGATACGCGATAATGGTATTTGACTCCACAATCATTTCTACATAACTCATATGCTCAATAATTGTTATTCCTGTCTCTGTGAGTGTCGCATCGACAAAGGCAAAGGAGTCTGCAACATCTACAACGCCTGTTATTATATCTTCAGTAATGCCTACTGCCGTGCCAATCGAGTTCCATAAATCGGCAATTGCAAACCGCTTAAAATTGTTCAACGTAAGATCATCTACAGTCTCAGCAGTTGCTGTATTTATGAAGAACTCCGACATTTGTGTCGTATACTCTTTTTGCAAATCCGAAAAACTAAAAGCAGAAACTACTGCATCCCAGAAAGCATTCCCTATGTCATATTCCCTAGCTGCTCTCTGATACTGATATGTACCATCCGTCAAGGACAAAATATCCCGTTCGTTGTAGAAGTTTGGTCTCATTGGTTCGGGGTCGAAATTATCGGGTATCCCATCAAAGTCACTGTCTTTCAACAACGGGTTTGACTTCATATATAGGAAGACCCTGTCACCTTGTTCTACAACTATGAATTCATCTCCATTTCTTATCCCATCTCCATCAGCATCAGCAGGAAGATTGGTGAAGTCAATCCCTACAAACTGCGCCGAGCCGTTTTGGAGCCGCAACTTGCCCTCAAAAATCAGCCTAGAGTAGTAATCACTAATACCATCACCATTGCTGTCGAAAGTATAATCAATAGTATCACTCCGAATAACATCAAAACCTTGGTAAACACTGTCGGCTGTTTCAGCATAGAAATACCTGCCACCTGTTCGGTTTGCGATTGAACGAAGGAGAACTTCATCAAGATCGCGCCCAAGACCGATTGTGTAGATGGTAACGTCCGTATAAGGGCTGTTTGCTCTATCAATCAAATTGTCATACACAGTTGCAGATACAGATGGGTCATCAACCCCATCTGTAAGGACAATAATCATTTTACGCCTGCCAACCCAGCTATTTGATTCCAATTCGTCCAAGGCTTTTTTAATGCCGGTGTGTATTTGTGTACCACCTCTATTACCACGAATCAAGTCGATATGAGTTCTGACGACGTCCATGTCATGTTCCAATGGAAGATATGTTATCGCATCAGATGTGAACCCAACAACACCAGCTCTATCATAGGGTCTCAGTGCCTCAGTGAATTTCTTCGCGGCGGAAACACGAATGCGGTTTGGATCATTATTAGTGCTATATTTGTTGTTTTCCATACTGTTAGATTCATCAATAACAAACATCAGGTCTATAGGCACATCCGGTTCGTTAGGATCAGTTTGTGGCGGTCTTATATCAACCTGCCAAACCAAGTCAAATTCGTACCCGTTCAATAATATATACTGGGAAAAATGCCGTACTATAGCAGTAACCCTACCGTTTTCGACTCTCTGGTTCGGAAGTTCTTCCAAGTCGCCTGTATCTTCATTATAATAATAAATCCTCGGCGTGAAATTCGCGCCTAACTGCCCCAATGATGTATCGTAGTGGAAGGTCATTTCAGCGGAATCAAATGAACCCTCCACGGTAAAATCATATGCTGTACCCAAATACCCTGGAATCATGGGTGAAAGGAAATGATTGTCTACCACACTAACAGGAGTGATGTCCAGCGATTCCAGTTGGTCGCCGCCCAACGTCACGGTAACCGAAGCAGTCACAGGGCTGTGTTCACTTGGTACACCCGCAGAAAGCGTCGCGCTAAAGCTGGCATTATATACCAACGGATCAAAGCCGTAATAAACTTCCCAACCATCCAAGGCATCGTCACCATCGGTGTCAGGGTTAAATGGGTCTGTTTTATATATGAAAAGTTCTTCATAATCGCTTAGCTCGTCGTTATCGTTGTCCACAGAGGGGAAGAGACGAAGATATGTATTCATCAACAGAAGCGTCATCTGCGCACGTTGAGCTTGTGTTGTGGGGTTTATGCGATTTCCTGAATCAGCCACAACGCCTCTTTCAACCAAATCCTTGGTTTGCTCACGTGCCCATGTCGCAATATCTTCTGTGTCCGAAAAGCTGTCGAAATTTTTTCCATCTCGTCCTTCAGGGAGCATATCGAGGACAATCAAGGCATTGTGAAGCATGGTATACATTTCTTGATATGTAACCGCCGCTTCAGGTGCGTATCTGTTGTCCCCAACACCCGCCACTACACCATGCTGCTTTCCTGCTGCCAAATAAGGGGTATACCATCTTTCTTGCCCGTCTGAATCGTAAGCATCAATGAAGTTGTCACCGCCTTCAATTGGCTCAATTCCAAACGTATTGCAAATTACTGTGAGCAACTGTGCGCGTGTTGTTGTTCCATCAGGACTAAACTGCCCTCCGCCAACACCGCTTACAATTCCTAGGGTTGACATATATCGTATGACAGGAGTATACCACATACCTTCAGGCACGTCGGAAAATGGTGACGCCGGAGGAATGACAAGGTCATTCATTGCTTCGCTTATGGCGAATGTTGCGGGTAAGTACGTAGCTGCCATACACAGGATTAGCACAAGGGATATTGTTTTCTTCAAGTGTCTCATTTTCAAATTCCTCCGTATGTTTGTCATTTCCAGTCACTGGCAGGTTTGCCATCCCAACGCCCATTAATATGATAAATAGTTTAACACAAATGCCAATGGAATACAAGAATTTTTGGCTCTACTCCCAAAATCGTTCATACCTTTGAGGGTTATTCGGCTATGATTTACCTTGTTGCAGGCAAACTCGAACTGGCAGTTCCCAAGCCGTTCTAAAAATACCTAAACAACGAAAACGGGAGTAGAGCCATATTTTTTATTCTACCAGTTCTCCGCCACAAACCTTACGAAGTTCATAAACATCTGCGCCGCTTCCGCGCGGTTGGTAACGTCGCCCGGCTTGAACCGCTCGCCCTCGGGTAAGCCGTTCAGCACACCTGCCTCAGCCAATGTCTTCGCCGCACTCTCCGCCCATACGTCGATTTGGTCTAAGTCTTCAAACGCGGGCAGCTCTTGGTTCTGCGGGATGTTGAGCCCCTTGAAGTTCACCGCGTAGTTATACAGCATCTGCACCGCCTGCTCACGGGTAATCGCGTCGTCCGGGCCGAACTTGCCGTTGCCGTATCCTGACACGACGCCGTTCTCCGCCGCCCATGTCACCGCGTCGTAGTACCACGCGTCCTCGGCGACGTCGTCAAAGGACGCCGACCCGTTCGGCAGGGGTTTGCCCTCCAGCGCCCAGAGCAGCGTGGCGAACTGGGAGCGGGAAAGGATGTCCTCCGCGCCGACAAGCCCGTTGCCGTAGCCGTTGTACAGGCCGTAGTGGTTCATAAAGGCTATCGCGTAGTAGTACCATTCATCCGGGTCTAAATCGGTGAAGATGTTCTCCCACACCGCCACCGCGTCGTAACCCACCACAAAGTAGCTTTGGTGCGCGATGGTGAAGGTTATCATCCCCGTCGCCGCGTCGAACACGCCGTTCAAATCGGTCAGCTTCCCGTTGCCGTCCATATACCACACGCGCACAGCCGCCGGGTTCTCGTTGGCTTTGAGGTTATACGGTAGGCTGACCGTCAGCGGGACGTCCACCTTCGTATCGCCCACGAACACGTCAAGACTGATCACCGTCTCATAGCCCTTGACTTGAGCCGCTTGCAGTCCGCGCAGCTCACTCATCGGGACGACCGCCGCCTCTACCGTGATGGGCGTTGCGCCCATATCGGTTGTTTCGGCGAGCGCAGCCAGCGCTTCAGGCGCGAGGGTGATTTCCGCGTCGGGGAGTACCACCGTCACCGCCACTTCCGCTTCAGAGAACATCTGCGCGGCTTCCACGTTCAGCACGGCCGATGTCGCGCCCTCTACCGACGAGAGGTCTAACGTGACGGTGGGAATCGGAGCCGGGACGCCGGGGACGGCGTCCCCTGCAGCGTTGATTGCTTTTTCCACCAGCGCTTCCGTGGTTTCCTCGTCAAGGTCTATCGTGACCGCGCCGGTGTCGCTGTCTACTGTGACCGTGATGTCGGTCGTTTCGTCTGTGCCTACGGCGCTGCCGGGGATGGTGTCGGTCGGATCGGGGTCGGGTGTGGTCGTCGTTCCGCCGCCTCCGATGGGGAAGGGGCCGGGGTCGTCGTCGATTACGGGGATGATGCGCGTGACCCTATGCCCTTCTAAGCCGCAATCGCGTTCGCAGATTCGCTCTTCAAGTCCGGTGGTGGTGGCTGTTGCCTCTGTCACAACCGTCCACGTTTCGGGGAAGTCGTGCCCCAGCGCCGGTTGATCTTCGCTCTCAACCGTAGCTTCGCAAGCTGCGACGGTGCAGACCTTAATCCTTGTGCTGGCTGTTACGCAATCCGCGGGGTCGCCGCTCGTCCAGTCTTCGGGGGCGGTGTGGTTGGGACGTGTTGTAATATCCCGCGTTTCGGTATTCTCAATCTCGTCGCAATCGTCGCGTATGCAGGTGCGTTCTTCCTCGCCGTCTGCGTAGCAGGTCGCCTCTGTAGTAACCCTCCACGGTTCGAAGCTATGCCCCAGTGCCGAGCCTACTGCGGTTCTTGTGTCGGTTGAGCCGCAATCGCGGACGCAATCTGACGTTTCGGTTCCGTCTACTGTGCAGGTTGCGTCGCCGTTGGAGAGGTAGTTTTCGTATTCGTGCCCCAGTGCCGAGTCTTCTTCCGTCTTCGTGTTGGGTGCGTTACAGAAGGTGCAAGCTCCCGTTTCGGTGCCATCCACGGTGCAAGTGGCGTCGTTGTTTGAGGTGTAGTTCGCGTACTCATGCGCACAGCTCACGTTTATGCTAAACGCCGCCGTGGTGAAGCTCACCGGGATTTTCCCGCCCGCAAGCGTTCCGGTTACGGTCATGGTGACATCTTGCACGTGATACGTCCCCGCGAAGCTCACGGTGTTACCGTCAATGGTGTATTGGTTGGCGGCAAGCCCGCTTACCGTGATTGTGTCTACCGCCAGCCCCGCCGGGAGTGTCGCGGTGACTGTGCCGGCGTAGGGTGTCGCGCTGTAGGTGTAGCTGCCGAAGTCCGGCGAGCCGTCCAAGCGGAAGAGGTTGGCGCCGGAGTTGAAGGTGGCGTCGCCGCTTGTGGCAAACTTCGCCGCGTTTTCCTCGCCCACGTAGTAGCCCGCCGCCGTAATACCTCCTTCGATGTTCCCGGCTGTAATTCCCGAGCCGTCTTTCACATAGACGATGGAGGTGGCGTACGCACGGATGACCCCCGTAAACTCGCCGCCTAAAACGGCAAGGCTGGCAGAGCCTTCCAAATAAATTGCGTAGACTCCTTCAAGCGTGCCGCCGTTTACGGTGAGATGCGCGGAGGCCGTATAAATCGCCCTACTGCCACCGTAGGTACTGGTGTTCTTTATAGCCGCGTCACTGCCGATGACCATGCTGCCTTGACCGTCTGCGCTAATCAAACTGCCATTCACGTTTCCGGTATATTCCGCATCCCACACCAGCGTCTTTCCGTCGGGTATGGTCAGCGCAAGGGTAGCGGTCGCGCCCTCAAGCTTGCCCGTCACCACGACGGTGCCGCCGGCCGGGGCGGCGTTCAGCGCGGCTTCGATTGTGTCTTTGATGGGGGTGCTTGCGGGGTTCGGCGCCAGTGTGCCGTCCACAAATATGCCCTTGTTCTCAAAGCTAAACGCCGCTGTGGTGAACGTCACCGGGATTTTGCCGCCAATCATAGCCGTGACTTCGAGCGTCACGTCTGTGTAGGCTGTGTTGTAGTTGCCGGAGATGGTCACTTCGCTGTAGACGTTCGGGGTGCAGGTGAACTCTGCGACATCGTCGCCGCTGTCGTCAAGCACCTTCGCGCTTGTGACGGTCAGACCGCTCGGCAAGGCTACTTGGGTGTTGTTGCCGAATGCCGACACGCTAGGCTCGTAGCCGTCCAAGCGGAAGAGGTTTGTGCCTGCGGTGAAGCCGGTGCCGAACTTCGCCGCGTAGTCGCCCATGTAGCAGCCTAACGTTTGAAGACTCCGTGTAATTTCCGCATTTTTAATGCCGGAACCGTCTGCTACAAAGACCACGGAATAATCCGTTATATGGATTCTGCCGTCAACCGTGCCGCCATCGACAACCAGCGCAACCACTTCAGAGATACCCAGCGTTTCAGAGGTGCCGACTTTAATCTTCCCGTCGCTCGGTATTCTCAGTACACCCGCGCCGGCTACGGATAAGCTCTGCCCCACATACTCCGCGCTCCACACCAGCGTTTTGTCGATGGGTATGGTCAGCGCAAGGTTCGCGCTCGCATCCTCAAACTTGCCCGTAACGATAACACTATCGCCTACGGCGGCCTTATTCAGCGCGGCGAGGATTTCGGAGGCGATGCTTGAAACCGTGGGGTTCTGCACAAGCTGACCGCCCACCAATATACCCACGTTGTCCACGTCAAACGCCGCTGTGGTAAACGTCACCGTGATTTTGCCCCCGGCAAGGGTGCCGGTGACTGCAAGCGTCACGTCCTTTACCTCAGTATTGTAGTTGCCCTTGATGGTGACGGTGTTATCCTCGCAATCAAGGGTGAAGCCCGCCGCGTCCGTCGTCGCGCCTGTCACGGTCAGTCCTGCGGGGAAGGTTGCGACGGTGTTGCCGCCGACTGTTGATTGGGTGAAGGTGTCCAGCCGGAATAGGGTTGTGCCGGGGGTGAAGGCGGTGTTTGTACCGTCTGTGTTGAACTTAGCTCCGTTATTTCCGATGTAGTAGGCGGTTTGGGCATCTATTCCTCCTTGTAGGAAAATATTTGCATCGCCTATCGTGCCGCCGGTTACATAGATGGTGCTGCTGGTTCCGGCTCTTACTATGTCAATAGTACCATTGTTAATAGTAAGGACAGAACGTGTCTGCGCAGTTATTGAGCTGACGTTGCCGCCGTTGACCACAACGGTCGAGTCTGTGTAAGCAACTATAGCTCTACTTTCAGAATTATTGGGTATCGTTACCGTACCGCCGTTTATGGTAAGGGTAATAGTATTACCAATAGCTACGGCCATGCCCCGTGTTGCTTCAATATATCCGTTTTCGGCGATTTCCATCTCGCCCGCGCCACTTATATAGGTAAGCTCCTCAGTAGATGCCGCCATAGTTCCCGAATAATGCGCGTTCCATATAACTTTTTTGCCCGACTCTATAGCCAAAGTAAGCCTGCTGTCCGCGCCCGTGAACCTACCCGTCACCGTGACGGTGGCTCCGTCAGGGGCAAGCGCGGTTTCGATTGCGGATTGGATGTTCTCCACCGATGGGTTCGGCACAAGCGCATTGTTCACCAGTATGCCCTCGTTCTCCACGTCAAACGCCGTCTCCGTGGTGAACGTCACCGTGATTTTGCCGCCAAGCGTTCCCGTGACTTCAAGCGTCACGTCTTCAAACTTCGTATTATAGTTGCCCTTGATGGTCACTATGTTGTCGTCGTAATCAAAGTCGAAGCCCTCAACCTCGTCGCCGCCGTCCAGCACCTTCGCGCTCGTGACGCTCAGTCCTTCGGCGGGGAAGGTTGCGACGGTGTTGCCGCCGACCGGCGCAACGACCGGCGCGTCCAGCTTGAAGAGGGCAAAGTCGCCGGTGAATTTCCCTGCGTAGTTGCCGATGTAGTAGCCCGTGGAGTCGGAGCTGGTAGTCTGCACATTATTGAAGCTCGGTGAGCCGCTTATGTAAATCACGTTGTTGCCTGCCGCGGAAACCCAACCCGGGGAAGTAGTACCGTCATAGTTGCGCACAAGCGAGCCGCCGTTAAGGGCAAGCGAACCGCCGCTGTTTAAGTATATAGCTGCGTTAGTCCCGCCGCAGGTAATGACGCCGCTGTTAACCGTCACCGTGCCGTGTACGCTTATTCCCATCGTCGCGGTTGATTCCACCCTGCCGCCGTTAACAATCAAGGTGCCGGAAACAGATATTACTTGCGTGACCGCGCCGTTTGCGCCGGAGGAGATGTAGCCATCCTCCCCGATTTCCATTACACCCTCACCCAACACGGAAACGAGCGAGACTGCACCAATGCCGCTTGGCGGGTTTCCGGTGTAGCGCGCGTTCCATAGCAGCGTTTTGGTTGCGGGGACAGTTATGGTAAGCGTAGAGTTCGCCTCGATGAACTTGCCCGTGACCTCGACGGTGCCGCCGCCCGGTGCGGCGTTCAGCGCGTTGGTGATTGCCGTTTGGATGCGCGACACCGATGGGTTTGTGACCTCGTTGCCGCCCACGAAAATCCGCGGCGTGTCGATGTTGATGGAGAAGTGCAACCAAATTGTCTCAAGTTTGATTCTGCCGCCCGCAAGCGTGCCGTCCACATGAACGTTTATGTTAGTTTTATACGTCCCCGAGACTACAATCGTGTTGCCCACTCGGGTGTAGTCGTCCTCGTCAATGTTGCTAATATATAAGTCGTCGTCGTCAAATTCAAGCCCGCTCGGCAGTGTGAGCGTGACCGTGCCCTCGTGGGGCGTGTCGTCGTCGTATTTGTAGCCGCCGAGGTTTAGCTCGTCCAAGCGGAAGAGGTTGGTGCCGGGGGTGAAGCTCCAAGTGTCGCCCGTTGTGAGGAACTTCGCCTCTTGGTCGCCCAAGTAGTAGGCGGTTCCGCCGCTACGGTCGATTGTCATGCCGTCAACATTCGAGCCGTCCTTTAGATATAGCACGGTACCGGAGTTCATTAGCGTGATGGAGCCGTTGGTTCCCTTAATCGTGCCGCCGTCCACAACCAGTGCAATCGATTCGCGGATACTCAGCGCACTGCCGCTGCTGCCGGTGTTTTCGATGCGCCCTTCGAGTGGTATGAATAGCGTACCGTAGCCGAATACCCTCAGCAGGGCGCCGCTGGGTAAGCCGCTGTAGTCCGCCTTCCACACAACCGTCACGCCCTCGGGGATGGTTATATCAAGGCTGCTTGCGCCCGCTAGTGTTCCCGTCACGATGATGGTCTTGGTGGGTTCGTCGTAGTCGCAATCAAAGCCGAAGTCTTCGAGGTCTTCGAGCAGGTAGGCGGCTGCGTCGGGGTATTCCTCCCCGAAAATGTCGTAGGAGCCGCCGTTTGCTATGATGTAGGTTTTGAGCGCGTCCCAGTCAAAGCTGGGGTCGTAGCCGTCTACTTCCATATACGCAAGGACAAGTCCGCCGTCGTCGTTCAGGTCTATCCAGACGGTGTTAATATACACAAAGTCGCTGCCGTCGTATAGCTCAACATAGAAGTAAAGGGACTTGCCTGAGGTGTTGTAGTAGTAGTCGTCGTCGAGAAACCACCAGCCGTCGTACTCAATCGCGCCCCCTATGAGGTTGAGGAGCGCGTCTAAAGAGGCCCAGTCGAAGTAGTCGTCGATAACGCCGTCGTCGATTAGCTTCTCTATGTAGTGATTAATCCCCGCAGATAGGTCGCCGAATCTGTCGCCGCCGCCGGAGTCGAATTCTATGTAGTAGTCGCCGCCGTTTGTGCCAACTGCGGCTTTGAGCGCGTTCCAGTCAAGCCCGGGGTTTCTGTCGCCGTAGGCGTTTATGGTTGTAAGGGAATGCACACCGTCGACGTCGTGCCATTCAAATCCAAAGTAAAGCAAGTCGCCGCTGGTGGCGTCGTATAGATCAAAACAAAGGTAAATAACGTAACCGTCATAGCCATTGTAGTAGTCATATTCGTAGACGCCGATTTGCCAGCCTTCGCCAACCGCGACCGACATGAGGTAGAAGACGGCGGCTGCGGTGACCCAGTCAAATTTGTCGATGGTACCGTCTTCCAGTTCTGCTATGAATTTTTCAAAGCCATTGAATACCTCGTTGCGGTCGTGGCTGACGCCGCCGGGGAAGCCGAAGTTGCACTCGCCGTTGTTTTTGTTAACTGCGGCTATGAGCCGGCCCCAGAGAAGCCCGGGGTTTGTGTCGCAGTCGGCGTATATGTATGTAAGGGAATACATGCCGTCGTCAACGTCTGACCATTCAAATTCAAAGTAGAGGTAGTCGTTGCCGCGGTCTAGGTGAAACCAGAGGTAAATAATGGAATTAACATATTCATAGCCGGAGTCGGGGTCGATGTACCAGCCAGAGTCAACCGCGTCCCACATGAGGTCTTTGACGTAGCGTGCGGTGTCCCAGTCAAAGTCGTCGTAGTCGAGCAGGTCGTATATGTAGTCGTCAAAGTCATCGAATATGCCTCCGAGGTCGCCGTCGCCGCCGCCGCCGTACCAGTAGTAGTCCCAGTAGCCGCCGTTGGCGATGATTGCGTCTTGTAGCGCGCTGAAGTTCCAATCGGGGTCATAGCCGTATGTGCACATATAGTTAAAGACATAGCCGCTGCCGCCCCATTGAAATTGAAGATTCACCCCGTAGTTGCCGTCGTTTAGGTAAATATCAATAGAAATGTAACCGGGGTCGAGCACATGGTCGTAGTAATAGCTGTCGATATACCAGCCGTCGTTCTCAATCGCGTTCGAAAGCAGGTTGTAGATGACGGTAAGGGATGCCTCATCGAAGTCGCTGATGGACAGCCCGTCGATGTATTCTTTAATCTTCTCGAATACCTCGTCGATGTTGTGGCCGCCCCAGTCAAAGTCGTAGAACCAGCCGTCCATGCCGCCGGTGTTGGCGAGGATTGCGTCCTCCAAGACACCCCAAATAAGATCGGGCTTTGTTGGGCCCCCAGCATACATGAAGCAGAGTAAGAAGTCTGCTTCGAGGCGCTCCCACAGTAAGGACATCCCGAAGATGTCGCAATCGTCGTTGCGCAATTCAAGGTTTAGCCAGAAGCTGTCATCCCCGCCGGAGTCCGAGAAGTACGTATCATACCAAGTAATCGTCCAGCCTTGGCTGTGTGCATCGCCAAGGAAGCTGTTGACGTCCCCCTCGTTGCCGAGGCTGGATGACGCAGCCATGTCTATAGCTTTCTGTATTATGTCGGCAACGGAGTAGCCGTAGCCTTTCTCGCGGTTCACCTCCGCCACAATCTCCAAAATGACTTCCAAGACTTCGAAGAGGACGCCGGAGGCCGGTGACCCTTCGAGGAATTCTTCGAATTCGTCCTGCAAATACTCCAGCGCCAGCTCAGCGGCATAGTGCTCCGCGTTATCTGGATACACGCAGTAGTTCGGAGGTCCGAATCCCCGAGAATCCTCAACGGCCCACTGCACCTCCCACAAGGCGTCGATGAGCCAGTCGAGGTCGCCGGCCTCGAGTGCGTCCAGCACATCCCCAATCAGATCTTCGTAGTCGCTGCCGCCCTCAGCCATTGCGAAAGCGGGCATAAACGCCACCGTCAAAGCGATGGTAAGTACCCAAGCCAGAATTCTCGTGTGGAACTTTTTCATAATGATTACCTCCCAAGTATGTAGGCTGCGCGCTGAATACCGGCACAACCGATTTATTATAACATCCGGGGTGCCAACTGTCTACAAAAATTTCATACTAATCCGCTCCTCCGTCCTCTCTCCGCCTTGCTCGCAGCAAAACCAACTCAATCTGCTCCATCTTTTCCTCAAACGCTTGGTGGTTGACAACCCCCGCGGCGAGAGCTGCCTCCATCGTTTGGACGGCAGGGATTCCCGCGAGGAATTCCTCCTCGCTGAGAGGCACGCCCGAGAGCGTGATTTTGCGCGTCACCTTGAACGCCCCTTTGCGGACGGATGCTGCCATAGTAATTGCCTCCTTGTTTATGTTTCAAAGTAAGACAATCATCGGTACCGCGTAGGTTGAAAACCGTACGTTTTGGGTGATGTCAAAATTATCAATAGACTTAATCAGGCCGACGCAGCCCACCTGAAAAAGGTCGTCGGCCATTTCGCCGCGTCCGGCAAAGCGCTGGATTACGCTTAGCACAAGGCGAAGGTTGCCCGAGATCAGTTCATCCCGCGCGTTTGTGTCGCCTTGCTTCACCCTGCCCAGCAGCTCCATCGTCTTGTCGCCGGGGAGGACTTTGAGTTTGGATGTATTGACCCCGCAAATCTCCACCTTGGTTTGCGGCGAACCGCCGCGCGCCGTTCCGCTCCGCATGGCCGTCCCTCCCCTTCCCCGTCAGTATTGCCCGGGAGGGAGGGTTTCATTCACGGGAGGGCCGGAGGCCCCATTCGCCCTCCCGCTTCCGGCTGTCCCCGCTTTTGCCGCCGGGCAGGCAATCTTTTTTCTGAAACTTGACGCTTAAAAAGACTTATGTTATACTTGATCTGTAACGATATAAATTCTATAAGCGGCAAGGAGGTTCTTACAAATGAAAAAATTATTACGAATTATCTCCCTCTTCATAACCCTAGCCCTCTGCACCGGCTCCCTAGCCCTCCCCGCGGTCGCAGACGGGGAAACTTCGTCTGCACACAGACTGATTATACTTAATACAACTCAATCGGATTATACTTTTTACCAAGGCGCGGCAACAGAGGATGTGCTGACAGGGGTTAATTTGATTATTGTATATGAAATCGAAAAGGACGGCGAGTGGATACCTGGGTCTGTAGATTCTGGCAGCAATGTTGTTGTCAGCGTTGAAACAAAAAATGGCAGCACTGATTTAGATGGTCTTATTTTAGTGAATGGGCGTATTCGAACCGCGTCTAGTGATTGGCCTACCAAGACTTTGCTTGACAGTCTGTCCCCCGATGTGTATACAATCCATATCAATGATACCAGACCGGAATCAAGCGGAACCGCCACATTCACGATTACCGTCAAGGAACCCGTCGATATCGAAGCTGAACTCAGCGGTATCGCCCTCAAGCTCCAGCCGGCTCCAACGTCAGAACCGTGGACACAAGACTCCGCGATGACCGTCATTGAAAACAAAGCTGCGGACATCCAAAATCAGCTCTTGGAGAATTATGATATTGGCAGCGGTATCACGATAACGGTAGAAGAAAGCGACCCCGCGGCGTTCGATGCGGGAGACCCGGACAAAACAGAACACGGCTCCATCAAAGTCGAAGTCACCATCACACGAGCCCCCCCCGCCGGAGCCAACCTCAACAAATCGGAAACGTATGAAATCCCCCTGCGATACATCTGGAGCGGGGTTGTCCCCCACAACAACGAAGCCAACAAAGAAATCGTCACGCTCAACCTCCATACCGAGACGTTCACTCCGGGGGCTTTCACCGTAGCCGGATATGCAGTTGACGACAAATGGAAAGCGGGCTCGCCGGACGCGGCGGCCATCGCCCGCCTGATTAACAAGGGCGGCGTCCTCAAGATAACGGATAAGTACAACGCGAGAAGACCCAAAGGCCCCGCGGACGGCGCAGTCACCATCACCTTTGAAAAGATTGAAAAGCGCGGAAAAACCGACAAGCTCGTCCCCAACTACGTCATCGGCGCCGACAATACGGCCGGCACCCCCGGCAAATGGCACGCCACGGCGAAAGAAGACGCTCTGAGCAGCGATATCTCCGATGTGCCGTTTGAGAATATGGAAATCGCCCTGCCGGCGGACGGGAAAAAGCTGGCGGCCACAGACAAATGGGAGACCTACGACGAAGGCAATGTCAAGAACGTGGAGCCGCTTAAAGCGGACGGCAAGCCCTTCAGAACGACATACTTCTTCCGGGTTTGCGCCCATGTAGAATCAGGCAAATATATCCCAAGCGCCAAGCCGGTCAAGGTAAACGCCCTGTCCCAGCAGAAAACGCCCAACGCCAAGCCCGACTACAAAAGACTTGCTGTGCGGCTCAAAGAGGGACAGGCGTTCAACCTCACGGCAGAAAACTCTAATTGGGAGCCGTTTAACGCGAACAGCCTAAGCAGCGGCTCCTTTGAGAGCAACCTTAACACATCCGGCTCCGCCCCGGTGCGCGTGTTCACAATGGCCGGCAAAAAGCCCGCCAGCGCCGTGCAGACGATTCAGATTGCCTCCCAGTGGGAGTTTGTGGCTGTCCCGCAAGGTTTGGTCGTGCAAAACAAGGTTCCGAAGGATTACGCGATTAGAGAAGACGGCAAAGTCAAAAATGTTAAGCTGGACAAAAAAATACGCCCGACCGTGATTGACGGAATCTTCATACGAAGCACGGCGAAACACACCAAAGACGGCCCCACCGGCAGCACCGAAAGCGAGAGCGGCGTCCTCGCCCTTGTGTGGGAGAACCGCAACCCCGCCTCGAGAAGCGGGAAATGGGAGGTTGTCGGTTCCAGCCTTTTCATCGGCCCCTACGAAGACAACAAAACCGACATTGAAAACTGGAGAGCCGCCATTCTGGCCGATACCGCGCCCGACCTTGGCGCCGCGCCGGAGGACGAATACGGGCATGATGAATACGAGTATGAGCCTGATGAGTATGAAAACGACGAATACGCCAAGGAAGAAGACGCCCTGCCGCCGGAAGACGACCCCCCAATCGAAGAAGACGACGAATAGTAACACACCCCCCGGCATCGCCGGGGGGTGTTCTTTTATTATTTTGTCAGCAGCCCGCGCTGCACATCGAGAGCAGATTGTTCAGCGTGGCGATGGCTTCCTCCACCGTCATTCTCCCCTCCGTCAATTCCTCGCCGTCTCCGTCGTCGTCACCGCCGTCGTCATCATCCGGCTCCTCCGTTTCCTCCCCGCCGCCCGGCACCTCCACCGTCTCCGGCTCCTTCCACGGCTCCGTCTCGTCCGTGATGGTATCCGCAGTCCGCCCCAAGCTCCTGCCGCCGCCATTGCCACTGCTAAGCAAATCGTTAATCAAACCCTCCGGCACACCGCCCGGACAGTCTTTCAGCAAATCCCGCACATCGTCGACACTCGTAATGTCCGCACCGTTTATGGTGGTTTCACCGATTAGCGCCCAAGTACCCGGCACGATTGCGTAGTTGTTTGTTAGTGTTCCCGTGCTTTTTCCTGCCACACGGTGACCGCCGGTTACAGAGGTATTTAGTGCAACGCAGTTTTTAACTATGCCTGTGTCGGTATTAGTCCCCACCACTCCGCCAACACCATCAAGCCCTTCAACAGTCCCGGTGGCATAACAGTTTTCAATCGTGCCGCTATTAGCCCCTGCCACACCGCCAACATCAAGGAAGCCCTCGACGCTTCCGGTAAAATAGCAATTTTTTACAGCGCCTCTATTATCTCCCACTATACCGCCTATAGCCGAACCATAATCCAACCCCCCATTGACGTTCCCATGAACCCCGGCATTTTTCACTTCGCCGCCGGATCCAACAAACCCGAACAACCCTTGGTTATCGACGGTTGAAACTATCACAAGATTCTCAATCACATACCCGCCGCCGTCATACGAGCCAGTGAACGGAGTACTCGCCGACCCAATCGCCGTCCAGTTGCTGTCGCCCTCCGCTGGCGGCGTCAGTGTGATATCCTCCTCCTGCACATAGTGCAGCCCCAAGCCGGCGGTGGTGTTGGCATAGGCGTTGAACACCGCGACGTTGTCTTGGCGGACGGGGATTGCGGTGTCGGTGGATTGGCCGTCGCGGATTTGGATGGGGGTGGGGTCTTCAATCGTGTAGTTGGGGTTGTTGGTGGTGAATGTGAGCGATGCGGAGCCGGAGGAAAACGCTGTGGTACCGTCATAGGTCACAGTCAAGATTTTTTCGTCGAATGACCACGTAAGCCCAGTCACCGCAGTCATCTCCAGACCAATATCATCATCCCCGACAACGTCCAGCTCCAGCTCTGCCGTTTCGTTCAAAGGGGAAAGTATGTCGGTAAATTCTATGGTAAGGGGTCTCTTTTCCACCGTAAAGGTGATGTCTCTTTGAACTGGGAGGTAGATTGCAGTATCAGTCGGATTGAACACCATTTTACGTGTTTTTTCTCCCCGAGAAAACTGTTCATCAAGATTGTATTCATCGTCTTCCCAATCCCAAGCAAATTCTCCCGGCGTATTACTTGAGCCGCTTGATATTGTCACTTCGGACAGCGTTTGTCCGTAATATGCCGTTACCACGTCTGGCCATGCGGTAACCTCAGCGGGAATTTGCCCAACCATGACGGTTACATCTTCATATATCACGTTGTAATTATCTGTATCAGTTGGGGTAAATCTCATTTGATGCTGTAGGTTATCCCCCACGCTTCCGGCCTCATCGTCGGGATTGACCCAAGCAAACGTCCCCGAGGGGTCGTTTGTATACCCCCCAAGAGGTATATCGCTCAGTTTCAGCACCTTCTCCTCTTCATAAGGGACGCCTATGGCCGGCCAACTCACAACGGGGTCGGCCTTGCTGATAGTCACCGTAATACCCGTCGGCTGTGTCAGCTCGTAGTTATGCGCGGTTGGGCCATCAAGAGATGATTTTGATGTGACAGGCTTGTTGCTCCCCGCGTTTGTGTCGGCCATTTCTCCGACACCTATGAAGTCTACCCAATCGCCTATGCTGGTAAGCACACCTACAAGCTCACCCGTCAGTTCGACGTCCAAATTATCCGGCTCATATGGGCGGTCTGCCGCCTTTACGTTATTGACGGTAAGGCTTTTTCTCGTGATATCCACTATAATATCTTCTGTCGGCTGCGTCAGCTCGTAGTTGCCCTCGTCCGCGCCGGTGAGTTGTATGGCTGTGTCAACTGTTTTGTTGTCGCCCGCGTCCGCGTTGGGTATCATTGTGCCGCTGCCCAACGTAAAGCCCACCGTATCGCCTGTCAGCACACCCTCAAGCTTCCCGCCCGTCAACACAACGGCAGTCGTCCCGTCATACGCGCGGCCCACCGCCGTCACGCCGGTAATGGTGAGGGGCGCTTTGTCAATATCCACCGTGACATATTCCGGCTGCGTCAGCTCGTAGTTGTCCGCCGAGTGAGTGCCGTCAGTAAGCGTTATGCTGGTTGTGACCGCTTGCCCCGTTCCCGCGCTCTTATCAGCCATCGTACCCTCGCCCAGCGTGAAACCGACATCTTCATCGTCTACCACACCCACAAGCGCCCCGCCTGTCAGCGCGACTTCTCGTTTGGCGTCATACGTGCGGGTTGTCGCCGCCACGCCGGTGATGGTGAGGGGTTTGGGCGTGATATTTACCGTAACGTCCGTCGGTTGATATTCCAACTCGTAGTTGTTCATAAACTCCCCGTTAAGCGTTATGCTGGTTGTGACAGCCCATGTATCCACGTCTTTACCGGCGGCTGTGCCGACGCCTAAGTCGAAGCCTACCCCGGCTATATCATCGCTTTCCACGTCCACAAGCGTCCCGCCCTCCAGCGCGACGGTTGTGCTGCCGTTATATGCGCGGTCTACCCCTTTCACGCCGGTGATGGTGAGGGGCTTGGGCGTGATGGTCACCGTGACATAGGTTGGCTGCGTCAAGGTGTAGTTCGGGTTGTCAAGCGTTATGTTGGTTGTGACAGCCTGTGGCCCCACGTCTTTGCTTGCGGCGGTGCCGCGGCCTAACGTAAAGTTTACCACATCATCGCCTACCAACCCACCCGCAAGCGCCCCGCCTTCCAGCTCGACACTTATAGTCCCGTCATATACGCGATTCGTCGCATTTACGCCGGTGATGGTGAGGGGTTTGGGGTCGACGGTGAGCGTGTAGAAAGTTATAGCCCTCGCGTAGGTAACATCGCCCTCCTTGGTAGCGATAATATCAGTGGTTCCCACACCAACAATGATGACACTTCCGCTGGAATCTACTGTGGCAACAGACACATTACTGCTAACATATGTGGTTTCACCTGTGCTTTCGCCCGGATTGTCAAAGGTATTCGTGAACGCCGCCGCCCCATAAACTTTGGTTACGGATTCTTCCGCGAATGAAAATGTCTGTATGGTTTTATCTGTATGTGTAAAAATAGCGCGGATTGTAATGGCGCCGTTAATTGCGTGTGTGCCGGATACTGTGTAATTTATTGTGTCTGCTCCTGCGGAATTTACTCTTTCTCCAATCGAACTGCCATAGTAAATATCCAAGAAATTGTTGTCTTCAATATCGGCCAACACGTAAGACAAGACAACAGAATCCCCTTGGCGGCCTTTGGTTGGGAGCGCCGTAAGCGAATCGGCTCCTGTCGGCTCAATCATGGTTACCACAATATCATACGCCACCACTTCTCCCGTGGCGGTAACAAAACCAACGGTTTCAGCGCTGCGGACTTCGCAGGTGATGGTTTTTCCCGCGTCGGCGCCGGTCAGCGTATAGGTTTCGCCGGTCGCGCCGGGGATGTCTGTGCCGTCCGCTTTCCATTGGTAGCTGAAGTCGCCGAGGGCGTTTGTTACGCCGTCGGTCTTGACGGTGAGGGTTTCGCCGATTTCAAATGTTCCCGTGATGGTTGCGGCGCCGGTCAGCCATGCCTTGACGCGCACGGTAGCCGGGAGGCCGGGCAGAACCGTCCCCGCGCCTTTATAGCGCACCTCGTAGACTCCGGGCGCGAGATCGGGCACGGTCGTGCCGCCGCAGTCCGTCCAATCGCCGGAGGGCAGCAAACGGTATTGCATCGCGGCGGTTACGCCGGTCAGCGAGCCGTCTTCCTCTTCCGGGCCTGTTTCATGCGTCGCGCCTACGGTGGCGGGTGAGCCGAAGCGGGTCAGCTCGATTTTATGCGGGTAGGACGGAGCGCAGTCAATCCAATCGCCGTCGTCGCGAACCCATATACCGTGCGAAACGTCAATATCTTCTTCCAAGATTGGCTTTGATTCAGGAAACCAAGTCTCGCCGCCGTCCACTGAATAGCTCATACGCGGGGTTACATTGGAGAGAGTCATATCCGCCGCGTCAAAGGTAACCTCTATCGGTTTCAGGGCGCGGATGAGCCATTGGGCGTACAGGGTGATGTCGGAGGTGACGGTGATGTCGCCGCCGTCTGGGTAGCGCGTCTCATCCAAGCCGTCCGCGTCGGCAGACCAGCCGTTAAAGGCGTAGTCTTTCAGCTTAAACGTGTTCGGCGGGAGCTGCCTTGCGGAATTGTGCGGAATGTTGGCGAGGTCTTCCATCTCGCCCTCGCCGCCGTTGGCGTCGAAGGTGACGGTGTGGTACTCGGCTTCCTCGAAAACCCATATGTTGTTGCGGCTGCCGTCGGTGGTCGAGCCGACGGCCACGCCGTCTTCCACGATGATATAGACGCCGTCCGCGATGGTTATATCCTCCGGCAAAACGCCCAGCTCCGGGTCGATTTCCACGCCGCCCGCGCCGATGATGATTTCAGACACCGTGCCGCTTCCGCCGATGCGCGCGGGCATATTGACGACAATCACGCCCACCGACGCGTTTTCATGGAGGATGACCTCCGGCTTTTCGTTTTCCGACTCGTATATATTCAGAACGGTTTTTCCGCCGCCCCTGTCAATGATGACGTCGAGGTTATCCACCACAATCTCTCGCGCGGAACCCTCGTAGATAACAAGGGTGTGGTTTGACTGAACGATATGGATGCGCACCGGCTGTTCGCCCGCGGCGGACAGCTTGTCCACAACGATACCGCCGCCGACCGTGACGTCCTCAAGGTAGATGGAGTTTTCCCCGCCGCCCGTGACAAGCAGCCGCCCGTCTATATGAACGGAGCGGAGCCTCACGTCGCCGTCGCCCACGCCCTCGGTAATCAGAAGGTCGCCGGCAATGACGGCGTTTTGCAGGACGACGCCCGGCTTGCGGACGACGGCGTTTCGATACGTCCTGCCGCCCGCGTCCAAGTCCCCGTCAATCATCTCGTTGAATACATTAAACAAAAGCTGCGCCGCTTCGCCGCGCGAAAGGTTTTTTTGCGGCATGAACCGGCCGTTATACCCCGCGATGTAGCCGGATTGCTCCATCGCCAGCACCGCGCCGGCGGCCGTTGAGGATACGCCGCCCATATCGGTAAAACGGGTTTCATCCGTCCCCGTCTCCGTCATGCGCAGGATTTGATACAAAAGGACGGTCGCCTGCTCGCGTGTGATGGGCGCTTCCGGCTCAATCCTCCCGTCCCCGTCATCCCCGATGAACCCGAACACGGCGAGGGTTTGGACGTCTTCCGTATACCATTTGTCCGGCGCCAAGTCCGCGTAGTGAACGGTTTCACGCGCTTCCTCACGGGCGTTGTACCCGAACGCGCGGTTGATCATCACGGCAAGCTCCGCGCGGGTGATGTCGTCGTCCGGCCTGAACGAGCCGTTATAGCCGCTGACGATGCCGTATGTATGGCAAGCATCAACGGCGGCCTCGGCCCAGTGGCCGCTTATGTCGTCCGCCCACCCCGCGGCGTCCGTTTCGGCGGCCGCGAAAGCCCGCGCGGGCAATAGCGATGATATAAGCGCGAGAACCATCACAAGGGACAGCGCTCGCCTGACGGTCATACGTTTCACAGAAGATCACCCTGCCTATTGGTTTGGTAATTTTTTCTTTTTTGTCCGATTTCCGTCTTCAAGCACGACAAGAATACGGCAATGCGGTTCATTCCCGTATATTATAACACATAACCGCGAAAGAATCAATCATTCCTTCGGAATATTATTGGCAGTTTGGGCTAGAGAACCCATTCGCCTTTGGTGGCGGATTTGACAATCATTTTTCCGTCTTCCGACTGGAAAAAAACCGTCCGGCCGAAGTCCTTGCCGGTGTCCTCGGCCAGTATCGGGATTTTCAGCGTGGCCAGCGTCGCTTTCACGGCGATGATGTTGCGCAGGCCGATGTTTGAGATGGTGGTGTTGCCGGTCGCCGCGAACATTTTCGCGCCCCCGGCAATCTTGGCTTTCATCCGCAGGCGGTTTGAGCCCATCTGCTCCATTTTTTTGACAAGGAGGGGGATGCCCGAATCGGCGAAGCGGTAGGGCTGCCCGAGAACGCCCTGCCCCGCCGAGGAGCTGGTGGGCAACATGATGTGCGCCAGCCCCGCGATGCGGGTGGCGACGTCGTACAGGCAAATCCCGACACAGGAGCCGAGCGCGTATGTGACCAGTATATCCGGTGCTTTTACCGCGTTCAGGTCGGCAATTCCGACCTTTATCGTATTACTCATATACTAATTCCGAGCTTCGTCATAATTTTATTCAGGGATTCTTCGTCGGGAATCATCAGGATATGGCAGGGCGTGTTTTGCCCTTGGCTGTTGAACTGACCCTCAATGTAGATAATCTTGTCGCTGATGTTCGCGTAATAGATGGTCGGCACGCTGAGAACCGCGCCGAGCATATCAATCGTGATGTCCGGCGTTGAGAGGCGTATCGTCAGGCCGGTCATCGTGGAAATCGCGTTGACGTAAGACGCGGCCATGATGCTTGAAATCTCTTTGAGCGCGGAGAACCCCATATCGTCGATTTGCTCAAAGCTCTCAATGTGTCTCCCCAGCAGCGTGTTGAGCATGGAATATGAAAATTCCTTTTGAAGCAGAAACATAATCATGCCCTCGACGTCGCCGCTCAGCGTCAGCAAAAGCCCGACAATCATCTGCTCCTCGCCGCCCATGTCCTCCACAACCTGCGAGAATTCAAGCGTCTTTACCGTCGGAACGGTTATGCCGATAGGGTGCGAAATCATTGAAGACAGAGACGTCACCGCGTTCCCGGAGCCGATGGTGCCGATCTCGCGCATCACGTCAAAATGTAGCTCATTGTAGTTTTTGGTTTCTGCCGGCATTTTCTGTTACCCCCTTTGTGATTTGACCGCATCCAAGCTTTCCCGCACACAGTATATCACAACGGGACGTTTTTTTCAACCCATTTCAACGATTGTTTGCGCGTACCCCCGGCTCTCGTTATAGCGCGCGGCAAAGCCCCCCGGATTCGCGTATCCGAGCGCGGCGTACCAGCCGAACAGCAGCAGGGCGCAGACCGCGATGAGCGGCAGTTTTTCACGGACAAGCCGGATGGCGCAGAGCAGCAGCACGGCGGCGAGATAGAGGATGAACCACGCCGACAGCAGGCGGAGCCATGTCAGGCCGAACGCGTCTATATAGAGCTTGAGCCGGACAAACCCGGAAACCAGCATGACGCCGGTAAGCCCCAGCAGACCCGCCAGCAGCGCCGGGAGGGCCGCGCTTTTCGCGCCGAACCGCAGAAAGACGCCGAATATACCCAGATTGATGGCGCATACAGCCACCGTCTGCGCGAATCCCGCGCGGGCGTATTCCGCGTAGGTCATCCCGCCGGGCAGTCCGGCCCCGGCGAACAGATAGGTGAACTGTATGCCGCAGAACAGCAGATAGAGCAGCGTGACCGACCCCAGAACGACAAAGCAGACGACGCGGTCAATCTCTCCCGCGGCGGCTTTGACGGGGCTTTTCCTCTTGCCGAACCCGATGTTCCATAAAAACGAGTAAAACAGCGCGGTTGCGATGCAGACGACAACCCCATGCCGGACGGCCGCCCCGATCTTCCAATCCGCCGTGATACGATCTAAATAATAGCCAAACACTTGGTCGGCGCCGGAGAGCAGCAGAATCAGCAGGCCGAGCAGCGGCAGCGTGACGGCGGCGCCGAGGAGGATTTTCCTGACCACGGGGCGCCGCCCGCCCGACACCAGAGACCCGGCCGCCCCCGCAAAGGCGGGCAATCCCGTGAAGGGCTTGACAAACCAGCCTGAAAACCACTCGGCGGCAATGCCTCCGGCGTCCTTCAGGCGGTACTCCCCGGCGGACGCCGCGGCGTGCGCCATCAGCACGCAGGGGATGACCAGCATGGTCAGCGACCCGTACCCTGTTTGGCTTCCGTCGAAGAAAAACGCCCACAGGCAGAGCGCCGCGGCACAGGCGGCGATGAACCAAAGGATTTTGTCCCGCGCCAGCCGCTGCCAGTAAAGCGCATAGAACAACACCAGATAGCACAGCCAAAAGACACTCCACCACTCCAGAAAAGAGCCGCGGTACAGGCTCGATACCAGTTGGTCAAACAACACGCCGACCGCCAGCGCGGCAAGCAGCAGCCACCGTTCGGCGGCGGTGATTTCCCTTTTAACGGGCGTCGGTTCAGTCATGGCTTTCATCCTCCCTGTACTCTAAAATATCGCCGGGCTGGCAGCCCAGCGCCCGGCATATCTTATCCAGCGTGGACAGCTTGACGGCTTTCACCCTGCCGTTTTTAATCAGCGAGACATTCGCCATCGTCAGGCCGACGCGCTCGGTCAGCTCGGTCACGCTCATTTTGCGTCTGGCGAGCATGACGTCCACATTGATGATAATCATATCGTGCCGTCAACCTCCTCCTGAAGCGCCGCCGCCTTGGTCAGATGCCGCGACAGCACCGCCATCAGCGCCGTCATGGACATGCCCAGCACGCCGATGAAGAGCGACGCCAGCACAATGGCCGGATGGTTCATACCCAGCAACAGCAGCACAATATTCCCCGCGCAGAAATACACGGTGTCGCCGAACACGCACATCGCTCCGTACTTGACCAGCCGCGCCATCGCGGCCGTGAACACCCGGTCATGCCCCACCGCGGCGGACGCTCTCCAAATCAGCGCCAGCACCGCGAACACCGGCAGCGCCGCCACCCAGAGGAACACCAGCCACGGGACGTAGGCGTGGGCAAACTCCGGGTACCAGTACGAAAAGCTCTTGCCCACCGCGGGCAGGATAAAGCAGCACACGGCAACCCCGCAGATTGCCACGACGATAACGGCGGCGCGCAGCAGACCGCAAAGCGTTTTTGACGACACAACCAACCACTCTCCTTGCTTTCTCAAACTTGGCTTTGGAAGCATTATACCAGCGGTCTGATTGTTTGTCAACAACTATTTATCGTATTACAATAATTTTTTTCAAATAACAATGCAGGGACGGTCGCCCCCGACCGTCCGCCGTGTTCCCCCGTAGGGGCGGTCGCCCCTACAGGACGGGGGGTGTGTTGTGCAGTTTTCACAAAATTGAAAATACGAACATAATTCAAAATTGCGGTTTTGTGGCGTTTTGTTCTGGAATTGGGGCGCGATGGGGCGAACGGGCGTTTTGTTGCGTTGAAACAGGTGTCAAATCGCGAAAAAAAGAACATAGTTTTGTATAGTTGAAATGTGCTATAATGGTAGTGTGGAAAATAACAAGAACCGCTTCGGGATGAAGCGGTTCTTGCTGTTGGCCGGAACATTGGCGCGGGAGGGAGGGTCTTCACGGGCGCGCCTTATGGGTTATTTCGCGGCTCCGGCGTCCTTCTCGCGAATCTCTAGGCGGCGGATTTTGCCGGAGATGGTCTTGGGCAGGGCGTCGGCGTATTCCACGATGCGGGGGTACTTATACGGGGCGGTGTTCTTTTTCACGTGATTTTGCAGCTCTTTGGTCAGCTCCGGCGACCCTTCGTATCCCGCGGAGAGAACGACGGTGGCTTTGACGGCGAAGCCGCGCTCCGCGTCCGGCACGCCGGTCACGGCGCACTCCAGCACCGCCGGATGCTCCATCAGCACGCTCTCCACCTCAAAAGGCCCGATTCGGTAGCCGGAGGACTTGATGACGTCGTCGGTCCGGCCCACATACCACAGGAAGCCCATTTCGTCCCTGTACGCCGTGTCTCCGGTGTGATACAGGTCGTCGCGCCAAACCTTTTTGGTGGTTTCCTCGTCGCGGAAATAGCCGGAAAACATCCCCACCGGCTTGCCGCCGCCCGCCGCGTCGGTGCGGATGCAAATCTCGCCGGTGACGCCGGCGCCGACCTCATGGCCGTTTTCGTCGGCGACGACCATGCGGTAACCGGGCGCGGGCAGGCCCATCGAGCCGAGCCGGGGCTGCACCCACGGATAGCCCGTCCAGCAGCAGAGGGTGGTCTCGGTCTGCCCGAAGCCTTCGTAAATCTTGTGGCCTGTCCCCTCTCTCCAGCTCCTGTAGACCTCCGGGTTGAGCGCTTCCCCCGCCGTGGCGCAGTGCTTCAGGGCGGAGAAGTCATACTTTTTCAGGTCTTCTTTGATGAAATAGCGGTACATGGTGGGCGGAGCGCAGAAGGTTGTGACCTTATATTTCGCCAGCTTTTCCAAGATGTCGGCCGCGGAAAACCTGTCGAAGTCGTAGGTGAAGACGGCGCTGCCCGCCAGCCATTGGCTGTACATCTTCCCCCACAGGCTTTTCAGCCAGCCGGTATCGGAAATGGTGAAGTGCAGGCCGCCGGACTCGCAGCGGTGCCAGAAGCACCCGGTCAGGATATGCCCGAGGGGGTAGGTATAGTCGTGCCACACCATCTTGGGATAGCCCGTGGTGCCGGAGGAAAACGCCATCAGCATCATATCGCTTGCCACGGTGCAGCGCTCCAGCGGCGCGTCGGAGCAGGCGGAGGCTTCCGCGTCGTAATCGCTGAAATCCGCCACCATTTGCAGGCTCGGACATTCCGCGCGCGCCGCCTTAATGGCGTCGAGGACGCCGAAGCGGGGGGTGGTGAGAATCATCTTAATCGACGCGGCGTCGCAGCGGTAGACAAAATCCTTGGCCGTCAGCGTATACGTCGCGGGGACGGCGACGGCGCCGATGCGGTGCAGACCCATCAGCACCGGCCAGTAACGCCAGTCGCGGCTCATGGTGAGCATAATCATATCGCCCTTGGAAATGCCCCGGTTTAGGAAAAACCGCGCGGCGCGGTTGGATTCGCGGCGAATATCCTCAAAGGTGAAACGCCGCTCCTCGCCCGTATTGGATATCCACAGCATGGCAAGCGCGTCCGGCGTCTCGTCCGCCATCGCGTCGAGGCAGTCGAAGGCGAAGTTGAAATCGGCGGGCACGTTGAGCTTGAAGTTTTTTTGCAAATCGTCCAGCGTGGCGTAGTCGTCACGGTGGCGGCCGGTATATTTTTCATAAAATGGCATGGCTAACTCCCCTTATGCAAGACTACGGCGAGGAACCTCGCCGGTTTGCCGTCCAGCGCCCGCATCGCGTGCGGGATGGAGGCGTCAAAGTAGACGCTGTCGCCCGGGGCAAGGTCATAGGTCAGCTCGCCCATGTAGAGCCGCAGCAGCCCGTCTACCATCAGGATGAACTCCTGTCCGGCGTGCGCGTGCTGCTCCGGCACGTCCGGCTCGTCCTTCGGGTTCACCGTGACCATAAACGGCTCCGCCAGCTTGTTGCGGAAGGTGAACGCCAGATGCTTGTAGCTGTATGCCTCCCGGCGGTCGATGGCGTAGCCCTCCCCGGCGCGCGTCAGGCAGCAGCCGGACAGCCGGGGCGACTCGCCGCTCATCAAGTCAACGACGTCCACGCCGAGGGCGACGGCGGCGTTGTAAAGAAAGGAAAAAGAAAAATCCCTTTCGCCGCGCTCGTATTCCTCAAGCTGTTCCGGGGGAATATCGCATTTTGCCGCGAGGGTTTCCCGGCTCAATCCCTCAATTTCTCTCAGCGCGGCCAGCCTTCCGCCAATTTCCCGCAGTTGATCCGTCACTGCAATCAGCCCCTTTCCGCTTTTGATGGTAAGATTTGAAAATGTCCCGCTAGGACATTTTATCGCGTTTATTCAGATATTTCAAGGCAAGCATCATCAGGATGCCGCCCGCCGCGCAGCAGGACGCGATTAAGAACGCGGGAAACATTTTGCCGATGTCGTCCGCGACGGCGGCGATGTTTCTGTAGTGGCCGGCAATCTGCGAGGAGATAATCGCCCCCGCGCCGAAGCCCAGCAGCACAAAGCCGTAGTTCGCCGCCATATTCTTTGCGCCGAACAGGTCGGCGGTGAGCGAGGGGAAGGTGGACAGCAGCCCGCCGTAGAAAAACCCGATGGCCCCGATGACGACGTAGATGAAAACCCCGTCGATGAAGTTGACCACCAGCGAGAGGACGGCGGAGGCGGCCAGCAGTATGATGATGGTGTTTTTCCGGCCCAGCCTGTCGCTGGCCATGCCCCAGAAAAAGCGGCCCACAGAATTGAACATTGAAATCGCCAAAACGCCAATGGTGGCGGTCGATTCGAGATCCTTGGCCACGGCGATGGGCTTGGCGAAGCCAATCATCATCAGCCCGCCCATGACGGCCATCATAAACGCGGCGGTCACGATGTAAAAACGCGGGGTTTTCAGCATTTCCAGCGCCGTATAGTCCCGCGTGGCTTTCACCCGCACGGCTTTGGACTGGGCGCCGCCCACGGCATAGCCCTCGGGCGGGTTGATGAGGAAAACGCTTCCCGCAGAGCAAACGACCAAAAAGACCGCGCTCAGAACCACGAAGGTTTTGGGTTCCCCTCCCAGTCCGTCCGCTGTCCCCGGCCCGCCGAACACATCAACCAGCTTCTCAACAATCGGCGTAAACACCACGCCGCCGAAGCCCAGCGCGGCGACAATGACGCCGGTGACAAAGCCTTTTTTATGCGGATACCACTTCTGGGCGCAGGCGATGGTGGTTGAGTATGTAAAACCCATGCCCACGCCGCCCATAGCGCCGTAGGTGATCCACAGCAGCCACCCGCTGCCCTCGGTCACGAGGGAGGCCAGAAAGAAGCCCGCGCTTAATATAAGACCGCCGATGAAAACCACGCGGCGGGTGGAAAACCGGATGGCCAGCTTGCCGCCGAACACGCTCCCGACGGTCAGCGTAGCCAGAAGGATGGAAAACGTCAGGCTCGCCGCGGCGTTATCCCCGCCGAAGATGCTGTTTGCCACGCCGGTTTGAAAAACACTCCAAATGTACGCGACGCCGATGATAAGCTGAATCGCGATCGCCGCCAGCACCGCCGACAGCCCCCGCTGCTTGGTTGCATCCAAATGAATCACTCCCACTCGTTTTACAGTTTCAGGTAGTGTAACAGGCGCATGACCGTTTGTCAAGTCTTTTTTGCGCCCGTCAATCGCCGGGGCGGCCGCAAAAACTGATTGAATACGATGATGGGGTGTGCTATGATTGTTTTAGATGACGGAGGGAGCCATATGATTATCGAAACAGGCAGGCTGCGCCTGCGGGAGATGCGGCAGTCCGATTACGCCGCCTTATGTGACATATTACAGGACGCGGACGTCATGTATGCTTACGAAGGCGCTTTTTCCGACGCCGAAACACAGGCATGGCTGGACAAGCAAATCAGGAGCTATCAAACATATGGGTTTGGCCTATGGGCCGTTACGCTGAAGGAAACCGGCGAAATGATTGGGCAATGCGGGCTCACCCTGCAAAGCTATCAAGACAATCAGGTTCTTGAAGTGGGGTATCTCTTTCAAAAAGCGTTCTGGCATAACGGGTACGCCACGGAAGCGGCCATCGCTTGCAGAGATTACGCTTTTGACAAGCTAAACGCCGAGGAGGTCTTTTCAATCATCCGGGATACGAATACCGCGTCGCAAAAGATCGCCGAACGAAATGGAATGACGGTGGCAGGTACCCTTGTGAAGCATTACCGTAATATGGATATGCCGCACTATGTGTTTTCGGTCAGGCCATGAGAATGAGACGGCGCAAAAACCTGACCGCGCGTATGGAGCGGGCGGCGGACTTCCTCTTAACCGCCCCCGTACAGCCGGGCGGCGGACTCCTTATCGTGGAGCTTGGCTGCGGGATGGGGCGCTTTGCCTGCGAAACGGCGGCGGCGCGGCCCGGCGCGTTTGTCGTCGGCGTCGAGCGCGTGGCGGACGCCGTGATCGCCGGGATGGAGCGGGCGCGGCGGGAAGGGCTGGAGAACCTTCGCTTCCTCCTCGCCGATGTATCTGATTTACCTGAGTTTTTCGCCCCGGGGGACATCAATGAGCTGTACATCCACTTCTGCGACCCGTGGCCGCATTGGAAGCAAGCCCCCCGCCGCCTTACGGCCAGAAATTTCCTGCAAATCTACCGCCCGCTGCTCGCCCCGGACGGCTTTCTCCGTTTCAAAACCGACAACGCTCCCCTATTCGCCTTTACGCAGAAAGAACTCGCCGCCGAGGGCTGGACCGTCACCCATTGCGACCCCGACAGCCCGCCGGAACCCGCGGCGACCGGCTACGAACTCAAGTTCCGCGCCCAAGGCGTCCCCATCCACGCGCTGACCGCAAACAAATGATTAAACGGAGGGTAAAAATGATGCGTTGTATGCGGTTTCTTTCAATCGTTTCCTTTGCGCTTGTCCTCCTGACGGGCGGGTGTGTGTTCGCGCGGGAGGAGGCTTCCGTGCCTCGGGAAATCCCTGTGGGGGACGTAATCCTCGTTTGGGAAAGCGGGTATGACGGGACTGTCAGCGACTTCACAGACCCTCAGCTCGATCGGAAGCGGGGGTTTTCGCGGATATGCCGCGGCTTGGATGAGCTGCTTGCGTTGTGTCCCGCCGCCGGGATTGAATACGGGACGGACATCCCGGCGTATTCAAACGAATGGTTTGAAGATAACGCGGTCATTGTGCTGGCGTTTACAGAGGGCGCGAGAAGCGAGGAATGGGTACACGGGAATTTGCCGAATGTGGATTTGGCCGGCGTTTTTGTTGACGGGGACACCGCGCGGGTTGATTTGCGGCGGATTGACAATGTGTTTCTTTTCATTTCCACCCGTTACACCGTCCTGATAGAGGTCGAGGCGGCCTATCTGGAGGGTGTGGAGACGGTGGAGCCGCCCGTTGTGCGGGATAGGAGCGGCGGCGAGCCGGCTTCTTAACGCGGGGGAAGTGAACCGGCAAAAATATTTTGAAAAACAAAATCAAAAAAGCGCTTGACATCGCCGGGGAAAGCTGGTATCATCAGAGAAGAATTTAGGAAAGGAGGTCTTTGCTATGCGCAGAATGAATGGATTTTCACTGTTACCCAAGGTTAATGGGGGTTTAGTTTTCCAGTAATTGGCAATTAGCGCAATTCGGTTCGTGGTGAGACCGGCGCTGTTGCCGGAGACTTGCCGCGATTTATATTTTTACGGGGGTTTTTCCGCCCGTAAATCGCCGGCCGGTCTGTGTGAAGGGCCGGTTTATGTTTTTTAGGAGGGCATTATGAAATCAAGCATCCCACGATATATGGCCCCGGCGCTGGCGCGTCAGGGGCTGGATGTGAGCAAGCTAATCTACGCTATACATACCGACCTCACGGCGGAGGGCAGCGCCGCCGACGTCTACTGCGCTTTGAGCGAGGACACGCTGTATATCCTCACCGGGCGCGAAAAAATCGTCAAGGTCGAGGGCGCGCGGCGGATTGTGGCGCTCTATGAGCCGGAATCGCTTTCGGCGTATCCGCTCGCCGATTTGGGCGAAATGAAATGCGAACGGCTGCTGACCACCGGGCGGCTGTTCAGCGAAAAGGACGGCGAGGCGGAGGGCATTCTGCTCTTCTCGCTGGGCTTTTTTGCCCATGCCGAGCGTCTGGGCAAGGTCATCGGCAACATCAAGGAGGGCAAGGCCCCGTTGGACGAGGTATCCGCCGAGGAAGAGCCGTTCTGCCCCAAATGCGGCGAACGGTATCCCGAGCCGGAACGCAGGATATGCCCCAAATGCCTTGACAAGCGCGGCATCACCCGCCGTCTGCTCGGTTTTTTCCGCGACTACCGGCGCAAGGTGCTCGTTATCTTCTTCGTCATGCTGGCCGGCACGCTCTTCGCCGTCATGTCTCCCTATCTCGGCTCCAAGTTTCTCATAGACGAGGTGCTGAAGGAGGACGGCGGCTATTACGGCGCGGTGGCGATGACGGTTTTGCTCATCTTCACCGTGCGGATGATCGGCGTGGTGCTGAACATGCTGTATCAGTTTGTCTTGGCGAAAACGGTGCCGTGGATTATCTTTGACGTGCGGATGAAAATTTTTGAGGCGATGCAGCGCCTGTCGGTCGGGTTTTACACCTCCAAGCGCACCGGCGCGCTGATGAGCCGCGTCAACCAAGACGCCAACAACCTCTATTGGTTTTTTGTGGACGGCCTGCCCTATCTGGTCGTCAACATCCTTTCCCTCGCCGGGGTCATCACGCTGATTTGCCTGCTCAACCTGCGGCTGGCGCTGATTGTCGTCGTCATCATGCCGACGGCCATCCTGTTCTTCCGACTGCTCTGGGGTATGTTCCGCCGTTTCCACCATAAATTCTGGGTTTACGGCTCGCAGATGAACTCGATGGTCAGCGACTCGGTCAACGGCTCCCGCGTCATCAAGGCGTTCGCGCGCGAGGACGAGGAGTCGGGGCGCTTTACCCAAGTGAGCGACAAATTCAAGGATGTGGACATCAAGGCGTGGAACGTGGGCTTCACGGCGTTTCCGCTTATTTATCTCTTCATGTTCCTCGGCCAAGTGCTGGTCACCGCTTACGGCGGCGTGATGGTGGTCAACGGGGATATCAGTCTCGGCACGCTGCTCACCTTCATCGCTTATCTCTCTATGCTTTACGGGCCGCTGGAGTTTATGTCTTGGGTGAGCAACTGGTGGGCGCGGTGTGTGGACTCGGCGCAGCGCGTCTTTGAGATTATCGACGCCACGCCCGACGTGGAGGATCCTAAAGACCCCGTGCGGCTTGAAACCTTCAGCGGCGCCATCGACGTCAGCGGCGTCTGGTTTGAATACGACCCCGTTTCCCCCGTCTTAAAGGGGATGGATCTCAAGGTCAGGGCGGGAGAGATGATGGGCGTCGTGGGCAAGACCGGCGCGGGCAAATCCACCATCGCCAATCTCATTGCGCGGCTGTATGACGTGACGCGCGGGGAAATACGGCTCGACGGCGTCAACGTCAAGCGTCTGCCGCTGAGCTTTCTAAGGCAGAATGTGGGCATTGTCTCGCAGGACATCTACCTCTTCATCGGCTCGATTGCCGACAACATCCGTTACGCCCGCCCGGACGCCACCTTCGAGGAGGTCATGTGCGCGGCCAAGGCGGCGCGGGCGCATGAGTTTATTATGAATCTGCCCAACGCGTATGAGACGCGGGTGGGCGCGGGCGGCGAGGATCTCTCCGGCGGCGAGCGCCAGCGCCTGTCCATCGCCCGCACCATCATCCAAAACCCGAAAATCCTCATCCTCGACGAAGCCACGGCGGCGATGGATACCCAAACCGAGGCGGCGATTCAGGAATCGCTGAACAAGCTGCAAAAGGGCCGCACCACCATCGCCATCGCCCACCGCCTCTCCACCCTGCGCGACGCCGACAGCCTTGCCGTCATCAACGACGGCAAGGTGGTCGAAACCGGCACCCACGCCGAGCTTTTGGCGAAAAAGGGCGAGTATCACAAGCTGTACACCATCCAGCTTGAGGGCTTGAAGACGATTAACATGGACGCTTGAGGGAGGAGGGTTGGAATGCTTGATGAAACTATGTTCGGAAGGATTGCCGAAAAAGCGAAACTTTGCAAGTATTCGTCAATGAACTACATTGATTTTGACGACTGTAAAAACGCGGAGGTTTTGCATGACCGCGACGGGTTGATTTTACTGCGCGATACGAGCAAAACGCCCTCTATGCTCTACTTTGCCGCCGACGATTTTGAGGCCTTGGTCAAGATGATTGCCGGAATTCCGGGTAAACTTCGATTGCATTTTGTCCCCCGGGAATATGCGGAGCGGCTTACACATCTCGGCTTTGCTGAGTGGGGCGAGTATACGGATTTTTGGAATAACAGCTTGGCGGATACAGTATCGCAAATGGGTGAGATTGAAGAAATGGAGGTTCTCGGCGCAGATGAATGTGCCGCCGCCGCGGACATTACGCAAAAATGCAGGATGCAGTCCAGAGGCTTTGAGGGCGAATCTCCGGCGTGGTTTGCGGAATGGCTGAAGGAAAATAAAGTCATCATCCGGCGCGTGGGTTCGGCGATTGCGGGGGTGTGCTGCGTTTCCATCTATAACGGGGGCACAACCCTCTGGATTAGGGAGATTGCCGTTGACCCCCGCCATCAGGGAAAAGGAATCGGGAAACGGCTGATGGAACAGGCGATAAAGTACGGCGCTGACAACGGAGCCGAACGAGGTTTTTTAGCGGCTGACATCCTCAATCAAAACGCGATTGGCCTGTATCAAAAATACGGGTTCAGCGCAACGGGGACAGACTGTGAGCTGCAAATGATGAAAGCATGACAAGGAGGAAAACATTTTATGGAAACAACCACACAAATCCAAGAGCAAATCGGGCTGGCTGAGGCCATCGACCTCGGCGTCCTTGACCCGGCGAAGGCCGAGTTTTTCGAGACGCCCGGCGGTTTTACCGGGCTGCGGTATGACGGCACGGAGCATAAGCGCGTCTCGCTGCGGCGGGCGATGCCGATTGCCGACCCGTCGGCGTATATCTCGGTGGCCGACCATGAAAACAAGGAAATATGCGTCATCCGCTCGCTGTCCGACTTATCCGGCGACCAGCTCCGCATCGTCAGCGGCGAGCTGGACAGGCGGTATTACTGCCCGGAGGTCGTGGAGGTCAAATCGGTCAAGGACAAGATGGGCTACGTCTATATCGAGCTGCTCGTCAAAGGGCGGGGCGAGGCGTTCGCCAAAAACTGCGCCGTCAAGGACGTCAACAAAAACATCCGCCTGCTTGACGAAGACCGGCTGATTATCTTCGACGTGGACGGCAACCGCTACATTGTTCAGTCGCTGGCGGCGCTGGACAAAAAGAGCGTCAAAAAATTGGAACCGTATTTATTTTAGGAGGGCTTATGTCGGATACATACACACTGCGTTACGACTTGGACGCGAACATGCGCCCCTGCGACGGGACGCTGCGTTTTCACCGCGACGGGCGGGTATCCGCGCTGCAGGACGGCGTTGAGCTGTTTGAGCATCGCTTGGAGGGCGCGTCGGAAACCGCCGTCCTTCCCGGCGTGGGCTGCGCGCGGATTTATCTCAAGCGCGGCGAGGGCGAGGCAAGCGAGGATGTAACGCTCTGCCATTTTTCCATGTCGGCGCTCCAGCCGGCGGGAGAGTTTTGCAAAATCGTCAATTACTACATTCAGACCCAAGAAGCGGAAATCCCCGACACAGAGGAAAAAAGCGTCTGCGGCAAATGCGGGCGCCCGCTGATTGAGGGGCTGTCCGTCTGCCTGTTCTGCTATAACCGGGCGGGGATTCTCAAGCGCGCGCTGCGATATCTGCGTCCTTTCCGCCGCACCATCCTCACCGCGCAGGCGTTTGTGGCGTTTTCATCCACCCTCTACCTGCTCGTGCCGCTCTTCAACCGCTGGCTGATTGACGGGTATCTGGCCCCGATGCAAGGCCCGGCGATTCACATCGTCTTTATCGCGGGCGCGATGTTTCTCGCGCGGCTGCTGGGCGAAATCATCTTCATTCTCTCCTCCCGCGCCTATAACCGCGCCAGCATCGGCTACGCGAACCTGCTCAGGACAATGGCGTACGATAAGCTGCAGCGGCTTTCCATGTCTTCGCTGTCCAAGCGCACGCCGGGCGATTTGATCCGCCGCGTGATGGAGGACACCAACACCGTCAAGGACTTTATCACCGACATCGGGCGCTGGGGCGTGGAGCAGGCCATCATGTTCGTCATCGTGCTGATCATCCTGCTGTTCACCAACCCGTGGCTCACCCTGCTGGTTTTCCTGCCCATTCCGGTGGTGGCGGTGGCTATGTCGCGCTTTTGGGATTTCATCCATGTCCGTTATGAGCGGCAGTGGCGGCGCAGCTCCAAGTGCAACGCCATCCTCCACGACATCATCAAGGGCATCCGCACGGTGAAGAGCTTCGGCAACGAGGACAGGGAGATTGCCAAGTTTGCCGGGGAGACGCGCAAGCTGGCGGAGGTGTCCTCCAGCAACGAAAAGCTCTGGGCGCTTCTCTTCCCCTCGATGGTGTTTTTCACCGGCATCGGCGAGTTTCTTGTTCTCTATTTCGGCGGAAACGCCATCCTCGAAGGCGGGCTCAGCTTGGGCGTGCTGGTGCAGTTCACCATGTACATCACCTATGTCTACGGGCCGCTGCGTTGGCTGGTTTCCTTTCCCCGCTGGCTTGCCGACGCCATGACCAGCATGGTCAAGGTGTTTGAAATCCTCGACGAGGAGCCGGACATTACCGGCAAGGAGGACGCCGCTGAACCGCCGCTGAACGGCGGCGTGACGGTTGATAATGTGTCCTTCGGCTATAAGTCCTACGAGCCGGTGCTGAAGGACGTCTCCATCGACGTCAGGCCGGGTGAGATGATTGGCGTCGTGGGCAAGAGCGGCGTGGGCAAAACCACGCTGATTAACCTCATCATGCGGCTCTATGACCCCAACGCGGGCAGCGTGAGAATCAGCGGGTGCGATTTGCGGGATATGTCCCCCACCCACCTGCATGAGAATGTCGGCGTGGTCTTCCAAGACACCTTCCTCTTTGCCGGCACGGTGTATGACAACATCACCTACGCCAAGCCTGACGCCACGCCGGAGGAGGTCGTCGCCGCCTGCAAGGCGGGCGGGGCGCACGAGTTCATCATCAATATGCCCGACGGCTACAACACCCTTATCGGCGAGAGCGGCCACACCATTTCCGGCGGCGAGCGCCAGCGTCTCGCCATCGCCCGCGCCGTCATCAAAAACCCGGCGCTTCTGATTTTGGACGAAGCCACCAGTTCCCTCGACGTGGAAACGGAGGCCGCCATTCAGGAAAGCCTTCAGAAGCTGACCAAGGGGCGCACCACCATCGCCATCGCCCACCGGCTCTCCACCCTCCGCGCCGCCGACCGGCTGATTGTGATGGAAAAGGGTAAAATCGCCGAGGTCGGCACCCATGTGGAGCTGCTGAAAATGCGCGGTATCTACTACGATTTGGTCATGGCGCAGCGCCAAACCGGCAAGAAAAACGAAGCCGTCACATAAGGGCGGGATGTGCCCGCCCCCGGCGCCCGGCTTGACCGCCGCGTTTGTATGGTGTATACTGCCGAGTAAAGGGGGATTCATTATGTGGTTCATCTATGCGATTCTCGCCGCCCTGTTTGCCGCGCTGACGTCCATACTGGCTAAAATCGGGATTGAAAACGTCAACTCGCATCTGGCAACCGCCATCAGGACGGCGGTGGTTCTGGTCATGGCTTGGGGGCTCGTTTTCATTCTGGGTAAGCAGGGTGAAATTGCGGACATAAGCCGGAAAAGCTGGCTGTTCCTTTCCCTTTCCGGCATCGCCACAGGGCTTTCTTGGCTGTTTTATTACAGAGCCCTGCAAATCGGCGAGGCGTCCAAGGTCGTTCCGGTCGATAAGTTCAGCGTGGTCATCACCATCGTCCTCGCCTTCGTCATCCTAGGCGAAGCCGTCACCGCCAAAACCATCATCGGCGGCCTGCTGATTACCGCCGGCACCTTCGTGCTGGTGTGGCAGTAGGGGCCAGTCAGACCACCTTTATGCAAAACTCCGGGCAGGCCGCGCCGCAGTAGCCGCAGAGGACGCAGCCGGTTTGGGGGCGGGCTTTGCCGTTTATGACCGCCAGCGCGTCCGAGGGGCAGGCGGCGGCGCAGCGCCCGCACCCGCCGCACCATTCGGCGATATGCAGGGAGCGGGGCGCGGGTTCTTTCAGCACGGGCAGCCCGCCGGTTTGGAAAAACGCGGCGGCGGCTTCCACCTCGGCGATATCCCTCATTCCCAGCGCGAGGCTGTGCCCGAAACGGGACGCGTAGGTCAGGGCTTCCTGCGCGCGGCGGAAAAGATGCCCGCCGCCGAGAGCTTTCATCACATACACACCCAGCCCCGCGTCCGACGCGGCGGCGACGGCCTGCTCCATCTCCTCCCGCGAGCCGTCCGCAATGCCCAGCCCCGCCATATTCAGCAGCGGATGAACCGCGTCCAGCCCCGCCCTGACGGCCGCCCAAACGCCGGACACATGATGGGACGACAGGCCGACGGCGCGGAGGACGCCCTTGGCTTTGAGCCTGTACAGCTCCTCCAGCGCGGGGGCGTGGCCGCGCAGGGTATGTTCGCTCTCCTGCTCGTGGAGCAGGAATAGGTCAATCACGTCCCGGTCAAGCCCGCGTCTGGCCTCCTCCACCGCCGCCGCCGCGCCCTCGCGGGTATGGGCGTATGTTTTGGACGCGTATACAAAGCTATGCTTTGAGCGGAGGGCGGCGTAGTTTCCGTAGAGCTGCGCCGTGTCGATGAAGTTGACGCCCAGCTCAAACGCGCGCGTCAGCACGGCCCCGGCCCGCTCCGTTCCGCCCGTATACCCTTGGAGCGGCGAAAACGGCAGGGAGCCGAAGCAGAGCGGCGAAATATGGACGCCGGTGCTGCCAAACGGAACGGTTTTCATCATGCGGTTTGTTTACCCTTCTGCCGTTTCCGCCGGAAGCGGAAACGACTCGTTTGAGGCGGCGCGGAAAACTTGAAAAAAGTCTTGCATTTTACGTACAGCCCTGTTATAATGTTTTGGCGTTCACAATTACGGCAAGATAGAAAGGAAGTGGCCCTCATGGCCAAATGCAGTGTTTGCGATAAAGCCACCATCTTCGGAAACGCCCGCTCCCACTCAATGAGACGCACCAACCGCTCGTGGAAGCCCAACGTCAAGCGCGTCAAGGCGGTGGTCAACGGCGCTCCGAAGCATATCCATGTCTGCACGCGCTGTCTGCGCTCGGGCAGGGTGACCCGCGCCGTATAGCATCCCCTGCGGAATAGGGAGAATGCCATTGCAGGGGCGGGGTTATCCCGCCCGCTTTGCTGCGTCCGTTTCCTCTTTGTACCCGCCCAATTCCGCGCAGATGATGATGTCAAGGCAAATCAGAAACACCCATATCGCGATGCCCATAAATATCCCGATGCCGCCGTAGAGCGTGTTGTGGTTGGAGAAGTACCGCATATACAGCTCAAACCCGCGCGAAACGCCCAGCCACCCCGCCGTCGCCAGCGCGGCCGTCCACGCGGCGCGGGCGGGGCGCGCGGATGCGCCCGGCGTCAGCGTATAAAGGGCGAAGAGCAACAAGAATATAGCGCCGCCGACAGAAAACGCCAATATCCACTGGTTGGCGGCCAGAATGGCGATGGTTAGCGCCAGTACGGTCAAAAAGCCAAGCGTGAAGAGAACGGCCATCCCCCGCGCTTTGAAAAAGGGCAGTTTTCCGCCGCCGTACGCGTGGTTGACGCCCCGCATCAGCGCCCAGACGCCGCTTGACGCCGCCCACAGCGCGCCCACGCCCCAGAGGGGGTTGGACAGCGGCGGGGACGTTCCCGTATCGGCGAAAACATTCAGCAAATCCTCCGGCAGAAAGCCTTCCAGCGCGGCGAGGCTCCAGTCGGCCAGCGCCAGCGCCCGGTCCGCCAGCAGCAAAAGCGGGAAGATGGAGAGCAGAAAGAAGAACGCCGTCTTCGCGGCGACCCCGAAAGCGTCGTCCCGGCTGATATGCCTGACGAAACGAAACATCTTCTTCATTGCGAAAACAACACCGCCGCCCAACCGTCTTCGATACGGATGACCGGCGCGTTCAGTCCCGCGGCTTCGGCAATGGACAAGACCTCGTCCAGCCGATGCTCGATAATCCCCGACGCGACCCAAATCGACCCGGCCGGCGCGACGATTGGCACAAGCGGGATTATGGCGTCGGCGATGATGTTGGAAAAAATGATGTCAAACCCGTCCACCGAGCCGGACGTCAAAAAGTCTTCCGCATACGCCGTAAACTTGCTCTCCATGCCGTTGAGGAGAGCGTTTTCGAGCGCCGTCCTCACCGCGTACGCGTCGATATCCACGCCCACGGCGCTTTCCGCGCCCAGCAGCAAGGCGCACAGCCCCAGTATCCCGCTCCCGCAGCCCACGTCGAGGACGCGCCAGCCTTTCGGCTCCAGCGATTCCAGTATTTCTAGGCAGAGTCTCGTTGACGCGTGCAGGCCCGTGCCGAAGCTCATACCGGGGTCGTTTAGGTAGACGGCGCGGTTTTCCGGGTTTTCAAGCGGCAGCCACGCGGGCTGAATGAGCAGCCGCGAGCCAATCGGCGTGGGTTTGTAGTAACGCATCCAAGCGTCCGCCCATTCCTCCTCCCCGCGTTCCCGCGCCGTCAGGGACGGCGACAGGCGGCGCAGGACGGCAAGACGGCTCACATCGTCCGCGGGCAGGTAGACGACAACGCAGCTTTCCTCTATCTGAAACCCCTCGAACTCCTCGGCAATCAGTCTCGCCAGCAGCTCCTCCTGCGCGTCCGGCGGCGCCGGAAGCGATACCTCCAGCCAGCGCTTCACCGGCATAGCAAATCCCTGTACACAGCCTCGTCCTCCGGTTTGCCGACGACCGACAGGCTGACCTGAGAGAAGTCGAAGATGCGCGCCGCAAGCTCCGTCACCGCTTCCCGCGTTACGGCGTTTATCCGCGCGATAATCTCGTCCGTCTCATGCGCGCCGCCGAAGAAGAGGGTTGAATGGCCTATGCTGATTGACCGATTGACGGTCGATTCCTCGCTCATAATGTTGTTGGCCTTGCATTGCTCGCGCGCCCGCGTAAGCTCCTGCTCGGACGGGCCTTCTCTGGCGTACTGCTCCACGACCTCGCGGATAAGCTCCAGCGCCTTCCGCTCCGTTTCCGGCCCCAGCGCGGTGTAGATGACCGCAGCGCCGGTATCGCGGTGGGGCGCCTGACTTGAATAGACTGAATAGCAAAGGCCGTGTTCCTCGCGGATTTTCTGAAAGAGCCGCGAGGACATCCCCGAGCCCAAAATGGCGCTCATCACCCCGTAAGCGTAATTCCGGTTGACCGGAAGGCCGGGAAAGGCAAGCAGGAGGTGGTTCTGCTCGATGTCCTTTTCGCGCAGATGGAAGGCCGGCGTGTAGGCGCAGGGAACCATCGGCGGACACTCCGCGGGCGGCAGGGACGAAAGAAGCTCTTCAATCTTTTCCAAGTCAGACGGGGCGAACCGTCCGGCCAGAGAGACGATGATGTCGCAGGGCCGGTAATTCCGCGTTTTGTATTCCAGCAGGTCTTCCGCCGTCATCCCGCCCAGCGTCTCCGCCGTCCCTATGACGGGCGCGCCGAGAGGAAGGTCTTTATAGATTGAGGCGTACAGGTTCTGGTACACGAGGTCGTCCGGCTGATCCTCGCACATGGCGATTTCCTCGATGATAACGCCCCGCTCGGTGTCCCACGCGTCTTTGTCAAAGCGCGCGTTGAAAAACATATCGCCCAGTAAATCAATGGCGGCGGGCAGATGGCTGTCCAGCGCGCGGGCGTAATAGCAGGTGCTTTCCTTGGTGGTGTAGGCGTTGACCTGACCGCCGATGGCGTCCATCACGGCGGCCAGCTCCGCGGCGGTGCGGGTTTGCGTCCCTTTGAACAGCATATGCTCAATGGCGTGGGACGCGCCGCCCATCTCGGCCGGTTCGTGGCGGGATCCGTGCCCCACCCAGAAAACCACCGCCGCGCTGCGGACTTGAGCCATATATTCATGGACGATGCGCGCCCCGTTGGGGAGAGTTTTGATTTGAATCATGCGGTTAGCCTCCTTGAAACGAATGGGCCGCCTGCGGCGGCCCATTGATCAATCCTGCGGTATCGCGTCTTTCTTCGATAGGTTCACGCGGCCCTTTTCGTCGGTGCCGAGGTATTTTACCCAAACCGCGTCTCCAACATTCAGCACATCCTCCACCTTTGCCACGCGGAAGCTCTCCAGCTTGGAGATATGCACCATCCCCTCCTTGCCCGGCGCGTATTCAACAAACGCGCCGATGGCGATGACGCGGGTGACCTTGCCGAGGTAGCTCTCGCCCACCGTGGGTTCAAAGACGATGGAATTGATGATTTTGAGCGCCCGCTCGCAGTCGGCCATATTGATGGCGGCGATGAAGATGCGCCCGTCGTCCTCGATGTCGATTTTGCAGCCGGTATCGGCGACGATTTTTTGGATAACGCTGCCGCCTTTGCCGATGACCTCGCGGATTTTTTCCGGGTCTATCTGCGTTTGAATCATCTTCGGCGCGTACGGAGACAGTTCCTCGCGCGGCGCGGCGATGCAGGGCAGCATAATCTCGTCGAGGATTTGGAAGCGTCCCTTTTTGGTAATTTCAAAGGCGCTTCTGATAATCTCCGGGGTTAAGCCGTCGATTTTAAGATCCATCTGAATGGCGGTGATGCCGTTTTTGGTGCCCGCCACCTTGAAGTCCATGTCGCCGTAGAAATCCTCAATGCCTTGAATGTCGGCGAAGGTCATCCAGCGGTCGCCTTCGGTAATCAGTCCGCAGGAAATGCCTGCCACCGGGGCTTTAATCGGGACGCCCGCGTCCATCAGCGCCAGCGTGGAGCCGCAGATGGCGGCTTGGGAGGTGGATCCGTTGGAGGAGAGGATTTCGCTGACCAAGCGG
This sequence comes from Oscillospiraceae bacterium, assembly GCA_009782215.1. GTDB lineage: Bacteria > Bacillota > Clostridia > Oscillospirales > UBA929 > UBA929. The sequence continues at coordinate 76,230 of WRKO01000001.1, read as the reverse complement.
ATGCAGTATGGGAATTCCGCTTCGGGCGGAATCATCGGCTCAAGGGCGCGCTCGGCCAGAGCGCCGTGTCCGATTTCACGCCGGCCGGGGCTGCGCGACGGGCGCGCCTCGCCTACGGAATAGGACGGGAAGTTGTAGTGGTGCATATACCGTTTGTATTCGTCGTCGAAGATGTTGTCCAGCTTCTGCTGGTCGGAGATGGTGCCAAGGGTGCAGATGGTCAGCGACTGCGTCTGGCCGCGGGTGAACATGCCCGAGCCGTGGGCGCGGGGCAGCAGGCTGACTTGGGCGTCGAGGGGGCGTATGTCGTCCATGCCGCGCCCGTCCACGCGCTTTTTCTCCAAAAGCCAAGCGCGCACGACGATTTTTTGCAGTCTGTACAGCACCTCGCCCAAATCGGAATCAAGGGTGGCGAAGCGCTCGGCGTGGCGTTCGGCGATTTTGGCGCGCAGCTCTTTGATGCGCGACTCGCGGATGTTTTTGTCGTCCGTGTCGAGGCAGTGGCGCAAATCGTCCAGAACCTCGCCCTTGAGCGTCTCATACAGCTCGTCGTTGAAGTACGCCTTGACATAATCGAACTTGGGCTTGCCAATCTGGCTTTTGATGTCGGCGATGAAGGCGCACAGCTTTTTGATTTCGTCGTGCGCGGCCATGATGGCTTCAAACATCGTTTCGTCGTCGATTTCATGGGCGCCCGCTTCAATCATAACAATCTTTTCCGCCGTACCCGCGACGGTGAGCTGGAGGGCGGATTTCTCGCGCTCGGCGGTGGTGGGGTTCATCACGATGTTTCCGTCCACCAAGCCCATAGCGACGCCGGCAATCGGGCCGCCCCACGGGATATCGGAGATGGAGAGGGCAATCGAGGCGCCCAGCATGGCGGGAACCTCGGGCGCGCAGTCGGGCTCAAGGCTCATCACGGTCGCCGCGATGGCGACGTCGTTGCGCATATCGTCGGGGAACAGGGGGCGGATGGGACGGTCGATCAAACGGGAGGCAAGCACGGCTTTTTCGCTGGGGCGCCCTTCACGGCGCAGAAAAGAGCCGGGGATTCGCCCGACCGAATAGAGACGTTCCTCAAAGTCAACCGACAGGGGGAAATAGTCTATGCCGGAGCGCGGCTGTGCCGCCGCCGTGGCTGTCACCAGTACCGAGGTGTCGCCGTAGCGCACCATGCAGGAGCCGCCGGCCAGCTCCGCCATCATGCCGGCTTCCACGCGCAAGGGACGGCCTGCCATCATGGTTTCAAAAACCTTGAAGGCGGGGTATTCACGTTTTGTCATGTTTCATTTTCCTACTTTCTTCTTAAAGAGCCGCTCCTCACGCACGTCGGCGCGGAGCGTGATTCACTCTTATTTTCTGAGGCCTAACTTGGCAATCAGCGCGCGGTAGCGTTCGATGTCTTTCCTTTGCAGATAGTCCAGCAGGCTGCGGCGGGCGCCAACCATTTTGAGCAGTCCGCGGCGGGAGTGTTTGTCCTTCTTGTGGATTTTCAGGTGCGCGGTCAGTTGCTGGATACGCTCGGTGAGGATGGCGACCTGAACCTCCGGCGAGCCGGTGTCGGTCTCGTGCAGGCGGTTGCTTTCGATAACGCCGGTTTTTTGCTCCTTGAGCAGCATGATTGTTCACCTTTCCTTTGAATCCCCTCGGCGCGGCGTATGGGGCCGGTGAACCGCCAAACAAAGCGCCGGGGTTAAGATTTCGCGCGGCAATCCGCACACGCGGATGTATTGTATCACGCGCGAGGGCAAATGTAAAGATTTTTTTAGCCAAACCGGAAAATCGGGGAAAACGCGGGCGCGGGCGCGCTGCCTAGCGCACGGTCACCCATATCTCCGCGGCGTCCCGGGGCGCGTAGTCGTGGGTGTGGTACGCCTCCGTGATGTGGTAGAACGCCCAGTAGTCTTCCGCCACGTCCGCAAAGCGCGTGATGTCCGGGTGTCCGTCAATGAACGCCTTGTCCGGCGCGCGGCCGACCGCGTTGTTGAGCACCGCCACCGCCTCCGCGCGGGTTATCCCCCGATCCGGCTCAAACAGTCCGTCAGAGGTTCCCGATATCCAGCCGTGCGCCGCCGCCGTGTTGATATACGCGTACGCCCAATGCGCCGCCGTCACGTCCGGGAACGCCGCCTCGAGCGTTTCGTCCGCCGCGTGGTCAACAAACAGCGTCGCCATTGTCACAAGCTCCGCCCGCGTGATGTCCCGCAGCGGGTCAAACAGCCCGTCCGGGCAGCCCGAAATCACGCCCAGCGCCGCCAGCCTATCCACCGCCCGCTCATACCAAGCGCCCTCCGGCACGTCGGGGAAAGCGGCGGTAAGCGCCGTGTCCTCCTCCTCGTCCGGCAGCAAATTATACAGCATCTGCGCCGCCTCCGCCCGCGTCAGCTCTTTCTCCGGCGCGAACAGGCCGTGGCCCACGCCCACCACATACGCCCAGTGCGTCAGCACCAGACAAGGCTCCTCCGGCGTGCAGACCGGCTCCTCCGGGTCGCAGACCACGCAGGGGCGCGGACAAGGATTGTCCGGCGTGCAAATCGGGTCGTCCGGGTCGCAAATATCACAAGGCTCGTCCGGCTCCTCGTCTTCTTCTTCTTCCTCGTCTTCGTCCTCGTCTTCCTCGGACGGCACATACGGCGGGAAATACGGCTCGGACGGATACGCGAAGGTTGCCGTGATGGTTACATCTTCCCCCGGCATCGTAAAGGTGGCATATTGCGAGACGGCGTTTTCAAGCACCCCGCCGCCCGACATAACCTTCCACCCGGCAAACTCCATCCCCTCAAAAGGCTCAAACGCAGCCAGAGCGATAATATCCCCCACATGATACGGTCCCGACCCCGACCCCTCGATAACGGTCAGGTTGAACTCTTGATATACATACGCCGCTTGGATGGTTACGCTGCCCTCCGGCATATTGAAGTATGTTGATTGCGCGGTCGCGTTTGTAAACGCGCCGGGAAACGCGTCAGCGTCCCCGTCAAACTCGGTTATCACCCAATGGGAAAACGCCTGCCCGGGCGGCGGATCCTCGGCTTCGATAAGTGGCCATGCCCCCGCTTGCCAGTTCGGTAAGGGGCTAGTGCCGCCAACGACCGTAAGCGTAAACACCGGAGCCGAGGGGTCTACAGAAGCTGTGTCTTGATACCAGCGGGCCTCGATGACTACATTACTGGCGGGCATTGTGAATGTGGTGTGGACGGAGTTGGGGTCTGAGAACTCAAGACCGGGAATGGGCGTGCCGACTGTACTGCTTGTAGGGGGTTCGGGGCGTACGGGAGGTACGGGGGGAGTAGGAGGAGTCCCTCTGTCTGTAATCGTCCAACCTTGGAAGCGCCACCCGTCGCTGTATTGCGAGTGCGACGCCAAATCAACGACCGCGCCCGCAGGGTAATAGCCAAGGCTTGGGCTTCCCTCCCCTACGTCAATACGGCCGCCGCTTAAAAAGAGTTTATATACGGTTTCTGTCCTTGCCGTGACGGCCACATTGTTGGCGGGCATCGTGAACGTTGTACTTCTAGCGCTTGCGTCTGCAAACGCTCCGCCGCTGTCGCTCGTCCACTCTATGAAAAAGTCATCTACTTCATTATCGTACATATACGGCGGCTTGGTTGTCGGAACCACCGGGCCGATTTGAACGGGGGCTTCGGTTCTGACAAGGGTGTTTATTGTGACCTCCGCACCCGCAGGGTGATAGCCGTGACCGTAGCCGTCAACTACCAGATAATACTCCTGCTCCGGGTGGGGCGGGGGCGGCAGAGCCTCTATCCGCACGTAGCGCCGATTGCTGTTGCTGTGCGAGTAGGCCGCAGCGCCGGGGTACTCGTATTCTGCGGCGTTGCTGCCGTCGGCGCGGGAGCCTATGGCGTATGTATAGTTGGGCGGGAGGCCTAGCGCGGCGCTGGTGATGGCGCGGGAGCTGCCGGTGGCGGTGATGGCGCCGTCGATTATGCCCAAGCTCGCCGTTATGTTGATGCCGTAGACAGCGCCGCTGGTGGCGGAGCCGTTGGACGACGCGGACAGCTCGCCGCCGTCTACGAACAAGTTGTAGAGGTTCATGCCGTGTGCGTTTGCGGCGGTTGAGACGTAGACCTTGCCGCCGCGAAGGGTGAAGTCTCTTCCGTTTATGCCAAAGCCCCCGGCGGAGGAGACGTTCAGCGTGCCGTCTCCTTCGACGATGATGTGTGCGGCGCTGAAGATGCCCGAGCCGCTGCCGGAGGTTATGAAGGTGTTGTCGCCGACAAGGTTTAGGGTTATGTTTTCGGTCATGCTGTCGCCCCTTACGATGGTCAGCGCGGTTTGGTTGCGTGAGTTGGTGACCCATGTGAAGTTTTTGAGCGTGAGGGTCTCGCCGTCCCACTCCCAAGTAGTACCCTCTTCGGCATTGACTTCATCGAGGTTGAACGTGCCTTCGCCTATATCAAATATCAAGCCCTGCGATTTCGTGGCTGCCGATGCGACCGTGACGTCTTCCAGCGGAAAAAACAACTTGCTGCCCTCCGCTCCATATTCGATGCCGTCATGCGGGGTATTCGCCTTCCACGACGCATCGCCTAGTATGACCAAGTCGTTGTCGGTGCCTTCGATGTACGACGGGTTCAGCGTGCCGCTGTTCCACGCGGCGACGACGGCGGGGTATAGGCGGTCTATGTTGGGAGCGCTGACGACCTGTCCGATGCTGGTGCCGTAGGCGAAGACAAAGGCGTCGTGGGTTATCTCGACATTGCCCGTTGAGCGGATGGCAAGCCCGGACTGGGCGGTGACTTTTCCGCTGAATATCCCTACGTTTCCGTTTGTTCCGGTCGTCTGGATGGCGGCGGTTCCGGTTTCGGTGGAGACAGTGCCGCCGATTACTGTGACACTAGCGTTTCGCACCAAGGCGGTGTTGGTGGTGGCGGTGCTGATGGCGACGCCTTTTTCCGAGTACACCGTGCCGCCGGCGATGATGGCGACGGAGTCCATACCGACAAGATTGATGGCGCGTCCCGCGATGGCGCGGACTTCGCCGCCCTCCACCAGCACACCGCCGGTGGTTTGGATGACATAGCTGGTGGCGGAGGGGTTTTTGGTTTCGACAAGTCCGTCGCGGATGGTGACGTTCATTCCCGTTCCTGCCGTTACGTTGATGGTGGGGGTTATGTTGCTGGTTGCGGCGTTGGTGACGGTGCCGCCGTTTATGGAAATAGGCGTTCCGGCGGAGCGGATGGCGCTGGTGTTGCCCGCTGTGATGCTGCCGCCGTTTCTGACCTCAAACGCGCCGTCGCCCGTCAGCGACACGGCGACGACGTTGGTGGTGTTAGTGAGGTTTGCATACCAGACTACCGTCGTTTCTTCGGGGATGTTCAGCGTGAGCGTGGCGGTGGTGAAGACTTCTTCCGTACTCCTGACGACGACAACGGGGTTGTCGTTAATCGCGGCTTGGACTGCGGTATGAACATTGGCATTTGTCACATCCACAAATACCATCGCGGAGGCGGTGGGGAGGGGGGGGGTGGCGCTGAAGAGGATGGCGGCGGTTAGGAGGAGGGCCGATAGTCTGTGAAGTTTTGTTTTCATGGAAAGCACCTCGCGTTCTGTATGTTGAGGCTATTATATCACGGCGCGGCGAAATCGCAAAGACAAGTATTGGAAAATCCGGGACAAACCTTAGGCGGCTTAACCTTTTTTTGAAAATATCCCGGGGGCGGGGGGCCGGGGGTTTGTCGTTTTATGGGGAAACGCGTAAAATTTTGAAAGCGCGGGGGGCTTGCGGCTGCTGGGTTTTTTGGCGGGGCGGCGGGGTTTTTGAAAAATTTTTTCATTTTTTTTTGAAAAAGGGGTTGACCTTCCAGCCCCTGCACCCCTCACACTGAGAACAGGACATCAAAACAAAAACGAAAGAAGGGCATGACAATGAGATGGTTCAAGGATTTGAAAGTGGGCAGCAAGCTTCTGTTGTCGTTCATGCTTGTCCTCGCAATCTCGGTGGCGGTCGGGGTATTCGCCATCGTCAGCATGAACGGAATCGGCGACGCTTACTCGGAGGGGATGGAGCTTGCGCAGACGCGCATGGAGCACATCTTCGGGGCGAAGGATTCTCTTTCCAAGGCGCGGATGGTTATGCGGGAATTTTACTATCCGAACAACACAAGGAACGACCTGACGGCACTGGCGGCGGAGCTTGAAAACGCCCTTTCCGGCGTTGAGGACGAGCTGGAGCAGCTTAATCTGGTGGCGTCGGACGCGGTGAAGGGCATTATCAAGGAGGTTTTGCCGCAGATTGAGCAATACCGCAGGGACGGGGAGGGCATCGTCAGGCTCCTGCTCTCGGTGGGGGAGATTTCCCTTGACAACCAAGCGTATGTCGAGGCGCTGCACGAGGGGCAGAGCGTCACCGCCGCCGTAGGCCAAGCCTATGCCGACGATATGTCGGAGAAAATCAACGGCATATCCTCCGCGGCCTTAAAGGCGCTGGACGACCTCAACGACGCCAACGACGCCAAGGCGCAAACGGCGATGTACATCACCATCGGCATCCTCGCAGGCATGGCGCTGCTCGTTCTGGTCATCGCGATGTATGTCCCCAGCCTAATCAGCAAGCCGCTGGCGCTGCTCTCGGCTTTTATGAAAAAGGCGGCCGAAACGGGGGATATCTCCCTCAGCAAGAAGGATGTTGAGGTCATTCAAGCCTGCGCTATCATCAAGGACGAAATCGGGCAGGCCATTTCAAACAGCGCCGCGTTTGTGGGCTATGTCTCGTCGATTGCCGAGAATTTGAAAATCGTGGCAGGCGGCGACCTCACGCCCGAGGTCACCCTGCTGAGCGACACCGACATGATGGGCGCGTCCCTGCGGCAGATGGTGGATAACCTCAACGAAAAATTCAGCGAAATCAACACCGCCTCCCACCAAGTTTCCGCCGGGAGCAAGCAAGTCGCCGACGGCGCGCAGGCGCTGGCGCAGGGTTCCACCGAGCAAGCGGCGGCCGTGGAGGAGCTGTCCTCCTCCATCGGCGAAGTGGCGCACAACACGCGGGAAAACGCGGAAATGGCCGGACGCGCCGCCATCCTCGGCCACACGATTAAAGACAACGCCGAAAAGGGCAGCCGGCATATGGACGATATGATGGCCGCGGTCAAGGACATCAACCAAGCGAGCCAGAGCATCAGCAAGGTCATCAAGGTCATCGACGACATCGCGTTCCAAACCAACATCCTCGCGCTCAACGCCGCCGTGGAAGCGGCCAGAGCGGGCCAGCACGGCAAGGGCTTCGCCGTCGTCGCCGAGGAGGTGCGCAACCTTGCAGCCAAGAGCAGTGAGGCGGCCAAGGAGACCGGCAACCTCATCGCCAACTCAATGGAGAAGGCCGAGCTGGGCAGCCGCATCGCCGACGAGACGGCCGCCAGCCTGACCGAAATCGTAGGCGGCATCAACGAAAGCAGCCGTCTGATTACCGAAATCGCGCAGACCTCCGACGAGCAGTCCTCCGCCATAGAGCAGATTAACAAGGGCATCGACCAAGTGGCGCAGGTGGTTCAGCAAAACAGCGCCACGGCGGAGGAGAGCGCCGCCGCCAGCGAGGAAATGAGCGGTCAGTCCAATCTGCTGGAGGAGCTCATCGCGCAGTTCAAGCTCAAGGACAACGGTTACATACGGCACGAGCCTGTCAGAGCCTTGCACGGAAACGTCAGGCGCCGGATAGAGCTGCCGGATAAGTACTCAATATAAGGAGGTCACAGATTATGCTAAGCATGGAAAGCGTCCGGCATTATGAGCCATTCAGCTCCCCGGACTTGGACGATTTGCTCAATCACTTCTCATCCCGGCTCCGCAACCACAGCCGCCGCGTCGCCGTCAGCTCCGCCATCATCGCCGAATACGCGGCGTACTTACACCCGCGCGATATCGTGGATGAGACCAACTTTGTCATCAACACCCATCTCGGCGCCGCCTGTCACGACATCGGAAAGCTGCTCTTCCCCGCGCTTCTCACCGACGAGGAGGACTATCTGCTCCATCCCTCCGTCGGGGCGCAATGGCTGGATGAACGCAAGCCGTTTCTGTTTGACAACGAAAAGCAGGCGCAGACCGTCATCGAGATTGTCCGTCATCACCACGAGCACGCCAACGGCGGCGGCTTCCCCGACGGACTGAAAGCCAGAGACATTCCGCTGTCGGCCGCCATCGTAGCCGTCGCGAACGGACTGGATCACTATTTCTGCTCGCGGGATTTATTCAGAAACGGCACCGAGGACGTCCTGCACGAGTTTATGAAGCGGGAAGGCAACCTGTATACCTCAAGCGCCGTCCTCTGCCTCGAACGCGCGTGGGACAGGCTGAGAGCGCAATACATTAAATGGCTCCCCTTACAGGATCCATGACCGGATCCGTTCCCCTTTACACCCCCCCGCCTGGCCCGGGCGGGGGGGCTTTTTGACGAAACTCGCCGTTGCAAACATTTCCGTGTTATGGTATTCTTAAAGGGACGGACGACCCTGTCCGCGCACCCCCGCAAGACCGTCCCCATATCCACAAGGAGCGTGCCCAAGGATGAAGAAATATTTAACCGTCAAGGAGTTTTCCCGTCTCTCCGGCATTGAGCAGACCACCCTGCGCTATTGGGATGAAATCGGGTTGTTTTCGCCCGTGCGGCGCGACCCAGAGAACCATTACCGCTACTATTCCCCCGAACAGATTATCGCCGTCAACTTTATCACCGTGCTGAGCGGGCTGAACGTCCCGCTCAAAACCATCAGCGCAATGTCGGGCGAGCGTACGCCCGAAAACATCCTGCGGCTGATTGAGCAGCAGGAAAAGCTGCTCGATATGGAAATGAGCCGTTTGCGCGAGAGCTATTCCATCATCCATACGAGAGTGGAGATGATTCGGTATGCCCTCAAGCTGAAAGACGGCTATATGGCCCTCGACGGCGTACGGCTGGACAGCCATACCACGGCGGAGGGCGCCATTCATGTGGACGAGAGCAAAATCAGCGTCCTCAAGAGGGACGAAAAAGCCTTTATCCTCGGCCCGCCCAACGTGTTTTACGAAGGGGAGCTGTTTTACCAGCCGTTCATGCGCTTCTGCCGCCAGTCGGAGGAGCTGCGCATCAATCTGCACTACCCAATCGGCGGCTACCATAACGGCATGGAGGATTTTCTCTCCGCCCCCGGCAAACCCAATATGTTTTTCTCCTTCGACCCGACCGGCAACCGCCGCCGCCCCGCAGGGGACTATCTCGTAGGCTTCCACCGCGGCGATTACGGAGACTTGGGCGACCTCCCCGACCGTATGGAGGCCTACGCCGAGGACAACGCCCTGACCGTCTCCGGCCCCGTATACACCCTGTATCTGCTTGACGAAACCTGCGTCAAGGATCCCGGCCAATACCTCGCGCAAGTCATCGTGGCGGTTCGGCGATAACCCCCGAGCCGGCGGCGAAAGGATGGACAAAAAACGATGAAGCACCATGAGGACTCCGTTCAAAGCATGATACGGCATTACCGCCAAGACCCGGACGTCAAGGCGTTGTTTCTAATCGGCTCCGTCGCCACCGGAACCGAACGCCCGGATTCGGACGTGGACGCCGTGGCGGTCGTGCCGCAAGAGGTATACGCACACAAGGCGGAGCGCGGCGGGCTGGAGGAGGTCGTCTACGGCAAATGCACGTACGAGGGGGGCTATTTCAACATCCATTATCTGTCCCGCGAGAAGATGGAAGAGATTGCCCGGAGCGGTTCGGAGCCGATGCGCAATATGTTTGATTGCGCGCGCGTTCTCTTCTGCGACGACCCCGGACTGCCGGAGCTGGCGGCGAAAATCGCCGTATACCCGAAAAGCGAAGCCGCGGCAAAGCAGCTCCGCTTCTACTGCACGTTCAAAATGTACCACTCGTATTTCTGGCAGGCCTGCAAGCCGGAGGGGTATATGCGGCATCACATTGCGGACGGGATGATTTATACCCTCTACCGCTTGATACTGCTGGAAAACGAAATTCTCTTCCCCTCCATGCGAAAGCTGGAGGAGACGGTTGCCCGCGCGCCAAACAAACCGGAGGGCATCGTTGAGAGGTGCCGCCGGTTTATGCAGTCCCTGTCAGACGGGGACTGCGCGGAGCTGGTCGGCAGCTATGAGGCGTGGACGGCTTACGATTATCCGAAAGAGCATGACATTGTTATGAACAACTTTTCCGACCCATACGAACGGGAATAGCCGCGGGACAGCGGGCGCGCCGCGTATCCGTCAGCTTCGGGAAGCGCGGTGGATGGCAACCGAGCGCCAGCGTCCGCTGAGGATGTAAGCCAGCAGAAATATAAACCCGCCCGCCGAGGCCACCGGCGCGGCCAGCCCCACGCCGGTCAAGCCCAGCCCGAACGTATGCGACAGCAGAAGGGCCGCCGGGATACGCAGCGCGACGGAGGTAATCAGGGTGTTGATCATCGTGATATGGGCGTGTCCCGCGCCGTTAATCAAGCCGAAGAAGCAAAAACAAAAGGGTACGAGCAGATAATCCCACGAAAACGCTTTCATGTAGACGGCGCCCGCGTCGATTACGGCGGGCGAAGCGGACAATATGCCCATAATCTGCCGGGGGATAAACTGCGCGGCGGCGAAAACAGGGCCGCCCACCATCAGCGATATCACCATCCCGGCTTTCATGGTATGCAGCGCGCGGTCATGGCGGTTCGCGCCCAAGTTCTGCGCGCTCATCATCGCCACCGATTGGGAAACCGCCATCGCGGGCATGATGGCAAAGCCGTTGAAGCGCCCCGCAAGCCCCGCGGCGGCGGCCGCGGAAACACCGTATCCGTTGACAAGCGCGGCCATCAGCAGAAACGACAGCGAGACCGCCACCTGCGAAAAGCTGGCCGGAATACCCAGCTTCAGAATCAGCTTGAGCTTATCCCGGTGGATGACAAAGCTCCCCGGCTTGAAATCAAACAGAAATCCGCCGCGCGCGAGGTATATGGCCGACACCACTACGCTGCCCGCCTGAGAGATGATGGTCGCCACGGCGACGCCCGCCGCGCCCATTCCAAACCCGGCGACCAGTATCACATCCAGAATCACATTCAGGATACACGCGCCCGCCACAAAGATAAGCGGGCGTTTTGCGTCGCCCAGCCCCCGCAGGATGCCGGAAATGGCGTTGTACAGGAAGATAAACGGCAGCCCGGACGTGCAAATAATCAGGTATGTCCGCGCTTCGGAGAAGCTCGCCTCCGGGACGCGGAGTGCGCGCAGAAGCACGCCGCTCAGCGGGATGAACAGGGCGGTCATCACAACCGACACGAGCAGAAGCGCCGTCAGCATCGTCGCGGCGGTCTTTCGGACCTCCTCCGTCTGTTTCGCGCCGAAATACTGGCCTATTAAGATGGTTCCGCCGACCGAAAGCCCGATGCCCAGCGCCGTGGCAAGGAAGGTGAGCTGCCCGCCGTTGTTGACCCCCGCGACCGTTACATCCCCCGAAAAGAAGCTGACAATGAGGAGATCCGCCATGCTGTAGCACTGCTGGATTAACATGGACAGCAAAAAGGGAGCCGAAAACCGAATCAGTTGGCTCGTCACCCTGCCCTGCGTCAAGTCATTCTGAAATTTTGAATCTGTCCCGTCCGCCATAATCCGCCGCCTATCGTCTATGATACAGGCAGTATATCACAAAGTATCCGCCGAGGGCAAGCCCGCCGCGCGCCTTTGCGGCGGAAATCTTGACAATCCATAGCATCCGTGATACAATTCCCCCCGTGATATCAAACGAAAAAGCAGGGAGAAATGCCCTATGGCACAATGGTACGAAGGCCAGCTTAGAATCCTGCAAACCGTCCTGCGCGAGACGGATATCATCGGCTACGACGCGCGGGCTGTCGTCGGCTACATGAAAGAGACCCGCAGCAACGTCCTTGTCGTCAACGCGGGCGGCATCGTGGACTTTTTCCGTAACGAGCTTGAGCCGGCGCATTGGAACCCCTTTATGCGGGAGGGACAGGAAATCCTCTCCGATTTATGCGAACAAATCCGCTCCGAGGGGCTGCGGATGATCGCGCGCGTGGATTTTCGCGGGGTGCAGAAATACCGCTATGAGGCGCGGCCGGACTGGTTTGCCCAGCAGGCGGACGGTTCGCCCAAGCTCAATCCGCAGGGCTTATGCGCGCCCTGTTACATGAGCCGGTACGCCAATGAACACGCGGTTGAGTTTATCCGCCGCCTGATGGTCAGGTTTCCATTGGACGGCATATGGGAAAATTCGGTCGCTTTCGGCGCGGGGATGTGCTATTGCCCGCGCTGTCTGGAAAGCTACCGGAAGGAAGCGGGTGTGGATATCCCGGCGGAAGGCGAGGCGTCGCCCGCCGCCCTCTCCCAATACCGCGCGTGGCGCAAGACCCGCGCCGACGGGCATATCCGCCGTCTGCGCGCCGCGGTCAAGGAATTCGGCGAGGATAAAGCGTATGTGGCGGAGGTTTTCGGGATGTATCACGCCTCCGCGTCGCTGCATTCCGGCATCGACACCTATACGGCGGAGCATTTCGACTTTATTGTGGGCGTGGGCTTCCTGACCGGCGCGCCGCACGGGCGTCCGTACGACGATTTATCTTACGCTTCGAGCGCCGCGCGTTTCCTGAAAGCCATCGACCCTGTGAAAACCACGGTGCTGCTCACCGGAAACAACGGAACCAAATGGCGGCTGGTCAAAGACCCGTCGCTTGAAACGCGGATATGGATGTGGGAAGCCGTATCCGTCGGCGCGAATCTGTGGAACTGCCTGTTTAACGGGATGCACCCCGGCGCGGCCGAGGATCGGCGCAACGCTTACATAGAGAGCGACGCTTACCGATATTTGGAGGCGCATCAGGACGTGATACAGGCCCAGACGCCGGTGCGCGAGGCGGCCATCCTCTTCTCCAAGCCCACGCGTGACCTGTTCGGGCGCGACCACGAAGCGCAAGACCGTTACGGCGTGGGTATCCGGGGGCTTGAGAGGGTGCTGAACGGCGCCCATATCCCCTACGGGTTCATCACCGAGCGCGACCTCAGCCCGGAGGCGCTCAAGGACGTCAAGGTATTGTGTCTGCCCAACTGCGCCTGCCTGTCGGACGGGCAGGCCGAGGTGATTCGCGCCTTTGTGCGGAACGGCGGCGGCTTGATGGCGAGCTTGGAAACCTCGCTCTATGACGAAGACGGCCTAAAGCGGCCCGATTTCGCCCTTTCGGATGTTTTGGGCGTGAGCGTGACCGGGATGGTTAAAGACACCTCGCAAGACTGCTACCAAATGATTCGCGCAAAGGATCACCCCCTGCTGAGGGATATGGGTGCGGAGCGCACGCGCTTCCTCATCAGCGGCGGCGAGACGGTGCTTGCCGCGCCGAACGGCAAGGGGGTCTCTGTCGCGACCTACATCCCCCTCATTCCCAACCAATACCCGGAGCAGGCGTGGATTCGCGATGAATATACCCGCTTCCCCACCGTTTACTGTCACCCGTACGGCAAAGGGCAGGCCGTCTATTTCGCCGCCAATACGGAGGCGCTGGTATATCTCAACGGGCATGAGGACTTTTGGAATCTGGTCGGCAACGCGCTGCGCTATCTGCGAGGCGGCCCGTGGATGCTGGAAACCGACGCGCCGGATACCACGCACATCCATCTGCTGCAAGACCGCGGCCGGCCGGGGAGTTTTCTCCTGTCCTGCGTCAACCATCTCACCGGCGCGAGCCGCGCGGCGCGTTCCCTGCACCCCGCCCGTCCTTGTGCGGTCACCCTCCGTCTGCCCGGCGCGTCCTCCGCGCGGGTGAAAACGCTCTATGCTCAAGCCGGAAACGAGGTTTCCGTAACGCGCCAAAGCGCCGGGGACGGCGTATTGACACTTGAGCTTTCCGTCCCCGGATTTGACGAGTTTATCTCGGCGCATATCGTTACCACATAGGAAAAAGAAAACACATTTTTGAAAGAGAGGGATCCCCTATGCAATCATTCACCTATTACACACCCACGGAGATTGTCTTCGGCAGGGGGGCGGAGGAGCATCTGGCGGCGATGGTCAAGAAGCACGGCGGCTCCCGCGTGATGCTGGTATACGGCGAGGGCAGCGTCGCCCGATCCGGGCTGCTGCCCAAATTGGAAGCCCTGCTGGACGCGGAGGGCGTCGCCCGCACATCCCTCGGCGGCGTGCAGCCTAACCCGCTGCTCTCCCTCGCGCGGGAAGGCGCAATCCGCGCGCGGGAATTCAACGCGGATATGATTATTGGAATCGGCGGCGGCAGCGCCATCGACACGGCGAAGGCCGCCGCCCACGGCGCGGCCAACCCGGACGCCGATATATGGCAGCTCTGGAAGGCCGAGCGCCCGCTGACAAAAAGCCTGCCGGTCGGCGTGGTGCTTACCATCTCCGCCGCGGGCAGCGAAACCAGCAGCTCGGCGGTCATCACCAATCAAGAGATTGGGGAAAAGCGCGGCATCAACACCGATTTCAACAGGCCCCGCTTCGCGCTGATGAACCCGGAGCTGACCTTTACCCTGCCGAAAAAGCAAATCGCCTGCGGTATTGTGGATATTCTGATGCACACGCTGGATCGCTATTTCACGCAGACCGAAGGCAACGAGTTTACCGACGAGGCCGCCGAAGCCCTGATGCGCGTGGTCGTCCGAAACGGCCGCAAGGCCATGGAGGATTCGACAGACTACGGCGCTATGAGCGAGCTGATGTGGTGCGGCAGCGTTTCCCATAACGGACTGACCGGGCTGGGCAGGCCTATGGAATTTTCGATACACCAGCTTGGGCACGAGCTGGGCGCTATGTTTAACATCGCGCACGGGGAAAGCCTTTCCATCGTGTGGGGCTCTTGGGCGTCGTATGTTTACGCGGACAATCCCGCCCGCTTCGCCAGATACGCCGAGAAGGTCTGGGACGTCTCCGGCGCGGCGGACACCGAAGCCGCGGCCCTTGAGGGGATTGAAAAAACGGTCGCGTATTTCCGCAGTCTGAACATGCCGGTCTGCTTCTCCGAAGGGCAGTTTGGCGTGCAGCCCGAATCAGTCGTGGACGAGTTGGCCCTGCGCTGCTCTTTCTATGAAAAACGGCTGGTTGGGCAATTCAAAAAGCTGAACAGGAACGATTTGTTCAACATTTATACAAAGGCGAACCGATAACCTCAAGCGGCTTCCGCCGCCTATGCCGGCACCCTTTCGACACCTTTTTACGAACGCTGCTTTTTTTGAGAATCCATGCCAAAAATTGATTGCGTTCATTGTCGTAATATGATATAATCAGCGTTGGAATATCTTATCCTTAGCGTTTCAGACGACTAGGGGCCTATATGCCGGTGAATTTTGGGCACAAATTCTTCCGGGGGTGTTGGCGATGAAAAAATTTTTGAAACATATGTGCGCGCTGCTTGCCGTAATTTTCGCGATGGCAGCGTTTTCCGGTTGCGGAGATTCCGGCGGCCCGCCGCCCGGCACACCGCCGGTTTTCACCTCATACCGTGATATTCCGGGCTTGACTGAGGAGGACATTGCCGCGGTCGAAGCGCTTAGGGAGCGGTATGATTTCTTTGTCTACGGCTCCGCACCCACCACAGAGGCGTTTGTAAAAACAAACGGCGAAATTGGCGGGTTTTCCGCGCTGGTCTGCGAATGGCTGGCCGAATTGTTTGATATACGGTTTGAGCTGACCCTTTTATCCGAGAGCGCGACCGATATGTTTGAAAATGTGCAAAGGGGCGAAATTGATTTCACGGGCGACCTTCGGATTACGGAAGAACGCCGGCAGATCTATACGGCGACCGATCCTATCGCGCTGCGTTCCCTCATTACGATTCGGCTTGACAGCAGTGAGCCGCTTGACCGGATTGCGCGGTCGCGGCCCCTCCGCTATGGGGTTTTAGGCGGCACCGCTTCCATAGACGACATCGCCGCCGTGGCCGAACCCGGCTCCTATGAAGCCGTGACATTCGACGCGTTCAGCGGCGTCGGCTATCCGATGCTGAAAGCCGGAGAGATTGACGCTCTTGTAGTGCTGAATCCGGCGGAAGCCAGCGTTGGGTCGATTGAAGACGTTATCATCGAAGACTTTTTTCCGCTGGTTTTCAGCCCCGTTTCCCTGACGACGGGAAAGCCGGAGCTTGAGCCGATCATCCGGGTGGTGCAAAAGGCACTCGAAAACGGCGCGATTTATCACCTGAACGAGCTGTACAACCAAGGCTACCTAGAATACAGGACGCACATGCTGCTCTCGCGGCTCACGGAGGAAGAGCTTGCGTACATAAGCGCCAATCCCGTAATCCCCTTGGCGGCTGAATACGACAACTACCCGGTCAGTTTTTTCAATGACCGCTACAAAGAGTGGCAGGGCATCAGCATAGACATCCTCAGGGAGGTGGAAGCGCTTACGGGACTGAGCTTTCAGGTTGTTCACGAGGGGCCCCTTGAATGGCCAGAATTGCTTGGATTGCTCGACGACGGAGAGGCGCGCGTGATTACCGAGCTAAACCGCGCGCTGAATCGGGAGTCCCGCTATTTATGGGCGGACGACAACTTTTTGACCGACCATTCCGCGCTCATTTCCAAAACGGATTTTTCAAGCATCAGCGCCCATGACATTTTATCCGCGAGGGTTGGTTTAACCAAAGGAACCGTCCACGTCGACCTGTTTTACAGGTGGTTCCCCGAGCATAAATATGCCGTGGAGTATACCAGCAACCACGCCGCGCTTACCGCCCTGATGCGCGGCGAGATAGACATGGTTCTGAGCGGAAGCAATCTCATGCTGCAACTGACCCATTATCAGGAAATGCCCGACTACAAGCTCAATTACGTGTTTGATAACACGATTGAATCCACGTTCGGGTTTAGCCAAGACCAAGATGTTTTGCGCTCAATCGTCAGCAAAGCCCTCCGGGCCGTTGACACCAACGTGATTGCGAATCATTGGCTCCGCAGGACTTACGATTACCGTTTGATGCTGGAGCAGGCGCGGCGTCCGTGGCTTATCGGGGCGGCCGCCACGCTTCTGCTGGTGCTTTCCATTCTAATCGCCGTATTTGTGAGAGACAGGAAAAAGAGCAAGACCATCGCCGGGCAGGCGTCTACGCTTGCCGCGGTCTACGACTCCATCCCCGCCATCGTGTACACCAAGGACTTAAAAAACACCTACACAAGCGTCAACAAAAAGTTCATGGAGGAGGCGCAGGTCGGCGAGTCGCAGCTCATCGGCAGGGATTTTGCGGACATCGCGGTGCATGACGTCAACGCGGAAGACGAGTTTGCCGAGATTAACCATAAAGTCATTGACGAGAAAGTCACCGTTAAGACGGAGGGATGGTACAACTATGTAGACGGCTCCCGCCGCGCCAAGGAAATCATCCGAACGCCCCTGCTCCACAGCGGCAATGTGGTGGGGGTGCTTGGCATAGCCATGGACATCACCGAGCGGAAGCTGGCGGAGGAAGAGGTGCTTGAAGCCCGCGAACGCACAATGGTCATGCTGGATACGCTCCCCCTTTGCTGCTGCCTGATTAACAGGAAGTATGAATGTATCGACTGCAACAGCGAGGCAGCGAGGCTCTTTGAGCTGGAAAGCAAGCAGGAATTCATCGAAAAGTTCATGCAGTTGTCTCCTGAGTTCCAGCCGGACGGCCGCAGCTCCTTTGAGACGGCTTTCGATATCATAGACAAGGCTTTCGAGGGAGAGCGTTTTGTCGGCGAATGGACGCATCAGCTTTTGGACGGTACGCCGTTGCCGGCGATAACCACCTACGAGCGCGTCCAATTCGGCGACGATTACGTCGTGGCGTCCTATGCGCGGGATATGCGCGAACACGCGCGTATATCGTCAAGGCTTGAAACGATTATGAACAATCTTCCCGGCATGGTGTTTCAGCAAATCTATGACCCGCCTGTGTATACATACACCTTTGTCAGCGAGGGGTGCCGAGAGCTGATAGGATATACGCCGGAGGAGCTGATTGGCAACGGCATGGTGAAATTCTTTGATATGGTGCATCCCGACGATATCGCCCCCATTGAAAAGATGAGCGCAGAAACGCTCCCTTTCGGATTGCCGTTTGAAATGACCTTCCGCATCACCACGCGGGACGGCGTGGAGAAATGGGTATGGGAACGCAGCCGCGTCATCGAGAAAAACCCGGATGGCTCGCCCTATTTGGTCGAGGGGTATTACACCGACGTCACCGACCAAAAACTGCTGGCAGAATCCGAGCTGGCCAACCAAGCGAAATCGGAATTTTTGGCGAACATGAGCCATGAAATCCGCACGCCGATGAACAGCATCATGGGGTTTGCGGAGCTTTCGCTGGGCATTGAGGGCCTTTCACCTCAGGTGGAGGATTATTTAAGCAAAATCTCTGACAGCGCGGGATGGCTCCTGCGGATCATCAACGACATTTTAGACATCTCAAAAATAGAGGCCGGCAAGATGGAATTGGAGAACGTGCCGTTCAATCTGCATGAGGTTTTCTCGCGCTGCCAGTCGGTCATCCTGCCCGTCGTCAAGGAAAAAACGCTTGATTTGAGGGTTTACACGGAGCCGACCGCTGGCAGAAGGCCGGTGGGCGACCCGGTCAGGCTGTATCAGGCGCTGATAAACCTGCTTTCCAACGCCGTGAAATTCACCGATTCAGGGTCTGTCTGCCTTTCGTCGATGGTAAAGGCGGCGAGCGGCAGCGCCATAACGGTTTATTTTGAAGTCAAAGACACCGGCATAGGCATGACCCCCGAGCAGATAGGCAGAGTCTTTGAGCCTTTTATGCAGGCGGATTCCAGCACCACCCGCAACTACGGCGGCACGGGGCTGGGCCTTGCCATCACGAAAAACATCATCAGCCTTATGGGCGGAAAGCTGGATGTGAAAAGCGAACCCGGCGCCGGCAGCATGTTCAGCTTTGAGGTCACCTTTGATACGGTGGAGGAAGCCGACGAGCCATTCGGCCGCGAGGACACGCTTCTCTATGAAAAGCCGTATTTTGACGCTCTGGTTCTTGTCTGCGACGACAATCCCATGAACCGGCAGGTCATCTGCGAGCATCTTTCGCGCGTGGGGATACGGGCGGAGGTGGCCGAAAACGGGAAAGAGGGCTTGGAAAAGGTCGAGGGGCGGATAAGGAAAAGCCGAGAACCGTTTGACTTGATTTTCATGGATATGTTCATGCCGGTCATGGACGGCATGGAGGCCGCGTCGAAGATTATAGCGCTGAACACGGGTACGCCGGTTGTAGCGATGACGGCCAATATTATGAAAAGCGAGCTGGAAAAATACAAAAAGAACGGGATGCCCGACTGTCTGGGCAAGCCGTTTACCTCCCAAGAGCTGTGGCGCGTACTGCTCAAGTATCTACGGCCCATAAGCGTTGAGCCGATCGACGAATACGAGCGGGGCAGCGATGAACTGCTGAAGAAGCTGCGGATAGACTTTATCAAAAACAACCGGACAATCCACGCTCAAATAGCCGAGGCCGCCGCTGCGGGCGACGTCAAGCTCGCACACAGATTGGCGCACACGCTGAAAGGAAACGCCGGGCTGATTGGCAAGCCGGGGCTGAAAATGGCCGCCGAGGAGGTGGAAACGCTCCTCCGACACGGCGCCGCCTCAATTTGGGACAGCAAAATGAGCCTTCTCAAGCTCGAGCTGGAAAAGGTTTTTGAGGAATTCAAGCCGCTGCTCTCCGATTCGGCCGCGGCGCGGGGCAAGCCAAAGCCGTTGAACAAGAAGCAGGTACAGGCCCTGATTAAGAAGCTGGAGCCCATGCTGGAAAACATCAACCCCGAATGTGTGGCGCTGCTGGAGGATCTCCGCGCCGTCCCGGGGGCGGAGGCGGTCGCGCTCGCGATAGAGGATTATGACTTTACGTCGGCGGCTCTGGCGCTTGCCGAGTTGAAGAAAGGGTGGGTGTAACCGATGGATAACACCGGCAAGTACAGCGTCCTTATTGTGGACGACCAGCCCTCAAACGTGATGGCGCTCTCGCACATCCTAAGCCCAGAATACACCGTCCGCACGGCCAGTAACGGCCGGGCCGCCCTTCAAATCGCGGAGGAATGCTCGCCCGCCGTCATCCTGCTTGATATCGTCATGCCGGATGAAGACGGATATTCCGTCATCACCGCGCTGAAGCAGTCCGTCATAACGAGTAAAATTCCCGTCATTTTTATCACCGGGCTTACCAACGCCGTTGAGGAGGAAAGAGGGTTCGCGCTGGGGGCCGCGGACTACATCACCAAGCCTTTCAGTCCCGCGATTGTTAAGCTGCGCGTCAAAAACCAGATTATGATGCTCGATTTGCTGAAATCGGTCGAGTATGACATGACGACCTACAGGCTCGCCATCGAGTCGATGAATATCGCGCTGTGGAGCATGGACGTCGTTGTGGACGACCCGGTCAATCCGAACAACCCGTTCATATGGTCCCCGGAGTTCCGCAACATGCTGGGATATACCGACGAAAACGACTTCCCAAACATTCTGCGTAGCTGGAGCGACTGTCTGCACCCCGACGACAAAGAAAAATCGGTTGCCGCTTACGCCGCGCACATCAACGACTATACAGGGAAAACGCCCTATTACATCGAATACCGTCTCAAGCACAAAAAGGGCGAATACCGCTACTACGACGGCTTCGGCACAAGCCTGAGGACGGAAGACGGCGTTCCGGTCAGGGTCTCCGGCGCCATACGGGACATCACCGAGAAAAAGATGATTGAGATTGCGCTCAACCGGCAGAACAACCTGCTTTACGCGGTGAATCGCGCGGCGGATGTGCTGCTGACGGCGGACGACGGCGGGACATTCGAGGCTTCGCTTCTAAAAGGGATGGAAATCATCGGCAACGGCATGGATATGGACTGTGTGGAGGTTTGGCAGAACGAGACAAGAAACGGCGAGCTTTGCGCCGTTTTAAGACACTATTGGGCCAGCGAAGCGGGACATAAAATCAAAGCCGGAATCCCCGTTTCCTCCTTTCCGTACAGCGCCTCCCCCGGATGGGAAGGCAGGCTGTCGCGCAATGAAACCATACAGGGGCCTGTGACCAACCTTTCGCGAGAAGATCAGGCGTTTTTGAGCATTTTCAAGATTAAGACCGTTCTGATTATCCCGATATTCATGAAGAATATGTTCTGGGGCTTCTGCTGTATCGACGACTGCCGCAGCTACCGCAATTTCACCGTAGACGAGGTGGACATCCTGCTCTCCGTCAGTTACATGCTGACAAACGCCTTGCTCCGCAACGAAATGGTGACCCAACTGAAAGAGGCCACCGAGGAGGCTCTTGAAGACGAGGAACGGATGCAGCTTATGCTTGACGCGATGCCCCTTATCTGTCATCTGTTCAACCGGGATTACGGGATTATTGACTGCAATCAGGAGGCGGTCAATCTGTTCGGCTTGGCCTCTAAGCACGAATACCGCGAGATGTTTCATCTGCTCTCCCCTGAATTTCAGCCGGGCGGCGCGAGGTCGTCGGAGCTTAGCGCGGAGAAAATCAGCGCCGCCTTTGAGGCGGGCTATCTGCGCTTCGAGTGGCTCCACCAAAAAATCACCGGGGAGCCGCTGCCCTGCGAAATCACTCTGATTCGGGTCAGGCATAAAGGGGAATACGTTATCGCGGCCTACTCCCGCGATTTGCGCGAACAGAGAGCGCTCATTGAGGAAATCCGCAGGGCGGAGATTGCCGAGGAAAGCAACAAGGCGAAAAGCAGATTCTTAGCGACGATGAGCCACGAAATCCGCACGCCGATGAACAGCATCATGGGCTTTGCGGAGCTGGCGCTGGATACGCCGGGCGGAATCGCTCCGAGGGTGAGCGATTATCTTGAGAAAATCAAGGACAGCACAAAGTGGCTGCTGTATATCGTCAATGACATTCTCGATATTTCAAAAATCGAATCCGGCAAGATGGAATTGGAACATGTACCCTTCGATATGTGCAGCGTCGTCTCGCGCTGCCAATCCGCCATTCTGCCGAGCGTTCGAGAGAAAAAGCTTGATTTGAAGATTTACGCCCAGCCCTTAGCCGGCAGAAAGCCGGTAGGCGACCCGGTCAGGCTTCATCAGGCGCTGATGAACCTGCTCTCCAACGCCGTGAAATTCACGGACAGCGGGTCGGTCGAGTTGTCGTCGCGTATACAAAGCGAGGACGGCGGCCGCGCGGCGGTGCGCTTTGAGGTGAAGGACACCGGCATCGGCATGAGCGCCGAGGCCATTCAGAAGATATTCGACCCGTTTATTCAGGCGGATTCCAGCACCACGCGCAAATACGGCGGCACAGGGCTTGGGCTTACCATCACGAAAAACATCGTGGCGCTGATGGGCGGCACGCTTCAGGTGGAAAGCGTACCCGGCCGCGGGAGCGCGTTTTACTTTGAAATCACCTTCGACACCATAGACACGTCCGGCGATACGCCCGATTCTATGACCCCGGAGGTGCTTGAAAAGCCGCACTTTAACGGATTGGTGCTGATATGCGACGACAACGCCCTGAACCGGCAGGTCATCTGCGAGCATCTGGCAAACGTAGGCCTGCAGACGGTTGTGGCGGAGAACGGACAGATAGGCGTTGACATGGTGCGTGCGCGTATGCAAAGCGCCGACCCTCCCTACGATTTGATTCTCATGGATATGTATATGCCGGTGATGAACGGGCTGGAGGCCGCGTCAATGATTGCGGAGATGGGCGCCGGAACGCCTATTGTGGCGATGACGGCGAACATCATGCCCAACGATTTGGAAACCTATAAAAAGCACGGGATGCCCGACTATGTGGGTAAGCCCTTTACGTCACAGGAGCTGTGGCGCGTCCTGCTCAAATATTTCACCCCCGCCGCTCCGGGCGGCTCCGGGCGCCCGTCTTCGGAAAACGAGCTGCGCGAAGACGAATTGCTGAAGAAGCTGCAAATCAATTTTGTCAAAACCAATCAGACCAAGCACGCAGAAATCGCCGACGCGATTGAAGCGGGCGACGCCAAGCTCGCCCACAGACTGGCACACACCTTGAAGGGCAGCGCGGGGCTGATTGGAAAGCCCGCGCTGCAAAAAGCGGCCGCCGAGGTGGAGGGCTTGCTCAAAGTGGGGCTTGGCGCCTTCGTCGGGGCGCGGGACGAGGGGGATATCATCCCCGGCGCGAAGAAAATGAGCCTTCTCAAAACAGAACTGGAAGCAGTCCTCCATGATTTAAGCCCGCTGCTTAACGACACGGAGGAGGAGCGCCAAGTTCTGAGCGAGGAACAGACGCGGGAGCTTTTTGAGCAGTTGGAGCCTATGCTGGAAAACATCAATCCCGCGTGCGTGGAATTGCTCGACCAAATCAAGGCCGTGCCGGGGGCCGGGGAACTCGCGGCACGGATAGAGGATTATGACTTCGAGGAGGCGGCGGCGGCTCTCGCCGCGCTGAAAAATGAGCGGAGGTGAAAACGGTGAGAAAAGCTGGCAGAGCAGTCTATCTATGGCTTGCTGCGGCATTGGCGTTATCCCTGTTTTCGGGCTGCTTCGGCGGCGGAAAGAGTCAGGGCGGCGCGCCGCACTTTGCGTCCTACCGTGATATCCCCGGCGTAACTGAGGAAGACGTCGCCGCGGTTGAGGCGCTGCGGGCGGCGTCGGAATCCTTTGTTTTCGGCATGACGCCCAGCACCGAGGCGTTTACGGATATCCGCGGAGACGTGAGGGGGTATTCGGCCCTTTTCTGCGAATGGCTGACGGAGCTGTTTGATATTCCGTTCATACCGAAGATTTTCTCGTGGAGCGTCCTGCTTGAGGGGCTTGAAAGCGGCGGCATTGACTTTACCGGCGATTTAACCCCCAGCGAGGAGAGGAAAAAAGTCTATCTGATGACCGATCCCATCGCCGAGCGCATGGTATACCAATTCCGTATGGCGGAGAGCGAGCCGTTATCCGAAATCACGTCGCGCCCGCTGCGGTACGCGGTTTTGAGAAACTCAACCATGCTGGACAATATCCGGCCGTCTCTGGACGGAGGGGCACCCTACACTCCGGTTTTTGTGCGAAGCTATGAGTATGCTCATATTTTGCTCGAAAGCGGGTCTGTTGATGCGTATTTCGCGGAGAATATCATCAAAGCGCACCTTGACGTGTATGACGACATAACCGGGGGGGCCTTCTTCCCGCCCCATTTCAGCCCCGTTTCCCTGACAACCCAAAACCCGGCGCTTGAGCCGATTATCAAGGTGGTGCAGAAAGCCCTTCAAAACGGCGCCGGTGACTATTTGGCGATGCTGTATGACAAAGGGGACGGCGAATATACGCGGAACGCGCTATTCGGAAAGCTGACGGAGGAGGAACGGGCATATATCCGCGATAATCCGGTGGTGCCGTATGTGACCCAATATAACAATTATCCCATGAGCTTTTACAACGAAAATGAAAAACAGTGGCAGGGCATCGCTTTCGACTTGCTGCACGAAATAGAACTGCTGACCGGGCTGTCCTTTCAGTTGGCTCACGGCGACGAGCTTGTGCGGTGGCCTTATTTGCTGGAAATGGTGGAAAACGGGGAAGCGGCGTTTGTAACGGAGCTGATTCGCACCGAGGAGCGGATAGGCCGCTTTATCTGGCTGGATACCACCCTCGCCTCCGAATACCTGACGCTGGTTTCTTCCTCGGAAAAGCGGGGCATCAGTCTCAGCGAGGTGAAAAACCACACGGTGGGCGTCGTTAGAAACACCGCCCAGACGGAGACGTTTTTCCGATGGTTTCCCAACCATGACAAAACCGTGGACTATGACGACACGCGCGACGCCCTGATGGGGATGCGGCGGGGCGAGGTGGATTTGGTCATGTCAAGCACCAGCAATCTGATTGTTATGACAAATTATCTGGAGCTTACGGGTTTTAAGGCCAACATTGTCTTTGACGATACCCTTCAGGAATCCACCATCGGATTTAACGTAAACGAAGCCGTCCTTCAGTCCATCATCGACAAGGCGCTTGCGTTTGTTGACATACAGTCCTCCACGAACGAATGGAAAAACCGAACCTTTGACTACCGATATAAGCTGATAGAAGCGCAGCGTCCGTGGCTGATTGGCGCAATCGGCCTGTCTCTCATTATCCTTGCCCTGATATTCGTACTGCTGCTGAGAAGCCGCAACACCGGGAAAAATCTGGAGAACTTAGTGCGGGAGCGGACGGGCAAGCTGGAAACACAGCAGCGGGAATTGGAAACGGCGATGGAATCGGCAAAGGCCGCCAACCGCGCGAAATCCGATTTCTTGGCTAAAATGAGCCATGAAATCCGTACGCCGATGAACAGCATCATGGGCTTTGCCGAGCTTGCGCTGGAGAGCGACACCGTCTCAAGTTTCAAGGAGTATTTGAGCAAAATCACCGACAGCGCGAGATGGCTGCTCAACATCATCAACGACATTTTAGACATCTCCAAAATAGAATCCGGGAAGATGGAGCTGGAAAACGTGCCGTTCAGCCTGTATGAAATATTCCTGCGCTGTCAGTCGGTTATCCTGCCGAGCGTTAAGGAGAAAAATCTTGACCTCAGGGTCTATGCGGAGCCGCTGATTGGCAGAAAAACGCTGGGCGACCCGGTCAGGCTGTATCAGGCGCTGATGAACCTCCTCTCCAACGCCGTAAAATTCACCAATTCCGGGACGGTGGCGCTCTCCTCGGCCATCAAGGCCTCGGGAAACGGCAGTGTAACCATCTATTTTGAAGTAAAAGACAGCGGCATTGGCATGAACGCCGAGCAAGTCGACCGGGTTTTTGACCCGTTTATTCAGGCGGACTCCAGCACGACGCGCAACTATGGCGGCACGGGGCTGGGACTCGCGATAACGAAAAACATCGTGGACTTGATGGGCGGCGTTCTGGAGGTGGAAAGCGTCTCCGGCAAAGGCAGCATGTTTCATTTTGAAATCGTGTTTGATACAGTGGATTCGGATGACAGTCTCCCTGCCCACACCGACTACGCCAACATCGAAAAGCCGTCTTTCGACGCCTTGGTTCTGGTCTGCGACGACAATCCCATGAACCGGGAGGTCATCTGTGAGCATCTTGCGCGCGTGGGCGTCCGGGCCGTGACGGCGGAAAACGGCAAAGAGGGCGTGGAAATGACGGCGGCGCGCGCGGAGCGGGACGAGAAACCCTTTGATTTGATTTTCATGGATATGTTTATGCCAGTCATGGACGGAATTGAAGCCGCGACGAAGATAACGGAGTTGAAAACGGGGACGCCCATCGTGGCGATGACGGCAAACATCATGGCCAGCGAATTGGAGCGTTATAAACACCACGGGATGCCGGACTGCCTAGGCAAGCCGTTTACGTCTCAGGAGCTATGGCGCGTTCTGCTGCGATACCTCCCCCCCGCCCCGGAACCGGACGGCGACGGCTGGACATGCGACGACGATTTGCAGGAAAAGCTGCGGATTAGCTTTTTCAAGAGCAATCAGACCGCGCACGCGGATATCGCCGAGGCTGTTGAAGCGGGCGATATCAAGCTGGCGCACCGTCTGGCGCACACCTTGAAGGGGAGCGCGGGGCTGCTTGGCATAGCCGGGCTGCAAGACGCCGCCGCCGAGGTTGAGGCATTGATGGATGTCGAAGACGGAAAGGTTTCCGACCCGAGGGACGCCGGAAGCAGCGCCGCCTACACCTCCAAAATGCGCCTGCTCGAAACCGAGCTGGAAATCGCTCTCGACGATTTGCGCCCGCTGATTGGTGAGCCGGAAAAAGCACACGCCGACATGAGCGCAGAACAGGTTCTGGCGCTGTTTGACACATTGGGGCCGATGCTGGAACACATCAACCCGGAAAGCGCAGACCTTTTAGACGAAGTCCGCGCCGTACCCGGAACGGAAAAGCTGGCGCGTCTGGTAGAGATGTATGACTTTGAGGCGGCCGTTAAAGAGCTTGCCGAAATCAGGGAGAAATGGAGAGGGATTCATGTACGGAGCCAAGAAGAATAGCGTTCTCATCGTGGACGACGAAACGGCAAACATCATCGCGCTGACCCATATCCTACAGTCCGAATACACAATTTATGTGGCGAAAAGCGGGACGGCGGCCATCGCGGCGGCGAAAAAGCATCTGCCCGACGTTATCCTGCTTGACGTCCTTATGCCGGAAATGGACGGTTACGCCGTCATCGCCGCGCTGAAAAGCGCCGCAAAGACACGGAACATCCCGGTAATATTCATCACCGGCCTCAGCGACGCCGACGCCGAGGAAAAGGGTCTGGCTTTGGGCGCCGCGGACTATATGGCCAAGCCGTTCTCCTCCGCGCGCGTCAAGCTCAGGGTTCTGAACCAGATAAAACTGCTGGAGCAGCTTCGCTCCAATGAGTACGACATTATGAAATACAAGCTCGCCAACGACGCGCTGAAAATCGCGCTGTGGGATATGGATATCGTTGGCGGAGACCCGGACAATCCCGGCAGCAGAATCACATGGACGCCGGAATTCCGTCAAATGCTGGGCTTTTCCGGCGAAAGCGATTTTCCGAACGTGCTGCGTAGCTGGAGCGACAGATTGCATCCCGAGGACAGAGAGGATACGCTCAACGCCTTTGCGGCGCATCTAAATGATTATTCCGGCCAAACGCCGTACAATCTTGAGTGCCGCCTTATGATGAAAACCGGCGAATACCGAATCTTTCACGCGTTGGGAAGCGCGAGCAGAGACAACGCCGGCGTCCCGGCAAGGGTGGCCGGCACACTGATGGACATCACCGAGAAAAAGCGGACGGAATACGAGGCGAAGCAGCGGGCCGAGGCCGAAATGCTCAATCAGGCCAAGTCGTCCTTTTTGGCAAACATGAGCCATGAAATCCGCACGCCGATGAACGCGATATGGGGCATTACCGAAATCCTGATGCAAAGCGACTCGCTCCCTGAAGAACTCTCGGAAGGGCTTAGCAGGATACACGCGTCATGCGGTCTGCTCCTTGGCATCATCAACGATATACTGGACTTCTCCAAAATAGAGGCGGGGAAGATGGATATCATGCCGGCTTCGTATGACGCCGCCGGGCTGATTAACGATTCCGCCCAGCTCAATATGATGCGGCTCGGCGACAAAGCTCTGAAGTTTGAAATCCATGTTGACGAGGGTATCCCGGCAAAGCTGATTGGCGATGAACTGCGTATCAAGCAAATCCTCAACAACCTTCTCTCCAACGCGTTCAAATACACCGATACCGGCAAGGTCACGCTGTCCGCCTCCTCCGAGCCGGACGGAAAAGAAGGCGTGACGCTCATTTTGAGCGTGCGGGATACCGGCCTTGGCATGACCAAGGAGCAGATAGACAGGCTCTTTGAGGAGTATTCCCGTTTCAACGAAGACAACGGCCGCACCATCGAGGGAACCGGGCTGGGCATGGCCATCACCTACCGCCTGCTGGATTTGATGGGCGGACAAATTATTGTGGAGAGCGAATACGGTGAAGGCTCCGTGTTCACCGTTCGACTGCCGCAGGGTGTGGCGGATACGGAAACGCTGGGCAAGGATTTGGCGGATAGATTGCAGCAGTTCCGCGGGCTGGATAACATGGAACCCAAGAAAAACGCGCAGATTGTACGCGAACCTATGCCCTACGGAAGCGTCCTTGTCGTGGACGATGTGGAAACCAATCTGTATGTCGCCACGGGGCTGATGAAGCCGTACGGGCTGAAAATCGAAACCGTTTCAAGCGGCGCCGCCGCCATTGGCAGGGTCAAAGCCGGCAATGTATACGACGTCGTGTTTATGGATCATATGATGCCGCATATGGACGGTATCGAGGCGGTCAGGCAGATACGCGGGCTGGGGTATGACCGCCCCGTCGTGGCGCTGACAGCCAATGCGGTGGCGGGACAGGCGGACGTCTTCCTCCAAAACGGATTCGATGCGTTTGTCTCCAAGCCGATTGACGTTCGCAAGCTGGACGCCGTCTTAAACAAGCTGGTGCGGGACAGGCATCCGGCGGACGTGGTGGAGAACGCCCGCCGTCAGGCGGCGAAGGCGGCCGGAAACGGCGCGGCGCAGCGGCAACTGGGTTCTCTGCTCAAGGAATCCTTTATCCGGGACGCCCGCAAGGCCGTGGCCGCGCTGGAAAACGCCGCGGTCGGCGACGAGGAGGGCCTGCGGGTGTTCACCCTTGCCGTCCACGGCATTAAAGGCGCCCTCACCAATATCGGCGAGCCGGGGCTTTCCAGACTGGCCGCCAAGCTGGAAAAGGCGGGGCGGGAAAATGACACCGCCCAGATTACAGCCCTTACCTCCGTTTTCCTAAGCGGGCTGCGCGCGCTTTTGGAAAAAATCGAGCCTAAGCAGACCGAGGACAGCACGGACAAGGATCCCGAGTATCTGCGGGACAGGCTGCTGTCCGTGCGGGATTTGTGCGCGGAATACAATCGGAAGGGCGCATTGGACGTCTTGGAGGAAATCAAGCATTGCTCGAAGAAAACACGGGCGGTTTTGGATGAAATTATGAGCCTTGTGCTGCAAAGCGAATTCGCCGAGGCCGGAATCGCCGCCGAGGCGTATGCGGGCGGATTGCCCTCGGAGGAGGACGGCACGGGCGCCGCGCTGCCGGCCGGAATGGAGATTGACGGGCTGGATATGGAAAAAGGGCTGGAGAAATTCAACAGCGACTTGGAGACGTATTTGAAAATCCTGCGCTCTTACGCCGTCAGCGTCCGTCTCCTGCTCGGCCCGGCGGAAAACACCGGCGAAGACGCCTTGGATGAATACAGAATAGCCGTTCACAGCATCAAGGGAACCAGCCTCGATATCTATGCCAATCCGGTCGGAAACAGAGCGGCACTGCTTGAACAAGCAGCCAAAGCCGGTGATTTGGGCTATATCCGGGACAACAACCCGTCCTTCCTCGAAGCGGCGCGGAAGCTCCTGTGCGACATAGAGGATATGCTCTCCGCCCGCAAGACCGATATCCAAAAGCCCTCAAAGGACTGCCCGGACACCGAAACGCTGGCAAGGCTCCTCATCGCCTGCCGCGATTACGATATAGGCGGGGCGGACGGGGCAATGACGGTGATAGACAGTTATGCCTATGACGCCGACGACGGGCTCGTGGATTGGCTGCGGGAAAATGTGGATATGATGAACTTTTCCGAAATTGTTGAAAGACTCGAAAAATCCATACAGTAGGAGGAAGCCGGAATGGAAACGAACCGCAGGAAAATCATCTATGTAGACGATGTCAGCTACAGCTTGATTTCGGTCAAGGACAGGCTGAAAGACCGCTATGACGTCTACCTTGCCCAATCCGCGGATAAGCTGTTTGAAATCCTTCAGCACATAAACCCCTCCGTCATATTGCTCGACGTCAATATGCCGAAGACAAACGGCTATGAAACGATTTTGAAGCTGAAATCCGACGGCCGTTACGCCGCCATCCCGGTCATCTTCCTAACGGCTCTCAACGACAGGGAAAGCGTGTTCAAGGGCTTGAATCTCGGCGCGGCCTCTTATGTGAGCAAGCCGTTTACCACCCCGGTACTGATTGACCAGATTGAAAAGGTCATCCATCAAAAAAGCCCCAATCCTTTCACCGATTTGCTGGGGGACGGCGGAGACGCCCAAAAACCGAACATTCTCGCCGTTGACGACGTCTCCGCCATGCTGAGAACATTGCATCTTATCCTAAACGACAAATACAACGTATACACGCTGACGAAGCCGAACGAGCTGAGAGACGTATTGAAGAAGATAAAGCCCGATTTGTTCCTGCTGGATTACAAGATGCCCGACGTCAACGGGTTTGACCTTATCCCCATCATACGGGACTTCCCGGAACACGCGAAGACGCCGATTATCTTTATCACGGCCGACGGGACGATGGAAAAAATGTCCGAGGCCGCCGCCTTGGGCGCCAGCGACTTTATTGTGAAGCCTATCAACAGAGAGGTGCTGTGTGAGAAGATAGCGAGGTATATCCGAAAAGAACGATGACCCAAAATGCCGCGCGCGGCTGAAAGGAAGCGGGATTATGAAAAAAATCATCTTTATTGTTGACGATAACACGACCAACCTCACCGTGGCGGAGGAGGCTTTGGAGACGCATTACCGTGTGGTGGCGCTGTCCTCCGCAGCGCAGATGTTCAAGGTCATCCAGACGCTCACGCCCGATTTGATTCTGCTGGATATTGAAATGCCGGAGATGTGCGGATTAGAGGCGCTGAAGCGCCTGAAGGCCGACGCGGCGTACGCCCGAATCCCCGTGATATTCCTCACCGGGCTGACCGACCCCGCCGACGAAGCCTACGGCATTGAGCTGGGCGCGGTGGATTTCATCACAAAGCCGTTCTCGGAGCCTGTGCTGCTCAACCGCGTCAAAAACCATCTGCATATCGACGAGCTGATTCGCAAGCGCACAAAGCAGCTCCTCCAGCGCACCGAGCAGCTTATCAACCTCCAGAACGGCATCGTCTATACCTTGGCGGATATTGTGGAAAGCCGAGATAAGGACACCGGCGGCCATATTGACCGCACGACCGTGTATATGGACATACTCCTCAACGCACTGGTGGAGCGGGGGGTCTATGCCGACGAGATTCTCGGCTGGGATATCGAGGCGGTGATTTCGTCGGCGCGTCTGCATGACGTGGGAAAAATTTCCATTCCCGACGTCATCCTAAACAAGCCCGGCGCACTGACCAAAGAGGAATTTGAGACGATGAAAACACACGCCGCGGAGGGTGCGCGCATCCTTGACAGAGCGATGGAGCGGACGGGAGACGCGGTTTTCCTGAAAAACGCCAAGCTAATCGCGGCATACCACCACGAGCGCTGGGACGGGTCGGGCTATCCCTACGGTCTGGCGGGGACGGAAATCCCGCTCCACGGGCGCGTCATGGCCGTCATCGACGTATATGACGCCCTCGTTTCCGAGCGGCCTTATAAAAGAGCCTTTTCCCATGACGAAGCGGTTCGTATCATCACGGAAGACGCGGGCCGCCATTTCGACCCGCTCATCGCCGGGGTATTCGGCGAAGTGCATGACCGCTTTCGGGAAGGCAGAGAAACCCCTGAATAAAACCAAATAGTTGTGGAAATCTTTGCGGAAATGTGGTATACTGGTGTTATTATCGGAGAAGGATGAGGTTGTATGTATTGCGTTAAAAAAGTCACGGATGATTTGCTGTGGGTCGGAGCCAATGACCGCCGGCTGGCTATGTTCGAGGGGATTTATTCCGTACCGGGCGGGGTGTCGTATAATTCATATCTCTTGACGGATGAAAAAACCGTGCTGTTCGACACCGTTGATAAAGCGGTGCGGCACAGATTTTTGGAAAATCTCGCCTACGCACTTGCGGGGCGCAAACCGGATTACCTCATCGTGCAGCATATGGAGCCGGACCATTCGGCGGCGATTATGGATTTAATGGACATGTACCCGGAGATGCAAATCGTGTGCAACGCGAAAACGCTGGCGTTTATCAAGCAGTTCCACCAGTTTGACATGGACGCCCGGGTGATGGTTGTCAAGGAGGGCGACACGCTGAACACCGGGCGGCACACCCTTCATTTTGTCATGGCGCCGATGGTGCATTGGCCCGAGGTCATGGTTACATATGATTCTACAGACAAAATTCTCTTTTCCGCCGACGCGTTCGGCAGCTTCGGCGCCCTGAACGGCGCGCTGTTCGCCGACGAAGTGGACTTTGACAGGGACTACATGGGCGAAGCGAGGCGCTATTACGCAAACATCGTGGGGAAGTACGGGGTGCAGGTACAGGCGCTCCTCGGCAAAGCCTCCGCCCTTGACATTGGTATGATTTGCCCTCTCCACGGCTTTGTGTGGAGGAGAAACATCGGGAACATCGTCTCCAAATACGTCCTTTGGAGCGATTATCAGCCCGAAGAGCTTGGGGTTATGATTGCCTACGCCTCGGTATACGGCAACACTGAAAACGCGGCGGAAATCCTCGCTTGCCGCTTGCGGGACAAGGGCATTCAAACGGTGATGTACGACGTCTCCGTCACCCCGTCGTCGGAAATCGTATCGGCGGCGTTCAGATGGAGCCATTTTGTTTTCGCCTCAACGACATACAACGCGGGCATATTCGTCGCGATGGAAGACCTTATCAACGATTTGACGGCGCATAACATCCAGAACCGCACCGTGGCCGTCATCGAGAACGGCTCGTGGGCCGCAGCCAGCGGTGGGCTGATTCGCGGGAAATTTGAGAAATGTAAAAACATACGCTTCATCGAAAAGCAGCTCAGCATCGCGTCAAGCCTGAAACCCTCCCAGCTCGCGGAGATTGACGCGATGACGGACGCCATCGCCGCCGCTTTCCCCGCAAAGGCGGCCGTTTCCGCGCAAAGCGACGCCCCGGCCGCGGGGAAAATCGACTACTCCGCAATGTTCAAAATCTCCTACGGCCTGTTTGTGCTGACGGCGAGGGACGGGGAGAAGGACAATGGCTGCATCGTCAACACCGCCGCCCAGATTACCGAGACGCCGCTGCGGATATCCGTCACCGTGAACAACGCCAACCTCACCCGCGACATGATTCAAAAAACGGGCGAGTTCGCCCTCTCTATGCTGACCGAAAGCGTGCCGTTCCGTATCTTTGAGCAATTCGGGTTCCGTAGCGGCAAAGACGCCGACAAGTTTGAAGGCTGCGCCTACGGCGACCGCGCCGCCAACGGCGTGAGATATCTGCCGGAATACACCAACGGCGTCATCGCCGCGAAGGTGGCGGAAGCCTATGATTACGGCACCCACACGCTGTTTGTCGCCGAGGTGACGCAGGCGTTTGTCCTGTCCGGCGAGCCGAGCGTGACCTATCAGTATTACTTTGACCATATCAAGCCGAAGCCGCAAGCGTCCGCGGGGCAAAAGAAAGGCTACGTCTGCAAGATATGCGGGTATGTCTACGAGGGAGACCCCCTGCCAAGTGATTTCATTTGTCCTCTGTGCAAACACGGCGCGGAAGACTTTGAAAAAATCTAATCATTACGGAAAGGAGAAACAAAGCATGAAGTTCGAGTGTGTATGCGGGTACGTCTATGACGAGGCCGCCGGGGAACCGAACAGCGGGATCGCCCCCGGCACCAAATGGGCCGACGTCCCGGAGGATTTCGTATGTCCCCTCTGCGGTCTGGGCAAGGAAGTATTCACCGAGATATGACCGGAGGCCCCAACATTCAGCGAAAAAGGAGAGAGACACATGAAAAGCAGACAAAAGTTTGTATTTTGCAAGTATTGCGGTAATATGGCCGGGGTCATCAAAGACAAGGCCGTGCCGATGGTATGCTGCGGCGAGGAGATGGCGGTACTCACCCCCAATACCGTGGAAGCCAGCACCGAGAAGCATCTGCCCGACGTTTCCGTATCAGGCGGCAGCGTCAGCGTGCGCGTAGGCAGCGTCCCCCACCCGATGGAGGAGGCGCACCATATCACCTTTGTGTATGTGGAAACCGAGCGCGGCGGCCAGCGCAAACAGCTCAAGGTCGGCGAAGAACCGGCGCTGGAGTTCAGCTTGGCAAACGATACGCCGGTGGCTGTTTACGCGTACTGCAACCTGCACGGATTATGGGCGGTTGACCTGTAAGGATGCCGGATTTAAGAGCCAAGCGGAGTTCCGAATCCCTGACCGAACAGGTGCAGATTATCATGCCGGGGGACACCAACGGTTACGGGCGGCTGTTCGGCGGGCGGCTGGTTGAGTGGATTGACATTGTCGCCGCCGTCGCCGCGAGACGCCATTCCGGCCGGGAGGTAACCACGGTTTCCATTGAAGACCTCAACTTCAAGGCGCCGGCCTATGCCAACGAAACCGTTGTGCTGATTGGCCGCATTACCTTCACGGGACGCACGTCGATGGAAGTGCGCGTGGATACATACGCCGAAAATCTGCACGGTGAACGCACGATGATTAACAGGGCGTATGTCGTCATGGTGGCGCTTGACGAAAACCAAAAGCCCGCCCCCGTCCCGGCGCTGCTCCTCGAAACCGACGAGCAAAGAGCCGAATGGATTTGCGGCGGACAACGCCGCAAACTGAAAACGCGCTGATAGCCAAGCGCCTGTTTGCTGTATCTGTAATTATACTAATAGGGAGGGTTTCCGTATGACGTACTGGAAAGATTCGCTGCTGGTGGGTGTTCCTAAGATTGACGGACAGCATAAAAAGCTGGTCGGCGCGATTGACGAGCTTATGGCTGCCTGCAAAAAGGGTCAGGGACGCGAGAAAATCGACCCGACGCTGGCGTTTGTCATCTCCTACACAAAGGAGCATTTCACCGAAGAGGAACGGTTGCAGGCGGAGTACGCCTATCCGGGGATGATTGCGCACAAGCGGCTCCACGCGCAGTTCCTCGCGTCCGTCTCAGCCTTGGTGAAGGAATACGAGCAAACCGGCCCGTCCATCGCGCTTGTGGGAAAGCTCAACAAGTCCCTCGTGGACTGGGTCATCAACCACATCACCGTGGAGGACAAGAAGGTCGGGGAGTATATCCAAAGCCGCCGCGCTTAAATACATGCGCGCTGTCTTTGACACCGCGCCGGAGGGATAAACCTATGCCGAAGCTCTATTATCAAGGTCACGGCAGCTTCCGCCTGACCGCCGACGACGGGCGCGTCGTCTATGTTGACCCGTACGCCGGGGACGGCTACGATGTCCCGGCCGACGTTATCCTCGTCACCCATCAGCATCACGACCACAACCAAGTCAAGCTCTGCGCCCAAAAGCCGGGGTGCCGAATTATCACAAACGCAGAAGCCCTCAT
Organism: Oscillospiraceae bacterium; assembly: GCA_009782215.1. GTDB lineage: Bacteria > Bacillota > Clostridia > Oscillospirales > UBA929 > UBA929. Next base: position 40,541 of record WRKO01000001.1, on the reverse strand, counting down.
GGGCGGCAGTCACAACAGCTTCGACATCGGCGGAATTTTGATTCAAGCCGTGGAAGCGGCGAACCAGAACCACAACCCCGCCGAGTGCGTCGGATTCATCATCACCCTTGACGGCGTGAAGCTCTACGCGAGCGGGGACACTTCCAAAACCGGGCAGATGGAGACCTTTGCCGCGTTGGGGCTTGACTATGCCCTGCTCTGCGGCGACGGCGTATACAATATGTCCCCTGCCGAAGCCGCCGAGTGCGCCCGATTGATTGGCGCGAAGCGCAACATCCTCATCCACCTCAAGCCCGGAGACCCATTCCGCGAAATCGCGGAGCAATGGGACGCGCCAAACAAGCTGATGGTGGAACCGAAACAGGAGATAGAACTGTAGCGCGATGCGTTCGGCGTTGAGCGCGACCCCGACGTGAGCGACGCTAACCCGTGGCGGTACTGCGGGGAGTATTTCGATGCTGAGACGGGGACGTATTATCTGCGGGTAGTGTAATGATACGGCAAAGCGTGTTGAACTTCAATACGCTCGTATGTAGATAATATTAGGAGTGATTTAATTGGCTAAACCAACAAAAAAAGCTGGTGTTTGGAGTTTTATGGGATTATTGGCTCTTTGCTCTTTCTTAATTTTTTTCTTTCTGATAAGACTCTACACCCTTTTTATTGGACGGTCGTTTGAATTTGAGCACATAAATACTACTAGCATAGCCACCTTAATTATTGCATTTATTTCGTCAATATTAGGGATACTATTAGCGGTAAATGTTTATGCAGAAAAGAGAAAAATAACTAAAATTTTTGTAACTAAAATTAGTTTGATTTATTTGATTGTTAGTGGGTTATTCACATTGGTGGACATCGTGACGATGGTGATTTGTCCAGAATCAAGAGGGGTCTATAACTATCCTGTTGTTTTAACACTGTATATTGCTACCGTGCTTGTGGGACTTCTTTTTATGAGAATGTTACTTTTACGAAAGGCGGCACAGCAAGACAACGGATAACGCCACCAAAACCCATGTCTGGGACGGCGCGAACGTCAGCCTTGACATATGGGATTCATCTGTTTCCAAGTACATCCGTGGCGTCGGGCTGCTTGCCAACGGTAATGAGTTTTACCTTTTGGTGACTACGCATAAATATCGGCCGGACGCGCCCTTACGCCCCGGCAAAGCCCGGAAGTTCCGCCGCGCTGACGCGGCGAAGTGCTGCGGGCGGGGCGGTTACGCAGCCATAGTAGCCCTCGCCTTTGAAAAGCCAGCCTGTGTTCCCCGCCGGGATTTTTGACAAATCCGTCGCGACGCCAAGGCCTGTTTGCTTTAACAGGCTTTCTTTTCTGACCCAAAATTCGCAAAAAAGCTCGTCCGGGCGGGGCGACGCCACATACGCCGCGTACTCCTCCGGCGTGAGGACGCGGCGGGCCAGCTTATCCGGCACGGGCGCGATAGCCTGCACGTCCACGCCGACTACGGCGTCCGATACCGCGCAGGCGGCGGCGCGGCGGCAATGGCTGAGGCTGAAGTGTATGTGCGGATGGGCCTTCAAAAACGGCTTGCCGTTCTCCCCGTAAGCGAACTCCGGGGGGGCGTCAATGCCGCTCTGTTCCGCCAAGGCCATCCGCAGCAGCAGATAGACGGCGGCGGAGAGCGTTTGGTCACGCGGGAAACGGTAAGCAAGCGCTTTTGCCCGCCGCTCCGCCGACAGCAACGGAGCCGCCCGCTCCGCAAAGCCGTCGTCCAAGCCGGTTATATCGTCAATGAGATACAGCATACATCTCCGCAAAATGATTCGATGCTCCCGTCGTTTCGCGCCTTTCGGCACATTCGTATTATACTCCAAAGCCGCGAAAAGTCAATAAAGATTTTCACACGCCGCCGCTCTTTGTTTAACCGTTCGTCTCTTTTGGGCATACTGAGGGTATCCCGCAAAACGGAGGACATGATGGAAAACACCGCTATGGTTAAAATGCAGCTCATTCTCAACAAAAGGCTTTACGACGCGAAGCAAATCCCGCGCGGCGTATACGCGGCGGCGAACGGGATATTGGTTGGCCGTTTGACAAAATACGCGGATTGTAGTATAATGACCCATATCGAAATGCAATGATTGAGGTGACGATATGGATTTACTGACCATGCGCCGGCACATCAGCGGCGGCAAGCCGATTTTTGACTTGCCGCTGCGCGTCGTTTACTATGCCCGCGTATCCACCGAGAAAGCGGAGCAGTTGAACTCGCTGGACAACCAAGTATATTACTTTGAGGACTACATCAAAAAAAACAGCGCGTGGACATACGCCGGCGGCTATATAGACGAGGGCGTCAGCGGCGCCAGCGCGCTCAAGCGCGACGGGTTTCTGCGGATGATTCGGGACGGGAAAAACGGCGGGTTTGACTTAATCGTCACCAAGGAAATCAGCCGTTTCGCGCGCGACACGCTCGACAGCATCCAATACACCCGCGAGCTGCTCGGCCACGGCGTCGGCGTGTTTTTTCAATCGGACAATATCAACACGCTCCACCCGGACGCGGAGCTGCGCCTGACAATTATGGCGAGCATCGCGCAAGACGAGGTGCGCAAGCTCTCCGAACGGCTTCGATTCGGATATAAACGGTCGATAGAGCGCGGGCGCGTGCTGGGACAGAACAATATGCTCGGCTACGGCAAAGCGGACGGCGTCCTGACCGTCAACGAGGAGCAGGCTAAGATTGTCCGGCGGATTTTTGAGCTGTATGTTCAGGGGCGTTTCGGCATCAGGCGAATCGCGCGGGAACTGGAACATGAGGGGATGTTAAGCCCGTTCACCGGCAAAATGCTCTCCCCGGAAACGGTGAAGAGCGTGATTACCAACCCGAAATATAAAGGGTATTACTGCTCCGGCAAGACCGTCTCCCTTGACTACAGAAACCGGAAGCGCATCCGTATGCCCCCGGAGGAATGGAACGTGTACAAGACAGAAGCCATCCCCGCCATCGTTTCTGAGGATATATGGGAGGAGGCCAACAGGCTTTATCGGGAACGGAGCGCGATGTCCAAGAAGCACGCGCAAGCCTGTCAGTCCAGATACGCGCTGTCCGGCAAGATTTTCTGCGGCGACCACGGCACGGCGTATCACCGTCATGTTTACAAAAGCAAGAAAAACGGCGAGCAGGAGGTCTGGAACTGCAAGCTGTACCGGCAAAAGGGCAAGGCGGACGGCTGCGACAGCCCGACGCTGTATTCCAAGGAGCTGTACGGGATTTTGGGCGGGGTTTTTCAAGACGTATATGGCAATAAAGACAATATCATCAACGGCTTGCTGCGTATCTACGAGTCCATAGACGCCGGCGGCTGCGGCAGGGAAATCGGCGCCCTACGGAAGGAGATTGCCAAGCATCTGGCGAAAAAAGACGCACTGCTTGATTTGCTGCTCGACGGAGTCATTGACAAAGCCGAGTTCGTCCGCCGGAACGGCGACCTATCCCGCGCGGTCTCCAAGCTGGAGGCGGAGATTGCCGAGCAGGAGGAAAACGCCCGCCTGACCGCGCTCAACAAGCAGAGCAACGAGCGATTGCGGGCGTTTATGGAACGGGAACTGGCGGACACAGGCCAGCTCACCGGCGAGATGACCTCCGCCCTCCTTGACAGGATTACCGTCCGCAAGATAGGCGGCGACAAACGCCATCTCCGGTTGGAAATCGCCCTGACCGTGGGCAGGGACTACGTTTCGGAGGTTAAGCCCGGAGGCCGCCCTTCGTTAAGCGAGATAGGTATCTCCCAAGCCCAAGTATCAAGGCTTGAGAAAAACGCCATCCATCAGATGAAGAAATATCTATGAGCCTCCGCGAAGGCTTTACGCGTTTTTTCCGGCGTAGGCCTTGATGACCTCTTTATAACGGTCTGCCGAGCGTTCGGCCACTTTGCTCCACGACAAATAGACCTCTTCCGAGGCGGCGGCGGAGACGGCGGCCAATTTCTCGCGGTCAGAAAAGACGGCTTGGATTGCGGCGGAAAGACTTTCGGCGTTCTCCTCGGCGAAAAAGCCGGTCGCGCCGTCCTCAAGCATTTCGGAAGCCGAGCTGCCTCGCACGACAAGCGACGGGCAGGCGCAAGCAGCCGCCTCCCGCACCACAAGAGGGGCGTTGTCGTACACCGACGGGAATACAAAGAGATTGGAGCGGGTGAAATAAGCGCGGAGAACCTCTCTGTCGTTCACCCTTCCCGCGAACACCGTGACATCTGCGAGGCCTTTGTCTCTGGCCATCTGTGTGATATCCCGCAAATCCTCACCGTCTCCCACAAAAACCATGCGGAAGTCGAAGCCGCACTTGTGCAGCAGTTCAAGGGCGTCTATAATCAAACCGATGTTTTTATACCACATCATTCGGCCTACAAAAAGCAGCACCGGCACATCCTCCGGCAACCCGTGCTTCCGGCTGAGTTTCTCCGTCAGCGCGGAATCCGCGCTGCCTTTGGCAAAATCCGTCCCGTTGGGCATGACGACGTATTCGCCGCTGTATCCCCGCTCGACAAAATACCCCGCGGCGCCTCGGCTGACCGCCCACAGCTCGTTGGCGGCGCTGAGGTTTTTGTAAACAAACTGCTCCACCCCTTTTTGCAGCGTCTTGGTGGGAACCGCGCGCGCTATGTCGTAGTCCCATTTGGTATGCTGGGTGAACACAATGGGTACATTCAGAAAAAGCCGGAGCTGCCGGGCGACCGCCATTGAAACAAACGGGCTGTGTGCGTGAATAATGTCAATGTTCATGGCCTTCAGCCGCGTGAGCAGCTTGGGCGTAAGGGGATGCCCGGCGCGGTATTCGGCGTAGGGCAGCCCGACGGAGAGAAAACTGTACACCGGGAACGGATAATGGTATTTCACTCCCGGAATACGCGGCGTCACAACAATGCACTTGCCGTGGCCGCCCCCGTGAAACGCGGACGCGTATCCCAGCACGCTGCGGCTCACGCCGTCAACCATCGGAGGGAACGAGTCGGTAATCAACGCTACATTCATAAGTAAAATATCCCCATATTCAATCAACTGGAAAACTTTATCTATACATATCATAGCACGGTTTGCAACCCCGTTCAAGAAAAAGTTTGCTCAACCTCTTGACAAAAACGCTTGTTCTGGTACAATAGACAAAGAGCGCGGCGGGGAGGGTTGCTTTTGCCGGAATTTCAAGTTATCAGCCCGTATCAGCCGGCGGGCGACCAGCCTAAGGCCATTGATATGCTGGCGAGCGGCGTGGAGAACGGTCTGGCCGAGCAGTCGCTGATGGGCGTCACCGGGTCGGGCAAGACGTTTACGATGGCCAAGGTCATAGAGCGGGTGCGCCGCCCTACATTGGTGCTGGCGCACAACAAAACGCTGGCGGCGCAGCTTTGCGCGGAACTGAAGGAGTATTTCCCGGGAAACGCGGTGGAGTATTTTGTCTCATACTTCGACTACTATCAGCCCGAGGCCTACATCCCGCACACCGACACCTACATCGAAAAGGACAGCCGCATCAACGACGAAATCGAACGTCTGCGCCACAGCGCCACCTCGTCGCTGGCCGAGCGGCGGGACGTGATTGTCGTGGCGTCGGTATCCTGCATCTACGGTTTGGGCAACCCGATAGACTACAAAAACCATATCCTCTCCATCCGCCCCGGCATGACGATGAAGCGCAACGCCATGCTGAAGAAGCTGGTGAGCATCCGCTACAGCCGCAACGACGTGGCGTTTGAGCGCAATATGTTCCGCGTCCGGGGCGACACGGTGGAGATTTTCCCGGCGTACTATAACGACCGCGCCATCCGCGTGGAATTTTTCGGCGACGAGATCGACCGCGTCAGCGAAATAGACGTCGTTACCGGAATGCCGCGCCATATCTTAACCCACGCCGCCGTCTACCCCGCCACCCACCACATCGCCGACCCGCAAACGCTGGAAGCGGCGCTGCGTGACATCGAAGACGAATTGTGGGCGCGCGTGAAGGAATTTGAGGAAGCGGGAAAGCTGCTTGAGGCACAGCGAATTAAGCAGCGCACCCTCTACGATATCGAATCGATGCGCGAGCTGGGCTTCTGCTCCGGCATCGAAAACTATTCCGCGCCCCTCTCCCGCCGCACGCCCGGCTCCACGCCGTTCACCCTGCTGGACTATTTCCCCGAAGACTTCCTGCTCGTGGTTGACGAGTCGCACGTCACCGTTCCCCAAGTGCGCGGGATGTATCAGGGCGACCGCTCCCGCAAGGCGTCGCTGATTGATTACGGCTTCCGCCTGCCCTCGGCGTTCGACAACCGCCCGCTCAACTTCGACGAGTTCCGGGACAAGCTCAACCAAGTCATCTACGTCTCCGCGACGCCCGCGCCCTACGAGCGCGAACGCAGCGGGCAAGTGGTGGAGCAGGTCATCCGCCCAACCGGGCTGGTAGACCCGGAGGTGGCGGTGCGCCCGGTCAAGGGGCAGATTGACGATTTGCTGGCCGAAATCAATGAACGCGCCGAGCGCCGGGAACGCACGCTGGTTACAACGCTGACCAAAAAAATGGCGGAAGACCTCACCTCCCACTTCCAGCGCTTGGGCGTGAAAGTCCGTTATCTGCACCACAGCATCGACACGCTGGAACGGGTGGAGCTAATCCGCGACCTGCGCCTTGGCGTCTTCGACGTGCTGATTGGCATCAATCTGCTGCGTGAGGGCATTGACCTGCCCGAGGTGAGTCTTGTGGCGATATTAGACGCCGACAAGGAGGGCTTCCTGCGCAGCGAAACGTCGCTCATCCAAATCATCGGCAGGGCCGCCCGCAACAGCGGCGGCCGGGTCATCCTCTATGCCGACAGCGTCACGCCGTCGATGCGCCGCGCCATAGGCGAAACCAACCGCCGCCGCGATTTGCAGATGGCGTTTAACAAAGAACACGGCATCACGCCCAAAACCATCATCAAGAAAGTGGGCGAAAGACCGGAAATCTCGCAAAAAGTCGCCGCCGACGGCAAGAAGAAGACCGACGGCACGCCGATGACTGAAAAAGAGCGGTTGGAGCTGCTGCGGAAGCTGGAAACCGAAATGAAAAAAGCCGCGCAAATGCTGGAGTTTGAGTACGCCGCACTGTTGCGCGACCAAATCATCAAGCTGAAAGGCGGCGGGTGAGCCGGCAGACAGAAAATTTATCTTAACGGAGGTGAGAGAAATATGGAATATTCAATAAAAACAGATAGGCTGGACTTACAACCTTTAATTGAATCTGATTTCGATTTTATTCGTACATTAAATGCAAGACCTGAATATTTCCAATACGAAAATGAAAGAGCGCACAATGACGATGAGATAAAAAAGCAATTCGATGGGTTTCTCGAAGGTGCAAAAAATCTCCCGAATAAAGGGTCAATCCAATGGATAGTAATAAACAATGATGTTAGAATCGGTGAAGTACATCTATGGAATTGGTGGGAAAAAACTTTAGAATGGGAAATTGGCTGGCATTTTTTGATTGAACATTGGGGCAAAGGTTTTGCAACCGAAGCCGCCAGAGCCGTTTTACGATATGCTTTTGCGAATTTCCGAATAAACAGAATTATGGCGTGTCCAAATGCGGCAAATATAAGAAGTATAGCTTTGTGCGAACGTATTGGAATGATAAAAGAGGGGCAAGTGAGAGAAGTAAGGTTATTAAATGGCGTTTATTATGACGAGGCTATCTTTGGGATTTTGAAACGCGAGTTTACCCCCGCATTATAAGCATTTTCTGCATCAGAGCAACATTGGACTTTAACCCTTACGGCACGATTATGTAAGAAAGGCGAGGGTAAAAAATGGAGGTGTTGGAAAGTGAAAAAAATCATATCAGACGTCGTTAATTTTCCGAACGGGTGCGAAACCGTGCGGTTCACGGCTTGCCTTGTGTCTATGCTCATGCGCGCCGACGGGATTACGGACAAAGACTGCGTATCAATCAACCAAAAGCACGAGGAGCTGTATAATCTGTATACCGCCGTAACCGGGTTCGGGTTTTTACAAATTGATGTATCAAACGACAATCACATGAAAACCGATTGGAATCAGACTTGCAATGTGATGCTTCGAGAGTTTGATTGGTACATAGGCTTTGCTTTTGATTACGCCGGATATGATTTTGACGAGTTGATTTTTCCCGGCAATAACAGGGAATCAGTTTTGAATGATATAAAATCTTCCATCGACAAAGATATTCCGGTTTTAGCATTGTTCGGAAGAATATATCAATGGGTTTTGATAACGGGCTATGATGACGACGGGACTTTATATGGTTTTGATGGCTCACAGGGTTATTGGGGTAAGCCCGCAGCGGAACCGGCAGGATATGACGAAAACGGTTTATTCATTATGCCCGATTGGTACGAAAAGGGTGGACACGCTTTCATTTTAGGCACGAAGAAAAAACCTGCCGTTACCATCCAAGACGTATTCAAGCGCGGCATAAAAATCATGGAGAGCATGAAAGAAAAAAAGTATTACAGCAATACGGTTGATTTCATGCTGAATGACGCGAACTTCGAGAATCTAAGCGACGATGAATTGTTAAAAATGCGTGACCGCATTTCTGCTTGGATAGGTCAGCCGATAGACCAACGGGCGATGCTCGGTTCCGCTATGAATCCTTTGAGAATGGGCAAAGAACCGAACAAAGAAATTGTTGCGTTCAATGAAGTAAACAGGCTTTGCGGTACAATCCATGATGTGCTGTGGATTGCGTGGCGCGGAATTGGCGAATACATGGGCGGGGATAAGCTCGATTGGGCAAGAGGATTGAAAAATAAAACCATTCGCCGCATGATTGCGGATTGTTTCGCGCTTGTCCGTGACCATGATGATGCTATGCTTGAAGAGCTGCGAAAAGGTTTCCAGTAGTTGTACATTGTCATCAGCAGTCTGGTTTCGTGTGGTAAGATAACTCTAACGAAAGGAAGTATGCAACATGAGCGGAAAGCCCGAATTGCAAAAGGTCAGCGAAGAGACCATGCGCTTCATGCGGGGGAAATACCGCCTCGACGAGGTACCGGGCAAATACTATGACATTGATTGCCTGAAGTTCCGTCAGGGAAAGAAAACCGTCCTGTCCATCAACATCCACGAAGACCATTACGATTTTCAGATCATCTTCGGCAAAGCCGAGCGTGAGAAGTTCGAGGCAAGGCGCGGCGAGTTCCCCCCTGCGATACAAGCGCTTTATGACGAGGCGCATACATACCATGACGGAAAGTGGATGCTCATCCGAGTAGACAATTTAGATATGCTGGAAACGGTTAAACAGATGATTATGATCAAAAAGAAGCCCAACCGAAAGCCGTTTCCGAAAGAGCAGGCCGTTTACGCCGATTGCGGCCACCGCTGCGACCTCTGCGTACACTACACCGGCGGCACCGTCAGCGACGAATTTCGCGAGGAGCTGAAAGAGCGGATAAACCGCGTATACAATCCCCCCGGCGCAAACGTGGACGAGGGGCATTGGGGCAAGGACATGGAACTCTGCAACGGCTGCCGTCACGGGGGCATCAGCGGAAAGCACGACTGCGAGCAAAAGAAATGCGCGTCCGCCAAAGGGCTTGACAAATGCGTCCATTGCGGCGAATATCCCTGTGATAACGCGACAGCCGGGTGGCCGCCGAAAATCGAACCCAAACACATCCTCGCGGACGACGTAACATGGGCCATCCTTCCCTATGTGGACGGACAATATGGGAATTAGGGGGTTTACGATATGAAGCATTTTACAACAGATGACGGAAGGATTTTGACACCGCCGACAGAATTGCAACCGCTGTTAAAAGGTTCATTTCCGGCTTTTTCAAAATTACTTGGGCATATCCGCTTTTTCTATATAGCGGATGAAATTTGGGATGGGAAATCCTCGCTTGTTTTCAGCGCGGACAGCGAACCGCTGACTGCCGTTACACTTGACGACGGCGTTTTTTATGTACATATCGCAGATGAAGATTTCCGAATCGCTGACGAAACCTTGTTGGACAATGTTTTCGAGGAGTTAAAGAAAACCGCGCCAATCGGTCGGCATCGTCCGTTTGAGCAACTCACAATCAATCCCGACCCGAATGTATTTCCCTGCGGTTATCGGTGCGATTTGTGTCTTGGGAGTAAAGAATACGATGAAAACAATTTGTCGGATAGCGATAATTTCGCTTATATGAATTGGATATGTTACCACGGCTGTGTTCCGGGTATTGATATAGAGCGTCCGCGCTCTAATGAAACAGGTATTTTCCGTTGTTCGGGGTGCAATAAGAATAACAATAAATTTTGCCGGAGCTTCACCTGCTCTAATGAAAAAGGATATACTAATTGCGCGGAATGTGGAGAATACCATTCATGTGATGTTTACCGTGACAGCCATTATGCGGGACAATGTAATTTAGGCATTACCGCAGAGGAAGTAACATTGTTGGTGATTCCATATTGTATGAAGGAGCGGCTCGATATATTGCGGAAAAATACAGAACAAGGAGGATAAGCGCGTGGATTTGTCGAGATCTGTTGATTTTCTTTTGGAAAACGCGGGGCCGGTCATTCAATACCGGCTGAGGAAAGAGATATTGCGCGGCCTTTCGCGGACGGAGGGAGAAACCCTGCTGGAGCAGATATACCAAACGCCGCATTCCAAGTTGGTGCAGGGCTACGCCAAGCCAAACGGCTATATCGGGCGCGGGATGCACAGTTGGGACAACTGGCGGGGTGTGAAGCTGCATGAAACGCCGCTTCAGGACGGCGAGACGGCGGCGCGGCTGCTTTCATACTACGCTATTCCAATAAACCATCCGCTTGTCAAAAACTTTGCGGCGGCAATGCGCGACGAGGATGTTCTGCGGGAGGAATTTTCCTATATCCCGCCGGAAATCAACCGTTTTGAAACCCGTTTTGTCGGGTTGAACAGCGGCTTCTGTCTTATGACATTGATGTATGCCATGCAAGCCATGCTCGGTCACGGCGACGACGAATATGTTGAACCATTTCAAAAAACATCGCTTGAAGCCTTTAAGAACCTATTATCGCTCTCGTCAATCAATGACATTACAAAGACACGCCAAAGCATGGCGAAATATAATTATCCGTATATCGAAGCCGACACATATTTTCCCTGTCAATATCACTTAGAGACGCTGGCGTACACAAGCGCGTGGCGGACGCCGGAAAACATAACGCTGATGGCTGACGCGCTCAACCGTTATAACGAGCTCACACAGGGAGCAACCCCGATACACATCAAAATCGGGAACCGATACTACGCCCCGTTTCCACTAAATATGCACAACAGCCCGATCAGGCCGTTCCGTACGGATTTGATCGACTCGATAACCTACCGCCGCTTGCTGACGGAGATCGCCATGCTGGGCGTGGGCGAAAGAGTCCGCGTCATACGCGAATCGGCGGACAACATACGGGAGGCGGTCGCCACGGACGGAATCCTGCGCATGGATTTCAGCGTACCGCATAACAAGCGCTATTCGCCGAAAAAGCTCGAATATCCGACGGCCTATGCCGACGTACGGCTTGAACCCGACTACAAACGCAAATACGCTCTCGAATGTGATTTGACCTTCTGGGCGGTACAATTTTTATCGTTAATACAGATGCAAAAGAGGTAAGCTATGCGAAATTCAATCTTTGTCAAGGGCGCGCGCGAACACAATCTCAAGAACATCGACATCGAAATCCCGAGGGACAGGCTGGTGGTCTTAACCGGGCTGTCCGGGTCGGGCAAATCGTCGCTGGCGTTTGACACCATCTACGCCGAGGGGCAGCGGCGCTATGTCGAGAGCCTGTCGGCATATGCGCGGCAGTTTTTAGGGCAGATGGAGAAGCCGGAGGTGGACTACATCGACGGGCTTTCGCCCGCCATATCCATCGACCAGAAGACCACCAGCCGCAACCCGCGCTCAACGGTGGGAACGGTCACGGAAATCTATGATTATCTGCGTCTGCTGTGGGCGCGCGTCGGTATCCCGCATTGTCCCCGGTGCGGCAAAGTCATCCATCAGCAGACCATCGACCAGATTATTGACCAAGTGATGGCGCTGCCGCCGTCGTCGCGAATCCAAATCCTTGCGCCGGTGGTACGGGCGCGGAAGGGCGAATACGCCAAAATCTTCACCGACGCGAGGAAGAGCGGTTTTGCCCGCGTGCGGGTGGACGGCAGTATGTATGATTTGACTGAAACCATCACGCTGGATAAAAACAAGAAGCACAGCATCGAAATCGTCATCGACCGTCTCGTCATCAAACCCGATATCCAGCAGCGTCTGACCGATTCGACCGAAATCGCGGCGGGACTGAGCGGCGGGCTGATTATCATTGACGTCGGCCCGGGCGAGACCGAGCTGCTCTTTTCGCAAAACTACGCCTGCGAGGAATGCGGCATTTCAATGGAAGAGTTGACGCCGCGCATGTTTTCCTTCAACAATCCCTACGGCTCTTGCCCAAAATGCACCGGACTCGGCTCCCACCTGAAGGTAGATCCCGACCGCGTCATTCCCGATACGTCGCTCTCCCTGCAAGGGGGCGCGGTGGTCGCCGCGGGCTGGAACGGGCTGGAGACCGGCTCGATTGCCAGAATGTATTTCAGCGCGCTCGCCAAACGGTACGATTTTTCCCTCCACACGCCGGTACGCGACATCCCCGAGGAGGCGTATGACGCGCTGATGAACGGAACCAAGGGCGTCAAGCTGGATTTGCCGTATCTCAAGGCCAACGGGCAGATTGCCATCCACCGCCACGCCTTTGAGGGCTTGGTTCCCAATCTTGAGCGCCGCTACCGCGACACCCAGTCCGACGGCTCGCGCCAGCATATTGAGGAGATGATGTCGCCCGTCCCGTGCCCCGACTGCAAAGGCAAGCGGCTGAAAAAGGAAAGCCTGTCCGTCACCGTCGGCGGCCTAGATATCTCCGATTACACCTTCAAATCGGTCACCGAGGCGCTGGCTTTTTGGGACGCGGTGGATTTTACCGCGCAGGAAAGCCTGATTGCCGACCGCATTTTGAAGGAAATCCGCGAGCGGCTGGGTTTTCTCCGCGCCGTGGGGCTGGAATACCTCACCCTTTCGCGCCAGTCCGGCAGCCTGTCCGGCGGCGAAAGCCAGCGGATACGCCTCGCCACCCAAATCGGCTCCTCGCTGATGGGCGTGCTGTATATCCTTGACGAGCCGTCCATCGGCCTGCACCAGCGGGACAACAAAAAGCTGCTGGCCACCCTCCGGCGCCTGCGGGACTTGGGCAACACCCTCCTTGTGGTCGAACACGACGAGGAGACGATGCTGGCGGCAGACTACATCGTTGACGTCGGTCCCGGCGCGGGCATCCGGGGCGGCGAGATTGTCGCCGCCGGGACGCTGGAAGACATCAAGGCCTGTCCCGAATCCATCACGGGTCAGTATTTAGCCGGGAAGCAGGCCGTCCCTATCCCCGCCGAACGGCGCAAGGGCAACGGCAAGACGCTGACCATACGCGGCGCGCGGGAGAACAACCTGAAAAACATCGACGTCTCCATCCCGCTGGGCTGCCAAACCTGCGTCACCGGCGTCTCCGGTTCGGGCAAAAGCTCGCTGGTCAACCATATCCTCCACAAAGCCCTCGCGGCCGCGCTCAACCGCGCCCGCGCCCGCCCCGGCAGCCATGAGCGGATTGAGGGGGTTGAGCATCTCGACAAGGTCATCGACATAGACCAATCGCCCATCGGGCGGACGCCCCGCTCCAACCCGGCGACCTACACCGGCCTTTTTGCCGACATCCGCGACATTTTTGCCGCCACGCCCGACGCCAAAATACGCGGCTACGGGCCGGGACGCTTCTCGTTCAACGTCCGCGGCGGGCGGTGCGAAGCCTGCGCGGGCGACGGGCTGATTAAGATTGAAATGCACTTCCTGCCCGACATCTATATCCCCTGCGACGTATGCAAAGGCAAGAGATACAACCGCGAGACGCTGGAAGTGCGTTACAAAACCAAGAACATCCACGAGGTGCTGGATATGACCTGCGACGAGGCGCTGGAGTTTTTCTCCGCCATTCCCCGCGTGCAGCGGAAGGTGCAAACCCTCTGCGAGGTGGGCTTGGGCTATATCAAGCTGGGCCAGCCGTCCACCACCCTTTCGGGCGGCGAGGCGCAGCGGGTCAAGCTGGCGACGGAGCTTTCGCGGCGCGGCACCGGCAGCACCATCTACATCCTCGACGAGCCGACCACCGGCTTGCACATCGCCGATACCCACCGCCTGATTGACGTGCTGGGCCGCCTGATTGACGGCGGGAATACCGTGCTGGTCATCGAGCATAACTTAGAGGTCATCAAGACGGCGGACTGGATTATCGACCTTGGCCCCGAAGGCGGCGACGGCGGCGGCGAAATTGTCGCGCAGGGAACGCCGGAAGAGGTGGCGGCCTGCGAGGCGTCGTATACGGGGCAATTTTTGAAGGAGGCGCTGCGCGCTCGGTCTTGACACACCGGACGTTATCCTGTATAATCAACCTATCTTCAGGGCGGGGTGAAATTCCCCACCGGCGGTAATGGGGTTATCCCAAGCCCGCGAGCGGAGGATGTCTCCGCAGAGTCCGGTGTGATTCCGGCGCCGACAGTTACAGTCTGGATGGAAGAAGATGGCATACAATGGTTGCTGTCCCGCCCTCAAACGCTTTGTTTGAGGGTATTTTTTTGACCGGAGGATGATTGAAATGAAAACCCGCACACAGAAACTCACGATTTTAGGGATGTTTGCCGCGATTGCTTACGCGCTGGTATACATCATCCGCATCCCGGTGGTGCCGGTCCCGCCGCTCAGCTACGAGCCTAAGGACGCCGTTATCGTAATAGCGGGGTTCCTTCTGGGGCCGGCGGCGCCCGCCGCCATATCGCTCGCCGTCTCTACCCTTGAAATGTTCACAGCCAGCGAGACATGGCTTTGGGGATGGCTGATGAATGTGCTGTCCACCTGCTTTTTTGCCTGTACCGCCGCGGTGATATACCGCTGGAAACGCACGCTGGCCGGCGCGGCGGCGGGGCTGATTGCCGGGGCGCTGCTCTCCACCGGGGTTATGCTGCTGTGGAATTACTTAATCGTCCCCATTTATGTGGGGTATCCCAGAGAAGCTGTGGCGGCCATGCTTATCCCTGTTTTCCTGCCCTTTAACCTGCTCAAAAACGCGCTGAACACAGGATTCGCCCTGCTGCTGTATAAGCCTGTGCGGCGCGCTCTCTCCCGGTCGCGGCTGCTGCCGGACTACAAGCGGCCGGAAACCCGCAAAGCCACCGCGGGCGTGACCGTCTCCGCGCTGCTGGTCATCATCAGCGGAACGCTGTGGATTCTGGCATGGAAAGGGATTATTTAATGGATTATCGGTGTACCGTATTCTTGTTTACGATGGTTTTATATTGTTTTCTAATTTGTATAGCTCACAAAGCTCTTTTACATCATTAAAATCGGGGTCGTGAAAATATAAATGATGATGTTTCGCGCAATAGCTCCGGCTGCCCGTTGTAAAGCGAATGTGATATTTGCATGAATCTGCGCCGGTTCTGCATTTGAAGCATTGCGTCCACCAACGCCCGAATGAGTCTGGAAATCTTTTCATCAAAGTCTCTATTTCATCGGAGTGGGTTTGAAATACGCGATCAAAACGCACCTTCGCCGCCATCTTATATTTCACGCTATGCAAAAACTCATCTTCATGGTATGACGAGCCATCACCCAAAAGCAACCATTCTTCTTTGCCTTTTTTGTACACATAACAGCCCATTTTTTCGCTGCCGTACGGTGTAAATCCATGCCTCATGGCTTCGTCATAAAGCCAGTCATAAATTTCTCGCAGTTCCTTGGATTGGCCGTCTGTTTTAGCTAAAAAGAAAGTCTCGCGGTTCTGCGCGGCAGGGTCTTGCACAAAGCGATACGATAATATTTGGCGCGCTTTCTCACTTGACTTGAAATAGGCGTATAATACGGCCATTAAATTGGGTATTTTAGGAAATGAAACGGTGAACACAGGTGATTTTTTGTCGTCAATCCCCGAAATATGAAAGCCCTTGTCAATAAACTTATTGAACATTAACCGTGTATTTGCCATCGGCCTACAAATGCCATGCTTTCCTAAACTCTTTTTCTCCACGCAAAGACAATCGCAATCTAACCGGCCGCTGTCAACCAAAGCAGCCAAAACCATCATCACACGGTTATGATTGAGGCCCTCTGCCGTCAACCCTTTCCAGTCAGACCATCCCCAATCAAAGGGCGAACTGCGCTCAATGCTGTCATAGATAGAAAACAAAACCTCTTGCAGCGACCTGAACGCTTTCACAAATTCATCATTAGTAAGTCCGCCTCGGAAAACGGATTCGATTTGCGTATTTTCAGGAATGTACACAATCGCGTTTTTATATTTCCTCACCGCTTTTCTTGCTTCACCCTCAAAGGTTTCGCGTATATGCTCGCGGAATGCGGCGGTGAACGCAGGATGTTCATTTTCGCAAAAATCAGAGTAATCATTCAATATTTGATATGTCGCCCTGTCCCTGCTTACATAACCGCTCCACCTGCTTCTAACAAAGCTGTCAATCGCCTCGGAAGATGGAGGCTGATTCCCTACCCCTTCACGAAAGGCCTCCAACACTTCCCTGCTCATATCGATGTATGCCGGCTTTTTTTCCATATCAACAAGGTGCTGTAAAAATGCCGATATATTATCCATTTCACAATTTCCCTCGAAACGCAAATAAGGCGTTATCATAAAATTCCTCCCGTTAATACTATAATTTCTCCCCCGCACCCCGCGTCGCCGCAGAGCGCGGAAAGGACTTCTTACTCATTGTAACACATTATATAAAATTGTCAAAATCACAGCCCGGAAACTGAGTCCGCGAAGAAATGTTTATTTCAAATTTTTAACAAATCCCGTTGATAATATAACTCTGTCTTTGGAAATATCCTTTTTCGGAAAATGCTCAACAAAATAATTCGATACATGGTCTTCGTTTGAAAAATCACCTCTAAATAACGGTATAAATCTTTTCACAATATTGTAACCGGCAATACCTGATACTACAGTTATAGCAAGCGGAATTAAGTTGTAAGAGTCGTTCCTGTCCTCAGACATCATCGCGAAATAAACTACACCGCTCGCCGCTGCGATAATGAGAAGTATAATACCGAATATCCAAATGGCTTTTCTGCCGGCACAGCCGAAACACATTGAGCCGTTATGCGTTCTGATATCGCTGTATTGCGTTGTATATGCCGTTCTGGATTTTTCGCCCACTCTTAATTGGTCAACGCTTGCTCTCCGGGCGGTTGTGTCCCCTTGTATCGCTGAGTAATACGCAACATTCCTAAAGGACGTGCCGCATTTGGGGCAATTACCTGTTTGCGGCGTTGAATAGCAAAACTTTTTAGCCATACTTAATTCCTCCATAAATTTTCTCGCTTATGGTTTTGTCATAACAATATGCTTATCATCGTCCCACAAAAATTCTAATGCGTAATTATCTGTAGAGTATTCATCAAAATTGCTGGATTTCCAAAGGCAAGTGCCGCAATTCATTCTGCCCGCCGCACGTCTTCCGCCGCTATTGGTATAAAACTCATACCCGTCGCCTCCATAGTTTATAGATTTATGATAATCATACTCTATAGCGCCTCCAAATACTGTAATCTTCTCGCCGCATAACGGACAGAGTTCTTTATAGCCCTTGTGGATAAATGCTTTTTGTCCGCAAACAGAACAACTATATTCGCATTTTGATTCATTTAGCGGTTCCCATTTATGTACCCTGCCCGCCCAACCGCAGATTGAGCAAACCTTCTCGCACGGTGTACCGCCATTGGGATGTTCTTCAAATGTATGACCTTCCTTTTTTCCTGCAATCCCGCATACTTTACATTTTCCAAAACATAAATCCCATTCATGCTGTTCATTGCGCATCTTACCACAGCGAGAGCATTTACAACCATTCCAAGCGTGACTAACTTCACATGATTTTCCGCACTTTTTACATCTCCCAAAACATAAATCCAAATCATGCCCCTCGTCCCTTGCCGCTCCGCAAATCGTACATTTACAGCCGTTCCAGTTATGCTGTTCGTCACGGTTTTTTCCACATTTTGAACATTTGCAGCCGTTCCATTTATGCCCAAATAAGCAAGCCACATTAACACCCCCTCGTAAATTTTCTCCCCCCGCGCCCCGCGTCGCCGCAGAGCGTGGAAAAGACTTCTTACTCATTGTAGCATATTATACAAAATTGTCAAATTACAGCCCGGAAACTGAGTCCGCGCCGTGTCTGTGCGGACAGAGCTATCGCGGGCGGAGCGACGAGGGCGGGTTAATGCGTATACTGTGTAATTACATTGATTTTTTGCAAGACGGACACACACCATTATTTTTATGTAGACAAATGGTACATACGCTGCCATTGCAACTCCCGCACATAACAACGCGGTCTTTGCTTATGATAACAATTCCTATCAATGACCCATAATAATCATCGAAGTCAGCTTGAGTTTTTCCGCATACTGTGCAAGGTTTATAAGTTCCTGTTTGCGGTTGCTTAGATGTTGTAACATTGTTTAACTGTTGCAGTTTTGTTTTTGCTATTTTTGCCATATCTTCAAGGGTATATTCCTTTTTATTTGCCAATTCGGTAAGAGCGGCATGGTCTGTCAATTTATTGACAGCCGCAATTTTCATCGGGTGTATAGCTCGCCCTTCTGTAATTACTTTTAACAACAACTTTTGGTCTGTTATCCGATTTATCGCTTCTAATTGAATAGCATCATCAAAAGCCCACTCACAGGCTATTTGAAAAAATACTGGCTGTGCTAATTCTTTATTCGTTATTTTTTTGGCGGCCACAAAACTGGTATACTTAGAATAATTGCTTTCTATTACCTCCTCAAGTTTCTTTTGGTTAGTCATTGTTTCCACATATGCCATTGCTTGCTTATAGTCGCCTTTTTGCCACGCCGGTTTGAAAAGCCCCATGATAATATCCTCCTATAATGTAAATTTTCTCCCCCCGCGCCCCGCGTCGCCGCAAAGCGCGGAAAGGACTTCTTACTCATTGTAGCATATTATACAAAATTGTCAAATCAACAAAAAAACGCCGCGCCGTGTCTCATTTGGCGGGTCTTGGTTGTATATAGGGTGAAGGGGTGAAGTACATGGACAATCTACCCGTCCATCCGGCGGATTGGATGGAGGAAACGGTCAAGCGGCACGGCGACCGGCTGTATCGGACGGCCTTGGTCATGCTGGGCGGCAAGGCGGACGCGGAGGATATGGTGCAGGACGCGTTTGTCAAGCTGATTGAGACGCGTCCGCGTTTTCAGTCGCCCGAACACGAGGCCGCGTGGCTGATTAGGGTGACGGTCAATCTCTGCAAAAACCGTCTCAGGTCTCACGGCTGGAGGAAAACCGTCCCGCTTTGGGATACTTATCCGGCGCGGGACGAAGAGGAGCATACCGTCGTTGACATGGTCTCCTCCCTGCCGCCGAAGTACAGAACGGTCATACATCTGCACCATTTTGAGGGCTATTCTGTTAAGGAGATAGCCGTCCTCACGGGACAAACGGAAGCGGCCGTGAGAAAACAGCATACCCGCGCCAAACAGCTTCTCAAGGATTGTATGAAGGGGGTATTCGCGTGAAAAGCTACACAGACTACATGGACAGAATAAAGCTCGATTCGGCGGCCCGGGAAAAAATCCTCACCCATATGCGCGCCGCGCACGACCAAGACACGTTCGGCAGCCTTGCCGCCCAGCACGGCGAGAGCGGTATCCCCGTCTCCAGTCCGTCCAAATCGGGCCGTGCGGGACGGTTTATCGCCATCGCCGCCGCGCTGGCCATCTGCGCCGTCGGCGGAACCGTTATGTGGAACTATGTCTTCGGCGGGCAAGACAATCCCCCACCGCCCTCGACCACACCGCCGGATATAACCGCCAGCCCCTCGCCGGACGGAACACCGAGTCCTCCGCCGTCTCCCGGGTTGATACAGCTTGACATGAACCAACTCCTCATAGACCTCGACTGGCCCGAACCGGCCGTTTACGAGCCGGAGATAACGGTCTTCCCGGCGGTGAGCTCAAGCGGGCATTTCAAGACGCATATGTCCGGCCCCATCACTTTCTTGGACGAGAGCCTTGAACCCGTTCCCCTGCCCTTTGCCCCCACATGGTACGCGCCGGTACGGAGCGGCGGCGGAACCGTGGCGTTTACCGTGGGAATTCCCGAGAAGCCCGGCGGCCATCATGTCCTGATGCTTGCCGACGGCACGCTGGCGCGCGGCGCGGACGGGGAATATATCTCGGCGTATGATTCCTATGAACACAGCTATACCGTCGTCGGCAGTCTTGTGGTCACGTCCCGCTTATTTTATCGTTCGGACGAGGCGTGGCCCCAATACAAATATGGCTTATTTGACATGGAAACGCGGAGCGAGCTGCTGCCCTGCGAGTATGACAAAATCGAGGCGGCCGAAGAAAATATCCTTTTTGTCTCCAAGGATGGGTTTAGCTGGCTGCTGAACTCCAAGGGCGACGTGCTGTACGCCTTCGGAGAAGACGATACCACCGGCGTTGACGGGCCCTACGGCCAAGGCTACGGCTCCAACTATTATCTCGACGAGAAGAACCGCGCGTTTCACAGAATCCCCGTCATTGAGGGACGGCAGATGGCTACACTGGAAATGCTGGGCGGCTATTACGTCACCCGCGACGGCGGCGGCATGGATGCAAGCGGCCCGGTCACAGGCCCGCTGTACGTCTTTGACGCTTCGGGGCTGGAGATATACCGCGCCCGTCACTACTGGTTCACGCTGTGGGAGGATGAGCTGATCGTTTCACACGGCGGCGGTTTTGACGTCATAACCCGGAACGGAGAGATACGGCGCTTCCCGGCCGACCTGCGCAATCAAACCCTGTACGCCCATTACCTAGACGGCGAGGTATATTGGATAGAGTACGACCCTCTCGTCTATGACGCCGAGGTGACGTATCGGTACTACTCGGCGGACGAAGCGGGCAATGTCCGCGAGTGGGAGACGCCGGAGACACCGGAGACGGTGCGGCCGGACATAGAGGGCTACGCGGACGGGCCTGTGGAATACAACGCTTCCTCCGAGCTGTACACACTTCGGGACACGGCGGGAAACATCATTCTGGAAACAACCGATTCTCTGCTGTGGAACGGCGCTTTTGTCATCCGTTTGCAGCCCGTCGCGGGACATGACTGTTACGAACCCGCTGCCATTTATACGCCCGGCGGCAGCCTGCTGACGGATGATTTCTACGGCGTCGTCTACGAAGCCCCCGGCCCCGGCGGCGGGATCTTCGTCTACCTCGACCCGGATACCTGCATCCTGCTCTTCCCCGACGGCAGAGCCATCCCCGTCCCCAACGCGCCGAGGGTGGAGAAAACGTATTTCGGGTGACGGCGCAATCCCCCGGCGGCTGCCGGGGGATTTTCCGCGAAAAAAAGTCCGCGTTATTTGTCACCTTTTGCGTATATGGAGGCATTTAACTGGCAGAGAGGACGGGGAGGCTTATGGAGGAGATTCTTCGCGCATACGGCGACATGGTCTACCGCGTGGCGCTGACGCATACGGCGACGCGGGAGGACGCGGAAGACGCGGCGCAGGAGGTTTTTCTCGCGTACGCCCGCCAGCGGCCGGCGTTCAGCGGCGGCGACCATGCCAAGGCGTGGTTTTTGCGCGTGGCGGTGCGTATCTGCGCCAAATCGCGGATGAAACGCAAGCGGCAGGGCACGGCGGAGCTGCATGACAACATCCCGTCGTCCGGGGACGTCCCGGGCGGGGACGTCCGGCTGGCGTTCATGTCGCTGGAGAAAAAGCAGAAGACCGCGGTGTACCTGTTTTATTACGAGCGCTATTCCGTCCGGCAGATTGCGGATATGCTGGGCATAACCGACGCCGCCGTGAAAAAGCGCTTGGAACGCGCGAGACAAAGTCTGCGCGACATACTGGGAGGTGACTTCGATGAACCGGCGTGACCGGCTTAGAGAGGCCTTAGACGATATCCGTATGCCGGAGACGGCGCATCACCGGATATTGATTGTCATGCAAACACAGCCGCGCCGCCGCGTATCCTTCGACGGGTTCGGACGGGCGGTCGCCGTCACCGTCGCGCTGGCTATCTGCGCCGTGGGCATGACGGTGATGTGGAATTATATCTTCAGCGACGGGCGGGACACTCCCCCGCCGCCCCTAACCACCCCCGCAGACACGACAGCCAGCCCCTCGCCGGAGGCGACGCCGCCGGACGACGCCCCGGCGCGGCTTGACCTTGGCTTCCTCATTGACATTGATTGGCCGGAGCTTGTGCCGTTTAACCCGGAGGTGAAGGTGTTTCCGCTGACCGGCACGCCCGCCGTCTACAAAACAAGCGTGATGGGGCCTGTGACGTTCGTGGATGAGCGGCTGAACCCTGTGGAGCTGCCTTTTGAGCCGGAAGAATACGCGGTGCTTCGCGACGGAGGCGCATACGCGCTGTACTCCGAGCCGCACGGCTGGGTTTTGATGCTGGCCGACGGCACGGTGCCGCGCAGGACAAACGGGGAGTATATAACCCTTCGCGATATGGGTGAAGCCCATGCGTATTTCATCGCCGCGGGCAAGGCGGTCGTCACCGCGCGCCCGAATGACGGCCATGACGGCTGGACCTACGGCCTGTATGACCTAGAACTGCGGCGCGAAAGCGTCACGCCGCAGTACGAAACCCTGCGAATTGCCCTCAACCAATCATGGAGTCAGCAAACCGATGTTTCCTACAGTCCGATATTTTATGGGATTAAGGACGGAACCGGATATCTGTTAGGCGAAAAAGGCAGGGTTCTGTACGACATGGGGCCGGCGGAAGCCTTTTCGGAGTGGGGTGGGTCATATCAGCTTTATCTGCATGAGCGGATTTTCCTCCGTGTGCCCGAAACCGAGTACGGCGAGCATTTGTATGTATGGCGGGATGGTGATGATTGGCAGGATGACGGCAGGGGATGGCTGCATTACTATATCCTGTACGGCGGCGGGGTTGACGGGAACGGGAGAGGGCTGTTCATTTTTGACCCGGACGGGCGTGAAATCCACCGCGCGGACAACTGTGAAAGCCTTTTGTTCCGCCACAGGCTTACATTCCAAACCGATTCGGGGTACTTCTCGTTACAGAAGGGCGGCATCGTGCGGGAGGACGGCCCGCCGCCGCCGGAGGAGTGGTATTATATAGGCGGAGGTGTGTCTTACAATGCCATAACCGGCCTTTATACCATCCAAAATCATCCCGGAATGGTCTTTCTTGAAACGGAGGAGCGTCTGTCGCCGTCCCGCAACGGCTATGTCTTGCGTTTCCGTCAGACGGGAAGCGGCTTGCAAAGCGAGCCGTATATCATTTACGGCTTGGACGCGGCGCCGCTGATGGAGGACTTTTACGGCGCCGTCTACGAAGCCCCCGCCCCCAGAAACGGCATCTTCGTCTACCTCGACCCGGACACCTGCGTCCTGCTTCTCTCCAACGGCGGAACCGTCCCCGTGCCCAACGCGCCGAGGGTGGAACTGAGATATTCGGGCGGGTAGGGCGCGCCGCCGTGTAAATCACCGCTTGAACGCGCGCGCGGATTGTGTTACAATACCCATATCATCCCGCGCCGTGAGGTGACGCATGAACCAAGCCTTTGAACAATATAAAGCCTCGCTGCGGGGGAAGGACGTCACCGTCGTCGGGCTGGGCGTCAGCAACCGTCCGCTGGCGCGGCTTTTGGCGTCCGCGGGGGCGAGGGTGACCATCTGCGATAAAAACGCCGCTATCGACCGCGCGGAGTGGGACGCCTTGGGCGTTGCGCTGCGGTTGGGCGAGACCTATCTGGATGATGTGACGGGCGATATCGTTTTCCGTACGCCGGGGCTGCGCCCAGACCATCCCGCGCTGCTGAAAGCCAAAGAGGGCGGGAGCCGGATTACCGGGGAGATGGCGGAGTTTTTCGCCGTCTGTCCCTGCCACATCACCGGCGTCACCGGCAGCGACGGCAAAACCACCACCACCACGCTGATTGCCGAAATGCTCCGCGCCGGAGGGCATACGGTGCGTCTTGGCGGCAATATCGGCGCGCCGCTGCTGGCGTCGGCGGGAGAGATGGCGCCGGAGGATCGCGTGGCGGTTGAGCTTTCCAGCTTTCAGCTTATGGAATCCGGCGCGGCCCTGCGCTGCCAAACCGCCGTCATCACCAACATCACGCCAAACCATCTCGACTGGCATCGCGATATGGACGAATACACAGCCGCGAAGCGCCGCATACTGGAATGGCAGGACGAAACTGGCCTTGCCGTACTCAACGGCGACAACCCGGTGACCGCCGCGATGCGCGGCAGGGGGCGCACCGTCTATTTCGGCGGCGGCCGAATCAGCGGCGGCATGATTGACGGCTTTTTGCCGCTGAAGAACATCAAGCTGCGCGGATATTACCAAGCGGAAAACATTCTCGCCGCGCTGTCGGCGGTGAGAGACGCCGTCTCCGACGAGGCGATACGGCAGGTCGCGGAAACCTTTTCCGGCGTGCCGCACCGCAATGAATGGGTCGCGGCGAAGGACGACGTGGATTATTACAACAACTCCATCGGCTCCAGCCCCGCGCGGACGATGGCCACCCTGCGGGCGCACGGGGCGCCGGTCATTCTCATTGCCGGCGGGCGAGGCAAAGGCGTCCCGTTCGACGAACTGGCGGAGCTTTTCCCGGCGCATGTCAAGCATCTGTTTCTCATCGGGGAAGCGGCGGACGCCATTGAGCAAGCCGCACGCGCCGTATCCGGTACGCCGCCGGTTGAACGCTGCTGCGGCTTGGAGGACGCGGTTCTCCGCGCCCGGGACACGGCAAAGCCGGGCGACACCGTTCTGCTCAGCCCGGCCTGCACCGCCTTTGACGCGTACGCCAACTTTGAGGAGCGCGGCAGGCATTTCGCGGAAATCGTAAAATCATTATGACGTCCGCCCCTTGCGGGACGTCGGTTTAGGAGGCGGCCTTTTGGATATCAAGGAGACACTGTTTTCCCTCTCCCGCGCGCCGGGGCCGATGGGCTTTGAAAGCGCAGCCGCTCAAAAAGCGGCGGAATTGCTTCGCCCGTTGGCGGACGAGGTCGGCGCCGACCGTCTGGGCAATGTGACGGCGTGGATACGCTCCAAAAAGGCGGGCGCCAAGCCGGTCGTGCTGCTGGACGCGCACCTCGACGAGGTGGGCGTCATGGTCACGGGCGAAAAAGACGGATTTCTCTCGTTCCGTACGCTGGGCGGCGTTGACCCGCGCATCCTGCCCGCCTGCCCGTTCGTCCTGCTCACAGACCCTGTGACGCCCGCGGTCGTGGCCTGTCTGCCGCCGCACGTGCTGAAGGACGGCGAGAGCGACAAGGCGCACAAAACGGAGGATTTATACTTAGACGCCGGCGGCGTCTCCGTGCCGGTCGGCACCCCCGGCGTCTTTGCCGCGCAGCCCTTTGCAATGGGCAGTCTGGCCGTGGGCAAAGCGTTTGACAACCGCGCCTCGTTCACCGCCATCCTCAGGGCGCTGGAGCAGCTTGACCGCGAGACGCTCAACGCCGACGTCGTCGTGTGCGGCAGTGCTCTGGAGGAATTCGGCGGCAAGGGCGCGCTGACGGCGGGCTACGGCGTCCGCCCCGATATCGCCGTCGTCATTGACGTGACGCACGCCTCCACGCCGGACGCCCCGGCGCTCGGCACGGTTAAGCTCGGCGGCGGCGTCTGCATCAACCGCGGCCCCGACTGCAACCGCGCGCTGACACAGCAGCTTATCGAGATTGCCAAGGCCAAAGATATCCCGCATCAAATCGAGGTGTCCTGCGGTATGTCCGGCACCAACGCCACCGAATACCAAACGGTGCGGGAGGGCGTGTGTACGGCGGTGCTGTCCATCCCGCTGCGGTATATGCACACGCCGTCGGAAACGCTGAATACCGAGGACATTGAAGCCTGCGCGAGATTGCTCAAAGAATGGGTGGCGGCGTTATGATTGAATTGTTGAAAAAACTGTGCGCCTTGGACGGCGTTTCGGGCTGGGAAGACGAGGTGCGGGCGTATATCCGCAGCGCCGCCGAGCCGTTCGCCGACGAGGTTCGCGAGGACAGAATGGGCAATCTCTTGGTTTTCCGCAAAGGCTCTCAGGCCAGCAAAACCGTCATGGTGGCCGCGCATATGGACGAGGTCGGCCTGATGGTGCGCGGCGCGACCGACGACGGGTATTTGAGGTTCGGCACGGTCGGCGGAATAGACAGGCGTCTGCTGTTCGGCAAAACGGTGCGTTGCGGGCAAAAAAAGCTGCCCGGCGTCATCGGCATGAAGGCGATGCATCTGTCAAAACCAAAGGAACGGGAGACCGTCCCGCAGCTATCGGACATGTATATCGACATCGGCGCGTCCGGCAAGGACGACGCGCTGAAAAAGGTTCCGCCGGGCGAGATCTGCGCGTTCGCGGCGGAGCCGGTTGAGTTCGGCAAGGGGTTTCTTAAAGCCAAAGCCATTGACGACCGTCTGGGCTGCGCCGTGCTGCTGCGGCTCTTGGAGGACAAGCCCGTCTGTGATACGTGGTTTGCCTTCACCGTGCAGGAGGAGGTGGGGCTGCGCGGCGCGTTTACGGCGGCGTACGCTCTAAAGCCGGACATGGCGCTGATTGTCGAGGGAACCACCGCCGCCGACAACCCCGGGCTCAAGGGCGCGGAGCGTATCGCCGCCGCCGGGGAAGGCGTTGTGCTGTCCTATATGGATAACTCCGTAATCTATGACCGGGGCCTGTTCGAGCAAATGCGCGCCATAGCGGACGCGGAAAAAATCCCGTGGCAGCTCAAGCGCGCCGTGGCGGGCGGCACCGACGCGGGCGCCGTCCAGCGCAGCCGCGGCGGCGTCCCGGTGGCAGGTATGGCGGCGGCGGTGCGGTACATCCATGCCCCGGCGTCGGTCGTCTCGGCGGAGGACTGCGAAAACGTGTATAAACTGGCGAAAGCATTCATAGGAGGTGCGAAATGATGAACATTGCGGAAACCCAGCAAAAGCTGGCGGCGGCGTTCGGTCCCGCGGGGCAGGAAGGCTCCGTGGCGGACGTTATCGCCGAAATGGCGAAGCCCTACGCGGATGAACTGATAACCGACAGGCTGGGCAGCCTGATTGCCGTGAAAAAGGGAGCGGGGAAAACCAAGGTGATGTTTTCCGCGCACATGGATTCCCTCGGCCTGATTGTCACCCACATCGACGAAAACGGCTTTGTGTATTTCTCCAATCTCGGCGGCCTGTCCGTCTGGCGTATTTACGGCACGGCGGTACGTTTCCAAAACGGCGTCCGGGGCGTCGTGTTCATCAACGGCAAAGCCGACGCCAAGGAGCCTAAGCTGAGCGATTTATACATCGACATCGGCGCGAAGGACGAAAAATCCGCCCGAGGCAAGGTACAGGTAGGCGACGTGGCGGTCTTCGACCAGCCCACGTTCACTATGGGCGACGGGCTGCTGGCCTCGCCCTACCTTGACGACCGCATTGCGTGCGTCATTCTGCTGGAGGCAATGCGCCAGATTCCCGAGACAGAAAACGATTTGTATTTCGTCTTCTCCGCGCAGGAGGAAGTGGGGCTTCGCGGGGCAAGAACGGCGGCGTACGGCATCGCCCCGGACGTCGGCATCGCCGTGGACGTCACCGCCACGGGCGATACCCCGGAGGCCAAGCCTAAAATGGAGTGCAAGCTGCGCGGCGGCGCGGCCGTCAAGATTATGGACGCCTCGGTCATATGCCATCCCAAGGTGGTGGCGTGGCTGGAAGCGGCGGCGGAGCGCGAGGGCATCCCGCACCAGCGGGAGGTTCTGGAGCGCGGCGGCACCGACGCGGGGGCTATGCAAATCTCGCGTTCGGGCGCGTACGCCGGCGCGATTTCCGTCCCGACGCGCTATATCCACAATCCAATCGAACTCTGCGCCGTAGAGGATGTGGAAGCGTGCGTCAGGCTGGTGAGAGCCGCGTGTGATATCCGCGTATGAAACGCCTGACAATCGTCATCGCCAAGCACAAGACCCTTCTGCTCTATCTGATAGCGGGCGGTCTGACGACCTTGGTCAACTACACCCTGTACTTCCTGCTGATGTTCCTCCTCAACCCGGACTTCGACGTCGTCGCCATGCTGCGGGAGCAAAGCGGCAGCCCGGCGCTGTTCAATGTGGTAAACACCGCCGCCGTGACGGGGTCGATTGTCTTTGCCTACTTCATCAACAAGCTGATGGTATTCGGCACAAAATGCGAAAACACCCGCGCCCTGCTGCGGGAAATGCTGGCGTTCTTCGCCTCGCGCGGCGTGACTATGCTTTTTGAAATCGGCGCCGGGGCCTTCCTCGTCACGCTCCTGCGGTTCCCCGAATTCCCCGCGAAGCTCGGCATCACCGTGGTGGTCATCCTGCTGAACTATCTGTTGTCGGTGAAGATTGTCTTCAAAAAAAAGAAACAATAACTGTGCCTAAAGCGGCGGAAGCGAGGAAGCTTCCGCCGCTTTAAGCGCGCGCGAAAATTTTTTTGTTTTTCTTCTTGACAAGGCGGGATACTTTTGTTAAGATAGATACATCGCCAGATGATGTACAACATGCGCGGCAGTATGGCGAGTTTGAATGTTTGGAAGGGAGGGAACGCTTTGTCAATCGCGAGCGACCTTATACGGGGCAACACCGACATGATTGTCTTGGCGCAGTTGCTCAGGCAAGACAGCTACGGCTACGAGATCAACAAGGTCATCCGCCAAGCCTCCGGCGGGCGGCTTGAGCTGAAGGAGGCCACGCTGTACGGCGCGTTCAGGCGTCTGGAGGAAGCGAGGCATGTCACTTATTACTGGGGCGACGAGGCGACCGGAGCGCGCCGGCGGTACTACCGCATCACCGCGGACGGGCGCGCCGCGCTGGAGCAAAGCCTTCGCGACTGGCGCGAAGCGCGGGATATCATTGACACGCTTGTTCAAAAAGAAGAGGAAAAACTAGGAGGGGAACACCCATGACCGAGAGAATCAAAGCCTATGTAGACGACCTGCTGAAAGACGCGCCGCGCACCCGCCGCGTGGTAGACCTGCAAGAAGAGCTGCTCTCCGGCTGCCTTGACAAGTACGCCGACCTCACCGCCTCCGGCATGAGCCCGGAGGACGCTTATGACGCCGTCACCGCCGGTATAGGCGATGTGGACGAGCTGATAGGCGGAACCCGGCAGGGCGCGGATAAAAAGCTAATCGGGCCGATGAGCTCCTCGCTCTGGTCACTGATTACCTTAGCGTACCTATGCCTCGGCTTTCTGCTGAATTTATGGCATCCGGGCTGGCTGATTTTCCTGTTCGGCGCACTGCTGCAAAACCTGCTTATTGCTTCCTTTCTTGACTCCGGGCGGCGCAAGGGGCCGCTCACCGCGGCGCTCTACATCACCGCCACCATCGCCTTCCTTTCGTTCGGGTTTGCCACCCATATGTGGACGGCCGCCGTCCTCGTGTTCGCGCTGGCCGTCGCGGTGCAGCAGGTCGGGCGGCTTATCCTGCTTTGGAGGGATGACAGGTGAAAAAAACGGTTCTCCTGCTGGGGATTCTCGCGTGGAGCGTTCTGGGGCTGATTATTCTGGGTGTCCTGATTGTGAGCCTGTCCGGCTCAAAAGCGCCCGCTTGGGTGCAAAATCTGCCGGGCTACGGCGGGATATGGGGAGGAGACGATATGATTGTCAGCTTCGGCGGCAGAACCACTCTGATTGGCGAGGAAACCTTCTCCCTTGAAGGGGTGACGGCGCTGAACGTCGAAATCGCCACCTATCAAGGCATCACCGTGACCGTCAATGAGGGCGACGCGCTCACCGTCCGCCACTACGATTACAACGGCGTCGATTTGTTTGCCGCCGACACGGGCGGCGGCGCGCTGACCCTCCGCACGCGGCAAAGGACAAGCATCAGTATCTTCGGCTTCGGCCTCGGCATCAACATAAGCCCGCGCCTTGAAATCTCGGTGCCGCGCTCATACGCGGGCAGCGTATCGCTGAAAACCTTTTCCGGTTCCATCCGCATCCAAGAAAGCGTCGCGTGGGGCGGCACAAGCCTGCAAACCTCCTCCGGCTCCATCCGCGCCGGCGGGGATATCCGCTGCGGCAGCCTGAATATCCGCAGCCTCTCCGGCAGCGTCACGCTGGCCGACTGCGGCGCGGACGGGCAGGTTTTCATCAGAAGCGCCTCCGGCGCCGTCCGCGCGGGCTGGATTAAAGGCGCGGACGTTACGGTTGAAACCACCTCCGGCAGCCAAAGGCTGGGCGACCTTGACGCGGACGGGATGATACGCCTGACGTCCGTCAGCGGGTCGGTTCGCGCCGGCGACCTGCGCTCCCCTCAATACCATGTCCGCACCACCTCCGGCAGCATCGGCGTCGGCCTGCTGACCGGCGAGGGCGACGTGCGCAGCACCTCCGGCAGCGTCCGCACGGGCGCATAAAGGCGCGCGGCCCTAGCACTCCCGTACGTTTTTTGTGATTTCCACAAATATCCATTGCCATTTTGTGGGTTCTTTTCACAATCATGTTGACTTTTGTGAACTTTGTTGTTATCATTAAAGGCAACACGATGATGAGAGGAGTCTGATTATGCAGAGCTGTGCATCTTGCAGCAAAAGGCCGAATCAAAAAAAGGTGTTCGTCGTGGACGACAACGACACCCATTTGATGCTGGCCGCTTCCGCGCTGGAGGCGGAATATGATGTGCTGACCATGCATTCGGCCGCTAAAATGTTTTCGCTCTTGGAGAAAAAGCAGCCCGACTTGATTCTGCTGGATATCGAAATGCCCGAAATGGACGGGCTTGAGGCGATGGCCAAGCTGAAAGCGTCCCCTCAATGGAGCGGCATCCCCGTCATCTTCATCACAGGGCTTACTGATGACAAAAGACTCTCCCGCGCCGTGGAGGCGGGGGCGCTTGAGGTTATTATGAAACCCTTCGCGCCGGCGATTCTGTTCAGCCGCGTGAAATATTGCTTAGACATGTAAAAATAAATTGACGGCTCGAAATTATTCTGTTATACTTTACCTGTTATACTTTGCGGGAGGCTGAAGCATATGGCCCGCAACAAAAAGGATTTCAGCACCCTCGGCAGCTTCGCCAAGGCGTTCGCCCTGCTTTCGCAGATAGGCATCACCGTCGCCGTATGCGTCGCCATTGGGGTTTTCCTCGGCAGATGGCTGGACGGGCTGCTCGGCACTTCACCGTGGCTGCTGCTGGTATGCTCCCTGCTCGGCGTGGGAGCGGGCGTCAAGTACATCATGGATTTGGGGAATCGCTGAACGGTGAAAACGATGAAGCTATCCGGCGCTGCCAGAAAAATGATTCCGGTCATCCTCACCGGCGCGCTTATCGCCGCCGCGGCCGGGTTTGCGGTCTGGTTTTTTGTATACGGCGACGCGGGTGGCGGTATGTTGTTCGTGGCCGGCGTATTCTGGGCGGCGGCGTTCAATGTCCTCAAGGTGCGCATGATTGACCGGATGGTCAAAAACACCGTTGAGATGACCGACCCGAACGCGGGAAGAACCTATTTCCGCGGACAGTCTGTGATACGGCTTTTCTTCACGGCGGGGGTCTTGGCGGCGGCGCACTATATCCCGTTTCTCGACCTGTTGGGCGCGTGCGTCGGCATACTGACCTTTCAATTTGCCGCGTATTCCTTAAAATTCAGAAAAATCGGCGACGATGAAGAGGAGGGAGACAATCCTTGAACTTCGATATCATCCATCTGTGGCGCTTTGAAATCGGCGGCTTTGAGATTTGGATTACCGAGACGCACGTGACGACATGGATTATCATGGGCGCGCTGATTGCCTTGGCCATCGCCGTCCGAATCGCGCTCAAAAATTTCAAGGACGTACCCGGCGGCTTTCAAAATTTCATCGAGCTGATTGTAGAAACCTTCGACAGCTTCCTCAAAACCAACGCGGATCCCAAGCTGATGTTTTTGGGAAACTGGTATTTCACCGTTTTCGCCTTTCTTCTCCTCGGCAACATATGCGGCGTCTTTTTCCTCCGCCCGCCCTCGTCCGACTGGGCCGTCTGCTTCGCGTTCGCCATCGTGACGTTCGTGCTGATACACGTCATGGGCGTGAGATACCGCGGAGCCGGCTACCTCAAGAGCTTCTTCGAGCCGTATATGGCCAAAGGGAAAATCCCCAATCTGCTTTTGTTCCCGCTCAACATCATCGGGGAACTCGCGCGGCCCGTTTCCCTCTCCTTCCGTATGTTCGGAAATATCCTCTCGGGAACGATTCTGCTTGGGTTGCTTTACGGGATAGCGCCGGTTTTCATCCGCGTCCTCTTCCCCGTCCCGCTCCATATGTACTTCGACCTCTTCTCCGGCATCCTGCAAGCCTTCATTTTCACCGTTCTCTCCCTCGCTTTCATCTCCGCCGCGGCGGAAACCGAATGATTGAGCGCGCCAATTCCATTGATATAACGCAATCTAAAGAAAACGGAGGAATCTAACATGTCACCTGAACAACTCATTCTGGCGGAACATCTGGCAACAGTCATGTCTTGGTCGGCGCTCGGCGCCGGAATTGCCGTCCTCTCCGCAACCATCACCGCCGCCGGGCAAGGCTATATCGGCGCGAAAACGGTTGAGTCCATCGCGCGCCAGCCCGAAGCCAAGGGCGCCCTGACCACCACCATGTTCATCAGCAGCGGCATCTCGGAGACCGGCGGTATCTACGGTCTTCTCATCGCGTTCCTTCTGCTCTACGCCAACCCGTTTGTCGGCAGATTTATCGAGCTTTTCGGGCTGGGCTGAGCCTCGCGCACACCACCTTACTAGAGAGAGGTGACCCTTTTGCTGAATTTCTTGCTGAGCGCCGCGCCCGCGCTTGAACCCCCGAACCGCCTGTTTGGGCTGGATATGCAGATGTGGGTTAGCATCGGAATCAGTCTGCTCAACTTCAGCGCATTGGCCTTTGTGCTTTCATGGCTCCTGTATAAGCCCGTGCGTAATTTCTTGGCCAAGCGCGCCGAGAAAATCGCGGGGCAGCTCAGCCATGCCGCCGAAGAGATGGAGAAAGCCACCGGGCTGAAAACCCTCTACGATCAAAAGCTGCGGGATATCGACGCCGAACGCGGCGCCATCCTTGACGAGGCGCGCAAGCAAGCGGCCGACACAAGCCGGGAGCTTCTGGCCGAGGCGAAGGCTGAGGCCGACGCCGTCCGCGCGAAGGCGCAAGCCAACGTGAAGATGGAATGGGAGCGCGCGCAAGCCGAAATGAAACAGGCCATCATCGAGGTCTCCGCGGCTATGGCGTCAAAGTTCATCTCCCAAGTCATGGACGACGACACGCGGGACAAGCTCTTTGCCGAAACAGTGGCCGAGCTGGGTGAGCTGTCATGGCGAAACTGAGCGGTCTTTACGCCGCCGCGCTCTTTGAGCTGATTATGGAGAGCGGTAGCCCCGAAGAGGTTTTGCCGCAGGCCGTGGTGCTGCGCAATACGCTGACGGACGGCGACTGCCGCCGCGTTTTGGTGCATCCGCACATCCCCGCCGGGGAAAAGCGCGAATTCTTCACAGGGGCTTTCGGCGGCAAGCTCGACGCGCATCTGCTCGCGTTCATCAGCTTGGTCATCGACAAAAACCGCGAGACATTCGCCGTCCCCGCCCTCAACGAGCTGATTGACATGATTCGGGGGCATTTGAGGATGACTACGGCAAAGGTGGCGGCGGCGGCCGAGCTATCGGAAGAACAGGCCGGCGCGCTCAAGAAGGTTTTAGAGGAAAAGCTGGACAAACAGGTTGAGCTTATCATCAAAACAGACACGGCGGTCATCGGAGGGGCGCACATTCAGGCGGACGGCTTCTTCATCGACCGGACGGTCAAAAGACAATTAGCTGAATTAAAAGGCGCAATGAGCCTGTAAAAGAAAGAGAGGTGCGGCGCGTGACGCTCAGACCCGATGAAATCAGTTCCGTCATCAAGCAGCAAATCCAGTCTTACGCATCCAAGCTGGATATGAGCGAGGCGGGCAGCGTCATCCAAGTCGGCGACGGCATCGCCCGCGTATATGGGCTGGACAGCGTGATGAGCAACGAGCTGCTGGAGTTTTACGGCGGCGTTCAAGGCATCGCGTTCAACCTTGACGAGGACAGCATCGGCGTTGTCCTTTTGGGTTCCGATACCCTGATTAAGGAGGGCGACCCGGTCAGGCGCACGGGGCAGATTGCCTCGGTGCCGGTCGGCGACGCCATGCTGGGCCGGGTTGTCAACCCGCTCGGACAGCCTATCGACGACAAAGGCCCCATCACATCCTCGGCGTCGCGCCCGATTGAGCGTATCGCGCCAGGCGTTATTGAGCGCGAGGAGGTCAACGTGCCGCTGCAAACCGGCATCAAGGCCATCGACTCGATGGTTCCCATCGGCCGCGGCCAGCGCGAATTGATCATCGGCGACCGCCAGACCGGCAAGACGGCCATCTGCGTCGATACCATCATCAACCAAAAAGGCAAGGGCGTCTTCTGCGTCTACATCGCCATCGGCCAGAAGGCAAGCACGGTGGCGCGGATTGTCCGCACACTGGAAGACGCGGGCGCGATGGACTATACCACCGTCGTCGCCGCCACCGCCTCCGACCCCTCCCCTCTCCAATACATCGCCCCGTACGCGGGCTGCGCCATCGGCGAGGAATGGATGGAAGCGGGCAAGGACGTCCTCTGCGTTTACGACGATTTATCCAAGCACGCCGTCGCCTACCGCGCGCTTTCCCTGCTGCTTCGCCGCCCGCCGGGCCGCGAAGCCTATCCGGGCGACGTGTTTTATCTCCATTCCCGCCTCCTTGAGCGTTCCGCCAAGCTGAGCAAGGCCCGCGGCGGAGGTTCGCTGACGGCGCTGCCGGTCATTGAGACGCAGGCGGGCGACATCAGCGCGTATATCCCCACCAACGTCATCTCGATTACCGACGGGCAGATTTACCTTGAAACGGAGCTGTTCAACAACGGCATCCGCCCGGCCATCAACCCCGGACTCTCCGTCTCCCGCGTGGGCGGCTCGGCGCAGATTAAGGCCATGAAAAAGATTGCCGGCCCCCTGCGCGTCGAGCTGGCGCAATACCGCGAGCTTGCGGCGTTCGCGCAGTTCGGCTCCGACTTGAGCAAGGACACCTTGGAGCGTCTGCGCCACGGGGAACGGATTATCGAGATTCTCAAGCAGCCGCAATACGCCCCAATGCCGGTGGAGAAGCAGGTTTTGCTGCTCTATGTGCTGACCCACAAGTATTTCTCCAAGGTAAACGTGGAGGACGTGCAAAAATCCGAAGCGGACTTCATCACGTTTATCGAGGAGCGCCACAAGCCCGTCACCGACGAAATCCGTGACAAAAAAGAAATTTCCGCCGAGCTGGAGGAAAAAATCAAGGCCGCGGTCGAGGAATTTTTCGCCAAACACGCCGAACAGTAGGGAGAGCTGTCCATGCCCTCAATGAAAGCCATAAAACGCAGAATCACCAGCGTCAACAGTACCCAGCAGATTATGAAGGCGATGAACCTTGTGGCCGCCTCCAAGCTGCAAAGGGCCAAGGCGCAGCTTAACTCCGTCCGCCCGCTCTACATCGGGATGCTGGAGCTGATGGAGAGCTTTGATTCTAACAGCGATGCCGCCGAGCATATCTTCTTCCGAAAACGCGAGGCCAAAAACATCGCCTACCTCGTCGTCACCGGAGACCGCGGGCTTTGCGGCGGCTACAACCTCAACATGGGCAAAGAGGCGATGGCGCTGATTGGCTCTAAGGCGGGCACACGCGAGCATATCGTCGTCGTCGGAGCAAAAGGCAATGATTATTTCCGGCGGCGGGGCAAAAACGTCATCCGGCGGTTTACCACGATGGCGGATTCCGCGTCGGTGGAAGATGCCGAGCAAATCGCCAAGCTCCTCACCGGACTGTTCGTATCCGGCGAGGTTGACGAGGTTCATATCGCTTACACGCACTTTGAAACGATTTTATCCCATGAGCCGCGCACGCGCAAGCTCCTGCCTCTGGGCGGCGACTCCGCCGTCCCCGGCGGCGAGGTCATCTATGACCCCGGCGTACAGGACTTTTTGGATTACGCCGTGCCGATGTACCTCAGCACCGTCATTTACGGCGCAATGGTGGAGAGCGGCGTTTGCGAGCAGGCGGCGCGGATGACCAGCATGGACGCGGCGGCGCGCAACGCCGAAGAAATCATCGACGATTTGACCCTTGTATACAACCGCAAGCGCCAAGGCGCTATCACTCAGGAAATCACCGAAATCGTCAGCGGGGCGAACGCTATACAATAAGGAGAGATTGATTTGACCGGGAAGAACGTAGGTAAAATCCTGCAAATCATCGGCGCGGTGCTGGACGTCCGGTATGAGAGCGAACTGCCGGCGCTGTATAACGCCATTGAGGTGAAGCACGGCGACCGAACCGTTGTGTTGGAGGTCGCTCAGCACTTGGGCGACAATGTTGTACGCTGTATCTCAATGGGTTCCACCGACGGCTTGGTCCGCGGGATGGACGCCGTTGACACCGGCGCGCCCATCTCCGTGCCTGTCGGGCCGGAAACGCTGGGGCGTATGCTCAACGTCTTGGGCGACCCGATTGACAACAAGGAACCGCCGGTGACGAAGGAACGCTGGCCCATCCACCGCAAAGCGCCCGGCTTTGCCGACCAGACGGCGACGACCGAGATGCTGGAAACGGGCATCAAGGCCATCGACCTGCTCTGCCCCTATTCCAAGGGCGGAAAAATCGGCCTGTTCGGCGGCGCCGGCGTGGGCAAGACGGTCGCCATCATGGAGCTGATTTACAACATCGCCACCGAGCACGGCGGCTATTCGGTCTTCGCCGGCGTGGGCGAACGCACCCGCGAAGGCATTGACTTGTACAACGACATGATTAACTCCGGCGTCATCAACAAGGCCGCCTTGGTGTTCGGACAGATGAACGAGCCGCCGGGGGCGCGTATGCGCGTGGGCTTCTCGGGGCTGACCATCGCCGAATACTTCCGCGACGTTTCGATGCAGGACGTCCTCCTGTTCATCGACAACATCTTCCGTTATGTTCAGGCCGGTTCGGAGGTCTCCGCGCTTTTGGGCCGCGTCCCCAGCGCCGTGGGTTATCAGCCGACGCTGGCGACCGAGGTGGGCAGCCTGCAAGAGCGCATCACCTCCACCAAAACCGGCTCGATTACGTCGGTGCAGGCCATCTACGTCCCCGCCGACGACTTTACCGACCCCGCCGCCGCCACCACCTTCGCCCATCTCGACGCGACGACGGTGCTGAATCGCGCCATCGTTGAAATGGGCATTTATCCTGCCATCGACCCGCTGGAATCGACCAGCCGCATCCTTGACAAAAACATCGTGGGCGCCGACCACTACAACACCGCCCGCTCGGTGCAGAGCATCCTCCAGCGTTACAAAGACTTGCAGGATATCATCGCCATTCTGGGCATGGACGAGCTATCCGAAAACGACCGCCTGATTGTTGATCGCGCGCGGAAGGTGCAGCGGTTCCTCTCGCAGCCGTTCTTCGTGGCGGAGAAATTTACGTCCATCGAGGGCAAATATGTCCCCGTCGCCGACACCATCCGGGGCTTCGCCGGCATCATCGAAGGCAAATACGACGACATCCCGGAGGGGTACTTCCTCAACAAAGGCATGATTGAAGAGGTTGTGGACGCTTACAAGGCAGAAGGCGCGGGTGAATAGCGTATGGCGGATAAGCTGCGGCTGCGCATCGTCACGCGGGAGGGCGTCAAGCTGGACGATGAATGTGATATGGTCGTCGCGCGGTGTTCAACCGGGGATATGGGCGTCCTGCCCCGCCACGCGGAATGTTCGGCTGTTCTTGACTACGGCGCCCTGCGCGTCATAAATGACGGAACGGAGCGCAAAATCGCCGTTTTCGCCGGTGTGATGCAAATCAAAGACGATGTCGTGACCATCCTGACCAACGAGGCGCAGTTCCCCGAGGACATCGACCGCGCGCGCGCCGACGCGGACTTGGATTATTTCTCCCTCCGCGTGCAGGAAGAGGAGGACGACGTTGAACTCCAAAAGCATCAGGCAAAAATCCGGCGCACGCTGGTACGGATAGAAGTCAGTTCCTACCCGCTCATCAACCCCTCAGACAAAGCCGGAGGCGCGTAAAGCCTTTTTGTGAAAATGGATACCAACACGGCGGGGTGCTTAACCCCGCCGTGTTTTTCCGTTGTTTTATTCACACGCCCTGCTCCGCGCACACCAACGCGAAAAGGTTCTCCACATCGTCAGCCGAAGATACATCAGCTCCGATAAAATGACATTGCCGGTAATCAACCCCCTCAAATGTATACACCATCGTATACGGGCAGTCGCTGTTGCTACAGCACTTGCAATCGTTACACCTGAAGCTCTTTTTAATATGCTCCGGCATGGCGTCAATCAAGTCCATGTATTTAGAGCAGTTTTGCAGCGTTATCCTCGAAACAATGCGGCCTTCGCAGACGTCTAATCGTATCAGAAAATCGTCCTGCGCCGGGATATGGAATGCAGCGGAAGCGCCTTTTGTTACATGCTCAAACAGATAAAATTCATTGCTGTAGCTCACGGTAAAATCAAACCTTTCTTTCAGCTTGCCGTACAACCGCAGCGCAAGCTCGCCCTGCTCCCCGCCTACCGCATTCGCAAAACTTTGAAAGTCTTTGTCCCGTGTGGCAATCGGCAACAATATTGAGTCGATTGAGCAGCCCAAGGCTTGCGACAGCAATGGAAGCGTTGCCGTTTCGGGAAGAGCGTGCCCGTTTTCCCATTTGCTGATTGACTGCACGGATATTCCCAGCGTCTCCGCCAAGTCCTCCTGCGTCATTTTTTTCTGCTTGCGCAAAAAGGTGATGTGATTCCCTATTTGAATATTGTCCAGCATAATGACCTCCTGTGAGTAAAGATACGTCAATATTACCAGAAACAACCCCGCGCTGCCATATAGCGGAGATATATCTTTCACCCATCAACTTAAACCCGGCGTTAAGAGGCCAAGCGCCCCGCTCATAACGGGCTCCTTTTCGATGCAATATCCGCCACGATTTTGTCAAAAACCTGCTCCCGCTCCTTCGATGTATCATAAATCGCAAAGCCGCGCTTCGTTAAGGTATCCGTCATTTTTTGGTTCATTATAACAGCGTCCTCGCTTATTTCTCTAAGGGCGTCCTCGCTAAAGCCATATGTCCAATCGTCTTCCGTATCGTATTTCTTGAAATCACGGATAAACTCATCCACCGTTTTGTTGTTTTGCACCAAGCCTATAAGCACAAAATGGTCTTTTAACTCCTCTATTTTATACATACCCAGAATGGACAATATTGTATCAAAATGAAAATACCCTCCTTCCAGCACAAACCTATTGCCTTTTATAGCGCGTGTCCGCAAATTTTGTTCATCCGCGGCGTCGTGGGCGGCGGAAAATATGCCAAGGAAGTGGCCGAGGAAGGGCGCGATATTGGCTGTGGTCTTCTCGTAATTCCAATTAAGCCTGATGTCTAACTGCGGATATGCCCTTCCGAACGCGGCGACAATATTATCAAGACTGACGACGAAATATTGCAGCTCTTCATTTAGTTTTCTCGCCAATGTTGTTTTGCCGGTTCTGCTCCAGCCCGCAATGATTATATTTTTCATAAAAAAGCCTCTCTCCTGAAAAATAATAGGTCAAACCCGTCCGCTCCTATATAGGACGGCGCAGATAATGCTTATACTAAAACTCACGGTATTTGTATAAGCCGTCAAAGAAGCCTATCGTACTGTCGTTGATATATTGGAAAATTGGATGCCAACACCAATTATCTTCGCCGATATTAACTTCTATAGAAAACATCCTTTCTTGTAAAAGGTTGCCGTCATTGTCAAAAACCTCGGACAAATCATCACTGTATTCTCCTCTTTGCTTATACTGCTCGCTTCGCTCTAAAACTGCACCTATAAGGCTTTCCCGCCATTCATCGCTTGGCTCTTCAGCAAGTTCATCCAAAAACCTCACGTCATTTATATTAAATTCATAATAATCAAACCCGAATACTTGAATGGTTTTGTCATCGTAA
The DNA here is from genome assembly GCA_009782215.1 of Oscillospiraceae bacterium. Classification (GTDB taxonomy): domain Bacteria; phylum Bacillota; class Clostridia; order Oscillospirales; family UBA929; genus UBA929. Next base: position 441 of record WRKO01000001.1, on the reverse strand, counting down.
ACCGTGATATATTTGTTCGGGTCACCTGACTCGTGCATATATCGTCCAACTCTCAAAACTATGTTTTCGTATTCAAGCCACTTGGCTTTGCTGTATTCGTCCATTCGCAAAACATGATGTGCGCCGAGTCCCGCCGCAAAAAGTAACATAGCTGCGGTTATCAGCGATATTACCGTAATAACCGGGGCATTACATTTTGACGGTGGGAGATGATGGATTTCTGATTGCTGATTCTTTTTATATAGCTTGCGGTCAATATAGTAAAAAAAGTGACCGAGTAGTATTATAAACGCCGCTATGCCAGCGATATAAGCAAACACCCAAAGCCCCATCACATCAAAGTCAATGAAAAAGTATGGGAATCGCACAGGCTCAAAATAGCCTCTGACAGCATCTGCCGTAATCTGCTCTGTTGTTATATGCCTTAATCCGTAATCATAT